>BBFE01000004.1 GCA_001313085.1 Paenibacillus sp. JCM 18996 | reverse complement strand
ATCGTATCAAAGGGTGGGGGGTTCTGTTTTCAAATACAACGCTTATACCAGATGCCTCGTTCGGCCAGCTATCCACCAATTAACTGCCAAATCATATATTATCAAAGGCTCACCGGAAGTTTACCGAACATTTTGCCTAGTTCATCGGAAAGTTCCTTGCGCTCCACAAGTTCTTCGATACGTTGGTCATGAACTGTTCCCAAAAGAAGGAATGACCGGATTTCTTTGTGCGTGCCTCTCGTTTTCCGTCCCAGATGATTTTTTGCACAGGTTGACTGCAATTCGCATTAGCCATGCTTTTTCCTGCAGAACTCCAGTTCTGGCCCGCTGCAATGCCTTGATAAGTACTTCCTGACAAATATCCTCGGCATCGGACTTATCCTGATCCTCGATGATCCGCAGCATATTATAATTTACATTCGGGTCGTATCTACCTGGTTGGAACTTCGGACCGCTGGAACAAGGAACCAATCCTTGGGAAGCTCGGTCAAAGGGAGGTACCCATGAGCGCAACCCGACAACAGACCCAAATAATCAACCCCCTCGCACGCCGCACTTGAACTATATGTTGAAATGGATACGGTTACGCATCAAGTAACAGGAAAAGCTTCATCTAATCAGCTTTCTTAGAGGTATGGACAGGATTTAACGGGATTTTCTGCCTTTAATTCGGCATGTTGACCATGCAGGAGACATTTTCTACAACATTAACGGGAGGTTTTCCAGCAAAAGGAGTCTTCAGAGCTCATCCGGGAAAGATTAACCGGAGTTTTTTCCAGTTCGCTAATGCCGGGCGCTTTGTGCTCAAGTGGGTGCCGTACTATGTCGCACGAACGCAACCGGGGACAAATTAGTCGGAGTTTTGCCACTTCGATCTTATCCGGCGCTTTGCGCTAGAGTGGGTGCCATACTATGCCGCACGAGCGCTGCCGCGTCAGATTAGCCCGAGTTTTGCCACGCCGATCATATCCGGTGCTTTGCACAAAAGCGGGTGCCTTGCCCATACCGTGCAGATGGCTGCAGAGTAACCAAGCATCACGTGTGATCCATTAGTTCAACTCCCTTTCGACCACTTTAAATAAGCTCGCCCACTTCAAAATACCCCAAGCTAGACCTTAAACCGATACCCGGCTCCCCAAATGGTCTCTATGTATTCGGAGTTGGAGGGGTCCAGCTCGATCTTTTCCCGCAGCTTGCGGATATGCACGGTCACCGTAGGGATCTCCCCCAGGGAATCGAGCCCCCACACTCTCTCGAACAGCTGCTCCTTGCTGAACACCCGGTTCGGGTTCACGGCCAGAAAAGCCAGCAGCTCAAATTCCCTGTTCGTCAGATTGACTTCCCTGCCGCGCACAAACACTCTATGGGAGTCCAAATCAACAACCAGCCCGCGGATCCGGACCTCCTGATTTTTTATGCTGTTTGCTGCCCATCAGACGCTCATACCGGGAAAGATGCGCCTTCACCCTCGCCACCAGCTCGCCCAAACTGAAAGGCTTCGTAATATAATCGTCCGCCCCGAGCCCGAGGCCTCGGATTTTATCGATATCGTCCTTACGAGCCGAAACCATAAGAATCGGAATATCCCGCTGCTCGCGGATTTGCCTGCAGATCTCAAACCCGTCCACTTTGGGCAGCATCAAATCGAGAATAATCAAGTCATACTCGCCCGACAGCCCTTTTGCCAGCCCTTGTTGCCCGCTTCCCTCAATATCCGCCTGGTACCCGTGCATCACAAGATAATCCCGTTCCAGCTCGGCGATGCTGACTTCGTCTTCTATGATCAATATTTTATTCATGCGATTTCACCAGCTTTATCCGCCCTTTTTTTCTTAGCGTAAAAGTGACCGTCGTCCCCATCCCCAAAGCGCTCTCCGCCCAGATCTTCCCGCCGTGCCCTTCAATAATCTGCTCGGCGATCGCGAGTCCCAGCCGGTGCCTCCCGTCTCCGTATTACGCGATAGCTCCGCCCTGTAGAACCTGTCAAAAAATGGACGACAGCGCTTCGGGATGAATCCCCTGCCCGTTATCTGCAACTGAGATACTGACCACGGATTCCGTTTCCTTGGCGTCTATACTGATTTCGGGTTCGGCCTTATCCATAAATTTAACGCTGTTGTTGATAATATTCAAGATGACGCGCTTTAGCTTTTCCCTGTCCGCCGTAACCAAGCAGCTTGGACTGCCGAAATGCCGGTATGCAGCCGGACACCCTTTTTCTCCAGGTCAAAGGAAAGTTCGTCGATGCAGTCCTGCAGATAAGCGCCGATATCGACACTCTCGAAATTAAACGGAAGATGCTTCAGGTCCAGCTTGGAATAGAGAAAAAAAGCTCGTCGATCATGTGGTCCATACTGTCCGCCTTTGCGTAAATCGTCCTGACGTACTTGTCCATTTTATCCGGCGTGTCCGCGACTCCGTCCTGGATTCCTTCCACATACCCCTTAATTGCCGTGATCGGCGTTTTCAAATCGTGGGAGATGTTGGAGATCAGTTCCTTGCGGTTTTCCTCAAACCTGAGCTGCCGCTCGATAGACACCTTAAGCTGATGTCTCATCTCTTCAAAAGCGTTGCTGAGCTGGCCGATTTCGTCACGGGACGCGGATTCGACGCTAAAATCTAGATTGCCTTCTTTGATTTCCTCCGCTGCCTTTTTCAATCTGTTCAGCGGCCTGATAATGCTCCTAGACACCAGGTAGGTGAGCACCGAGTTGGTGACGACCAGAATGACCAGCAGAGAGAAGAACAGCAGCGGAAAAAAACCTTCTGGCAAAGTTCGTCAGCGGATTCGTCTCGCCCACCATGTATAAATCGCCCGGGCTTTTGTCGGAATAATGCATTTCATAATGCTCGAACGAATAAAATTTACCGCCGATCCGTTTGGTGTATCCGTCATCATGCAGGCCCGCCTTCTGGACAGAAGGGAGCTCATTCATAATATCGGGTTGATTCACGGGGTTAGAAATATAGGTAAAGCGGCCGTTTTTTCTTGACTGCCACCCCAATATGCGAGTTTTTTTAAGCTCAGTGTCTATCTCGGATAAGTAGGAGACGTCCGTGAAAGCGTCAGGATTTTTTTTCCAGCGTCCGCTTCAGTTCCCTGCGCAAGCCTCTATCTTCGTGGTCTGTAAATAAGGAGGCATTATAGTTATTAGCGATATAAATATTGCGGATATTCTGCAAATCCCCCTTATAAACAAGAACCAGCAGAAGCGCGGCCAGCATAAACAGAACCAGCGGAACGATCAGCATCGCCGCATAGCTGAGAATGAGTCTAAGTCTTATCGACATCGGGCATCACCTGTCACAGTTCTTTTCTGTCAAACATATAATACCCGCCGGTGAACAGCAAGACAGAGCTGGAAACAAGGAACAGGAAGGTGCTCGCAAGCTTACCTGACGCCGCCTGGCCGCCGAGCCACAAGGTATGCCAGTCCGTATAGGCCGCAATGGAAAAAAGCGGAGGCAGAATGGAAGAATAATGGAAGAAGTTTGGCCGCGGCATACAGAAGGATGGAGAAAACGATAGCCCCGCTCGTCCCCTTGAAAAATTGAGCCACGAACACGGAAGCGATACCGAGCGCCATCATGGGTATAAAAGCGGCTACATACGCTTTTACGCCAGACAGGATACCCAAACCGGCGCCGGAGCCGATAAAAAGATCAGCGACCGCAGATGAGATCCCAATCACCAGGAGAAGCGCGGCAATACAGATACCAAGGACCGCCGTTTTGGACAGAAAGACGCGGAACCGCGTGATGGGACGGAGCAGTGTGATTTTGAGAGTGCCGGCAGCCAGCTCCTCCGGAAATAAATCCGCCGAAATCAGGAAAATGAACAGCGGCAGCAAAAAAAAGGTGAACAGGCTCAGGACCTGTACGGGAAAAGCTTCATTAAGAGCGATGATTCCCAGCAGGCTCTGCAGCTTGCTGATCAGCAGGGCGGCTGCGGCTGGGACCAAAGCGGAAAAGATAAATATCGCTGATATTTTTTTTATGGAAATACAGTTTGATCAGTTCGTTTTTTGATGCCCGCGCTCAAGCTATTCATATCCGTGACCTCCTCTGGCCTGCTGAATCCGGTCAATATAATACTGCTCAAGCGAAGTTTGTCCCGCTAGCAGTTCGCGGGCAAGCCCCTGTGAGATGAGCTTGCCGTTATATATAATACCGATGCGGTTGCACATCAGTTCCATTTCATTGATCATATGGCTGGAAATAAGAAAAGTGATTTCCCGCTCCGCGGCCAGCTGCCCGATAAGCCTCCGGAAATCGACCATGCCTTCAATGTCCAGCCCTGTCGTGGGTTCGTCACGGATGACCAGCTCGGGATTGGATAGCAGAGCCCCGGCAAGCGCCAGTCTTTGTTTCATCCCGGAGGAGAACTGCTTCGCCATTTCCTTGCGGTAGGTGAGCAGACCTACAAGCTCGAGCGCTTCTTCAATGCGCTTTTCCGTGACCTGCGGGTAAAAGGAAGCGGCGAGCTTCAAATTATGGTATGCGCTTAAATATTCGTAGCATTCCGCCGTCTCTATGATGCAGCCTACCCGCTCCATCGCTTTCTCGTATTCGGTGTCAATCCCGTGGCCGAACAAACGCACGGAGCCTTTACCCGCTCTCGACAAGCCGGTGATGATTTTGAGCAGTGTCGTCTTGCCCGCCCCGTTAGGCCCGAACAAGCCGAAGACATCGCCCCGGCAAACGTCGAAGCTGATATCCGAAATTCCACGTTCATTTTTTATATTTTTTTGGAAACTCCATTGATTTCTATGATTTTCTCCATACTTAGGGCCCCCTGTAAATACAGATGCAGATAGAGCACGGATTCCGCTCTACCTGCAAATGTGCCGGAACTTTTATTGCTGTTTTCCTTGTCCTTTGCGCTCGCCGTCATGGCCGTGCTGGACAGTCTTTACATTCTTCCCTGTCAAATCCACTTTGTCGGGAGTCGTGCTGTTAAGGCCAGACAGATCAGCCTGGAGATTGAGTACCACTTCATGGTCCGCCCCCGCGCTGTCCTTGCCGGTCACGGTAATATGCGCCTCTTGATGCTTGATGTAATTGGAAGCGTCGATATCGGCTTTTACATTTACAGCTTTAATCTTGATGTCTTGAGTCAGCTTTGGAAGATTAGGCTTCATATTCTGGAGCATGAACCCTTCGGCGGGGTCCTGCTGCTCTTGCGTGCCCTGAGCGTGTTTCTTTTCCTCTTCGGCGGCTTTCTTGACCATAAGTGCTCCTACCGCATTGACTACTGCGGGAACCTGCGTATCGGACAGTTGAAGGGATACTTCCTTGGTGCCGTCCGCTTTGTTGTCAACTGTGATATGATCCTGCAGGTTGCCTACCAGAGAGTCGATGACGTTCTCGACTTCCTTAGACATTTGGTCGGGTTTGTTCGCTTCTTTGTGACGCTTGCCCTGCTTCTCCTGCTCTACAGTGTAGACATCGCTTGCGCTGCTTTTCACGATCGTCTGGTTGTCTTGTCGGTAAAAAAATTCAAAGTTTGCTGGCTGCCGTTGCTGTCAATAGTCACTGTTCCGCTTCCCGCCTCGCCGGCCAAGACCGCCTTTGCGCTTCCTGCGGCGCCCGCGAGCTGCTTCCCGTTGTCCTGCAGGTCGGCCTTTGCGTCGACGCTCAAGCTTTGCAGCGTTTTCGTTTGCTTCACGGCCGCCTTGTAAGCGTCGTACCCGGATGTGTTCGCCATGGCGGCAAATCCGCTGGTAACCATCGCAATGCTGCTGATGCCGATCACGCCGGCAATCATCATTTTTTTTGTTCATCTTGTCTCCTCCTCCATGCTTATACTGCTTATAGACTTCCCTCTATTATCTTAAACTTCAAATCTTAACCTGCTATAAATCAAATCTTAAATAAAAAAATAAACTATTATAAAATCGGCCTTATGAGCGGGAAGAGATTTTCTTGTTCGCCCACACTTTATTTTCCAGCTTTTCATAGGTATCGATCAACAGATCAAGGATTCTGCCCGCAGGCGTCCAATGGGCGAACAGCTGATGTACGGCTAAAGCGGCAGCAAATCCGATGAGTCCCCCGGCAATGACGTCGGAAGGATAATGGACGCCGCACCATACCCGGGAAAAAAGCGATACTCGCCGCGAGAGCCAGCCAGACCTTGCCTTCATTTCGGCGGAACAGCCAGATCGCCGCGGCAATCACGAAGGCGCCTATAGCATGGTCGCTTGGGAAAGAAGCGTTGGCCGCGTGCTTGATCAACTGGATTACGGAATGAGTGACGAAAGGACGGTCCCGGTAAAAGAGCGAACCCAGCGCTCCGCTGATCCCGAGAGCGACGCAGGCGGATATAAGGGCTTCCGCCACCATCCTGCGGTTCTCTTCGGTCCGTGTAAACCAGTAAATGATGATGCCGAGATAAAATAAATATTCGGCGTCCTGCGCCAGGAAGCTCATCAGCGGATTGAGGAATTTCACCTGTCCCGCCAGGCTGTTGATGCTTTGAAATAGCTGAAAATCTATACCGGATAACATATTCATCTTCTCTCTTTCTTTTTTTATGATTAGTCTACCGCCGGAAACCGCAGCACCGCGGTCGTTCCGCCCTCCGGGTTCGCTTTGACGGCATGGTGCCCCCGTACCTCTCCACAAGGCGCTTGGCGATGGCAAGTCCCAGCCGTGTCCGCCATGGGCTCTGCTCCGCGCTTTATCCGCGCGATAGAAACGGTCGAACACATGAGGGAGATCCTCCTCCGGAATGCCCACTCCCCAATCGCTCAGCTCCATCTGCGCGAAGCCGTCCTGCACGGAGCCTTCGGCCCTGATCCGTTTATTTTCCGCCGAATACTTCATCGCGTTGTCCAGCAGTATAAAAAAAGGATCTGCTCGAAATGCCTGGGCGCTATCTGGATAGTCGCGCTGTGCAGCTTCGAGAGGTCCTGTTCGAACACGAACTCCGGATGGACGGCTGAAGTTTTCTTGATAACGTTCCGGATCGCCTGCTCCGGATTCACAACCCCGGCTTTTGCGTCAGTATGCTCCGATTCCGCCTTGGACAGCACGAGCAGCTCCTGCACTAGCTCTTTTAACCGCCGCAGCTCCTGCAGAGAAACGTTCAGGGATTCGTCGAGCACCGCGGGATCGTTCTTCCCCCAGCGGGTGAGCAGGGACAAGTGTCCCTCTATGACCGCGATCGGCGTCCGCAGCTCATGGGAGGCGTCCTCTACAAACTGCTGCTGCTGCCGGAACGCATCCTCCAGCTGATCCATCATCTCATTGAACATCCGGGCCAGATCGGAAATTTCGTCATGGTTGTCTATGAAATCCACCCGCTCCTGCAGCCCGGTCTGCTTGATTTTGCCCATCGTATCCGTAATGGACTGGACCGGCTTGATCAGCTGGCGGGCCAAAAGCCTCCCGCCCAATCCGCTGAAGAAAATGGCGACGAGCCCGCCGGCAATCATCACGACAAAAAATGATATCGTTCAGTTTATCGAAGGTCTCCAGATGATTGACGATTTCGATGGTGCCTTGAAAAGAATTCGAGACCAGGGGACTGCGCAGGACCAACAAGTGATCCTCCATGTGCCAGGTGTAAGCCATCTCGGGTTCAGACTTGTAACGCGGCGCTACCCAATCCGGAGGCAGCCCATTGGAAACTGTAAGCACAGGCGCGCCTTTGCTGTCCACTATGCGGATCATCTGGTTGTTCTGGTTTAATTTTTTTCAATAAAGCTTCTGCTCTCCTGAATATGCCTGACATCCAGCGCGGGGGCTTTTTTTCCTGGTAATAAACCTGCAGCTCTCCCATACTTTTCTGGATCGCGGCCTCTGTCTGCGATGTAATCCAATGTTTTATCACAAAATACTGGATGGTGTTATAACCGACAAATAACAGGCAGAGCAGCAGCGAGGAATAGAGAGTAAGCTTCCAAAGTATCGGCAGTCTGGATAACATCAGGGTCAGCTTGTTCATTCGCGCATCACGTACCCGGTTCCCCGCAGCGTATGGATAAAGCTTTCTTCTCCGGGACGGTCAATCTTGCTGCGAAGGTAGCGGACATACACATCCACCACATTGGTTTCAACCCCCGTATCGTAGCCCCACACTTTGTCCAGGAGCTGGTCTCTGGTCAGGACGCGGTTAATATTCTGCATGAACATGACGAGCAGGTCGTATTCCCGCTTCGTTAATTCCACCTGATCTTGGCCTGTTTTCACCGTCCGCGCACTTAAATCCACCTGCAGGCTGCGATGCTTGAGGACCGTTTCCTCATCCTTCCAGCCTTCCTCCATCCGCCGAAAAACAGCGCGTATCCGCGCCAGCAGCTCTTCAATCGCAAAAGGTTTGGCGATGTAATCGTCAGCTCCGGCGTCAAGCCCGGATACCCGGTCCATCACGCTGTCTCGCGCTGTAATCATAATGATCGGCGTCTTTTTTTTACCGCTCTTACGCGGCGGCAGACTTCGATCCCGTTTAAGCCGGGCAGCATGATGTCCAGCAGGAGGATGTCCCACTCTTCTTCAAGAGCAAGCTCCAGACCCGTTCTACCGTCATGCACGACCGTTACGGAATAGGATTCATGCTGCAGCTCCAATTCGATAAAACGCGCCAAATTTTTTTTCGTCTTCAACAAGCATGATCTTCTTCATCTGTTCCCCTCCGATAACTTCACTGCCTTCCCGGATACCTTCCACTTGCGGATCACGTAGACGCCAGGATGGCCAGGCATACCGATGCGGCCAGCAGCGGGTGATGCGTAATGGCCGATACACGGTGCCATTCGTTGCGGAAGCGCACTCCCAGCCCGACGAAGATGGAAATCCACAGCAGGGAGCCTGCAAAGGCATATACCGCAAACCGTCTGAACCGCATCCCGCTTGCGCCGGCAATAAAAGCTGGCATGGCGCAGGCCGGCCACGTAGAAACCGATAAAAAAAATAAACCACGGGCCTCTCCGCTGAAACTGCTCCGCCCATTTGGCAAGCCGTTCCTCGGGCATGTGGATCCATTTGGTTAGTTTACTGATGCGCTTTAGTCCGATTTTATGTCCGAGATAGAAATTGACGCTCATCCCCAGCGAAGATCCCGCCCAAGCAGCGGCTACCAGCAGGAACATATTTATCCGAGCGGCGCCCGCCAGGGAACCGGCAAAAAAAGAGAATAAATTCGTCAGGCAATGGCACCCCGATAATACCTAGCATCATGGATGCGAAAATTGTTGCGTAACCGTACTGTTCCATCAATGCCATGACCATATGCTTCATTCGTCTCACCCTTTCAACCCAAGCATAATAGCGGCAATGAAAAAAGGAGATGAAAAGCGGATTAGAATTTGATGAGAAAAAAAGCCCCTATATAAGTTGCGCCAAAATTGTGGCGTTAATTTACCATACAATCGTGAACAACGCAAATATACACATCGGTTGGTACTGAACGATAGCATTGACGACCTATCGTGAGCAGCGCAAATAAACTGATAAGTTGGCGCACTTTACGATAGCATTGACGGCTTCTCGTGAATAAACTCATAAGTTGGCTGCCTGTTACTTTTATCGTCCGTCGGATGATTTTCACCCATTTTAGGCAAAATAACCCCGTCGAAAACTAAAAAAAATAGCAGGTGGGAACTTGATTAATCCATGTATCGCCGGTTTCTTATGCCTGACAATTGCTATAGGCTGCGGCGCCAAACCGAGTACAACTTCCGGGTACAACGGGCCAATGCCGCACGTTGTACCCGATTATGAGACGACGGAATCTTTTTTCGCAGCAATCCTTTCTGTCAGACGAGCGGGCTCCTTTGGACTCTACGCACACACGCGGCAAAAGCATTGAGGCGCACAAGCACCATCAGTTGACCCTGTCGGAACTCGCCAAAAAAATATCCCGACGTGTTCAAGCTGCACGGTTCCGTGGCCGAAATGAAGGTGGCCTTTACCTTCGACGACGGACCGGATGATAAGTATACCCCGCAAATTCTGGACATTTTGAAAGCGTATGGAGTGAAGGCCACCTTCTTCATCACGGGGCAGCATGCCGAGGCGCATCCCGACATAGTCAAAAGGATGGTCAGCGAGGGGCATACCGTAGGCAACCATTCCTACAGCCACCCTTTGCTCACCAAACTCAAGATGGCATCTTTCGAAACGCAAATCATGAGCACGCAGTCGATTCTGGAAAAGCTGACCGGGCAGGCGCCCACACTGTTCCGGCCGCCGTACGCGCCATCAATGAGGAGCAGTTGAAGTGGGCGCAGATGCACCATCTGCTCATTGTGAACTGGAATGTGGATTCGCTGGACTGGAAAAAAAATTTGAGTGAAGCCGCGGTGTACAACAACATCACCAAAAAAATGTGATCCCGGGCTCTATTATTTTGCAGCACTGCGCGGGGGGAGCGAAAGAGGATCTGAGCGGGACAGTGAAAGCACTGCCCAAGCTGATCGACAGGTTCAGGGCGGACGGCTACAGCCTCGTCACCGTTCCGGAGCTGCTGCAGCTGAAGGACAAGTAGCGGGCTGTTTTGAAGCGAAGGATCTGCATCGACGCCGGAAGATTGGACCGTGCAGCCCGCCAGGGGATAGGCCGGGTCGTTTGGCGGAGCGTCTCTTGGGCCGTCTCTCTGGCCGTCATTCGGGCCGTTATCTATAGCTAAATCCTATAAAACTAATCATTATTATATATTTCATAAATAATGCAATTAATGTGACAATGGTCTTAAGCTCAAACCAAGGAGGAGGAAGACCATGAACTCCATTAACAGCTGGAAGCCTGAATTATATGACAGCAAGCTCGGATTTGTTTCTGAATTTGGCAGGGGCGTCGTAGCGCTGCTTGATCCCAAACCGCAGGAGACCATTCTCGATTTGGGATGCGGAACGGGCGATTTGACGCACGAAATTGCCAAGACAGGTGCAATTGTCACAGGGATGGATTTGTCGGCGCCAATGATCGGGAAAGCCAGAAGCAAATATCCGGATATTGAGTTTACAACGGGCAATGCGCAAAGCTTTCATTTGGAGGGAAAATTTGATGCGGTGTTCTCCAATGCGGCGCTGCATTGGATGAAGGAGGCGTCACAAGTTATCGCCTGCGTGTGGGACGCACTCCGCCATGGTGGCAGATTCGTCGCGGAATTTGGCGGAAAAGGCAACGTCGGTCTAATCGCGGACGCGATTGCCGAAGTGCTGTCACGGGATTTCGGGATAGATAACCCGCTGGATCGTAATCCCTGGTTCTTTCCCAGCATCGGCGAATACAGCCAGCTGCTTGAGAGTCAGGGTTTTCGCGTTGCCTACGCCTGCCATTTCGACCGGGACACGAAGCTGGAAGATGGCGAGGACGGCTTGGACCATTGGTTGACGAGCTTCGGCGATGATTTTTTTTGCGGAGTTCACAGAGGAGCAGAAAAGGATAATCTTCAGCAAAATCGCCTCGGCGCTAAGAAGAGAGCTTTTTTTTCGCGGCGGTTCCTGGTACGCGGACTACAAGCGGCTGCGGATTGTGGCTTTCAAGCCTTAAGCTTCCCCGGCTTCCCTTTGAGCGAAGCTCTTAATTCCCTCTCCATTGTATTTCAGGTTGCTCCATGACCTAGATAAACCGAGGGGAGTTGAACTAAAGTTTGAAATGGATACGGTTACGCATCAAGTAATGGAGAAGCTCCATCTAATCCGCTTTCTCAGATGTATGTATAAGATTTAACTGGATTTTCTCCCTGTAATTCGGCACGTTGACCATGCAGGAGACATTTTCCACAACATTAACGGGAGTTTTTTTTCCCGCAAGAGGATCCTACAGAGCGCAGCCGGACAAGATTAGCTGGAGCTTTTCCTGTTCGTCTTGTCGGGTGCTTTGCGCTGAAGTGGATGCCGTGCCATGCCGCGCAGAAGGCTGCAGAGCTATCAAGTAACACGTGTGGCTCATTTGTTCAACCTGGCATGTAACAGATAAGAAAACCCTTCCAATGAAGGGTTTTCCAGATTGCAGACAAACTCCTTTGTTCCGAATGGAACTCAGGAGTTTGTTTTGTTTCATGGCTATGAAATATAAAAAAATGTAACGAATCTTCGTTTCGAGCCACCTGTCCTCCAGAGCCAGGTGGCTAATTTTTTTTGAGATTCATGCAAGCAAAAAACGAGCGTCGCCTGCATGGACACCTTCCGCAGTCCTCGTAAGGTGGTCCATCGCATGCCATGCTTTTCTTTCATGTCCGCAAACACGCGTTCAATCGTTTCCTTGCGCTGCGAGTAAATTTGTTTGTTCTTTGCCGTGTGGCGCAGGTGATCTGCCTCTTCTAAATAGTCCGCCCAGATGTGGCGGCTGATCCTTTTGGTGAAATCTTTGCTCTCCGTGCAACGACTCAAGAAGGGGCAGCTTCTGCATGTTTCCGGATTGGAACGGTACATTTGGTATCCATCACGGTTCGTCAGTTCGTAAGTTAAAAACTCATGGTTTGGACAAATATACGCATCGTAGTGCTCGTCGTAGACGTAGTCATGCTTCTTGAAAAAATTCATTTTTTTGTGTGGGGCCGGGTGTAAGGCATGACTGGCCGAATACCATCATCCATTAGCAATTTACTTATGTAGGGCGTTTTGTAGCTGCGTCTACCGCAACGGCCGTTGGCTTTCCGAATGGCTTTTTTAACCAGTTCCAATACGTCCTCAAACACTTGACTATCGTGTACATTTCCAGGTGTCACTTTCGCCCCCAAAATAAAGCCGTTTCGATCGCAAGCCGTATGGAATGTGTAGGCAAATACGCGTTCTTTCTCACCCTTTACAAACAGCCCGCTCTCAGGGTCAGTCTTGCTCACTTTCGCCTCTTTCAGAGCAGGCTCAGGCTTTTTTTCCAAGCGGCTTCTTTCCGTGTTTGATGCGGTTTTCGTTGATTTCTTCCTCAAGCTGCTCTTGGTACTTCTTGCTCTGCTCCTGTACAAGTGCCTTTACATACTTGTTCTTATTCGCATTGGCTTTCACATGAGTCGCGTCCACGAAAAGAACATCCGGCTCAACAAAACCCTGTTCGACAGCCTCTTCAAGGACGCGTGAAAAGATCATCTCAAAAAATGTCGGTATCCCGGAACCTGCGTACGTAATTTTTCCCGAACGTTGTGAAATGTGGAATGGGCTGTGTGAAGTCATAGCCAAGGAACCAGCGATACGCCACATTCGTCTCGATCTCTCTGATCGTCTGACGCATGGAGCGGATTCCGAAGAGGTACTGAATGAGTACAATTTTGATGAGCACAACGGGGTCGACGCTCGGACGTCCCGTTTCTGCACTATATTTATCTTGGACCAAATCATAGATGAAACTGAAGTCAATAGCATTTTCAATTTTGCGAACCAAATGATTTTTTGGGGACCAGTTCGTCCAACGAATGAACGGAAACCTGAAACCGGCCTTCGTAATTGTTCTTACTCAGCATCTCCCATACCTCAATTCACCGTTTTCCTTATCTATACGACAAATAAGCCTGTAGATCCTGCTCCTCGCGGAACTTTGTCTACAGGCTGGAAAACCCTTCCAATGAAGGGTTTTCTTTCAGCAGGGTTTACACTACCGTATTCACAGGGCGGCCTTCCAGGAAGGCCGAGACATTGTTCACCGCCGTGTCCATCAGGCGCGCTCTCGCTTCTTTCGTGGCCCAGGCGATATGCGGAGTAACGATGCAGCAGCGGGCAGACAGCAGCGGATTATCCGGAGCAGGCGGCTCCGAGCTGAGCACGTCCACAGCGGCGCCGGCGATCCGGCTTTCATTCAGCGCATCCGCCAAATCCTGTTCTGCGATCAAGCCTCCGCGGGAAGTGTTGATCAGCAGCGCCGTCGGCTTCATCAGAGCAAGCCGCTCGGCATTGATGAGCTTCTCCGTGTCCGTCGTCAGCGGGCAGTGGAGGCTGACCACATCGGACTGCGCCAGCAGCTCATCCAGCTCCACCCACTCCACGCCCTCCGCATCCGGAGGAGTCCTTCTGCCGCTGCCAACCGCCAGAACACGCATCCCGAACGCGTTGGCTATGCGCGCGGTCTGGCTGCCGATCCGGCCGAGGCCGATCAGCCCGATCGTCCTGCCGGCCAGCTCGATTAGCGGCGTCTTGGCGAAGCAGAAGTCCCTGCTGCGCGTCCATTCCCCTTCGTGCACGGCGTCGCTGTGCGCCTGGACATGGCTACACAGTTCAAGCAGCAGCGCAAACACAAACTGGGCTACCGACTGGGTGCCGTAAGTCGGCACATTCGTTACAGTGACACCCCGCTCAGCGGCCGCTTCAATGTCCACCACGTTATAGCCGGTAGCCAGCACGCCGATATAACGCAGCTTGGGCAGTTCGGCAAGCGTCTGCGCGGAAAGCGGAGTCTTGTTCGTGAGCACAATCTCTGCGTAAACTGCCCGTTCAATGATCTCTTCCGGAGCAGTACGGTCATATATCGATAAGGTTCCCAGACGTCCGAGAGCGTCCCAGCTTAAATCTCCCGGATTCAGCGTATAGCCGTCCAGCACTGAAATGTTCATTTTTTTTCTCACCCTACAATCCCATTAAAAAATTGATACACTTTATCCTGCATGCCGGGCAGGTTCTCATGGGCGAAATCCGGATAAATTTCCAGCTGGAGCGGCGAACTGATTTTATTCAGCGCAGCGAATTGGCTGGAAGGCGGACATACGGTATCCATTAAACCGACTCCTGCAAGCACTTCGGCACGTATGCGGGGCGCCAGGTATTGGATATCGATATAGCCGAGCCTGGTAAAAAATGCCATCTTCCTGCTTATGCTGAGGATCGAATAATCTGAAATAAGTGCGCAGCTCCGCATAAGCGTCTTTGGCCAGGTCCATTTCCCAAACCCGCTTGTAATCGCATAGAAAAGGAAAGTTGGCGGCGACTCTGGCCACCCTGGCTCCAGTGCCGCACAAGCCAGGGCCAAGGCTCCTCCTTGGGATCCGCCTGCCGCTGCCACACGGGTTTCGTCCACCTCCGGAAGCTCCATCACAATGGAAGTGAGCTGTGCAGTATCGAGAAACACCTGCCGAAAAAAGAGGTTGTCCGGCTTGTCGTCCAATCCGCGGATGATATGGCCGTGGTGCGTGTTCCCAAGCACATTCCCCGTATCCTGCGACTGACCGCCTTGCCCGCGGACATCCATGGAAACGACGGAATAGCCCAGCGCGGCAAACTGGAGCTTGTCCTGCCAATCCCCGCAGCTGCCGGTATAGCCGTGAAACTGCACAACGGCGGGATGCGGCTCGCTTACATTTTTTGGGCCTTATGTATTTGGCGTGCACTCTCGCTCCTCTGACACCGGTAAAATACAGGTCGAAGCACTCGGCAAAAGGAACCGTAAAATCCGATGGAACCAGCGCAACATCCGCGCGGACACCCCTCATTTCCGTCAATGCGGTTTCCCAATACAGCTCAAAATCATCCGGCCGCGGATTCCTTCCTTGATATTCCTTCAATTGTTCCAAAGGCATGTCGATTAGCGGCATTTTTTTTCTTCCTCCCACATCAGTCGGCTCCCTGCAAAGGGGCATTTATGCCTGAGCCAAGCAGCAAATTTCCTCAAGCCCCATTTTACAAGATATTGGATTGTTAAGGTAGAGGAATTTGGGTGCCGGGAGGATTGGCTTGAACTTTTATGCATCGACATACACAAAAGGACCAATGAAGCGCATTCTTTCCCCCCAAGGCCCTTTTCCCTTTGACTGCTCTACCCATTATCCATACTAAGCAAACAAATAATCCATATCCGTCAGCACCTGCTCGGCAAGCGGAAATACCCATTGTTCTTCTTTGTCCAAACGGCCGGATAGAATGCCGCAGGCTTCGAGGAAGGTAGCAATCGTACACAGAAAATATCAATCTCGCCCAGGAAATTCAGCGTCCAGAGCCTTAAATGGCACAGCTGCTTTTTTGCTCTTGCCATGTTCTTCTCCTTTACCGATTTTACGGCCATGGCTCTTGAACGCATTTTCCGGACGATCGCTTCCCACCGAAAACCGCGGCCTCAGTGAATGTCTTTTTTTCTTGAACCTGCCGCCCTTTACGTCATGAATATTGCCTATCGCAACAAAGGCCTTAGGATCCCATTCGTCGACGATGGCTTTCAGCTTGGCTTCCTCCAGACGGGTGATGACCGTAAAGATCACCTTCTTGTCATCTCCGGTAAAAGCGCCTTCTCCGTGCAAATAAGTCACGCCTCGGCCGAGCCGGTCCGTAAGCGCATCCCCGATTTCCGCATGCATGTCGCTGATGATCCATACGGATTTGGACTGATCGATCCCTTCGATAGTCACGTCAATCATTTTAAAAGCTATGTAAAAAAAGCAATCAGCGAATACATGGCATGGTCCCAACCGAACACGAACCCGGCGCTGCCAAGTATAAAAAATGTTCAGGAACATGACGATCTCGCCAACGGAAAAAAAAGGGCTTGTCTTGCCGATCAGGATAGCGACAATCTCGGTTCCATCCAACGATCCGCCCGAGCGGATGACCAGGCCGACACCGATCCCGAGTATAATTCCGCCGAATACGGAAGCGAGCAGCGGGTCGGGAGTAATGGCCGGAACCGGAACCAGCAGCGCCGTGCCGACGGACAAAACGATGACGGAAAACAAAGTGGAAAGGGCAAACGTTTTGCCGATCTGCTTATATCCCAGAAATAAGAAGGGCAGGTTGAGCAGGGTCAGGAAAATTCCGAGCGGCAGACCGGTTTCGTGCGACAGCATAATCGAGATCCCTGTGATTCCGCCGTCGATAATATTATTGGGGACCAAAAAATATTTCAAGGCCCGCGGATACGAGAAAAGCTCCCAGCACGAGGAGCAGAATACGGCTTAACAGCTTCAATGGAGATAACTTGGAACGCTTGGAATAGTCTTTGATTGGCGGCATAGCTCCTCCTGTATTTTTTTATCGCGTAACTACTATTTTAGCACAGCGGCCTCCCCTGTAAAAAAAAGCACCAAAGGACTTCAACCTTCACAGGTTAAAGTCCTCTTGCCTAATCGAACAATTTATCGGGCTATTTCAAATTCTGCACTTGATCCAAAGCGGAGTTCAGGTCGGCGATCGATTTATTTAACGAAGCTGCATCCACTTTGGCGGCTTTGGCGCCTGCTTTGATCGCATGAAGAGGATCTTCCACCTTGCCGTATAAAGCCGCGTCTTTCTTCTTCACATCATCTTCGAATTTCACCCAGCTTGCTTCCAGGTCCTCGTACTCTTTCTTCACTTTGGAGGCATCGCCGGCATCTACGCTTTTCTTGAGCTCCACGATCGTTTCCTTCATTTTTTTTGCTTCCGTCAGCGATAGAAATAGACGAGGATGAGCAGGCCGACAGGATGACCATCATGATAGCGATAAAAGGAATAAGTAATTTGATTTTCAATTATAATTCTCCCTTGTAATTTATTTTAAGATTGTGCGTTAAACTGCTTTTTGATCACCTGGTCGCGCTTGCGGTTCCAGAGAACGGCAGCCACTGCCAGTATCAGCAAAATTGCTTGCGGTACCAGATTTTGCCATGTGGCATAAAGCGCCAGAAAATCTATTGTCGGCAGGTGTTTAATTTGCGAAGCTTTAAGTACTCCGGCCAACTGCAGCCCATGGATGCCCATGCCCAGAAACTTGAAGCACAGATAGAACACCAGCACGCTCGAAACCAGGAAGAAGGGCCGCATCGGGATTTTCAAGCCAACCTTAAGCACCAAATAAGCGACAATTCCCAAAATGGCTGCGCCCGATGCAATTCCGAGCAGGAGCGTGGACAACTCAACCGATGACGCCATACCGATGAAGAACAGCACCGTTTCGGTCCCTTCCCGGAATACCGCGAGGAACGACAGGATTGCCAGCGACCACAAGCTGCCTGTAGCGAGCGCCTTCGTACTCTGGCTGCTTATGTATTGGTGCCAGTTAGCCAGGCTTGACTTGCTGTGCAGCCAGTAGCTCATATAGAGCAGCATGACTGCGGCAAAAAATACCCGTGCATCCCGCAATCAGAAAGTTGTTGCTGCCAAACGCCCCGGCGGAGAACAACAGCTGCACCACCACACCCAAAATAATGCTGACCACCATTCCGCTGCCCAAACCATACCAGATCCACTTTTTTCTTGTCTTCGTGGCCGGATTTCTGCAGAAACCCCAGGAGCGCGACCACAACCAACAGGCTTCAAGGCCTTCGCGCAGCAAAATCGTAATGACATCCAGCACCGTATAACTGGTTTTGGCGCTTAGAGGGGCCAGATAGTCCTCATGCTTCGTATCGTGCGCTCCGCTCCTGCCGTATCCGGCGGGTTTGACGACAGCATTGCGTAGGAACTGACCATATCCCGTTCGGCGTCGGTGTAAATTTTACTGGATTGCGTCAGCACCACACCCTCGATCTCGAGCCATGATTCACGGAACTTTTGGATGCTGGCTTTGGCCTCGGCGGGATGGTTCTGCTTTAAATCGGCCAGCGATTGATCGAGCAGGGAGACAAGTCCGGCCACACTGGCTTTGCCGTCACCTGACGATGAGGCATCCTTGAACGACGAAAAGTCTCCTTCAATCACTTTCTTGTTGATGTCTGCAAGTCCCTGCAGCGCCTTGACCACGGTGTCTTTATTCTGGGGCTGCTGGGCGAAGGAAAACCCGATTTCCCCCATCTGATCCTCAATCGCCCGGTAGGCTCCTTTGGATTTCTTTTTTCACACCTTCTTCAAATTGATACCAGCCGGAATGAAAAAAGCTCATATTCATCCTTGGCCGCTTTCAAATCATTCTGTTTGGCCAGTTGTACCGCTTGCTGTACATGTTTGTCGGCCGCTGCCAGTTCCTGTTCTACTCCCTTGGCATGCAGCGTCGAGGGAAAAAAAGCAGCAGGAGCAGGAGTATTATAAGAAAGCTGTATCTATTCATATGCCCTCCCTTTGTTGTGATTGATAATCATTATCATTGATTGGCACAAGATTTATTTTATTGAGTTTAAGTGCAGTTGTCAATAATGATTTTCATTATCAAAAAAAAGAAATGTATGAAAAAAAACTCCAAGCCGTCCTGTGCTAAGGACAGCTTGGAGTTTATCTGTTACTAGCCGCTATTCCAACATCCGTCTCATTTGGGCGGCGTAGCTGTGAAGCAGCTCTTTCGACCCGTACGCTCCGCTGAAGTCTTCCACGCCGAGCCAGCCGTCATATCCGACCTCTTTCAGGTCGTGGATGACCTGTTTCCATTGTACGGCGCCTTCCATGATAGGGAACCACACGGATTTCCACTCTGCCGCGTGGTGTTTGCGCCCTCCTGTGGGAATCCAGCCCGCGTTCTTTACATGCACATGCGCCAGATAAGCCCGAGCAGCTCCATACCCATACGGAAGTTCTCATAGCCTTCATGCACCATGTTGCCCGGGTCGTACAGGACGCCGATGTGGTCGGGATTGAATCTGCTCACCAGACGGTGGCACAATCCTGCGCTTGGGGCAATGGTCATGTGATGGCTTTCCACAAGCGCTTTCACGTCGTATGTACGGGAAAGCTCTTCCACGCCGTGCAGATATTCCACGGCTTTGTCGAAAAGGGCGTTGTAGTTTTCTTTTCCGCTGTATCCCGGGACCCCGGCACGGATCGTGGAGGCGCCGACTTTCTTGGCCACGCGCATGACATGCTCGGTTGCCTCCAGGTCGCCGCATTGAAGATAAGGCGTCACGCTGACAGCGGTCAACCCGTTGTCTGCGGCCGCTTTCCTGAAGCGTTCCAGCTCTTCGTCCGGCGCGGCGGGATCGATGGAGCAGCGGTTGTGCCTCCAGAAGGAGGGCTCTTCATGCCTGGCCTCTTCAGGAATTTCCTTAAAGCGCCATTCGATTCCTTCGATGCCCGCTTCCTTCGCGGCTGCGGCGAGCTCCTCCGGAGTCAGATCGGGTGTTACGACAGTAAATACGGATAATTTCATGTACTTCCATCCCCCTCGATTAATATTGGACCATATCGTTCCTTCCGACGAAGCGCCAGAAGTTGTTGCGCAGCAGATCCGCTACATCGCGTTTGATCTCCGATTCTTCGATCGTCCAGCCCGTACGAATAATGTCGTTGTATTTGTCGATCAGCACACCCGCAATTATCTCTTTAGAATGGCTCCATTTGTAAATGAGCTGATCCAGCACTCTGCAGTCCGAATGCTGAGGAACCATGCTTAGGCCCAGCATTTCTACGCGCATCCGGGTGATCTCGTCCACGAGGCTCGGGTTGTTAAGGAACCACCAGCAGCCGAACACCAGCAAATTGCGGAATTTACGGGCAAGCACGATCAGCTCATGCTGATTTTCCCGCGACAGGAAGGTAGTGATGATCTTGTTGTCCGGATAATTTTTTTCAGTATATATTCCAACGATTCCAGGCTTGCTTTATCCAAAGTATCGCTGGCACCGCGCAGCGAAGGGTTGACCGCCCGCTTCACCCCGATCATCATGGCGTAAGGAATCCCCGTTTCCCTGGACACCGGCAGGATGCAGTCCCGTATGATCCGTCCGCGGTCCGATTCTTCGGGGAAAGCAAAGGTCGGCGGCAGTGAAACGGCCATATACAGCGGATTCATCCGTCCGATCCAATCCGTCAGGAAGCGTCTCACTTCCTTCACAGACTGCGCGGTCCACTCCTGCTCCACTTGGTATCCCCATTCGCGGAGTTTGTTCCTGCTGTTCCCGTAATCGTTAAGCAGAGTCGATCCGCAAAGCCGCATGAAAGCGCGGATCCGGCTTCATGCCATCCATCCACAGCGGGCGCTCCAGGTCGTCAAACGGGTCGTTAGTCATCACCACATGGTCCACATTCGACAGCTCCAGCACTTTATCCGTATGCTGAAAAGCATCCGACTTCGCATAAGCTTCACGGAACGCAGCGAGATCGCGGGTTTGCACCGCCTGCCCGAAGCCCTGCAGAGAGGTCAATACTCCCCGGCAAGCCTCACTGACCGGAGAATGGTCTATGAACAGCGTCTGCCAAATGTGATCGGCCTGCCCGGTTTTGCTTAATTTCCAGAACTCCTCGACATCCAGTTCGCTCCAGCGCATCACCTCAGCGATCAGATAATGGTAAGTGAGCAGCTCGTCCACTCCCCACAGCAGAAGTTCGCCGAAATTCGGCGAGTACAGGTGGGTGTGCATGTCGGTTACTTTTTTTGGTTCTTTACCGCTTCCTTCACAGCTGACTGCAGTTGTTCTTTAGTTGTAATGGACATGGACAGCCCCTCCTTTATGCACACGTTAACATTCCAATTCCTATTATAGAATACTTTGCGCTCTATTGGTATCAGTTTTTTGCACTCAACGCAAAAAAAGCTCTCCTCGGCATCGTCGTAAAGGACATATCCTCGAGAAAGCTTTGGGTGTTGACTATGGCAGGTTTAGAACATCAATGCGACCGCGTCGATCCCTTTCATCCCCGGCTGGATTCCCATCCGCCCGGCTTCCAGGGTAACCGATTCCAGCGGAGCCTCCAGGAGCTCCTGGATCGTCCTTACGCCTACAGCCCTGCCGGCTATGATTCCACGGTCTTTTAATTTTTTCGTTCAGAAGTCCGACATCCAACGCACCGCACATAATGTAGCCTTTATCGGTTGTCACGGCGAGCAATGTGGTCTTCGGAAGCTTGACCTCGACCGCGAGAGCGGTCCTTCCGCCTATGGAAACCGGCTCCATTCTCATCATTCTCAAGCATCCCCTTTTTTTACCGTGTTCGCTACAGTATATGAAGACACTCGGAAAGAAGTGTACAGCGAACGGTTTTTTTGCCGGGAAAAAAGCGACCGATTGCCCTATACAAGCCGACTCGCTTTAATGATACAATAGGATCACTGCTGTACTAAACACGGAGGCGTTTTGATGGTGAGTAAACAACAATCGAACAAACAAGGACATCTGTTTACTGTCGAAATACTGATTGAAGAAGAGACGAACGGCAAGGCACTGGAAAAAAAATTGCTCGGGCTGCTCGATAACCCGCAAATCAGCGATTACCGTATTATACGAGGCATTGCTCTGGGTCCGGTGATTTCTGCGGCTCTTAACCGCCAATCGTCCGATACTTCGGCCGATCCGCAAGCAAACAGCGCGCCGGACGCGGCTTCCGGCAGCTCTTCTGGGCACGGTGAGCTTGGACATTCTTCACCCGGATCTTCGCCCAATCCGGCGGATAAGCCGTTCTTCACCGCTTCAGCAGGCAATCTCGGCATTCAAGAGGTCCTTCAGGAATACCGCCGGAAGAATGTGCTCGTGCGCTTGAACGTGATCAAAGCCAAAGGGATCAAGCTAAGTCTTCCCTGCCGGATTCTTAACATGGATGCCGGGAGCGGCAACGTGTCCGTGTATCATGTAGATGAAAAGACGGTTTACACCTTCCATTTAAATGAGATTGACGAAATCGTCACGCAGTAAACGAAGAAAGTAAACCGGGCCTGCCGGATAAGCGAGTTCACATAGACAGCTGCCGCGCCGGCTGAACCGCCGAAGCGTAAGAAAAAACGCCTGGCGGCGTCCTTAGATCCTTGCATTAAACCAAACTATTGGGCGTGGAGAAGAAAAGGGTATGGGGTTCCAGCCGTTGTTGGTGCCCTCATTCCTTGATGAGGGTTAAGAGGCGGGAAAACGACTCCAAAGGCGGCCCATCGCGAAGTGTCCGTTTCACCTGCCCATACCCTTTTTTTCTTTTTTTGTGTCTACTCCGAGATGTCTTTCCGTTTTCCTGGCTATTTCCCGGACATTTCCCGAAATTAAAAGAATTTTATTCTGCTAATGCGGTATTTCCCTGTAATTGCCCGGAATTAACGGACAATGCTTCTGTTATTTATGTCAACAACGCTGGTCCGGATGGGTAAAAAAAAGCCTGTTTGCCAAAAAATAGAGGAATTGAATTCCGTTAATGTCAGGCTGGGAGCGGGAAATCTGTGAATAAAGAAATAAAAAAACCGTTACCGCCGTTCATGCACCATTCACAGAAGTTTCTGCCACTGAAGGGAGCCCGCTGACCTCAGATTAATACATTCTGTCCTTTCAAAAAAAACCTCATGGAGCTTTCCCTCGTCCATGAGGTTTTCCGATTATACGAGAGCTATGCGGCTTTGTCCGCGCAGCATTGACAGCATTTCTCCGGAGGTAACGGGAGGCTGAACAGATAGCCTGAACTTCGTTGCACCGGTTTTTTGTGCAGAAACTGCAGCTGCTCCTCCGTCTCGACTCCCTCGGCAACCACTTTCAAGTTCAAGTGATGTGTGATGGCAATAATGGAGGCCACGATAGCCGCATCATTCGGATCCTCCATAATGTCGCGAACGAAAGACCGGTCGATTTTCAGTTTGTCAAGCGGGAATTTTTTTTAAATAATAGAACGAGCTGTAGCCTGTGCCGAAATCGTCGATCGAAACCCTCACTCCAAGTTCTTTCAGCTCCCGCAGCGACCTTGCCGCAATTTCCGCGTCCATGGCCATGCTCTCCGTGATTTCCAGCTCCAGATACTCGGGCTGCAATCCGGTCATATCCAACACATGCTCTATTTGCAAACGTAAATCGCTCTGCATGAATTGGCGTATGGACAAATTAACGCAACCGGAATGCGGGGCAAGCCCATGTCCTGCCAAAGTTTATTTTGCCTGCAGGCTGTTTGCAGCACCCACGCGCCGATCTGCACGATGAGTCCCGTCTCCTCCGCAAAAGGGATAAATCCGCCCGGCGCAACGAGTCCCCTCTCGGGATGGTTCCACCGGATAAGCGCCTCAACCCCTATGATCATGCCGCTGGAAATATCGACCTGCGGCTGGTAAAACAGCTCGAATTCATCCTGCGCCAAAGCTCTCCTCAACTCGTTCTCCAAGGTCAGCTTCTGGATCGATTGCACCGCCATATCCGAATTATATATCTGGCAGTTGTTCCTTCCTGTCTCCTTGGCCCGGGAAAGTGCGATGTCGGCCTGCTTGATCAAAGCCTCCGCATCGTCATTTCCCGAGCAATATAGAGCGATCCCTATGCTGGAAGTGGTGTGGATTTCATACTGCTCGAGATAAAAGGCTGGTCCAATATACGGGAAAACCCGGCTGTTATTTTCAACGCCTCATCCTTGTCCGTGAGCCCCGTGCAGAAAACGGCGAATTTATCTCCTTCCGTCCGCGCCACAAAGGAATTCTCCGACGAAACGCGGGTTAAACGCTCCGCCACCTGCAGCAGCAGCATATCCCCGTAATCGTGGCCGTAGCTGTCATTCACCAGCTTAAAACGGTCGATATCCAGATGAATGACCGCAACCAGCGATTGATGCTGCGCGCCGCTTCTATGGCCTCCTGCAGATGGGCCGTAAACAGCCTGCGGTTGGGTACTCCCGTTAAATCATCGTAATAAGCCAGATGCCGTATTTGCTCTTCAGTCCTCATCCTGTCGGTCACATCCTGGCAGATCAGGAAAGCTCCCCCGCTGCCCGTGCCGGATTGAACCGGCACGACTGTCCCCCGCAGGTCAATCCGGTAGCCTCTTTTGTGCAGCATAGCCGTATCGAGCGGTTGAGGCGATCCGCCGAACGCATGCCTGAGCTGCTCGCCTGCCTTAAGCCTGTCGTTTCCCGTTGCAAAAAAATGCTCCATCCGGCCGCCAGCAGCTCCTCCTCCGAATAGCCCAGCAGCGATTTGGCCGTTTCGTTCACTCTCCGGAAACCGCCATGCTTATCGAATAAAACTACAAGGTTCGGATTATAGTGAAAAAAAACGAATTAAACTCACTCTCGGAGGTGTGCAGGCGATCCAGAGCTTCCTGTTGTTCTCGTCCAAGAACGAATGCAGCCAACGAATCTTTAAATATAAGCAAATAAATCGCCATGAGAGCGAGTGCAATCATAATCAGCTGGCCCCAAAGAAAGCGGCCCGCCTGCCACTGAAGCCAAACCGCGCCGGCCAGGGCGTATACCGAGACAATAATCGGAATCCACTTAGCCGGCGCTCCTTTTACCAAGGTAAACTTTTTTTCAATCGAACTCTCCTCCCGCCTCGTCACCGAAGCTCATCTTACAGTCTTTCATTTGACCCCGGCTGAGTTCCGGACGGCCCTTCCGAGCAGAAACCAGCCCAGCAGGAAGGAAACCCCGCCCAAGGGAGTAATCGCTCCAAGTACGGAAACGTGGGAGATTCCAAGCGCATAAAGCGAACCGGAGAAGAGGATGATTCCAAGCTGCATTAGCCTTCCGGCCCATAGGAGGGAATTGGACGGGCCTAGCCTGTCTGCCAGGAAGCGACGACGAACAGGCCCAAAGCATGCATCATGTGATACTGCACTCCGGTTTCGAATACGGACTGCTGCGCTCCGAGGACCGGCTTTAACGCATGCGCCCCAAAGGCTCCTATAGCAATGCAGAGAAATGAATTCAAACTGCCTAATGCGGCATATGTCCGAAAAAACGGAATTTGATTCGCTGTTTGCCATGATGTCTCTCCTTTAATAAGCTTTCTGCGGCGACGCCCCGGTGCTCCGGAGCTTCTTCACTTTGTCCGGGTATATGTACCGCCTACGGGAGGGCTGCCTTCAAAAAAACCAGTCTGTCTCCATTTCGCGGATTCTAAACAGGCCGATTGATCCTGTACGTGAACTTTGTTACGTAGTGTCTCACCTTAATATTCGCTTAGAAACATGAGAATCCTGCCGAATAATGCCAACAATTCGTGAATATTGTCGCAAGTAAAAAATATCCCAAATGTTTCGGACACAAAAAAAACCGACCCTTTCCAAGGAAAGGACCGGTCTGTGAAACGCAGTCTACCATGTAATAAACGGTTTGGAGCCCGGCATATCGTGCCGCAGAGTATCGAGTACAGGAACGGTATACACGACGACGATCAGCACCACCAAAATGCCGACCCACAGTCCCCAGCGCTCGAATATAGCGGGAGTTGGCTGAGCGTCCTCCGATACTTCCGCAACAGGGAATTCCTGTATCCAGCAACCAGATGAACGCCGTAATCCATAATATGCTGTGGGTGACGGGACATTTTCATCTGACCGTGGCGACAAGCATGGCATTGACCTTCTTCGGCATTGCATATTGGCTGATCCCTGTCGTCAGCGGTCGCAAGTTCACCCGGAAATGAACAAAATGGCCATTGCCCAAACCTGGGTATGGGTGATCGGCATGTTCCTTTTGTCGGGTCCGATGCATACCGTTGGTCTGCTCGGCGCTCCCCGCAGAACGGCTTATACGCTGTACGGCGGAGCCGCTGACGCGCTGTCGTGGATTCCTTTGCAGCGGCTGATGGCATATGGCGGTGGAATTCTTTTTATCTGAGTCCTGATGATACTGTATATCGTGTTCGAACTGGCTTTCTTTGCGGAAAAAAGACAACGATGGCATTGATAATGCCTCCGGCTCCGACTGGAATGAAGATCACCATTACCATAAAAGACGCGAAGAATCGGGCGTCCTTCCAGGGCAGCTTGCGGAACCAGCCGAACAGCCTTTTGGCGCCAAGTGCGCGGCCTCTGATTTCAAAGGTGGCGAACATGGAGAAGGCGAGTGGTTCACCTCTCCGGGCACGATCATTGCGTTAACGTTGGTTCCGGGAAATCTTTTTTTTGCCAACTTTTTCGTCTGAAAGTCCCTTTTTTTTACGCATAAGAAAACCTTTATCGAGGCCCTATATGGATGAGCGACCGCGAGTTAAAGCTTCAAAAAAGCTCTCTCCCGCACTTTTGGAAATAGGGAAACGTCCTCGTTTAACATTGGAATAATCCTGGCCCGTCAGGTAGAAACGTTCTCCACCTCGACTGCCAGCACATGCTTTAATTGTTTAATCTCGTAATACATCTTGGTGGTACGGTATTTTTTCCGACGCGGTGATGATCATTTGAATTTCCTGCCGGTCTCCGGGCAAGTCTTTTACTTTTATATGCTTGATTCTGTGCTTCTTTTGGATAAAATCGATCAGGTACAGAATTTCTTCGTTATAATTCATCGTCACTTTGACGGAAATATTCTTCTCTCTCAGCTTCTCGGGGCCCAGCATCCTGACGATAAGCGGGAACAGATTGATTGCCAAAATGATGAACAGCACGGCGGCAAAAGCTCCGTATAAAATCCCGCCCCCGATGCAATACCGAGCGCCGAAGCCGCCCAGACCATAGCCGCTGTAGTCAAGCCGGAGATCATGTCGTTGCTGCGCCGAAGAATTACGCCCGCCCCGATAAAACCCACGCCGCTTACGATTTGTGCCGCAAGGCGCATCGGATCCATATTGGTTAGCCCTTGCACAGCATACTTTTGGACGGAGTGGATGGAAACGATCGTAAGCAGCAGGAGGCCACCGAAATCACCATACTGGTCTTTATGCCCAGCGGTTTGTGCCTGAGTTGTCTGTCGATGCCGATCAGAAGCCCCAAAAAAACATGGCTGAGCCAAACTGGGCCAAAATTTCATAAGTCATTCGCTCTCCCCGTTTCCATCACTGGTGCCTTACGCTCTCTTCGAGGCCCTCGTTCGATACGCAACCGGAGGCTTCGATACCATAGTACTCCGTTCAGGGCGGGGATGTTCTTTTTTGCAAAAGGTTAATATTGTGCAAGTAGAAATTAGCTTCTTCCATTCAGTTTTGGAGGCGGACTCCGTACAATGAAATTACGGTACCAGCCGGCCGCCGGTTGGCTTGGAAATCGATTATGAGGAGGTCGTCCCCTTGTCGGATCGCGAATTTTTACTTACGGATGAGCAAATGAGGAAGTTTGTTTCGGAAGGTTTTCTGCTTCTTAATACCGATTTTCCACAGGAATTCCATGATGGGCTGCTGGAGAAATTAAACGATGTTTACCAGAACGAAGGAAACCCCGGAAACAACATTCTGCCAAGGATCCCCGAACTGCAAAAAAAAGTATTCGACCACCCTGCGGTCACCGGCGCTTTGACCAGCGTACTCGGCTGCGGCTACATGATGCACCCGCACCGGCACGGCCATTTCAACAAGGTGTCCGATCCCGGCGGTTGGCACAAAGACAGCTATTGGGGCCACTCCAAAATTCGCAACCACCACTCCTGGTGGGCGATGATTTTCTACTTCCCGCAGGAATGTACAATAGATATGGGCCCGACCGGTGTGATGCCCGGAAGCCAGAACCATCAAAGCCGGTATTTCGAATCCGATGAAACGGCGGAAGAGGTTAAGGCGGCAGGCAGGGCGGGCACCTTCGCTTTGGTGCATTACGATATTTGGCACCGTTCCAACGCCAATCTGGCGGGAAAGGACCGCTACATGCTGAAGTTCCAGTTTGTGCGCACACAGCTCCCGCTCAGCCGGAATGGAATTGCGAGGATGAGGAATGGCGGAATCCGGCAGCCTTCACAACCTCCCTTCCTTCGCAGCAGGTACAGTGGCGTGAAGCTTGGGACTGGCTGACCGGCAAAATCAACGGCTCGCCCGCACAGCAGGCTGCAGTTGGCGACGATGCGCAGACTGCTGAATGGCTGGCGGGCTTGGCAGCGAGGAGCGCAATATTCGCGTGAAATCTGCCGACGAACTCTCCCTGCGAGTGAATTCCGATTCTTCCGATGCTGTCTTGTCCGCTCTGGAAAACGCTTTGCAGGATGAGTGGGAGCCTGTGGCGCTGAACGCTTCTTACGGACTTGCACGTGCGGGTCAACGCGGCGTCGAGGCTTTGATGCGCGGATTGAACAGCGGATCGAAGCCGCTTATCCGCCTGTCCGGATACGGCTTAGCCGCAGCGGGGCCAGCCGCCGTCCAGCCGCTGGCTGAAGCGCTGCAGAGCTTCAATCCCGACACGGCGGCACATGCGGTGTTCGCTTTGGGTGAGCTGCGGCATTATTCGGAAGAGGTTCTGCCAATATTCTTGCCCTGCTGAGCCATTCCTCTGAGCTCGTGCGCAGATCTGCTGTCGAGGCATTAGGCTTGATCGATATTCCAAGCCAGCCGGTCATTGCCGGACTGTGCTCCAGCCTGCGCGACAGCGATTCCCAAGTGCGTTTCACCGCGGGCTTGTCCATCGCCCGGCTCGGAGCCGACGCTGAAGAAGCGGTCGATTCTCTTGTTGAGTCACTCAAGGACGAGGACCGGTATGTGCGCGCGAACGCCATGGAAGCTTTGTACCGCATCGGTACGGAAAAAAGCGAAGGAAGTTCTGCTAAGCGTTCTAAGAACGTCCCGTTGGTGCGCGGCCACTACAAAGGCGAGCACATTCTGACCGGTAAAGCCGCGCACTAGCTGGCAGAGCATCTGGGTCTGACTGGTGAAGCCGCGCTTTCTGGGTGGAGGAGCATGTGCGATGTGCTTCGACCTTTTGCCACGCTCGCTCTGTCATGAGAGAACGTGGCTTTTTCCATTTTGCCTCAAATGAAAAGCCTTACAACGGATCGACCTGAACGGCTGCCTGTTTTCCGGCTAGCTGGACGTCAGCCGAACTTCCGCCACCTTGATTTTCTCATTAATGATCATTGTGGCTCCACCTGAACTTTCGCTATAATGTACCCATATTACCGTCTGGATGGTGAATTTACAATGAATCAAAAAAGAGAGGGACCAGCAGATCATCCGCAGCTATCAGCGGGACGAACAGATGATGGTCCTCCTGTTTGCGCAGTGGTGCGTCAACCATGATCTGGATCCGACTGAGTTGTACTTGCGCGCATATCCGCATCAAGCGGCAAGCCCCGCCCTGCAGCAGGCTGTCGACTTGACCGTACCTGAAGAGGAAGCCGGCGAAGTCCCGGATGAAACGCTGCTCAGCGTTTTATCGCTCTATGACAACGACGAGCTGGCTTTCGTGGTGACGGAGGAAATCGGAAAACGAAAGCAGAGCGGACGTTAAACCTTCTATAATCGGAATAGGGTTGTGCCATAACTGCCGCAGCGGGCGCCGTGAGAACTGCCGTGTGCTTTGGGTGCTTGACGACAGCTATATTCGAAGTGATTTCAAGTTTAGGATGGACTTTCCTTTGACTAATGCGGACTCGACTGCGAGAGCAAGGCAACCATGCCAATTCTCGCCAGTTGTCCGATACAGCGCATCAGCATAATGGAATTTTTTTCCGCTAAAGCTCTATTTCCCGGAAATTTCCCAAAATTAGCAGAACGCGGTTCCTTTATATCTCGATATTTCGGGTAAAAAAAGCGTAAAAAAAACCAATTCACATAAAATAGCGGAACTAGATTCCGCTATTTTAGTCGATATGTAGCATAACTTGAGAATAGCGGAAAAAATGTACGCTATCGCTTGCGGGCGGCTGCTAGAGCTAGGAGGTTCTGCGAGTGGCAGCTTGAAGGGGCTCCGAGCGGTGGCTATGACATGCTGCGAACGCTGGCTGCAATGTTTGCTGGCGCCGCTTCGAGGTTCTGCAGGCGCTTGCTTGAAGGTGCTGCGGGCGGCCAATTTTCCAAGCTTCGTCTCGTTATCCGAACGCAGCCGAGGCCTTTGTCGCTTGATTCACCGCGGCTTGCCCGCCTTCGCTAATTCTTCTATTTAAACTTGTTCAGTGCAAGAACCGGTTCAATGCTGCCTGTCTCCTTTTGCTAACAAAGCTAATCTCTTTCTATACAAAAATTGGACATCATTTAAACAAAATTGTAATGGATGGACGGCCCGGATGAGATACAATGAGAGAGATATGTCAAACTTTTGCACGGAGATCCAGGTGACCTCATGAAATCAGAATACAGAGTACTGCGCGGCAACATCCAAAATAATCTGTGGAACGGCATTGCCTGGGCCATCGGCTTTAACTTCGTCACTCCCTTTATCGGAGTGCTCGCCGCCCAATTGGGCGCCACTAACAATGACTATGCGCTGCTTTCCTCGATACCCGCGCTGCTGACCATTCTTATTACCCTGCCGGCCGCCGTCATTATAAGCCGTTTTCGGAAGCAAAAAAAAGGATCATTGCCGGTATGATTCTTTTGTCCCGTTTCTTTTACTTTTTTTTACTGGTGTTCGTCCCTCTGCTCCATGTTTCTGCGATGATGCGTTGATCCTGCTCGTCGGCATGTATAATGCCACCAATACGGTCATTGCCGTCGCCTGGCAGTCGATGATGGGTGAAATCATTCCCATCAAGTACCGCAACCGTGTATTTGCACAGCGCAATATCTGGACGGGACTTGTCGGGATGTTGGTGGCTTTTGTGGCGGGGTGGGGGATTGACCGGGTTCCGTATCCGTACGGTTATCAGGCAGCTTTTACCATCGGATTTATCGCAGCTTTGGTGGAGACCTGGTATTTTATGAGGCTGCATATACCAAGCGAGGAACCCGACAGCGCTCCGCGGCAGCCAGCGGAGTCTGCCGCTCATGCCTCTGGTGCCTCTGCCAGCCGTGAGAGCGGCCACGGCAGTTTTGCGCTTCGCAGCGCTATCGGCAAATACAAGCTGAACGCAGGCGTGGCCTACTATTTATTCTGCGTCAGCGCCTTGATCTATATCTTTGCATGGCAGGCGGCTTGGCCGATTTATACAAAAAATTAAAGTCGACACGCTGCACGCAACCAATACTATGATCAGTATCGATACGATTGCCGGAGCGATCGGTTCTTTGCTTGGATTTCGCCCGTGGGCCATGCTGTCAGACCGCAAAAGCACGGAATGGACCGTGTTCTGTTCGGCCCTGATGTTAGCGCTTACCCCGATTTTCTGGATTTACGCCCCGAATATGAATTGGTCTATGTGTATGACTTTATCGGCGGGTTCGCCACGGCGGGCTTTCAGCAGTCGATGTTTAACCGTTTACTGGAAATCGTCCCGGAGCAGGGACGGCAGCGGGCAATCGCGATTTATACGACGCTTTCTCAGATTTCGGCGATTTTTTGCTCCCCTCGTGGGCATGAGGCTTTTTTTCCTCTGTGTCTTACGAAGCGTGCATGTCAATGATAGGGGCCGCCCGGATCTTCGGCGCGTTATGCTTCCTGGTCATCCTGTCCCCGCTCGTCCTTAACTGGATCCAGCGCAAATCGGTCAATAATAAGACGGATTCGGCTGCCTCTTGACTTTGAGCTGTACAGTAAAAAACCAGAGTGTTCGTTAATAGAAATTCACGTCACTCCGGTTTTACCGCACAGCTTTTTTTATAATTAGAAAAAAACCTCTGATTTTGATGGAAGTTTTCCAGGTAAATGCCCCCTCTAGCGATATGAGTCAAATAGATCCATGATTTCCCGTTAACTTATCCCAACGAGCGCCGCAAGGTTATCCATGCGACACTTCTCCCGGAGCGCGTTACGGTGCTGCACGGCGGGTGCACAAACCGTTAAGCCAGGGAAACATAGCTGAAGCTGAATCGTTCCTCCACGATATAACCCGATGGGCGAAGAGCCCTGCAGCCGGTCTGCAGGCTCTTGCTCTTGTATTGGTTTGCTGAATTTGAATTGGTGTACGGATTGCTATTAGTTTGCGGGTGTCGCGGCTGAGTCGGCAGCTTCAGGCGTTCTTTTTTTTCATCCTTATGCTTTTTTGTCTACAAATTTCGAAATTTTGTCCGTCATGCTGTCTTTGATTTTGCTGACCAGTTGATCCTTCTCGATCCCTTTTGCTTGCGCAATTTCGGAGAGAGATTTACCTGCTTTTAAATCTGCAGCCAGTTCCTGCTGGGTGACCCCGAGGATTTGCGATAACACTGCCCTGTCGGCGAATGGCTCAAAACGGCCTTTTTCATGATGGACATGTTTAACGGTGCTCTCGACTTCTTTCTTCAATCGATCCGCCAATCCGGATTTATGCTTGTCTGCCTGGGCTTGAGTAATCTTGCCTGCAGCCACTGCAGCATCAATCGATTGATTTTCGGCCTCAGTCAGCTTTTGCAGGAGAACTTCCTCGCTCACACCTTTGTCCTGGGAGATTTGAGCCAGCGTTTTGCCTTGCTTCAATTGGTCTATGACCGTTTTCTCATCCACGCCTAGGATAGTTGCGGCTTCTTTAATCATATGAGTTTCATGGCCAAAGCCTTTGTGTTTCCCGTGCTCCGCCTTATTTGGAGAAGCAGCGTCCGCCGTTGTGTTTGTGCTTTCCGCAGCATAAGCCTGGTTATGTAGCACTCCAACCCATCCGCCTCCCAAAATAACTCCGGCTGCCATAGTACCTGCAACGATTTTCTTTTTTTTGATCGAATTCATGCTTTATTCCACCTTTTCTTTGGGTTTGCCTTACAATTAGAAATATAACCCAGGTTTCTTAAAGCGACATGAATGAAAGATGAATATAAACTAAAACTTTGGCTACAAAATGACCGGCATTCAAACTCAATACCTGAGAGGAATTCGGGAACGCTTCACCTTGGCTTCGGAATATCCTTTAGTTTTCAGATAGTAAACCATGCCTTTCTCCGCGATGTCTATGTTCAGCTTCGGGCCAATGGTGATGTCGAAAATGGCGTTGGACTCCCGGCTCCCGGCCGGAATCTCGATATAAGGGATAATGGCTCCGTTCCTGAGCCTGAAACGTACGGTATCGCGCTCCGCGGTGAATACTATGCGGTATTCGTTCTCCTCGGTAAAACACTCGTCTTTGAAAAAAAAGATGGAATACATCTTGCAGCGGTCCAAAATGGCTTCCCTTACGATTTCCGCCGTTTTCAGATGGCTGCAGCCTTTATCCGCCTGTTCCCAGGTATGGTACACTTCATTCAGGTCTTGATATAAAATGTTCCTCTGCTCCTGCTTGTCATAAACTATCCGGCCCATGCACAGCGGCGTGAAACCCTCCTCCCGCCACACCTCAAGCAGGCTGGAATAGTCGAATTGGATGTTGTAGCCGTGGTGGCCGCTGAAATTGGACCAAAGGGTATACGAGTCCGCATGATGTGTGAGCGACAGCACGAAGAGGTCCTGCTCCTGCAGCCATCCCGGATTGTCTATCGTTTCCATAATCCCCGCCAGTATAGCGTAGAACTGCTTGCACCGGAACATTTCATCCTTCTCCGACTTCAATCGCAGCAGAAGGTTTGCGTACACCTGGCGAAGGTAGACGAGCTCCGAGTAATCATTTAGAAAATCACTCTTCGTCACCCATATCGTGCAGTTATCCAGAATGCCCAGCAGCCCTTCGACGCTTGTATAATGATACAGCATGTACTGTTCCGGCTTTTCGGGGATGGGCATGGGACGTTCACGAATAAAAAATTCTAAGCTGCTCGATAGTCAAATCGTTCATCTTAATTCCCCCTTGCACAAATGATTACCCGGCGGGAACATGGCGGAATCAAAAGCACATCCTTACAGCGGTCCAGGTAATCAATTTATTTTCATCCTCCATTAACTTGCCCTCGTTTTTTTAATGCTTACTTCAGGTAAAATAGAATAGAAAGGAGGAATGCAAATGCCAACGATTAAAGTAGAAGGAAAAGGCTCGTTCCAAGCCGAGGAAGGCAAGAAACTGGTACTTGCGCTGGAGGACAACGGGGTGGATATGCTGCACCGCTGCGGAGGTAACGCAAGATGCACAACTTGCAGAGTGGAAATCCTGGAGGGGATCCCAGGTCCAATGGGTGAAGCGGAAGCGGCTATTCGCGAGACGAAGGGGATAACGGAGCCGAACGTCCGTCTTTCCTGCCAGATCCGCATACATACCGACCTGACCGTGAAGCCGGTGATGACTATATCCGGATCCGGTCTGGAACCGGGCAAGCGGCCTCAAGATTAAACAAGTGATTGCCGGCAACAAAACCGCGCTGCCTTTTCCCTCCGGGAGGAAAGCAGCGCGGTTTTCTTCAAAATATCGCAGCTTCAGCGTTTTATGGCCGCTTATTTAAGGCCTTTGGAATCATTCTGTCCGCGCCTGGCCAGGAAATAATAACAAAGTGCCGCTCCCACATCCGACGCGGCGATCATAACCCCCATCGGTACCGCTGTGTGGCTGCCGCCCAGACCGACAAGAGGCGCTGCAATTCCGCCGGCGATGAAAGAGATTAACCCCAGCAGGGCCGCAGCGCTGCCCGCCGATTTTTTCCTCCTTTTGCATGGCTAGCGTAAAGCTGGTGGAGCCCACGATCCCAATACTGGATACGACCAGGAACAAGGAAGGCATCAGGGCGAACAGCCCCATTCCTGTCATTATACTGGCAAGTGTGGAAACGCTCCCACAGCGGCTATGCCGAGTCCGAAAACAAGCAGCCTGCTCACATTGATGCGCCCGGCCAATCTGCCGGTGATTTGTCCGGCGACGATGATACCGAAACCGTTGATCGCAAAAAAACAAACTGAACATTTGCGGGGACGCCCCAAAAAAATATCCTGGATGACGAACGGCGATCCCGACACATACGAGAATATGCCGGCAGACACAAGTCCCTGGGCTAAGGCATAACCCATAAAGCTGCGGTCGCTGACGAGCCTGCGAAAGGTAAATAAAGTGTTCCTGATACCGCCTTTGGAACGGCGTTCGTCGACTAGCGTCTCAGGCAAACCGAAAAAAAACGATCAGCAGCATGACGACGCCCACAGCCGCCAACAACAGAAAAAAAACTCCCGGCCATGAGGTTATCCGCAGAATCTGTCCGCCTGCAATCGGCGCAAGAATCGGAGCCGTGCCGTTAACAAGCATCAGAAGAGTGAAGAACTTCGTCAGCTCCGGCCCGGAGTATAAATCCCGGACGACTGCGCGGGAAATCACGATCCCTGCGCCTCCGGCCATCCCCTGGATAAACCGCAGCACAATTAATGCCCAGATCGAAGGCTGAATGCGCATAGCAGCGATGCTGCCGCATAGACTGCGAGCCCTGCCAACAGAGGCCTTCGCCTCCCGTAAACGTCGCTTACGGAACCTGCCAGCAGCTGTCCCATAGATAGCCCTAGCAGGCAGGCCGTCAAGCTCAGCTGGACAAGCGATGTGCTGGCGTGTAAAGTTTTGGAAAGCGTCGGAAAGGAAGGCAGATACATATCGATGGACAGCGGACCAAAAGCAGCCAGCGCCCCTAACACAAAAGCCAGCCACAGCCTGTGTAACCTTATTGCAGGACGGGCTGCAATTTTGACAGTCAATTCGTTTTGAATTCTGTTCATCCTATGCATCCTATCTGTTAGTATAGTTGGTATAAACTCGGCAGCAGGTTTTTTATCTTATACTAACTATTCGTCAATCCCAGAAAATTTCCTTTTTTTTATTCAAAAAAGAATCTGCGATCACAACGGCCATCCTGGCAGATAAGCTTTGGTGTATTCAGCATCTGATCAAACAATTCTTTGGCCTCAGCGGGCGGCAAACTTACCAGCGGGTCGTTCACGAAGGCGCGGGAAGCTTTATCCCTATCCGTGCGCAGCGCCGCTTGCAAAGTGGTCTCTTGATTCAGCACATGACGCAGGACGAGATTATTGATTTCAGGCGGCAGCTGGCCAGAAACGACCGGTTTAATGCTGTCACGGCTGAAAATCGCGTTAGTTTCCACAACAGAGCAATACCGTACAGAACCGCCGAAATGAGCACGCCAAACTTCCGGTCGAGAAGCTCAAGACAATCAAAGCCGAAATCGTAATCACAAGGGCCGGTACAATGACAAACGTCTCGCCGTACCTGTCCGAACGGCTCGAGGAATGGTTCCCAAACCCGTTGTAATTCACAAAACAAATCCTGCAGGTCTTTTTTTAGTGTTTTTTTTCTTTTTTTCAACTAATGTCTGTTCATATCTTGCAATTTTATAATCCAGGCGTTCCAACACTTTCTTCATAGCTTCCATGCTTGTTATGAGCTGCTTACGCTGTTTGATCAGGAGTTCTTTTCTAGCCTCAATGGTTTCATCCCCCTGTTGAAACAACCCAACATACTCAATTAAAAGTTCAACAGGAAGTCCTACGCCTCGCATACATTTGATATATTCGACCCACCTGCAGTCTTCTTCCGTGTAATCCCTGATTCCGCTTTTATTGCGGTTCACCCGTGGAATAAGTCCGATGCGTTCATAATAGCGGAGTGTATCCTGTGAGAGATCAAATTTTTTCACTTACTTCTGCGATCAACATGCAGATTTCACCTCCTAATTTCAGATCAAGAACGCCCATGAAAATGGTTAGGGCGTTCTTGTCGTTTCTTATATCAAACTGCACCAATTACCGGATGGGGAACATATGGCTCTTCTAGCCACACAATTTCTTCTGGTGTTAACGTAATCGAAAGAGCAGCTACCGCATCCTCGAGATTGGACATTTTCGTAGCACCGATAATGGGAGCTGTTACTGGTTCTTTCTGCAGCAACCAGGCAAGTGCGATTTGAGCTCGGGGAACGCCACGTTTTTTCTGCGATTGCTGCAACGCGCTCCACAATCAACCGATCAGTATTTGCAGTCGCATCGTATTTAGATTTCTGAACTTGATCAGTTTCGGAGCGATATGTTGTTTCCGACCAATCACGCGTCAATCTTCCTGATGCGAGCGGGCTATATGGAATCACTCCGATTTTTTTCCTCCCTACAAAGCGGCAGCATCTCCCTCTCCTCTTCACGGTATATGAGGTTGTAATGATTCTGCATCGATACAAACCGGGTCCATCCATTTTTTTCTCAGCTACATGTAACGCCTTCAGAAACTGCCATGCGTACATGGCAGAAGCACCAATGTATCTCGCCTTCCCAGCCTTCACAACATCATGCAATGCTTCCATCGTTTCTTCAATAGGAGTATTGTAATCCCACCGATGGATTTGATAAAGGTCTACGTAATCTGTTCCCAGTCTCTTCAGGCTCTTATCAATTTCACTCATGATTGCCTTTCGGGAAAGACCAGCACCATTTGGACCTTGATGCATACGGAAATGAACCTTTGTCGCGAGGACAATTTCATCACGATTGGCATAATCCTTTAGAGCACGTCCAACAATTTCCTCGCTTGTTCCGTCTGAATATACATTCGCCGTATCAAAAAAATTGATGCCAAGCTCAAGGGCTTTTTTTTAATAATAGGACGACTGCGCTCTTCATCAAGTACCCATGGATGAACCCACCGCTCTGCTACACCAAAGCTCATACAGCCAAGACAAAGCCGAGATACATCCAAGCCGGTATTCCCAAGTTTCACATATTCCATTTGATTGTTCCTCACTTTGCAATAGATATTATTTCCTTCAAATGTAGTTTACTCCTTGGAGTTAACTCCAAGTCAAGCGATTCTAGCAGCAAGCGAAATAGTTCGTCTGTAAAGGCCTCAAATTCGTCCTCATCTTGCTACGGTGATTTATCGAATAGCGATTCACCTGATTTTTTTCGCGGTTAGAGATTCCTTTGTATTTAATGCGACCGTTCGTCATGTATAAAACGTATTCTCGCGCTATGATCGGTGTTATTTCGCGTAGCTGTATGCCGGGATGCACAGGCGTCAATCCAATAACGGAAATACCGCCAGTGTGCTTTGTAGTCTGCTAACGTTCGCTCACGCATACCTTCGGCTTTCTTAACGTTATAAAACAAACCGAAGGCATTGTCCAAATCGTAATCTAACGCTTGTTGTTTTATTAGCCTATCGTCACATTCAACATACGAAAAAAAACGTTGATCTGACAAGATTTTTTAACGGGAAAACGTCCTAGAAGGGATTCGAAACCTGATACACGGTTTAGAAGGCCGTTGCTCTATCCAGCTGAGCTACTAAGACAAATGACTAAGCGGATGATGGGAATCGAACCCACGCCACCAGCTTGGGAAGCTGGAGTTCTGCCATTGAACTACATCCGCGCACTTTTTTTTCCATGGTGGGAATTAACACGGCATGCTCAAAACCACAGCATCTAACTAGTGCTTCCCTCGTATGACGTTGTACATTGACATCACCCGGGGACAATTAATTTATCATATCACGTCTATGCTATCCATTTAGTTGCAGTTCGTTGAAAAAAAAGGAAATCCCTCGAATTAAAAAAACACTATCCTTATATTTCAGGACAGTGCCTTAAGGTTAAAGCGTGATGCGCATACCTGATCTTGCCATTTCGACCGGCCCAGCAAACGTCCGGGAAGCTTGCTCAACCAACAATTCTCTGTCGCCATAATGAGGCAGATGTGTAAGGATCAACCTCCCCGCGCGGGCTAATTGAGCAATTTTCCCGGCTTCGGGTGCAGTGCAGTGACCGATTTTATCGCCATTCTGGCCGTCGTACAGACTTGATTCGCAGATGAGCAGGTCGCAGTCCGCAGCGAAATCCGCCAGTCTTTCGTCGAATGCCGTATCCCCCGTATACACCATATGTTTCCCTTCCGATTCAATCCGGATCGCCAGGTTGTACTCGGGATGAACGGTTCCCTGGAAGCGGAACTTGAGACCGGCTATTTCCAGATCTTCTTTCTCCTGTATCAGGTGCCCTTTCGTATAGGATTCGTAGGAAAGTTTGAAGAAATGCCCGGACTGGTCGTGCCCATAGATGGGAAGCGGACGGCTCATTTTCCCGAGCTGGGTCGCGATCAGAGCCGAATACTGCAAGCAGCCCAAGTCAGCTATATGATCCGCATGATAGTGGGTTAAAACGACGGCGTCCAGGTCTTCGATCTGTGTATGACGAAATAATTGGGCGAGCACTCCGCTTCCGCAGTCCAGCAAAATACGCCGGTTTGCGGATTCGAGCAGCAGCCCTGCCGTCGCTTCGCCGGCTTCAGGGTATGCCCCCCAGCAGCCTAGAATTGTTATGTTCATTATGCTCTTCTCCTGACTTCTATAACTACTCCAGCGATATTCAATTAAATACGGGCTTCGGAATCGATTCAATCAGCGTCTCGTATAAGGCACGACGGACTCCTCAAAAAAAATGTAACGCGCGGAGCCTCTGTCCACGATTTGACCCTGGTTCATGACCAGAATAGAATCGCAGATCAACCGCACTACATGCAGATCGTGTGATATAAATAAACAGGTGATCCCGTACTCGCGCTGAAGGTCTTTTAACAGCAAAAGCACCTGCGTCTGCAAGGAGACATCCAGCGCGGATACGATCTCATCGCAGACAAGCAGCTTCGGTTTCAGCCCCAAGGCCCTCGCTATGCCAACTCTTTGGCACTGTCCTCCGCTTAATTCCGCCGGTCTTCTATGCCCGAATTCTTCCGGCAATCCGACTTCCCGCATAAGCTTATATGTTTCCTTCCGCAGCACTTCCCGGGACGCATACATCCGGTGGATCTTCATCGGTTCCGATATCAATTCCTCGACATTCATCCGGGGGTTGAGACTTTCAACGGAATTTTGGAAAATGACCTGCATGTCGCGCCTGACAAGCCTCCGTTGCTCCGAATTAGCCCCGGCAATGTCGATTCCTTTATAATAAATTTTCCCCGCTTCAGGCTGCTTTAGACCAAGAATAAGCTCTCCTAATGTGGACTTGCCGCTTCCGCTTTCTCCGACGATGCCGATCGTCGTGCCTTGTTCGACATGAAAACTGATTCGGTCCACTGCGGTAAAAGTCTCTTTTTTTTGCCCCATAATCTTTTGTGCGTGTAGCTTTTAACCACACCTTCCACCTCAAGCAAACTTTGATGGTTTGGCATCTGCCCCGCCTCCCTTCTCAAAGTGCACTAACGGATGATGGCATGCCGCCCTGTGCAGCATTTCCTTGGTACAGGAAACCGGCACGGGGCTTGGCTCCACGGCTAGGCACCGCTCCTGTCTGTACGCGCACCGCTCATGAAAAAAACGCAGCCTTGACCGGCTGCAGTCTGCGCCTGTACGCTGCCGGGAATACCTCTCAAATCGTCAAGTGAATCGTGCAGTGAAGGTGTCGCCCGAAAAAGGGCTTCCGTGTAAGGATGCGCGGGCGATGAAAATATATTGGCCGCTGGAGCTTGTTCTGCGATCCGGCCGGCGTACATGACCGTAATATCGTCGCAGATTTGTCCGAGCAGCCCCAAGTCGTGGCTGATGATTAACAGCGACAGACTGTATTTCTCGCGAAAATCGTTCAATAATTTCAGTATTTGCGCCTGCACTGTCACATCCAGGGCGGTTGTGGGCTCGTCCGCAATCAGCAGGGACGGACGGCACATCATTGCCGCCGCAATGATGACGCGCTGTCTCATCCCGCCGCTTAAACGGTGCGGATATTCGTTAAAAAACGCGGTTCAGGTCACGAATCCCCACTTGTTCGAGCAGATCGAAAGCCCAGTCCCGGACGCTTGCTTTCGACTCGTGCGGATAATGGAATCGATAGCCGTCCATCATCTGTTCCCCGATCGTAAGGGTCGGACTTAACGACGTCATCGGGTTCTGCGGCACAAAGGCAATTTTGCGGCCGAGGAAGTTACGGTTGAACGCCGCATCCTTTATATCGAGAAAAGACTCCCCGTCCAGCGACGCGTTCCCCGAAACGAGCCGCACGGTAGGCGGCAGTAGCCTCGCCATCGCTTTGGCGGTAATCGATTTTCCCGAACCGGATTCGCCGGCGATACCCATCACTTTGCCGGCGCCGAGCTGGAAGGAGAAGTCGCGGACAAAAGGCTGCCAGCCCCGTTCCGTCTTAACTTCAACGGTGAGTCCTTCCACCATGACCCCTTTATTCATGCGATCCCCTCCCTTTGCGAAGCGAATCTCCGATCAAGTTTCCGCCCAGCGCCGTCATGATCAACGCCAGCCCGGGAATAAACGGAAACCAAGGGGCGAGCGCCATAAATTTGCGCGATTCCTCCAACATTCCGCCCCAACTGGCCTCCGGTAGCTGAATGCCCAGTCCCAGAAAGGATAAAGAAGCTTCCGTCAAAATGGCAATGCCGAAGCTGGAAGTGGCTTGAGCAAGCAGACGATGAAAGGAGGCGGGCAGGATATGCCGAAATAAAATATACCCCGCTCCCGCGCCGTACGTGTGTGCCGCTTTGACGAATAGCGCCTGTTTGGTCTCCATGACCATTCCATACGAAAGACGGGCGAACACCGGAATGTTAAACAGGGCTATGGCCGCGAGGGCGTTGATTTTACCCGCACCCATCACTGCAATGATCATCATGGCGAGAAGCAGATGCGGGAAAGCGAATAATCCGTCGACGAACCGCATCAAGATCTCGCTGCCCCAGCCCCGCAGATAGCCTCCGATACCGCCTATCAAACTTCCGGCAAGCCCGCCGAGAAGGACGGAAACCAGTCCGACCTCATAAGCGTTTTTTCGAGGCTACCATTATTCGGCTTAACACGTCACGCCCGAATTGGTCCGTTCCTAACCAGTGGCTCGCATCCGGCTTCGCCAGCCGAAACGCCATATTCATCTGGTTCGCATCATGCGGCGTATAGAACAGGGCAGTCAAGGCCAGCAACGCCGTTATGGAAACGAGAGTCACTCCGAGATATCTCCATACTATCATAATTATTCCCGCTTTCTGTATTTACACCGTTAAAGTCTGCTCCATCCTGGGATCAAGCTTACGGTACAGCATTTCAAGGCCAAGGTTTAGGCATACGATCATCCCGGTTACAAATAAAACCAACCCTTCGAGCAGCATCGCGTCCCTTTGCTGTACAGCTACAAGTATCAATCTGCCTATGCCCGGGATCGCGAAGATCTCTTCGATTACAATCGCGCCGGCCAAGAGGCCGCCAATCTGCAGTCCGATCAAAGTAACCGGAGCGATCAAGGCGTTGCGCAGTCCATAGCGGAAGTACAAGCGAAATGCACTGATGCCCTTGCTTCTGGCAAAGTAAACATAATCTTGAGACAGCACCTCCAGCATGGAAGCGCGCACCATGCGAAGCAGAACACCCGTTTCAATGATGGAAAGAGACAGGGAAGGGAGGACTAGACTTTTTTTATAAACCCGCCGGGGCTCTCTCCCATACCAACGTAGCCGCCTGGCGGAAACCAGGGAAGATAAATGGAAAAAAACCGATGATGAGTACAATAGCGACCCAAAATGACGGAACCGCCATCCCCAGCTGCATCAATATCCTGCATACGTAATCGGCCAACCGGTTCGCATGCACCGCAGCCAGCACTCCAAGAGGCAGCGCGAGCACAACACTGATAAACAGGCTGAATACCACTAAAGAAACAGTGGCCGGCAGCCGCTCGGCAATCAAGCCGGCCACCGGTTTGCCATAAACCGACGACTGTCCCAAATCTCCTGCCAGCACATGACCCAGCCAATGTAAATATCGGACAGGCCAAGGCCGGTCCAATCCCAATTGATGCCGAAGCTCCTGCACCGCCTCCGGGGAACCGTCCATGCCGAGCTTGATCTGCGCGGCATCCCCCGGCACGATCTGGAGAAAGAAAAAAAGACAAGGAACGATACGGTCAACATGAGCCCTAAAGCGCCTGTCAACTTTTTTAATGAAAATTTGCGGCATCGTATCTTTCCTCCCAATATTCCGAAACTTATTATTTATTCAAATACACTGTCGATAATTCGTAAATGTCTATCGGATAAGTTTCAAGCCCCGTCACTTTCTTGCCGGTTCCAAGCAGCGTTCTCGGAGTCTGCAGGTAGACGGCCGGCACGTCTTTGGCCAGCTGCTCCTGGATGGATGCGTAAATATTTTTTTTCCGCTCAGCTTTGTCCGTTACTGTCCTGCCTTTTTTTGAGGGCTTCGTCGACCGCCGGATTTTTTTATAATTCATATAGTTTTCTTTATTGGCGGACTCGTACCGGCTGAGCATCGCGTCAGGATCCAAACGCCCGGTGTGCGAAATGACGGTCATTTGATAATTCCGTCCCGTATACACGTCCTTCACCCATTTGCCCCAATCCACCGTCTCCAGCTTCACATTGATACCGATTTGTTTAAGCTGGTCCGCAATCACCTGTCCTGCTTTTACGTGGATCGCATAAGGCTGGGGCAGCGACAGCGTGATGTCAAAGCCTTTCTCAAAGCCCGCTTCTTTCAGCAGCGCTTTTGCTTTAGCTATATCGGTCTTCCACACATTGTTCTTGTCGGCATAAAAGGGGTCCGCGGGAGACATATGGCTTCCGATCGGATCGCCAAATCCCCAGTTGGAACCGGCGATAACCACATTTTTGTCAACAGCCAGATTAATTGCTTGTCTAACCTTCAAATTATCAAGCGGAGCGACCGAGTTGTTCATGGTCAGAATTTGAACGGCGTTGGAAGGCTTCGTAACCAGGCTCAGGTTGGAATCCTTCTTTACTTGATCGGCTTGTTCCCCGTCCACGGTGCTACATCGATCTGCCCGCTTTTCAAATTGATCAGCTGTGTCGCTGTGTCGGGCATGACCCGAAACTCGGCGCTGTCCAGATAAGGGCGGTCCTTCATATAAAAAAAAGATTTGTTTTTTCTCTAGTACTACTTTTTTGCTGCGGGGTCCACTCTTTAAATGCAAACGCTCCTGTGCCGACCGGATGCGTCTTCAGCTGGTCCACAGCTTCTTTGGGGACGATGGCGGACCAAGGCATGGCGAGCGAGGAAAGAAAAGGCGTATTTGCGTCTTTCAGTTTTATGGTTACTTTCGAGGAACCGTCAACGGAAATATCTTCGATCAGGCATAATCGCCCGCGCGAGGGCTGCCTTTCTCCATCAAACGCTGCAGGGAAAACTTTACGTCCTCCGCCGTAAATTTTCTTCCGTTATGGAACTGTACATCGTCGCGAAGCTCAAACACCCAAATCTTGCCGTCAGCCGAAGGCGTCCATTTCAAAGCAAGGCGCGGAATAAGATTGCCGTTCGGGTCGGTCCCCACAAGCGTGTCAAAAAAATGCTGTTGGTCACCTGGAACGTTGAAGCGGATACGGTGCGCTGAGGATCCAGACCGTCCACATCATTTTGTACCGCTATTCGAAGCGTGCCTCCTTGCTGCGGGGCGGAAGCGGCTTTCTCGGGTTTCGAGCCCTTATCGGAAGCGCCGCTCGATGGTTGAGCGTTTTGCCCGCATCCGCCAAAAGGGCTGCCGTCAATAAACAGACTGTCAAGAGTTTTCCGTGCTTTTTTTTGGTAAACCGTGTCATTGGTTTCATCTCCTAATGTTTAATTCCATTGATATATTTCACGGAGTTCTTTGAGGCTTTGCTCCATTTTTTTTCCAAATGCTCCAACACCCGTTCTTTGCAAAGGTGGCTGACGGCTTGAATCAGGCTGTTGCTGAGCGACAACGGGGCCGTGTAAGAATCCAGGAACCCGTCCGAAGATGTAGCTGCAAAAAAGCGACACATCCGCAAATTGGCAAAACGGAGAAATCGGACTGTCCGTGATAACCACGATTTGGGCCCCGCGCTGCCTGGCCATTTCTACCCCCTTCAGCAGAATATGGGAATATCTTGGAAACCCCGCCGCCAAAAAATAAATCCCCGGGTTCCAGGACGGCGACTCTTTCAGCGACATCTCCCTGCTGGATCAGCGAACAATTGCCCAGCATAAAATGCAGGCTGTACGCGAGAAACCCGCTGACGGAGAGACTGGCTTTCCACCCGGCCGCGTGGATGCGTTTGGCTTTGCAGATCAAGTCGGCGGCAGCCCAAATCTGTACATTTTGCTGGAGGTCAAGCGTCTTTTGCAAATTTTCAATGTCAGTCAGCTGCGCTTGATCCGGCTTGAATAACTGCCCCCGGGAGGTCTCGGTAGAGCTTTTCAAACGCACGATCGTGCGATTTTCCATAACTTTGGATTTCAGGAATTCCTGCATATCCGAAAAAAACTGTTGAAATCCAGGGCAGTCGCCAGCCGATGCACCGTTGCCTCGCTCACCCCGGAAATTTCACCGATTCGCGACGCCGAAAGAAACGCTGTACCGACCCAGTCCCGCCTGATTTCGGCCGCGACCTTTTTTCATGCTTTTGCTCAGACCGCCGAACTTGTTATCGATAATGGCTTCAATTGTTGATTCCCGTCTATCCAACTTCTTCGTTCTCCCTGTCCAGGTTTTCCTGTAGAAAACGAATGTCTCTGATCACGGTCTGGTTCCGGATTTCTTCAATCCCGAAGCGTTCAAACCGGTTAATAAGCAAGGACGCTATCCCCGCATTTCCCGCTCCGACGCAATCGTCGTAAAAGTTGTCTCCTACATATAAGCTTCGGACGGTTTGGACTGCATGCGCTTAAGAGCCAGTTGAAAAATTTGGGGATCCGGTTTCTCGCAGCCCGCTTCGGAAGATACGATGATTTCATCGAAATAGCGTTCCAGTTTGAATTTGCCCAAAATCTCCCGCGCCGTTTGATCCCAATTGGACAGCAGAAACAGACGATAGCCCTGCGATTTCAGCTTGTCCAAAACCTCATGGGTCCACGGGTATACGGCCCAATGCCGTTCACGGTCCTTCGCTTCCGCAAGAGTCCTGCAAAAATCAAACAAATTGACGGATACACCCAAATGATAGTTGACAGTTCCCGTATACCATGGAAAATATGTATCTGCTTGTTTGCCCAGCACCCCCCCAAACTCTCTCATGAACAATTTGTCCGCCCAATGCTGGGCCCGCTCGATGCTCTCTAAAGAACGGTGGATGCCGATGCTTTTTTAACGCCTCCTGATAGGGCTTTTCTCTTTCCAAATAAAGAAGCGTGTAGCCCAAATCGAATCCGATTACTTTTTTTCAACCCAGTTCCACTCCAATTCTTTCCGGTTGTGTAGACTACATTTTACATTCAATGAAGGATTGGCTACATTTTTTATAGTAATCCTGCTTTGTCATCCCGGTGTTAATTGTTTTTTAAATAAATTGTTAAGCGAACTGTGTACTGATTAAGCGAAAAAAAATCGCCTGGCGGCGTCCTGTAGATCATTGCAGTAAATCAAATTATTGCTCGGTTATCCACAGAACTTGCTTCCGCATAGTTTCCTATACAACAAAAAAAACCAGCTGCTCTTGCGCAGCCGGTTGTGGAATATTTGGTACTATCAAATTTTGCTTTCTTTCGTGTGAGAGTCTCTCTCTTCATCTGCGCAATCAAAACATACCAACGATTTATCCTCCAGAACTATACCGTCCAGAAACCCGTCGCGACAGAAAATCTGCTTCCGGCACTTTGCGCAATGACCGACAAATTCCTGCATGCTTGCCACCTCCTCAGCTGAAGTGAACGTGATTGCTTCGACCGGACTGTGCAGCATAACGCGTGCTGTGTGTAGGCCCGGTGCCGCGTGAGCAGTCCGGGACAGCAGCCTAGCGGTGCTGGGCGTAGCGGCCCGGTTTGCTTATCCTGCGGATTGCCTCGCATACCTGCGGTGGGAGCGGCTGTACGTCACCCGCTTGAATATTGTGCAAAAGCTGATGCAACGTGCTCGCTCCGGGTATAACGGTGGCAACGGCGGGATGCGACAGCGGGTAGCGCAGAGCGGTTTGTGTGAGATTCGTTCCGCCGTCTAGCAGCGTAATCAGCTTCCCGTGGAGCTCCAGCAGCTCTTCCCTGGTGTAGTCCAGGAAGCCGTTGTCCGCTTTAGCATAGCCGTTGTCGGTCAAAATCCCTTTAGCCAGCGGCCCCCGCGCTATCAGACTAATCCCATGCTCGTCCAGAAGAGGCAGCACTTCCTCCTCCGGCCGACTGTCCAAAATACTGTATTGGCTCATTACGCTTACAATGTTCGACCGCTTCACGTATTCCCGGATTACATTGGGGCGTATGGAGGAAATTCCGTAATAACGAATGACTCCTTCTTGCTTGAGCTCTTCAAAAGCTTCTATGGTTTCGTCAATCGGGTCATCCAAAGTGCCTCCGTGCAGCTGATATAAATCGATAAAATCGGTTTGGAGCCGCCTGAGGCTTTGCTTCACCGCCGTTTTTTATGTATGCTTTCGACGGGTCCCACGTCCATCCTTCCTTACCGGCTTCTCTGCGATTGCCGACCTTGGTCGCCAAAATAACATCCGCGCGCCGATCCCGAATCGCCTTGCCGACAATCTCTTCATTGCGTCCTTCATCGTACAAATCGGAGGTATCCAGAAAGTTTACGCCCCGGTCTAGGGCTGCATGTATAACGGCAACCCCCTTTGACTCATCGGTTCCCAAAGACATGCAGCCGAATCCTATCTCACTGACATACAACTCGGATGACCCCAAACGATTGATCTTCATTGCATTGCTCCTTTCTTTGTTCGTTTATCGGCAGCCGGGCGAGCAAGCGCGACTAAACTGCAGGGAAGCTGATATTATATTCCGTGCCCTTTCCGGGCTCGCTCTTTATATCGATTTTCCCGTCCATCTTTCTGATGATACCAAACGATACCATGGTGCCGAGACCGGTTCCTTTTTTCTTTTGTCGAGTAATAGGGGGTGCCCAGTCTGTTGATCTGCTGCTCCGTCATCCCGACTCCCGTGTCGCACACGGTCAGTACAACGGCCTCACCCGCCGCGTTCAGCTTGAAATCCAGAACTCCGCCCTCCGGCATCGCCTCGATCGCATTTTTTTCCGATATTGATTAACGCCTGGCGAAGCTTGTACCTGTCTCCTCTAATAAAAAAATTAGCCTATTTTCCAATAAATCCACGTGTATCTGCACGTTTTTTGTAATTGGCGTAAGTCCAAAGAATATTCGAGACATATTTGATTTCGGCGTTGATATCTATCTTCTCGATGTGGTCCGGATCCGGTTTGGCAAGCGAAAGATAGTCCGAAATAATAAGCTGCGCCCGGTCCAGCTCCTCAAGGGATATTTTTTGATAAAACTCCCTTCTGTCCTGAGTCAGCTTATCGCTTCCCATCAGTTGTATAAAACCTCTCACGGCGGTCAGCGGGTTTCGGATTTCATGGGCCACCGATGCCGCTATATCGCTTACAATTTTTTTTATTTTCTCGCTTTTGATAATTTCATCCTGCATAATAAAATATTTGTTCACCGACTCCAGCAGATACACATATAAACCGACAATGAACGCTTGCAAAAGAAAAGTTTCCAGATGCCGAAGCGGATAATTATATAAAAGTTGAAGGTTGGAAGTCAATGAGAGGAAGATCGTGAACGTCAGCAATTTAATAGATGAGCATATAATAATCGAATCAATCACTTTACGGTATACTTTCAGGGAATGCCATGTTTTCATATACCAAATTACTATGAAATAGGTTGGCAGCAATGCAATACAGTATAAAAGATTGCTGGGATTCTCCATAACGTAACGATACAGCACTAGGGTTATGTACAGCATTATTGCGACCTGCGGCCCTCCGTATAAAAAAACCAATCGTCAAAGGGATGGAACGCAAATCATAAATTAATCCGTTTAATTTCAAAGGAAAGGACATGGTCGATAGGAGCGGCACAGCAAAAAAGGATATATAGTAAGAAGCGATGAAGCAGGAGGTTGCTCCTAGCTTTAAGGGTATATGGATAAAACACCAGCGGAAAAAAAATAAAGAATATATCAATAGGAAGTCTTTATGATAATTGATCATTGGTTAATCCCCATATCTGTAAGCTTTGGGTGCTAATTTCTACCATAGTTATAGTAACATTGGCGGAATGGGTTGTCACGCATGATTTACAGCCGTTTGGAGAAAAAAATGAAAAGCGCCCAAGGCATCAGGTCGCTGCCACAGCTGCTGACATGCCTGACAAGCCTTGGGCGCGGCGCCGAACCTTCTACCTCCTTGGGGCTGCAACGCCACGACGCGCGCCGGGAGAGGTGCGCGTGTGGGCATTAGAAACGGGGCAGGTTCGACAGATTGTTGCCTGGATAACCGTCGGGATAGGATCTCAGCGTCTTTTGGCCTTCACGGTTCCTGCCTGTGTTTACGTCTTCTATCATGCCCGCTTCCGCCATAGCTATGGCATACGCGATGTCCGCTACGGTCCCGTCCTGAAACTGTACGGCGCTGATCCCGCCCCCATCATAGCGGACGGCCCGGATGATCGCCTTATTCGGATCAATTGTGTGGGGACCTGCTCCATACTGGGTTCCATCTCGCATAAAAGTGCCGTACTGGACCGGTTGGCCGTCAGGGCCATAGCCGGTGTAGCCCCCTTGAAAGCCCACGCTGCGGGCATCCGCATTGTTAATACCTGTGTTGCGCTGCCCATATGGGGCATTCAAGCTGCCTGCCTCCGCATTCTCGTAAACTGGAGACGGGCCCATTTGTTGATTCATCATCCCATACTGCTGACTTTGGCTGTTTTGCAGCCCGCGTCGGCGTCGCGGCATAGACAGACCAGCTCCTTTCGTTAGGATGTTTGCCAACATTTATAGCATGCGTCGCTTTTATGAACGTTATGCCAACCGTAAGCCGGCGGAACTGCAAGACAGGCATGCCGCCGCAGCAGCATGCCTGTTTCCATGCAGGATTCTATGGAGTGTCACTTGGTGCGCTTCCCGGGCATGACAAGATCCGCTCAGGATGCGTATAGACATTAAACGATTGATTTCGGATGAATCCCAGCGTCGTCATGCCCAGCTGATCCGCGAGCTGCAGGGCCAATTCGGTAGGGCCGATTTGGACAGCAGGACGGCGCAGCCGATTTTGGACGTCTTGACCACGATTTCGCTGGAAATCCTGCCGCTGAAGACCAGCGCTTTGTCCTCGAGCGAAATGTCGTTTTTTCAGACAATGGCCGTAGATTTTATCAAGCGCGTTGTGCCGTCCGATGTCCACTCGAGATATGACTACGCCATCGCGGTCACAGAGAGCGGCGTTGTGGACGCCGCCTGTCCGCTGAAACGTGTCGGCCTGCGACTGCATCATCTGCATCAGGGAAATGCATTGCTCCGGCGTAAAAGAAATCGGGTTCCGATGCATCTTTTTTTGGCGGTCATGGCGTCATTGACGAAATAAAAGCCTGCCGGGACATCCCGCAGCATGATGTAATGTACCGCTTCGAATGGAACCGGTCGTACAGGTCGTTCCTTTGGTCCACTGTCACGTGCGCGAAGCCCAGGGAACGGTCGATCCACAGATTTTTTTATGTCCGATGCGCGTGAGATCACATGCTCCGAAGCCAAAAAATCCGACCACCAGATCTTCCATATATTCGGGCGTACATACCATTGTCGCAAATTCCCGTTCGTTCAGCTTGATCGTCAGCGCAAACTCGGTGACCACCGTATCTTCCCGTTTGGACCACTCGCCTTGATCATAGTGAAACATCGTTCGATTCGTTTCAATCCGTTCCATTGACATCGCTCCTGATCGGCTGTTCAAAAAATAAACACCGAGACGGCCTCATCTTCTTTTACATGAATGTCGGAAAACAAGCTCAAAAAATTTGGAGCCTATCAATTCTTCCATTCCCTCCGGCACCTGGCGCTCGTAGTATTCCTGGATCAGCTCGTCCGGGCTTGATGGACCATATGGACGCCCTGCTCGGTCTGAGTCAAGAACTTTTCCACCGGCGTCAAATTGCCTCTCATCATTGTAATCGCCATGTTGTCCACAAACACCGTCCTCACATCGTGAGGGCTTTTTTCCGAACAATTCCTTTCGGACCCTGCGGACCATCTCGTTGAATAAATGCTCTTTCTTCTGCATCGCATATCATCCTTCCGAGGATTTTCTCTTGCCTCTCGGGTCAAGCAAAAGGTAGCCGATAAGCAGCAAAACGATCACCACGGACAGCAGCAGATTCTGCGTCGCATTATCCCGGCTGATAATGATAAACCGAAGGGTGGCTGTAATCCCGATATACAGCAAATATCTGATCGGAAAATGGTAGTCCTCTTTAAAATAAACCACGATCATTGAGACGAACGCGAAATACAAAAAAGAAATTCACCACTTCAGCGAGCACTTCATGCACCTGCGAGGAGCCATGCCACGCGAGAACTGCAATGGAAACGACTTCTTTGACCATGAGGCACAGGAGAACCAGCATAACGGCGATCAAAGACACGTTCATCATAAATTGCGCGGACTGGATGACATTACGGTTCCATTTGGAAGTCATTAGACAGGCTCCTATTCTTTTAATCCTCGGCCCAGGCCTTTGAGCAGGTTCAGCCCGAAGGTCAATGCGCGATTTATGTCCGGGTCCGTCATGACTTTCATCAGGGTCCACACGCTGGTAGTTTCGTTGTCCGACAATCCTTGCTGCGCTTTTTTTCAGTCCCTCCGCAAGACTTGCCATAAGCTTCTTCGTCGTTTCAGGTTCGATTGAAGTGAGAGCGCCGGCTGCTGCCATGGCGTTGTTCATCATGTTGGTCACAGGCGGACGCAGCATTTGATTCACGGCAATCTCCGCCACCTGTTCCTTTGCTTCCAGGAGCGCCTGGAGAGCGGGCAGAATGCCGCTCCCGTTCAACTCCTGCAGCAGTTTTGCGGTTTGCTTCACCCCGTCCGCGTTCTCGATCAAGGTGCCGATCAATTGATTGAGAGTCTGTTCGTTTTGCTGCTGCGGCGTTGGTTCCGGACTTTGTACAGTAGTGATCGGTTTAGCCACGGTTAGTTCCCTCCTTGACGGGAGCCGGGTTTGATATATTCATTCGTATCCGCGATAGGGTCGTAATCGGACCGGCCCCATTTGCGGAAAACTTCCACGCCCATTTGCGGTGTCCGTTTGGCGTTGCGCGGATTGTATTTAGGAAGCGGATTTTTTTCCCTTCCAGCTGCAGGATCTGCATACGCACCTTGATTTGCTTGTAGGCCGGAGTGTTCGTTTGAACGTCGAACGACCCGCCTGTGAGCAGATTCACCGCGCTCTCGTGGCTTGCGGAGTGCATTGGAACGTAAATGTTGTGTCCTTCCATACGGTCGGTGACCACCACGCGAAGTTTTATCGCGCCATATGGCGATTCCAGACGCACCAGCGTTCCGTCAAGGACTCCCCGCTCTTTGGCCAGTTCAGGAGAAATTTCCACGAAAACTTCAGGGAATTTATATTGAATGCCTTCGGATTTGTTTGTAAGGTTGCCCTCGTGGAAATGCTCCAGCAAACGTCCGTTGTCGAGCGTCAAATCGAACTCTTCCGGGAATTTCACAGGCGGCACATAGTCGAGGATCGCGAGCCGCGCTTTTTTATCAGGGAAGTTAAATCCATCGGTAAAGAGAAGCGGCGTATTGCTGCCGTCCGGCGATCCCCAATGGAAGCTGTTCCAGCCTGCCAGAACGCCATAATCGCACTGCGAGAAGAACGGCGTAAGGGAGGCCATTTCGGCGAAAATTTCACTCGGATGGCTGTAGTTCCAGTCAAATCCCAGACGGTTAGCCAGTTGGCTGAAGATCCACCAGTCGGGTTTGCTGTCCCCCAGCGGTCAAGCGCTTGATAAAGACGCTGTACGCGGCGCTCGGTATTGGTAAATGTTCCGTCGTTTTTTTCAAGGGAAGGAGCAGCCGGCAGAATGACATCGGCAAATTGGGCCGTCGTAGTCAGGAAGATGTCCTGCACCACAAGGAAGTCAACATTCGCCAGAATATCCTGAGTATGGTTGGAGTCTGCATCCACCCAGGCCATGTCTTCCCCAGAGATGTACATCGCCTTCATGTCGCCGCGGTGAATCGCCTCAAGCATTTGTATGTTATCCATACCCGGCTTAGCTGGAATTTGAACGCCGTAGGCTTCTTCGAATTTCGAGCGGATCGCATCGTTTGCCACCGGCTGGTAGCCGGGGAAAATATTAGGCATCGTTCCCATGTCGGCCGCGCCTTGAACGTTATTATGTCCACGCAGCGGATATGCACCCGCGCCGGGACGCATAAAATTACCCGTAACAAGCAGCAGGTTCGCAATAGCGGCCGATGTATGCGAGCCTGCTATATTTTGAGTGACGCCCATGCCCCAACAGATTACAGTGCCGTCCGCGTCGCGGATCATTTCCGCCACCCGGATCAAGGTTTCTTTGGAAATGCCTGTTTCCTGTTCGGCAAATTCCAATGTGAATCTCTCAATCAATCTAAGATATTCGGGATAGAAATTAACATGCTGTTCGATAAACTCAGGTTTGTGCCATTTCTGGTCGATCATATACTTAGCCACGGCGGTTAGCCACACATAGTCGGTTCCTTGCTTCGGACGGATAAACAGATCCGCGCGATCGGCCATTTCATGCTTGCGAAGGTCTACTGTGATCAGCTTCTGGCCGTGCAGCTTTTGTGCGCGTTTGATGCGAGTCGCGAAAACAGGATGTCCTTCGGCGGGGGAACATCCGACCAGGATCACAAGACCTGCGGCCGCAATGTCATGGATCGAACCGGAGTCGCCGCCAATACCGCCGGTTTGCTGCAGGCCCCAAGAAGCCGGAGACTGGCAGTACCGGGAGCAGTTATCGACGTTATTGGTTTGGAACACTTGACGGGCCAATTTCTGCATCAAGTAGTTCTCTTCGTTAGTCATCTTGGAAGAACTGATGAATCCGATCGCGTCGCTGCCGTAAGTCTGCTTGACGCCAGCAAGCTTTTCCGCAACCAGAGTCAGCGCCTCATCCCAGGAGGCTTCCACAAACGAATCGCCTTTGCGGATGAGCGGTGTGGTTAAACGCTGGTCGGCATTGACGAAATCCCAGCCGAATTTCCCTTTGACGCAAGTGGAGATACTGTTGACCGGCGCTTGCTCCACAGGTTCGATTTTAAGGATTTTGCGGTCCTTCGTCCACACCTCGAAGCTGCAGCCGACTCCGCAGAACGTACAAACCGTCTTGGTTTTCTTCGTCCGTGTGTCACGCATGGAAGCTTCCACTTCGGAAAGCGCAAAAAAAATCGTTTTGTAATCGGGCTCCACTTCTTTAACCAAATCGATCATCGGTTGAAGCACAGGGTCTTTGATGCCGGAAAGGAAGCCTGCTTCCCCAAGCATCGATTTCTCTTGTAGGGCGTTGCAAGGGCACACCGTTACGCAATGCCCGCAGGACACGCAGGACGATTCGTTGATCGGCTTCCCTCCATCCCAAAGGACCCGCGGCATTCCCGCTTCCCAATCGATGGACAGAGTTTCATTGACCTGCAAATCCTGGCAGGCTTCTACACACCGTCCGCAAAGAATACATTGATCGGCGTCATACCGGTAAAAAAAAGGATTGGACATGTCCTTTTCATAGCCTTTGCTGCGGAAAGGACGTGTCTGGTGTTCGACCTCCAGCAGTTCGGCGGTATTGTGGACACGGCAGTTCCCGTTGTTATTATCGCAAACTGTGCAGTACAGCAGATGGTTCTCCAAAATGCGGTCCATGGCTTCGGCCTGCGCACCTTTGGCGCGGTCCGATTGCGTTTCAATGACCATTCCGTCCTTGATCTCGGTCGCGCAGGCGCGCACCAGTTGGCCATTGACCTCGACCATGCAGGTGTCGCATGTCTGGATCGGGCCCATGACCTCGGAGTAACAAATATGCGGGTGCTCGACGCCTTCTTTGAGCAAGTGGTCGAGAATGCGCGTCTGGCCGTCAACTTCTTGTGTCTGCCCATTAATGGTTACAGAAATGGATCTCATGTAGAATTGCCTCCTTTAAAATAAAAAAAGATCCATCATAAAGCAACCATTTACCTTTACCGGTAATGGCTGGTCTTTATGATGGATGTATAGCCGGCATCGCAAAATGCCTTTTACCAATCCAATCATCCAAACTATCCATAGTGGATGAACTTCATACCAAGTCCACCCGCCATCGCATTGTTACTTATGATAGACCTACTGGCCCGATGTGTCAATGGAACGGGCAAATTTATCTTTGCCGGCTGCCCCTGCCGGACTGTCGGGACCGTAACCCAGCATTTTACAGAAGGACGGATTGACTCGCAGCCAAACGCCGTCGTCGGGTGAGACTATCGCAATACCAGTCGGGGCATACATGTAGGCATGATGAAATATCGTGCCGATTTCTTCCACCGGATGATTCTTACGCAACCCCTCTCCCCGTGTTATCGTCTATTTCGAACCTCAAATTATGGGAATAATTCCAACGCGAACCGGTTTCAATTGCTGCTGCATAACAAAAAAAACCTCCATGAACTCGGCATGAAGGCTGATTCGGTGCTGCGGACTGACGATCAGGAGGGAATATTTAAAGCGGTCTGGGCATTATTACGATCAAGCTGGATTTGCTCGGTTACATCATATGGATGGTAAAAAAACCTCTTTGCATCATATAAGCCGTGATTTGCTCGTGTGTCTCGACGGCTTCCTCAAGATGCTTGCGCAGCACCGTTTTAATCTCGGGTGTGGCGGTTTCTGTGAGGGCCAGCGAGTACATTTTGATCCCCGATTTAGCCGAAATGAGAAAATCCGCCGCAATGACCTGGTCGGTCAGCATGTTCATTCCCGTTAAATTTTCAATGATCCTGTTCATTATCTCATCTCCTGTTTCATCGCGTTTGAAAGCAATCCGTCCAGCTCCTGGATCTGCCCGGTGGACATCCGGACGTCCCGTTGTAAAATATTCTTCAGATCATTGTCTTCGACAAGAGCCTGCATGGTTTTGGATTTAGTCATGCAAACCGTTTTGAATACGGTGAGCTCATGCAGCTCTAGCGTTTCGTGCAGCCCGTATTTGGTATCCATTTGATTATTCACCTCCGGCAGCTATGGCTTCAGAACGACTTTAATGCAGCCGTCCGTTTTGGTATCGAAAAAATTCATATCCTTTTTTTGGCTTGGTCGAGCGGTATGACATGGGTGACCACATCCCCCGGATCTACTTTGCCTTCTGCTATAAGGTTGTACAGGTGCGGCATATAAGGGATGACCGGCGCCTGCCCGGACCTGATATTAATGTTTCTCTGGAAAATATCTCCCAGCGGGAAGGCGTTATACCGCATGCCGTAAGCTCCCGTGATCTGGATGGTGCCGCCTTTGCGCACAGCCTGGGCAGCTATCACGAGCGCGCCCATGGAACCGCCCTGCAGCTTCAAACCGGTCGCAAGAAATTCCAGCGGCGTCATCTTGCCATCCATGCCGACACAGTCCAATACAACGTCAGCCCCGCCCTGCGTAATTTCTTTCAGGTGAGTTCCTATATTTTGCTCCTGCTCAAAATTTATCGTTTCAACCTTATTAGTGCGTTTGGCGTGCTCCAGGCGGTAATCGACATAATCGACCGCAATGACCCTTTTTGCGCCTTTCAGCCAAGCGAATTTTTTTTGCGAGAGCAGTCCAACCGGACCGCATCCAAGCACAATGACCGTGTCCCCGTCTTTTACTCCGGCGTTATCGACCGTCCAGTAAGCAGTCGACATCGCGTCGGCGATCAGCACCAGTTTCTCGTCTTCCACTTCACAGTTGTCAGGAAGCCGGAAAGGGGTGAAATTGCCGTACGGCACCCGCATGAACTCGGCCTGCCCTCCGGCATACCCGCCGAAAGTTTCGGAATATCCGAAGTAGCCCCCGGCCTCCCCGTGAGGGTTCGAGTTGTCGCACTGGCTGGTCAGCTCATGCTTGCAGAAAAAAGCATTCACCGCAGGCCACGTTGAAAGGAATAACGACGCGGTCCCCTTTTTTTCACTTTGGTTACGTCCGGGCCCGTTTCTTCGACAATTCCCATCGGTTCATGCCCGATAATATAGTCCTGCGGGAAATTGGGGACCATTCCGTGAATCAAATGCAAATCCGACCCGCAGATCGCCGTACTGGTGAGTTTGACAATGATATCGTCCGGTTTTTTCGATTTTGGGATCTTGAACCTCTTTGACCCTCACATCTTTGATGCCTTGATACGTTACGGCTTTCATTATAGGGATGACCTCCTAATTTTAATGATCCAGGTCTGCGAATGTGCCAAGGCGGGAGGTGTGGTCAGGGAAAATCTTCATCTCGGCAATCTGGACCGTCGTCTTCGCGGACTTCATATCCAGCTGGTATTGTTGGTCCAGATTATAGGGATGCAGCCAACCTTTGCTGATCATAAGCTGGGCGATCTCCTCATGAAGCTGAAGGCTTCCTCCAGCTGCCTCCGCAGGATCTTTCTGGCGTCAGGCGTAGCCGTTTCCGACAGTGCCACTGAGCAGTTTCTAACCCCATTCTTGGCAGCCATCAAAAAAAATCGAGGGCAAACATCGAGTCGGCCATGTTGGGCATTCCTTTGGAGTTGATCGGGTCTAAATAATCGTAGTTCAATGTTACATGCCTCCTGTTAATGGATTGGAGCCTTTGTATAAATGTTCTGCAGTTCCTTGATCGCTCTCATCGACTGCTCTACGTCTTTTTGCATCAGTGCTTTCAGGTCTTTATCAAAAAAACCAGGCCCTGCATCATTTTCGACTTGGTCAAACAAATCGTTTTGAAATTCAGCATTTCATGGATTTCCATTGATTCATGCGGCGCCAAACTTTGTCGTTCCATCTTGCCCTTCACCTCCACTCATTGAACAATGCTATTTTCTCCATAACATTTGAGGCTATCCATTCACCATAACTTCAAATCCGCAGTAGGGAACATGAGTTCAAATGAGCGTGCAACATACATAATTGATCCGGGTTTGGTTAGATTAACCTTTGTAAATTCCGATCAAGCGTCGCCTGAGGAGCTGTTTGCCGCATGAAAATAATCTTTGCTTTTTTTTCCTGTTTTTTTTCTAATGAGCGTAGCCTTAGTTATAGTGATGGATCTGATGATGGGGCTGAATCTTTCCATGTCGCTTAGAAATCTTGCAAACCCTTTCCGCGTCATGACTATCCCGGAGTATGCCATCTTCGTTGTCCTGCTGTCAGCTGTATTCATTCCTCCTGTTGTCTCTTACCTCAAACAAAAGGAAACAGGCCAAAACCGGTAAATAGCCGCAGTTTGCGCTCAGCTTAAAGGACGGTTTACGGACGGTATAGGCCAAACCGTTTGCGGATCAGATGGACTGCCAAAAGCAACACGGGAATTACGGCAGAAAAAAAGGGGCAGCAGAAATATTAGATTAAGTTTCCCTTCTTGCAAATGCTCCGGGAAATTGCTTGCCAGCATCATTGAGGAGTATAGGACGATGATTCCGACAGGCAGCACCAGCCTTTGCAGTTTCGGCACCTTGAATAAATCCGAGGCCACTATCACTGCGGCATAACAAAAGATTGCGACCTTGAAAAAAGTCGCCGATAAAGAATGTGAGGATCGCAATGATATCCATCCGCTGCAGGAAATCGGCCAGGTTCACTTTGCCGATCGTTGTCAATAAAGGAAAGACAGCCCGGCCGTAAATGTCCTCCCCAAGAACAGAGATTTGAATTGCATGCGTCACACTTAATATAATGCCGCTGAACAACAGGGCGGTCAATCCTGTCTTCCTCCCAGATCGGCGTTTATTTAAAAAGGGAAGCATCGTGGTAAAACAAATCATTTCACCGAACGGAAACATGAATATATTGGGATATGCTGCCGTTAATATGGGTTTCCACCCTTTTTTCTAACAATGGAAGCAGATTCTTAAGATCGATTATTCCGGAAAACAGCACAGACAGATTGCCCAAAAAAAACCTAAAACAATCAGTATGACCAGGTAGATTTCTCCCGTTCTTGCCAGCACTTCGATCCCTTTATGGAGTACATAAACAACCGCAACAATCATCAAAGCATTAATTGCAAACAGCGGCGTCCGGTCATACACAGAGGTGATGAGCAGGTCGCCTGCATCACGCAGGTCCCTTGCAGCGATATAAATAAAAAAAAGCAACATATAACAGCCCTAAGGGCCATCCGACATATTTGCCGAGAATTTTCCGAGCATATCCGCTTATAGGCAGATCGGGATATTGACGAAAAAAGATACTCATAAACGAGAAATAACAGGATCCCCCCTAATAAAGCCAACAGGATCGAGAGCCAGACACCCCTTTGTACCGTTAGTCCCACTGGAACAACAATTGCGGTACCGAGTTCAAACAACACGATCAAAGCGAACAATTGCTTTGCGTTAATCCTCGCTTTTTTTTCCATTTCATCCTGTTCCGCCCTTCATGGTCACTCTTGTTCCTCTTTTTTTTGACATATACGGTTTCAACCGCATGCCTGTACGCCGGATGTAAGCATCCACCTGGACGTCTACTTCACTTTCAGCAAAAGATTTGCCCCAGTCTTTCTTCATTTTCTCCCACGCTTTCGGGTTTGTCCGATTCACGCTTCTCCAAAACCAAAGATATCGCTTTGTTCGCTCTGGGCGGCTTTCACAGCCTTCATGACTTCTGTCTTTGTCTCCGTTGCCCACTCTTGTTCAAGTCCGTTGATTATCTCTGCCTTGCTCAGGTCAATTGGACATTTAGCCTCGAGCACATTTCCTTCTTCCCGTATACGGATATGGAAAATCGGCTTCCCGTCCTGGACTTCCGCCTTAACATCCGTATGTGAACGAATATTTTCTATGCCGATGGCATTTTTTTTATCTTTACAATCAAGACTGACAATAGTGCCTTCATTTTATTTTTTAATCCATACGGTTCCACGCGCCTCAGGTCCATCCAGCCAGCGTTTTAGCTTTCCGTCCTTGAAAAGGGCTATCCCTTTGATATCCAGCTCGGCTGGCAGTGCAGACCGTTCCACATTGGATTTCTTATATCCTGCTTCCGGGTCCCCGACGAGTTGGACTCCGCTGATAATCGGATCTCCTTTGCTTGATAACGACTTAATCAGGTCATCAATTTGGACTTTACTATTCTCAGACCAAAGTTTGGCCGTATTTTTTTGATTTTCCCTGCAACAGCATTTGCCGGTATTTTCTCCAATGGCGTCAGGGTTCTGAGAATCGGATAAGCTTCGCTTCCTCTTGCGACAAGCACCATAGTAGTGAGACGGGCCTTATGTGACCGTTCGAAAATGTCAAATAAGTCCTGTATTCCATCCTTTGCAAAATCTTCTCCAATGATCAGCAGCTGCAGATGCGGAAAGAAAAGCTGCCGCGGCGATTTTTTTTGCGATGATTTGCGGACCGCTTCTGCCAGAGTACTGCCTGTTCCCGTATAGACCGTTACCGGGGTAACAGTTAGTCCTCCTCCTCCTCCTCCAGTTGTTCCTGTCGCTATGGCACCCGGATTGATAATTTGAAACGATACCCGATATTGATCTGTTTTTTGGCGCCTTATCTACCCCATCGCCATGACAATCGCCATATTTTTTCAGCTCATTGCTGTCCCAGCAGCCTGTCAGCAGCAGCACCGCTCCAAAAAAAGAATAACGGTTCGTAACCCCCATTTAGCTTTCATCCATATCCCCCTTAGACATATTGCTTTTTTTGCTTGGGAGGAGAAGGCTGCAGATTTCGTCCCATCCTGGTCTTGTTATTTGAGCCGATCAACCGGGGTCTGGTAAGGAGTGACCATAAGGGCAAACGCAGCACTGCATCCTTCTGGTCCGCCGCAATGAACGGGCCAAGAGGAGACATATAAGGAACCCCGAAAGAACGCAAGCTGCACATATGGGCAATGATGATTATGTTGCTGATTGCAATCCCGTAAAAAACCAAATGTCGCAGCTGCAATCATGATCACAAACCGGAGCAAACGAATGGAAATCGACATATTGAAAGCCGGTGTGGCAAAACTGGCAATCCCGGTAATAGATACCACGATCACCATAGCTGACGATACAATCCCCGCTTGCACCGCCGCCTGCCCCAATACGAGCGCGCCTACAATCGATACCGCTTGACCGATCGCCCGCGGCATTCGAACGCCTGCCTCGCGCAGAATCTCAAAAGTGACTTCCATCATTAAAGCCTCGACAAGCGCAGGGAAAGGGACATTTTCCCGCTGTGCCGCCAGGCTGATCAATAGAGGAGTTGGAATCATCTCCTGGTGGAAGGTGATGGCCGCAATATAGATAGAAGGGCCCAATAATGAAATCAAAAAAGGATACGTACCTCAGCAATCGAATCATCGTTGAGATATCGTAACGTTGATAGTAGTCTTCAGCGGATTGAAAATACATAAAAAAACGTAGCTGGAGCAATGAGGACAAAAGGCGTACCGTCCACGAAAATGGCTATTCGGCTTCCAACAAATTCGCGGCGACGCTATCCGGCCGCTCGGTATTGTAAAGCATCGGAAATGGGCTGAAGGTTTGATCCTGGATCAGCTCTTCGATATAAGCGGATTCGAGGATGCCGTCAATTTGTATACCCTTAAGCCTTTTCTTTACTTCCTGCACGATTTCATCGTTGGCAATCCCTTTGATATACATGATCCCCACGTTCGTTTGGGTCACATCGCCGATTTGCATACCCTCTAACCACAGATTAGGCTTTTAATCCGCCGGCGGACAAGGGAAATATTAGTCGCGATGGACTCCGTAAAACCGTCCTTCGGTCCTCGAATGACCACTTGGGACGACGGTTCCTCAACCGCCCTCGATTCCCCTCCTCTCGTGCTGCTGCTGATCGCTTCGGCGGAGCCGTCGATTAGGATGACCGTATCTCCAGATAATATGCCCGTTAGTAATGCGTTCCAATCTTTGATGACCTTTACTTCTCCGACTGCCAAAGCATTATATTTGATGATATCAAGGACATTTTTTATCGGATGCCAGGTTTTTTGAATGTCTCCTCGGCAGTATCGATCATTAAGGAACGCATGACAAAATCGTCGACCAATTTCTTGTCGATCAAATTGTCGATGAAAACCGCGGCCGCTTGAACCTGCAGGCTTGCAATCCGGAATTCCCGGATAACCACATCCGGCTGTTTCCAAACTTCTGCCGAATCTGCTTCATATTGATTTTTTTAAGTCACGGGGAAGGGGTGTTGTGGCATCGCTCGCCGTTTCTTCGTTTCCATTGCCCCTGTTCATATTTCTACGAAGCCGGCCTTTAAAGGACAAGCTTATCCCCCCTGCTTCAACATATATAGACATTTATTGACATAAGATTTTTTTTTATACGTGTGTATGGCGAACGTGGACTGCGGGAGGGAGAAGCTGCGGAAAATCAAAAAAAGGGGAAACCTTAAGGCTTCCCAATTTATACTGACCAAAAGAAGACCGCCCACTGAAAAGGCGCTTAATGTAATTCATTCAGCTTGACAAACCCATTCAGAGCCTAATATAAAGCATAATTATGCGGATTCTACGTAAAAGGGTATGGGTTCCTCACGTCACAGGAAAGGAGTAGCAAGCTCCTTTACCCGTTCAATCCCTTCCCACATGTCATGCGGTCCGTCATATACGATGGTGATGGGTCCTTCGAAGCCGGACTGCTTGACAATCTCCATGCACTCCAGGAATTCTTCCCTGTCGGGAAGCCCTTGCATGTCCGTCAGCGCCTTTGCATGAATCGACTCGCTGCGGGGTACGATCTTTTGCAGCTCTTCGTATTTTTTTGCGGTCCTTTGAAATTGCCGAAATCCGCAATCAAACCAAGACGATCGCCGCAAGCGTCCAGAAGGGCGAGACAATTGTCCGCGCTTGAAGAAAGGGGACGGAAATTTTCCGTCACTATACGGACTCCTTTGCCGGAGGCGTAATCGCACAGAAATCGCAGCGACTCGATCGATCGGGCAAGAGCCGTCCGGTTGGCAGGATCCGCGTCGCCTGCAATGATGCGGACACGCTCGGCGCCTGCCAAAGCCGCGATGTCTATCCACTGCATCATCCATTCGATGTCCGACTTTCTGCGGGCCGGATTTTCACTGGAAATGTCGCCATAATCGATGAGCAGCGTGTATAAACGGATACCCGTTTCTTCCAGCGAGCTCCGCAGCTGGCGTAAATAATCTTCGCTGGTATCGGGAATCTGGAAATGGCATATATCCAAACTGCGGTAGCCCTTATCCGCGATATAAGCCGGCAGCTCCAGTAGCGAAATCGTCTCGGGCTGAACATTGATGTCGGTCGATTGGGTTCCTTTTTTCTTCGTCCCAGCGGGTCCAGCGCAATGGTCCCAGGTTCCGGTGCAAGCTCCATGTAGTCAGAGATAAATAAGGCATTTTCTTCACCCCTCAGTGTAATTTCCAGTCTATAAAACGAGTGTTCGGTTAATCCAGCTTGTTGTACTTGAGGCCCATCGGCAGCGGAGCGGGACGCTCGACCGCGGATTGAATATGAACATGCTTCTCCGATACCGACGCTTCAAAAAATGCTCAGCGAAATATCCAGAACGTGCTGAGCCAATCGGCCGTTTGCCCGATGAGCTCTGCCCGTTCTGACCGCATAAGCCATATCGGCCACTCCGATTCCCCGGCTGTCCTCGGTAAATCCGTGCGAGAGCGGAAGCTCCTTTGTCTGTCCGGTGCTGAATTGAATGCGGATTGTACTGTCGAGGCCAGGGACAGGTCCAAAAAAAGTTCGGATCAGGCACAGTCATATTGCCTTCCGTCCCGAAGATTTCAAGCCTCGGCTTATAGCCGAAGCTTTCTTTGGCCGCCTGCAGGCTCGCTATCGCCCCATTGTGAAAATCGAGTACAGCCGTGACATTGGTAGGCGCTTCCACCGGAACGGTATCCCCATAGCGGGTGGATTTGGGGTTGTGGACGGTTACTTCCTTGTGCAGCTGGCCAGCCGACCCGGTTACTCTCCGCACAGGTCCCAGCAGGTTAACGAGTGCCGTCAAATAATAAGGCCCCATGTCCATAAGCGGATCGCCGCCAAGCTTCAGGAAATTGTGGAAGTTCGGATGCGTGCCGTCTCCTGCGTGACCCATAATAATGGTTGCGTTTGCAGCATAGGGGGTGCCGATCCACCCTTCATCGATCAGTTTCCGGCAAGTTTGCAGCCCGGCTCCCAGGAAGGTATCGGGCGCGCAGCGACAAGCAAACCCTTGGACTCGGAAAGCGCCAATATTTCGTGTGCGTCTTCGCGCGTCAGGGCAAAAGGCTTTTCGGTATACACATGCTTGCCGGCCTGGAGCGCATTCAAATTTATCTGTGCGTGTGCCGCGGGAGCCGTCAAATTGAGAACGATCTCAATTTCCGGATTGGCAAGCAGCTCCTCGACCGTACAGGCCACCGGGATATTGAACTCTTCCGCGCGTTTTACGGCGAGCTCGGGCACCTGGTCGGCGCAGGCGGCAACTTCCACAATATGATTAAAAAACCTGCGTGCAGTTCTTCAGGTAAATACCGCTTATCATTCCGCATCCAATAAGGCCGATTTTCACTTTCTGCATCACAATCACCTTCCTTATTTTACTTTCCGCTTTCTCTATCCAGTTGCAAATAAGTGTGACCCGCATTCAGTACCTCGATGATCCGATCCACGTCGTAGACACTTCCGCGCCACGTCCCTCCGCTTGCGGCCTGCAGAGCCGCCCACAGCCTCGTATCGTCCGGCAATTGCGGATCCGGTTGAAGCTCAGGATGAGGAGCGCGCAAAGCGAGGATTTCCGCCCCGGCTTCCGGACTGAACCGCTCTTCCTCCTGCCCTATGAAGTTCACGCTTCCTTCCAAACGGTTCACATCGATCGTCACTTCGACCAAGTCCCCGTTGCGAAGCTTTCCGATAGGGCCGCCGGCTAATGCTTCCGGACCTGCATGCCCGATGCATGCGCCTGTCGATACGCCGGAAAAACGCGCGTCCGTGATCAACGTGACATATTTGCCGAAAGGGAGATGCTTTAACGCGGAGGTCAGCTGGTAGGTTTCTTCCATCCCCGTCCCAGAAGGCCCCTGCCCATTAAAATAAGGATGTCGCCTCTCACGATTTTTTCCCTCTTTTATCGCCTTGACCGCCGCTTTTTCCGTTGTGAACACTTTAGCCCGGCCAGTGTGGCGATAGATGCCATCGTTCCCGACCAGCTCGGGATCAATGGACGTCGATTTGATGACAGAGCTCCGGCGCTAGGTTCCCTGTCGGGAAAGTAACCGTAGACGTCAAACCCCGCGTCTTGGCTTGTACGGGCTCATGACGACATCACCCGGGTCGATGCCGTCCGTCTCCTTCAAATGCTTTCGGATCAAATATCTCCGCTCGGAAGACTCCCACCAGTCGAGCACTGCCGAAAGGCTTTCGCCTGCAACCGTCTTCACTTTCTCGTCCAGCAATCCGAGTTTCCGCAGATGCAGCATCACTTCCGGAACGCCTCCGGCCAGGAAAACTCGAACAGTCGGATGATATTCCGGTCCGTTCGGCAGAACGCTGACCAGGCGAGGCACATTTTTTATTGATCCGGTTCCAATCGCCAACATCAGGAATGCGGCATTTCGCAGCATGCGCAACCGCAGGGATATGCAGCAGCAAATTGGTGGATCCGCCGAAAGCCGCATGAACGACCATGGCGTTCGCGATTGCGGCGTCGGTCAAAATATCGCCCATACGCAAGCCGCCCTGCTGCATCCGATAGATGGCCCTTGCGGATTGCCTGGCTATATTTTTCCACAACGGCTGCCCGGATGGCGCGAGGGCGGAATGCGGCAGGGCCATGCCAAGGGCCTCCGCCACTACCTGGGCCGTCGCCGCCGTTCCCAGGAATTGGCACCCCCCGCCCGGAGTCGCGCAAACACGGCAGCCCATATCCGCCGCTTCCTGCAGCGAAATTTGTCCCTGGGCAAAGCGGGCGCTATCGTTTGGATCTTGGCCGCATCCTCGCCCTGCGTCGGCGGCAACGTAACCCCGCCGGGCACAATGATGCAGGCAGATCGTGCATCGATGCAAGCGCGATCATGGTTGCGGGAAGTCCCTTGTCGCAGGTGCCGATTCCGATCACCCCGCTGCGGGTCGGCAGCGAGCGGATCAAGCGCCGATATACGATGGCCGCGTCATTGCGGTAAGGCAGGGAATCGAACATGCCGGTCGTTCCTTGGGACGCCCGGCACAGGGATCGCTTATGTATCCCGCGAAAGGAACTCCTCCCAGTTCGCCAATTTCCAGCGCCGCCTCTTTCATCAGCAGGCCGACTTCCCAATGGCCGGTATGATAGCCGAGGGCGATCGGCGTGCCGTCGTCGGCCCGCAGTCCCCCTTGCGTGCTTAGAATCAGGATCTGCTTCCCGTTCAGACGATCCGGCTTCCAACCCATCCCTACATTTTGGCTGAGTCCGAATAAATCGCCGCTTGGCCAATTCAGAAGCATGTCGCTTGTCAGCGGAAGGGTTCCCTCCGGGCCGGGCGCATGAGTTTGGAGCCTAAAGCTTTCCGTGTCCTCCTGCCCCATGATAAAAGTCATCGCTTCGCTCATTTTTCACCTCGCCAAGGTTATTTCCAGCAGACGATCGTCTCGCCGGATAACGCATCGGACTGCGGCCCGCAGAGGAACAAAACGATGTTCGACATATCCTCTGGCTGGGCGATTCTCTGCAGTCGCGATCTTCCTTCCTCGCTTGCGACGGTCCTCGTTGCGAGGAAACGCGCGGTATAAGTCGGCGCCGGAGATATGCAGTTTACGTTCACGTCATATGGCCGCAGCTGCTCAGCTAAACTTCGCGTATATTGCGAAATCCCCATTTTTTTGCCGCAGCATAAATTACACCCTCCCGCACGGGCAGATGTCCGGCGATCGAGCCTACATTCACGATCTTCCCGAAGCGCCGCTCACGCATATGTATCCCGGCAAATTTACACGCGTACATTGTCGACAGCAAATTGCGTTCCACGACGGAACGAATATCGTCCACGGAAATATCCAGGGCATCATTAGGCTCAGGGCGAGGCGTTCTGCGGCCGATGTCGCCTCCGGCGTTGTTAACTAAAATATCGATCGAACCCAACGCTGGATCGATTGTTCGATTAATGCTTTCACATGATCGGGGTCGGACAAATCGCCGGCGATAAATTCAGCCTTAACGCCGAGCCCGGCAATCTCTTTCGCAACGTCGCTGCCTGAAGCCGCTTCGTTAAATTGCACCGCCGCCTCTTCATTCACATCGTGAATGATCACACTCGCTCCCGCACGCGCCAGATCCAAAGCATATTGCTTTCCAAGGCCCCGGCTGGAACCGGTTACCAGTGCATTTTTTTCCCTGTCAAATCCATCGCTTCCACCCGCATCACCCCATTGGATAATTAAAAGCTCCATGTTTACGCATACCGCTTGAGCAAGGACGATAAATAGGCCATACCGATGTTCAATTCCTCGATTTCGTAACCGGCGATTTCGTCAGGCGATGCGCCTTTCTCGAAAGGCGTGCGCCAGTCGCCCCTGTTTCTTGCGTGATTCTCCACGAAGCGTAGCAAACGGGTCAACTGCCGAGCGGAGCGTTCAGGATACTCCGTCCAATAATCTTCCTCCAGCACCCGCACGTGTCTGGCTTCCAAAGCGCCGTGTTCCACGGACATGGTTACTTGCGGATTGACTTCATTAAAAAATGCGCAGCAATTCAGGAAAGTCGATGACTCCTTGACCGAGCGGTTTGCGAACCAGCCGATAACCTTCCTCCGACCAATAGATCGCATAATCTTTCAAATGAACGTTTTTCACAAAAGGTGCAACCCGGCGAAAGAAGTCCACCGGCTCTTCAGCCGTCGCCAAAGGGTTTCCCGTGTCGAGCGTAATCCCGAACTTCCCGGAACCGATGCTTTCGCACAGCCAAAGCAGTTCTTCCGAGGCCAGGTCCTGATGATTTTCGACCGCAAGATTGGGGCCGTCCGCTCCGCCGAATCCACAACCTCCTGCAGCGACCTTGTAATCGTTTCCAGGAACGGTTTCCACGAACCCGCCATATGGCGCCGGTCGCCTCCAAGCTTAGCCCCGCCGACAACCGTTCTTACCGTCAGCGCTCCGACCCGCTGCGCAAGCTGCATCGCTTCCTTCAGCCCCGCCGGGTCGAAGCCCGCAGCAGCAATATTGATAAACATCCCTTTCTTTCTCGCGCATTCGGCTGCCTCATCCGGATCGCCGCTCTTCAGAATGTCATAAGGGACCTCAATACCTTGAAGACCGTATGATTCGGCCATATTCATGAGCTCCACCGCCGTGATGCGGTCCCGATTCGTTTCCGGGTGGATCCCCATATAATAGACTGTCCCGTAGGCAGTTAGTCCATATTTCATTGATCGGGTGCCTCCTTGTTCCGTTCCTTATTCGGCGGTCCATCCGCCGTCGATTACGAGTGACGATCCGGTCATGAAGCTGGATAAATCGGAGGCGAGATAAATGATCAGTCCCGTCAATTCTTCCGGTTGGCCCCATCGCTTAACAGGCAAATGACTCAGGAAAAAAAACTGGTTGGCTTCCGGATTATTGATAACCACCTGGTTCAATTCTGTAGCAAAAGGTCCCGGACAGACCGCGTTAACGGTAATGTTGTGTTCAGCCCATTCCAGGGCCATAACCTTGGTCAATTGAATTAAACCGCCTTTGCTCGAACAATAAGCGGACCTTTCGGCAAGCGCTACCGTACCCAGCATGGAGGCGATATTGATGATTCTCCCGAATTTCTGTTTGATCATCTGCGGGGCCACCGCTTTCGCGCACAAAAAAACGGAGCTTTCAGGTTCGTGTTCTGGACAAGGTCCCAGCTCAGCTCGTCATACTCCAGAATCGGTTTACGGATATTGACCCCGGCGTTGTTGACCAAAATATCCAAACGGCCGAAGGTTCCGACCACTTCCTCTACCATACGCCCAATTTGAACGGAGTCCGTCACATCCACGGCGATAGCTAAAGCGTCCCGCCCTGTTTCGCCACGGATCGCATCCGCGCTTTCTTTCGCTTTCTGTGCATCGCGGCTTGTCACGGCCACACTTGCCCCCGCTTTGGCCAGCGAGCGGGCAAATTCCAATCCCAATCCCTGACAGCCGCCTGTAATTACAGCAACTTTTCCATCCAGCCTAAAATCGACCATGCACCTATGCATCTCCTTTAGAAGAGAAAGTAGAATGACGGACTACTTGTTTAGCGGCAGCCATGCGAGTACATCCTGGATTTTGCTGTCCCAATAAGCCCAATCGTGGGCTCCCGGTCCTTCGTCATAAGTGAGCTCAAAGCTTGTCCCCTTGCAGGCGTCGCGGAAAACCACATTTTCCTCATATAAAAAAAATCTTCCGTGCCGCAGCATTGATAAAGCTTGGGCTTCGAATCGCTCTCCGTGTCCCTTTGCCCCAGCAGCCACATTAAGTCGTCCTCTGTCCCTTCCATCCCTTCATCGCCGAAGATCAGACGGTAATCCTGCATGGTGTTGCTTCTCTGCGCCATATTGAGCGCCCCTGATAAACTGGCTGCCGCTGCAAAGCGCTCAGGCTGGCGCAACGCCCATTTGAAAGCCCCGTAACCGCCCATGGACAAGCCGGCAACAAAGTTGTCTTCTTTCGCATCCGACAACGGGAAAAAAACGATTGCGCGATTTCAGGCAGCTCTTCGCTGATAAATGTCCAGTACTGGCTGCCATAAGCCATATCGGTGTAGAAGCTTCGATGCACCTGCGGCATGACTACCGCCAGCCCAAGCGGAGCTGCGTAACGTTCGATCGACGTGCGTCTGAGCCATATCGTGTCATCGTCCGACAACCCGTGCAAAAGATAGAGCGTCGGATGGCGTTTGCCGGATGAAGCCACATTTTCCATGCCGATCTGCTTCTTCGTTTGCTGCGGCAGGATGACGGTCATGGAAGTGCTTAAGCCAAGCACCTCGGAAAAAAAAATGACATTGAATGAGAGCCATGTAAATCCTCCTATACGATAGAGTGAAAGCGCCGAGCCGCGTCATAGGCAGCATACGCTTTTCATGACCGGGGCGGGATGCACAGCTGTGCACGCAAATTACAAGCCGAGGCCCCCGTTTATGTGCAGCTCGGTGCCCGTCACTTGGCTGGCTTCGTCGGATAATAAAAAAAAGACGGTGCCGTATGCCATGTCTTCCGGAGTTTGCATGCGTCCGCCAGGGATTCGGGATTCGGCCATTTTATTCAGTTCATCCGGGCTGAGGCCCATGTTTTGGTGCAGCTCAATCTCGCCTTCGGAGGCCACCCAGCCGACCGTAACCCAGTTGGAGCGGATGTGTTCCCCGGCGTAGTGGGCCGCAATGTGGCGGTTTAATGTAAGCATCGCACCCTTCGAGCAGGAGTAGGCCGCAAGCTCTTTGGCGCCTTTGTAGCCGTTCGTGGAACCGATGTGGACGATGGAGCCTCCGCCTGTTTTTTAACATCGATTGAATCGCATACTTGGAGCAAAAGAAAGCGCCCTTCATATTGACCGCAAAAAATCGAATCGAACAGCTCCTCCGATGTATCCACCATCGTACCCCGGGGGAAAATGCCCGCATTATTGACCAGGCCGTCAACTCTGCCGAAACGGCCCACCGCTTCATCGAACAGCTCCTTGCAGGCCTGTTCTCGGCTGATATCGCCTTTTACGAACAACGCTTCAGCACCATATTTTTTCCTGGATATCCCGCACAACCCTTGTGCCGTCCTGCTCATTCCTGCCGTTGATGACAACGCGCGAACCCTCTGCGGCGCACATGTAAGCGATGCCTTTTCCGATTCCCTTTGTTCCCCCTGTCACGACGACAACCTTTTCGCTAAGCCTGTTTCCCATAGTTTTGTTTCACCCCGTTTATGTAATGAAGTTTCTTTCAGTCGCCTGCACTGTAAGTGTTCTTGACTGATTCCAATCCCGACCTGGCCACCTCGAGAGCGCTTTGCCCCCCATAGCTTTCGATAAACAGTTCCAGCGATAAATATCCTCTATAACCGATCTCGTACAGCGAACTGGCAAACCGCCGCGATGGCGCGCTGCCTTCTCCCGGAAAAAAAACGCGGTGCCGGTCCTCAATCGCTTGTCTTGCCGGCTCGGCGGGATAATCGTTTACATGGACGATGCCGATCCGTTTCCCGTTCACATAGCTGAGGCTGTCCACGCTGCTGCCGCCCGTGTACATATGAAACGGGTCCAGCAAAATTTGCGCATCCGGCACACCGCTTTCCATCGCTACATACATCGCCTCGCTTAAGCGGGACAGTTTCCTGGCCCTGCCCCAAAATTCCAGATACGGCTTGATCCCGATGCTGCTTGCCAATTGCGAGAGCCTGGCAAAATTTTCAGCCATCCTGTCCAGGGAAACCTGTTCCACATCGCCAAAAGGAGGCGCCGCCACCGCGGCGCAGCCGAGCTCCGCAAGCATGGCCATTTCCTTCTCGGCCTGCACGTATGCCCGCTCCCTTATCGCATCGTCCTCATCCGACCACTTAAAAAAAAGCAATCGCATTCACAACCGCTATGCCCGTGTCCGAGATGTACCTTTTCAATTGATTGACGGTGCCTCCGCCGGCGAGGTAAGCGTCCACATCTTTGACCCACAGCTCAATCCCCTCATATCCGGCTTCAGCCGCAATGCGCACCTGCTCACGGACATCCAGGCTAAAAGGAAACAAGGTCGACGCATTAAGCGCCGTTTTAAACGGAAACATCTCTGCTGCTCCTTTCTTTCTTGAAGATCACGCCTAGGGCGTCACTTCAAAGGTTCTTTTTTTCGCTGCTGCTCTGCAGCCCCAGCTCGATCAACCGGATGGCCATGCGGGCCTGCTCCGGTTTGACGGCAAGCTCGTCGCGGCCTGTGACGGCGTCGTAAACATTTTGAAAGTAGGAGGTGTATGAGCCTGGCAACGTACGGATACGGCCCACATAATGGAGGCCCGCTATGGAGGTGTTCAGTGTTCCCCACCGGCTCTCCGGCTCAGTCCCCCAGTTCGGCTTTGACGGCGTTTCTCCGTTGATGAGCGCTTGCTCCTGCGGATCGATTCCATATTTGATAAATGAGCCTTCCGTCCCGTGCAGCGTATAACGCGGACCGCGCTCGCGCACCAGCAAGGAAGACTTCAGGCGCAGCCTTAACCCCTCTTCATAGCCCAACACCACACTGAAGTAATCGTCTGCCGCAGCGTTCCGGCGCGTGCTGCCGATATCGGCGTTGATCGTTGCCGGCGTGCCGAACAATGAAAGCGCCTGGTCGAGAAAATGCACGCCAAGATCATAAAACACACCCGAACCCGACGCGCCGCTGTCCCGCCAATTCGACCCTACTTTCGGGTGATAAGAATCCCAGCAAAATTCGGCTTCATTGATCCGGCCCAGCATCCCCCGGCGGACTATTTCCCGGACTGTGAGGAAATCTCCGTCCCAACGGCGGTTGTGGAACACGCTCAGCACTTTTCCCCTTTCCCGTGCCAGATCGATCAGCTCGTCCGCTTCGGCGGTTGTTACCGTGAACGGCTTTTCGACAATGACATGCTTCCCCGCCTGAAGGGCGTCCTTCACGAATTGGTAATGGTCGGTGCTGGGAGTGGTAACTACGATCAGGTCGATACTGCCGTCTCGGTATAAATCCTGGACATTGTCCACCACATCGACCCATGGATACCTCTCCTTGGACGACGTGCCGCTGCGCTGGACTACTTTTGCCAGGTTCAAATCGGGAACAGCCGTAATGACCGGCGCATGGAAGGTCCTGCCGGCAAAGCCATAGCCGATCAAGCCTACACGGAGTTGGTTGCCCATTGCGTGTCTCCCCCTTTTTACCGCTCGATAATATCCATTCTGTTCAAATTGCGGTAGCTGATCGCCAAGCTTTCGAACGGGTCTCTGCGGCTCTCATCCTGTTCCACGACAAGCCATTCGGTGCCGACTTTCTCCGCCATTTGCACGATCTCCGTAAAATCGAGAATGCCTTCCCCGATTTCCGCAAAAAAAATTGTTCGTCCCCTTCCTCCATATCCTTGATATGAAGCAGCGGACAGCGGTTATGCAGCTTTTCGAGGTATTCCGCCGGATCTTCCCCACCGCGTTTCACCCAGTACGTATCCAGTTCCAGCTTTACATACTCGGCATCGGTTTCACGCAGCAAAATATCAAAAAATGTATTCGCCGCCGATTTTCTTGAACTCCCAGTCATGAATCGTATACGGCTGCAAAGCGATTGGAAACCTTTTCATTTTTTTAACCGTCCTTCGCGTTTAATCCAATAGAAACGGGATCAGGAGGATATCCGAATCCCCTCATCCCTGACGTATTTTATTTAAAATATAAAGCCAAATGTTGGGCAGCCTTGACAATCCCTTCTCGTTCCTTCTCCAAAGTGCCCCAGAACCGGTGGTCCTCCAGCTCAATGCTGACGGCCCCCCGGTACCCCAGACGGTCGAGGCGAACCGCTACCTTGCTCCATTCCACCTCGCCGTGCCCTGGAATCGTATATCTCCATGAGCCTTCCGAAAATCCGTACTTGGCGCCGAAGGTTGCAGGCAGAATACCGCACTCATACAATTCGTCATGCAGGATTTCGGTATCTTTGCCGTGGCAGTGGTTCACTCTCTCGCCGAACTCCGTCAGCGCCCGCAAATAATCGATTCCCAGACGAACAAGATGGGACGGGTCATAATTCAGCCCGAAATGCTTCGAAGGAATCGCCTCGAACATCGCGCGCCACATCTCCGGAGTGCAGCCAATCGTCGGATATTGGGGAGCGGGTCCGGGCCAGCCCTCTATGGCGATATACACGCCTTCGCGTTCCGCATGGCGGACGAGGTCCGGGAACGTATCCTTCCAAATCGCGAAGCTTTCCTCGCGTGGTGTGTTGCGGTCCTCCGGCACGAGGCACATGAACATAACCCGGGCGCCCAAGCCGGACATCTCGGTCATCTGTTTCTTTACCGCTTCAACAGCGTTCATCCGGCGAGAGTCGTCACGGCTTAACAGACCGCCCATCTCGACCGAATCGACGGAACCGATACCCATACCCGCTGCGTCACAAATTTGCTTCACTTCCGGCGTGAGCTCTGTACATCGAGTACGTCAAGCCCTGCTTGTGCACTCCAGGAAGCCAACCGCTCCAGCCCTTCCCCGCCCATTTTGGGCGGGATGCGCATGCCTATTTTGAAACCCATGTTCTTATTGAGCCTCCTCTACAAGCTGCTCGGAGAAAGCGGAGTACGGATTATAGCCTGCCACTTGATAGATCATTTCGGTCAATTTCACCACTTTGAGAGCAAAGCTGCCGGGCACCATCACTTCATGCCGTCCCAGGATGGCATCCACGAAGCTCTTGTCCTGGTTCGTCGTTTGCTTCGGCAGATCCGGCACCACCGGTTCCTGTCCGAGACGCCGAATTGTGATGTTACCGTTATCATAGAAGATGCCGCCGTCCTCGCCGCAGAAGACATACGTTTCATGCCAGCATGGTGCGAAGCCCACTATGTTGACTCCAGCGACCGGGCCTTCCTCAAAGCGGAGGGATGTGAACGAATCGATCTCCACCGGGGCCCCGTGCTGATGCAGCTGCACCTTCACATCGGCCGGGGTCAAATCCGTCGTCCAGAGCAGCACATCCATGATATGGCTGCCCGAATCCATCAGCATGCCGCCGCCCGATAACTCGGGTACCTGCCGCCACAGCCCGGTCGTACCCTGCTTCCATTCCTGGTACAGCGACGCTGTGACGGATGTGAGCTTGCCTATCGTCCCATCGGCAATGGCCGACCGAATATACAGAAACTCCGGCTGGAAATGGCGCTGATAGGAAACCTGCAGTATTTTGCCCGCTCTGTTCGCGGTTTCAATCAATAGCTCCGACTCCGCGGACGAACAGGTCATCGGCTTCTCAATCAATACGTGGCAGCCATGGTTCAATACATCGGTCGCCTGCTGGAAATGCAGCGTATGGGGAGAGCAAATAACAACTGCATCCAGTTCCACCTGATTCAGCATCTCCAAATATCCGTCAAACTGCTTGACGCTTTGGAGCCCAAACTTGAAAACGAATTTATCCCTGTTTGCGGCACTGGTATCCGCGATAGCCGCGAACTCCACTTCTTCCAGTTCCTGCAGCTGGCGTGCATGCAAATGTGCGATGCCTCCGGTACCGATCATACCCAAACGAATTTTTTTTCCCATGTCCTTGCCTCCCATTATTTTATTCCTGAAAACGTAATGCCTCTGATGAACGCCTTTTGAACCAGAAAATAGAGTATGATAATCGGCAGAGTGACCAAAACCTGTGCAGCCATCATCATCTGCCATTCGGCGCCGTGCTGGGATTTGAACGCCTGCATTCCGAGCATCAAGGTGTACTGCGCCTCATCCGACAAATAGATGAGAGGTCCCTGATAATCGTTCCAGCTCCCCATAAATTGGAATAAAGCGATGGTCAGCAGCGCAGGCTTGCATAAAGGAAGAATAATCTGCCAGTAAATGCGCAATTCGGAGGCCCCGTCCATTCTAGCCGCGTCCTCAAGCTCCTTAGGCAGCCCCATGAAAAAAAACTGGCGGAGCAGGAAGATAAAGAACGGAGCGCCGAAAAAAAATGCGGGCAGCCAAAGTGGAATATTGGAACCCACCCAACCGAAATGCTTGAAAACGATAAAAAATCGGGATCATCGTAACCTGGTAGGGGATCATCATCACGACCAGCGTGATCGCAAACAGCTGCTTGGCGCCTTTCCAGGGAATTCTCGCCATGCTGTAAGCTACGAGCGGGCAGGAGAACAGCACACCCAGAGTGGCCAGCCCGCATATCGTCAGTGTGTTCCCCAAATAAGTAAAGAAAGGGATATAGTTAACCGCATCCGGATAATTGGACCACACTAAGGTGCTAGGGATCCATTTGGGCGGCCACAAAAAACAGTTCGTCATTCGATTTCAAGGAAGTGGAGACCATCCACAGGAACGGCGACAGAAAAAAAGAGTCCGACCAAAACCAGAAAGGTATGGGCCGCAACTGCTTTTGCGCGTACAACTGAGCTTTGACTTCTCATCCGATGACCCCCTTATTCCCTTCCCTGGTAATGGACCCAGCGCTTCTGCGTAATGAAAATGACCGCCGTGAGCAGGCCCACAATCAGGAACAGGATCCATGCCATGGCGGAGGCAAGCCCCATTTTCAAATAGCTGAAAGCGTTTAAATAGAGATACATCACATAGAACATCATGGAGTTGGCCGGCGTCCCCTGGCCGTTAGTGAGCACAAAAGGCAGCACAAAGTTCTGCAGGGCGCCGATCGTGCCCATAATCAAATTGAAAAAGATGACCGGAGTAAGCAGAGGCAATGTAATATGCCTGATACGCTGCCACATCCCTGCCCCGTCCACGTCCGCCGCATCGTAGTAATCCTGCGGAATGTCCTGCAGTCCGGCGAGATATATGACAATGGACTGCCCAACCCCCCATAAACTCATTAATATGAGGGAAGGCTTCGACCAATGCTCGCTACCGATCCACGGAGGTCCGGAAATGCCGATCTGGTCGAGCCAATAATTGACTAAACCGAACTGCGGGTTTAGCAGCCACAACCAAATAATCGTCGTCGCAATCGGCGGAACGAGGCTGGGCATGAAAAAAACACCGTCCGGTAAAACCCCTGGCCGCGGATTTTCGCGTTTAATATCATGGAAAGCCCTACTCCAAAGATTATGCTGACGGGAACGAAGAATATAGTAAAAAAACAGCGTATTGTATATACTTTTCCAAAAGATGTCGTCATGTGCCAGGATGCGGTAATTTTCCAATCCGACCCATTCGCCCGCTTCCAGGATGCTGTACGAAGTGAAGCTGTAATAAACGGACATGATGAGCGGATAGGCGTGAAACAATATAAATCCCAATATCCAGGGGGAAGCAAAGATAACGCCCATAACGGCCAGTTTTCTTTCGAATCGGTTCCCTTTGCGTTTCAATTGGGCGGCTGATTTTAGGTTTGTTTTTTACTGCAGAACCAATATCAGGCAATGTCATGACCTCCTTTTAGAATACTATCAAAGATGTATAAAAGAAAGGGTAGATTTATCCGCTACCCTTTTCCCGCGCTTACTGCTGGCCAGCTTTAGCCAATTCCGCGTCTACATTCTTCTGTACCTCATCAAGGAGCTGCTGTGCTTGTCCTTTGCCGTGAATCGCAAGATCCTGCACGCGCATGGTTTCGTTCCACAGGAAGGAGCCTACCGGGGACACCGGTCTTGTAAAAAAAACTGTGGGCAATCCGTCAACAAACAATTTCAGGTTAGGGTTGTCAGCCAATTTCAATTCCTCGTTCACTGCAGGCATGGCCGTAAGATCGTTTCCTGCAGTCGGGCGTTTGGCCCACAGCAGCGTACCTTCTTTATGCGCTACAAATTTAATGAATTCCCATGCTTCTTTCGGATGTTTGACGCCCTTGGGCATAATGTAGGACCAACCGCCTGCCCAGGTCACAGGCTTGTACCCTTCGGCGGGAGGCATCGGAGCCACGCCCCATTCGAATTTTGGCTTATATTTGTTAAGATCGTTCATAATCCAGTTTCCGTCGAGGACGAATCCGACTTTTCCGGTCCAGAACGGATTCATTCCGGTTTGGCCCATAGCGTCGGAGAAGCTCGTCAAGTTGGAAATGTCGTATTTCTTGGCGTAGTTAGCCATATAGTCCAGCGCTTTTACGTTCTGCGGGTCGTTGGCTGTGATCTTGCCTTGGCCGTCTTCCCACTTGCCGCCCCAGTTCCAGGCTTGCGTGTAGAAGAATCCCTGGTTCATCCACGGTATATAGCCGACTTGAGAGTATTTTCCGTTATCGCCTTTTTTGTAAATTTTCTCGGCCATTTGATCCAATTCCTGAATTGTTTTCGGAGGAGTGTTCGGATCAAGGCCCGCCTCTTTCATCAAGGTTTTGTTATAGTAGAGCGCGCGGGTATCCGTACCCCAAGGGAGGCAATACACTTTATTTTTTTTATAAACGGCCTCTTTCCACAGCCCCGGATAATAATCCGTAGCGCTGATGCCGCTTGTTTTCATATAATCTGTCAAATCTGTCAGCGATCCTTTGGCGGCCCACGACCCGATCAGGAAGCGGTCAAACAATGCAACATCGGGAGGATTGCCCCCGGCGATGGCCGTCAGCAGTTTATCTGATGCCTGGGTGGAACCGGTCGTTTCGACAAACGTCATTTTCACTTTGATGTTAGGATTATTCTTCTCGAATACATCAACCACATTCTTTTTTGAAATCCTTCTGGTAATCTCCCGCCCACGGGAACCAGAAGTCAATGGTGACAGCCTCTTTACCGGCGCCCTTCGTGTCGGTTTTCTTGTTATCCGTGCCGCTGCAGGCAGCAAGCACTAAGCTGAAAACAAGACTGACGATCAAGAGCGCACTTAGCGGTTTCATTCCTTGCCATGGTTCTCTGCTTTGTTTCATTTCGCAACCTCCTCTTTTTTTTATACTCTCGAACGAGTACAATCAAATTGTATCCGCTTTCAATACAAATAGTAATGAGGCTATTTTTTGTTTTTGGTGTATTATTTTTTTGGAAATTTATTCCTGCTATCTTAAAGGGAACACCATCGCCACTTTCGTCCCTATGCCAGGTTCGCTTTTTTTATGTATAAGCCGTACTGCGGGCCATAAGTCAGCTTTATTTGCATATTGATATTTTTTTCAGGGCAAAATTGTCCTCCCCCGGCGTATCCTGATTGTCAAGCATTTCTTTCAACTCGGAGAGTTTATCCGGTTGGATACCGACGCCGTCGTCGATCACTTCAAAGCATAAAATTTCGTCCAGCTTCAACCATCGGATATCCAGCCTTCCTTTCTCTTTCTTGCTTTCTAACCCGTGATAGATGGCGTTTTCCACCAATGGCTGAAAGACGAATTTGAGCACCTTTTTTTATCAAGCAATCCGGGCTCCAGCTCTATATTCACCTCAAACTTATCCTCGTATCTCATTTTTTTGGATCAACAGGTAGTTTTCCAGAAGCTCGTCGATTTCCCTCACCGATACCAGGTCTTTCCCTTCACTTAAATTGATCCGTAAATATTTGGAAAGGCCGAAAATCATCTCGCTGATTTTATCGACTTTGTGTATGCGCGAAATCCAATGTATCGAGTCCAGCGTATTGTACAAGAAATGGGCGTTAATTTGTGAGCCAAGCATTTTCAACTGAGTTTCCGTTTTGAGCAGCCTCTGGACATATAATTCATCAATTAAAGTTTTTTTATGCGCGTGACCATCACATTGAATCCTTCAAACAGGACGCCGAACTCATCCTTCCTGCGGCTGTCGATCTGCACGTCGAAATCGCCCTCCCTCACTTTGCGCATCGATTTCAACAGCACTCTCACGGGCTGCTGAATTTCCCTGGCGGCTATGAAGGCAAGCAAGATGGAGACGAGCATGAAACCGGTTGCAAGATATAATGTATAAAGCCCGATTTCACTTGTATCCTGAACGAGATTTTTTGGCGGGCGCCATCCCTACGAGCTTCCAGCCGCCTACGCTTAATCGGTCAAAAAAACAGTAATCATTTCCTCCCCCTGAACGACACTGTGCTCTATTCCGCTGTCTGCCTCCGGAAGCTTTAAACCCGAGGATTGCATGGTATGCATGCCGCCGCGTCCGCAGCCACCTGGTTGTCCTTATCTACAATAATGGCTGTGCCAAATGCATGAAAATCCAGCTCCGATAAAATATTCTGTATCTTGTCCGGCTCGATTTCCAATAATGTAACTCCGATGACTTCATCCATATGGTCCAGGTTTTTTCAATGCACGTCCCAGGCAAAAAAACCAGCCTTTTATCCTCCGCCGCCCCCTCCTGTTTTATGAAAGACGGCCGGATGCCGAACCAGACAATCCGTCCGTCGGCTTCTTTTATTTTCTTGTACCAGTCCTGGGACCGGATTGCGTTACCCACGGGAGGCAGCTCGGCTATGGTAGGGGTATCGTTCACCGAATAGCGGTAAGAGGCCATCTGCTCGCCAAGAATATAGGCACGAACCGTGTCGTTTTTTGGAATTGACCATATTGGACAAAAAAAATTGATGATCTGCACTGTATTCTGATTATGCTGATAGGAATCGGGGAATTTGCTCAGAATGCCTTTCTGCAGATCCTTATAGCCCATGATTAATTGGGATCGGTTCTCATATTCCTCGAAAATGTTTTCAAGCCGCTTGTTCGCCTGTTGGATGGTCTGCAAAGCCACTTCGGATACCTTGGATTTAATGATTTCGCTTGCCTTTCGATAGAAAAAGTAACCCATGAAGGTAATAGAAATCGACATGCTGACAAAATAGAGAATAAACACTTTATATCCAACCGATCCCCACTTGCGCAAAATCAGCCTCCATTTAACATCGTCATTCTATTCCGAAATCCCGGTACTGAGCGGGGGTGATGCCTTCCACTTCCTTGAACGTCTTGGCAAAGTGCCGAAAATCGTTGTACCCTACCTCGGTGGCGACCTCATAGATTTTGAGGCTGGACTGCTTCAACAATCCCTTGGCTTTCTCTACCCGGATACGCTGCAGGTATTTGCTGAACGTTTCCCCCATTTCTTCATGGAACACCTTGCTGAAATAAGAAGGATTCAAGTAATGGCGTTCCGCGACGTCATTCATCATAATGCCTTCCATAAAATGCTCCTCTATATATTTCAACGACGAATCTATCACCTTTTTTACGGTTGCCGAGAGTGCGGATGACTTGATTGAACTGCATCAATGTATTCCATAATTGGTCTTTCAACTCGGACAAGGGGCATAAAGGACCTGCAGCTCCGGAATGACGCTGTCTTGGGAATCAAGGAGCGGATAGCATAATTTTAGTTTCTTTACCGCCTTTTGCATCAGCAGTTTCAAGGCCCGTTGTAAAACCAGCGGACAATATTTATCTCGGCTGATCTGCAGCTGGGTTACAATTTCCTGTACCGACTGCATTAGTACTGTTTCATCCCCTAATTTCATTGCATGGACCAGACGTGTTTCCCAAGCATCCAGACCGCTGTATTCCTGATGCGGACTGCTCATTTCCGGCAGCTCCGCAGCATGATATATTTTTTTTCCGTAGCCGTCGTAAAAAAGCGTAAGCGGCTGAATAAACCGCTTCTTCAAAGGATTGGGACAGCATCGTCCGCGTTCTTTTCCGGCTCACGCCGACATTGGCCTCGACATCCAAATAACTGTGCGCAGCCTGGATGAAAGAAACGATTGTATTGTTAAATTGATTCTGGTCGGCAAACAGTCCCCGTGCGGATTGTAAAATGACCAGGTCTGCGTCCTCATGGTTATGAAGCGGACATGCCACTGTGCTTCCCCACCCGGATCCTATTTCTTCCGCCATATTGCCCAAAGCGTATCGGATCAGCGGCCTTTCTCTTTTTTTCCTTTCCCCGCATTCCCCAATTGAAAATTTTCACGGTCACCGCTGTTACATGATCAGGGTCCAAATTGATGCTCAGAACTTCCCATTGTCTCTGCACGTTTCCCAGCGATGCGGTCTCGCCTTGCAATATCATTTCCAAATAACGCTGGCGCGCGAGGGGCAAGCTTTCCCTGATGCAGTCTGACATCTTCTCTTTCTGGTCGTGCGTCGATCGCTCTTTTTCCAATACAGACACGCATCTGCGCACAACCTCCAATATATTCGTTTCCTCGATCGGCTTCAAAACATAATCGAACGCACCGCACTTCAATGCCTTCTGGGCATAATTGAAATCGCTGTATCCGCTGATAATAATGATCTTGGTATGGAATTTGCGCGCCGCCAAAGTCTCGATAAGCGCAATGCCGTCCATCCCGGGCATTTTGATATCTGTAATGATGATATCCGGCGCATGGGCCTCGGCTAATTTCCAGGCCTCCTCTCCGTCAGCCGCTTCCCCCTGCAATTGTATTCCTTCCGATTCCCAATCGATCGTTAACCGCAATCCCTCACGCACCCACTTTTCATCATCGACGATAAGCAAGGTATACATCACCGTTTGCCCCCATTCTATGGACTGTAGATACAAATGAAGCAACCCATTTGTAGTTAGATTGCTTCATCTGCAAGAGAAAATAGGAGTACAGTATAAGGAGATCACCATATCATCGTAGCCGACGATAGAGACCGAATCCGGGACCGGGCGGCCCAGCCGTTCAAGCGCCTTCACAGCACCCAAGGCCATAATATCACTGGCGCAAAAAAACTGCGGACACATCGGGGTGCCGGGATAAAATGAGTTGCATCGCCCGTTCTCCCCCTTCTTCCGTGAACTCGCCGTTGAACACCTTGGAGGGATCGAACAACAAGCCGGCAGCTGAAAGCGCTTGCTGATAACCCTGCAATCTTTGCTGGCTAACATACGCCTCCAGGTATCCATTGATCATGGCGATGTTGGTGTGATTCCGCATAAAAGTTCAAAAGCGAAATTGCCTTTGACTCCGGCATACTCGACTCCGTAGAAGATGACTCCTACGGTATAGGTTTTCTTGGATACCAGGCTTCTTGCCGTAACATTGGGAGAATAATCCAGATTTTCCGCTATTTCCTGATCTTTCTTCTTATCCGCTCGCTGACATCGTCATATCCGTTACTACATTATATTTTCTTGCGTAAGCGGTTGCAACACTTTTCTTTCATGAAAAAAAAGGGACTTCCATAAGCAGATTTTGCCTGCATGGAATCGCCCCTTTTGCGGATTAAACTGCATTTTAAAAGTTATTTTGCTTTATCAAGCACCGCCTGTGCCGCTTTATCGGCGTCTGTCAGCATCTTGTTAATGTCCGTTTTACCTGATAAATAGTCTTGAATAACAGGATTGACCGCTCCCAGCCATTCTTCCCACACAGGACTGTCGCCTAAATCGCCGGCATATTTCATGCTATCCAGGAAAACTTGGCTATGTTCCGGTTTGCCATGATTATTAGCGATGACTTCCTGAGCAATTTTCTTGTTCGCTGTAATACCTTCTGCCATCGATGCATTTATTTTTTTGCGCTTCTTCTCCGAGGAAATATTTCATGAAAGCTAACCCGGCTTTCTGCTCTTCTTCTTTTGCTTTGGCATTCAATACCCAGGTATTTGCAACAAATGCGCTGTAGTGTTCTCCTCCGTTTGCGCCTTTCGGAACGACCGCTACGTCGTAATTGATGCCTTCCTTATCGTTTGACAATCTTCTTTGATAGTTGTCATAAAACATAGGGACAATTTTTTCTCGAAATCCATGTATTGAACTTTTCGCTTGCTTCGCCTGCCTGATCTTTCAAATTAGGGGTTAACCCTTGATCCCAGAACTTTTTTCATATATTCGAATGCTTCTTTTACCTTTGGGTTGGAAGCGAATGTGCTGTGTTTTCTTTCCTTGTCAAGCAGATCCCCGCCAAATTGGCGTACAACCGTATACCAACCATAGCGGATATGCTGCGGAAGCCCTATGCCGAATTGCTTTCTTGATTTATCAAATAATTTCGATGCGGCATTGTAAACGTCATCCGTCGTCCAATTTTCGTTAGGATAAGGAATCTTGGCCTGATCGAACATATCTTTATTATAATAAAGAACGTTAACCTGAATTGCCTGCGGTACGGCGAAAATTTTGCCGCTCGGGTTTTTGATGACATCAAAGCCATAGTAATCATTTAAATTCAAGTCCTTGAGCCGGTCCGTCAGATCTGCGATTGTTCCTTCTTTGGAATACTGCGGTATATAAGGACCGTCAAGCAAAAAAATACGGTTGGTCCCTGCCCGGCGGCCAAATCCACTTTTAAATTATTATAGTGCGTTTCCCAATCCGTGGACGATATCTGCACTTTGATGCTTTTATTTTGTTCCATAAATTTGTTTATGATCTTATCCATTGTCGGTCTGGCAGGTTCATCGGCATAGTAAGCAACTTTGATTGTTACTTGTTTTTTTCATTGCCTGGCGTTGAAGTGGGAGGATTGCTTGTGCTGCCGGTATCTGTACAAGCCGTTAAAACAAGCGAAAAAAACAAGTGTGGAGGTCAGTGACACTGCCGCTAATTTTTTTTCATACTTTTCCCCTCGCAATTTCAGATTTAAGTATAAGAGAGTTAACCTTTAACGCCTTCCGCCGTTATACTCTGAGTAAAGTATTTCTGTGCGAAGATGAACAGAAGCACAACCGGCAGCACTAACATGACGTCTCCGGCCATTTCCAGCTCTGGCCTCGAGTTGTATTGTCCTGTTGAAATATCTTTGATCTTTAAAACCATCGTCCAAAGCGCTTGATTTCTGCCAACGTAAATCATTGGGACAGGAGTTCGGCCCATTTTTCCTGGAAAGTAAGAATGGCAAGAGTAACCATGGGAGAGATAACGAGCGGAAGATGAATTCTGCTGTATATATGAAACCAACCACACCCGTCTATTTTTTGCGGCCTCGTCCAGTTCCCTGGGAATGGATAGGTAATACTGTCTCATCAAAACAATTCCGAACGCCCCGCCAAAGAAGGACGGCACGATCAAGGGATAATGCGTACCAAGCCAATTCAGATGTTTGAATATAATAAATTGGGGAATCATCGTAACCTGAGTCGGCAAAAAACATGGACATGATCGCTAATGTGAAAATGATATTTTTCCCGGGAAAATCAATTCTCGCGAGGGCAAAGGCGATAAGACTGCAAGACAGGACCATACCGATTACAGAAAGGAGTGTAACCTTCACGGTATTATAAAAAAATAATGAATAAAAGTGTAACCTTGCTTCGGAAACAACAGCTCTTGATAGTTGGACCACCGCAAATGTTGCGGGAACCATTTGAACGAATTATAGAACTCCGCATTGGTTTTGAGAGACGCGAGCAGCATCCAGAAAAAACGGCAGCAGCATACTGGCCGCCCCGCATATTACGACCGCGCTGCAAAACAATTCAAACAGTGACACTTTGCTTTGCACCCGCAATCTTTTGTTGCTTTCCACGATAATCGTGCCCTTCATCCCTTCCACCGCCCGCTGCTTTAATAATTATAATGAACCCATTTCTTCTGAAGAGCCATCACGAAAAGCGTTACCGCAACTAGACAAACGAAGATGATCCAAGCTATAAGGGAAGCGTACCCCATGTCCAAAAAATCTGAATGCCTTCATATATAAATAAATCATAGTATGGCTGTCTGCATATTCGTTTCGGTTGTATACCATTACAAAATGCTGGTCGAACGTTCTGAAAGCATCGGCAATGGATAATATCAAGATCATGAAAGTAGTAGGTGAAAGCATGGGAACGGTAATGTTTATCAGCTTTTGCAGCCAGTTCGCGCCGTCTATATCAGCAGCCTCATATAATGACAGGGGAATATTCCTGAGGCCGATATAATAAATGAACATGGCGTAACCGAGACCTTTCCACACGCCTACGGCCGCCAGTGTCGGTATTAAAGTAGTTGAGCCGGGCTCGAGGAACGCTATCTTCTGCATGCCAAGCAAGGAGATGAAACGGTTAATCATACCGACGTCCGTGTTAAGCATCCAGATCCACACCATGCCGACGATAAACCAGGAGGGAATAGCAGGGAAGTAATAAATCGATCTAAGCAGAGCAGCAAATTTTTTTCATTAAAAAAAACTGACTGAATTATACAGCAAAACGGCAAACAATAAGGGTACAAGCACCTGCGCAGGGACGTACAGCAATGCAAAATACCAGGTATTTTTTTAAAAGAAGTCCAGAAATGCGGGTCCTTCATTAATTCCCGAAAATTGCTTAATCCGTTAAAAAACCGGCGGGGAAATGACCTTAAACTTGGTGAAAGAGTAGTAAAGAGACATGAACGCCGGTATTAAGAAGAAAACTGCCGCTCCTACCATATAGGGAAGAGTAAACAGGTACCCTGCCGCATAGTCTGAATATTTTCTTCTCAAAATTCTCTCTCCTTTTCACAATGCGTTAGCTTGAATCTCGTATTGTGACTTCGACCGCACGCGTCAGTTCAGAATATTGTGTTCGCTCTACGCTCCTTCCTTACCTTAGGTGATTATTAGATCCGCTCTCTTGTTGTAGATTTATCATACAAAATACCTATTCAATTGTAAACTGTTTTATTCAATAAAATTAATTTTTTTTCGTTAAAATAATTGAAAGTTGATCATAAAACCATGACCCAGGGCATAGAAAAAAAACCCGCTTACCTTAATAAGCGGGCTTTAGCTGAGGTGTACCTCACCTTTTGGCAAACCGGGTTGTTTTGCGGGAGATCAGCTCTCCCCGTATCCAATATTTCTTTTGATCAAGCTCGATTCCTTCTATTTGCTGGTGCAGCAGTTGAAACGCCTTTACACCCAATTCGTGGATGCCGATTCTCACCGTCGTCAACGGTTTGACCAGCATGGCCGATGTCGGAAAATCATACACTCCGGTAATGCTGACGTCCTCCGGCACCGAGAGCCCCAAATCGAAGGCGGCATTCATCGTATACATTGCGAAATAATCGTCTATGGTTACGACCGCGGTCGGGCGGTCATCGCCGGAAAGCAGGTCCAGTGCGTTTTTTTGTACTCTTGCTCGGGATCGTCATATTCGGCAAACCTGATTTTGGACTCATCAAAAGGTACACCGTGCTTGGCGAGAGCGGCCTTATATCCCGAAAGCCCTTCCCTGCCGACCAAATCGTACAAGTCAGAGCCGATATACCCGATATTCCGGTGTCCCAGGGACTCGATCAAATGTTCCGTCGCCGTGCGGACCGCATGCTCAAAATCAACATGTATTACAGGAACGTCGGGCAGATCTTCATTATGCGTATGCAGCAGTACGACAGGCACGCCCAAGCTTCTCACCTTCAGAATGTCTTCCGTTTTCCCGCGGTGAATAATCAGGCCGTCGATTCTGCCTTCCTCCGCCAGGTTGACAAAGAAGGTATTCCGGCTGTTCCCCGCGTGATCCATATTGTTGCTGCATAAAAGCAAGGAGAAGCCGTATTTCGCCGCCTCGCTTTCAATACCTTTGATCGTGCCGCCGTGAAACGGGTGCGTTGCGAAATCATAACCGTAGATACAGATGCCGATCGTATGGGTCGCCTGGTTTTGCGCAATCAGATGGGGAGTCATCCGGAAATTCAATTCTTTTGCCATGGCCAGAACCCTTTGCTTTGTCACGCTGCTGATGCGCTGGTCGTCCCTCATGGCGAGCGATACCGTGGAAGGGGTAACCCCAAGCGCCTCCGCGATATCTTTCATCGTTGTTCTTCCTTTTCCCATTTCCAAGCCTCCGTGTCCTCAGCATCCATCGCACAAAATGGAATTCAATCTAAATTCATTATAATTCAATAATTTGAAATTAACAATTTATTAAAATGAATTTCCCCTTGGAAGACAATGGTCTCGCGCGCGTGCGTTCATAGCAAAAAAAATAGCCCATGTCCCGGAAAAAAATTCCGTCATGAGCTGATTCTTCATTTTCGGCAAAACGTATCCTTTAATCAAGACCAATTATCTCCTGAAATTCTGCTGATGCAGTAAATTTGATGTTAAAAAAAAGGTTCCGACAGGAGGCAGTTGATCAATGTGCGTATCGGGCGAGGCGGTCCCGGCCATGGGGTATTCGTCCAGACTTATGTCAGTTGCGGCAATCCAGGTCCCACGTTGACCCGCTTGCAGAGAGGGGGGTTTCATAACAAGACGTCCGTTTAAAACAAAATGCCGGATTCTAATCACAGTATCGTCAAATATGGTTAAGTGACCATAGTATGTGGCATAAGGTGAATCAAATGCGATTTGTTTAGTGCCTTCATTCCAGGAGCCATGGATTGCATTAGGCATACCGCGAAAATTAATCGCGCCCGTTACCCTGTTATCAGAAATTGAGTTAATGACGAGTGTGCCCCAAACTACCGGCCTGCCTATTATATCGGCGTGGATACCCCATTTGGTCGGGGATGGTATACTGGCCATAGTTGCCTGTGCGGTTAGCAATGTTGATCTCTCCTTAATGCTGTTTGAATAAACAATACAGTGTATGCGTGAGCGGCAAAATGATTCATTTAATTTCGACACTTCAAGGTATCACCGGGTGACATATTACCTATACTGGTGCTTGGAGGTGAAGCGTGGTGGGTATGCTGCTGGAAACTATTCTTCGGACGGTGATTGCTTTTGCGCTTATAATGGTCATTACGCGGGTTATCGGGAAACATGCGATCTCACGCATGACTTATCATGATTTTGTAGCTTCCGTTACACTGGGGGCGATCACCGCAAATCTTGCGTTTAACACTCATTTGAAGATGTGGCATCTTATCGTTTCATTCGTGACTTTTAGCGGGATCGCCTATCTCATCGCCTTTCTTTGCTTGAAAAGCCGAAAAACCGCAAGTGGTTTGCGGGCAAGCCGACGATAGTGATCGAGAACGGTAAAATCATGGAACAGAACTTGAGGAAAATCCAAATTTCACTTGATACGTTAAATCAGGAATTGCGGGAGAAAGATATTTTTTTGACCCTCAAGAAGTTGAATATGCCGTCCTCGAGCTTAATGGCAAACTGTCCGTGCTGAAAAAAGCCTGAATATCGGCCGGTCACGCTGAAAGACTTGCATTTGGCCAGCCCGGCCAAGACGCAATTCCCCGTTGAGCTCATTATGGACGGAAAGATTATGAACGCTAACCTGCAGCAACATAGACTGTCGCCAGGGTGGCTCTCAAAGCAGCTGCAAAAGCGGGGCGTGACCGCGGAGGAGGTCTGTTACGCTGTAAGGGGCAGCAATGGGGAACTGTTCTACGATCTTTACCAGGACCACATCCGGCATCCCATTGATCAAGAGTGAACGGCTTTGACCTGAAACCACGGGGGTTAAGGTCAGTATGATTGGATGCGAAAAAAATAGACTATGGGAAATGGTCTATTTTGTGTACAAGTCTATCGAGCTTCTGGAAAACCGCGCCGGACAAGCTCGTTAAATTCCTCAATGAATAATCTAAACCACCTATAAATTCCATTCATTATTTCCAACCAGCAGGCCATATGCAGTGCCCGTACAAACTTAGGCAAATGCCGTGTCCATCTTAGGTTCTTCCCCATACACTGTTGTTGTTATTCAGAGTTCATACAAACCTAAGCAACCAAAGCTATGCCTGAGCTGTATTTGGGGTATTGGGATGAAGGTTTTCAGGAGGAAGAATGGTCGTACGTTCTGAATTAGAAAAAAAATTCGTTGGAGATTATGGGACCGTCTTATAACCATGAGTACGCACTATAAAGTAAATATGTCTTTTGATCACTTGTGGTATGAATTTCTTACAAGAGAATTCATTTCCGATTTCCCGATTGAAATAGTTTACGACGAATTTTGCAAAGACTTGGAAAAAAACGTTTTCACAATACACAACGGAGGGAGGGAGTGTAAAAAAATGGAAATTAGTCAACAGAAAGCGATCAGGGATCTACATGCGGCGATTAGGGACCTCAGGGGAGCAAGAAAGGTCGTTGCGCTTAATCGATTCGAAAACGATGACCGGGAAATAGGACAAACTCTGCACTTTGTAGAAATAGCGATAAATCAATTATCCATGCTGAAGTTAAAAGATGATCAACAAAATATAACGACGGAAGAGGGATCCAACTCATAGCGTACTACACATTGAGAATGCTTCACCTGATACCCGGACATTTTTTTTCCCGGGGCCGCTTAGGATTTTGGAACGGTAAAACCGGGAAGCTTGAGCATCAAAAAAAGAGTCATGACGGTAATACCGATTGACTCTTTTTTTCACAGATGGTTGCTGCCAATTTCTTTCATCAACCAGCATCAGGAATTAAATTCTTGCAGGCCAACAATTGTAAGGCTGCACTTACTTGAACCTCAGATATATTGCATATTCGGGAAATTTCCTTGGTGTCATTGATTCTTCTTTTTTGCTAAAATCGCATACAAGACTAACTGGAAAACGTCCCGCTAATCTTGCCCGGATGCGATCTTCAGGAGACTTTTGCTGGAAAAGCTCCAGTTAATGATGTGAAAACGTTTCCTGTAGGGACAAAGTGCCCAATTACATGGAGAAAATCCCGTTAGATCCAATACGTAAATATAAGAAAGCAGATTAGATGGAGCTTTTCCAGTTGCTTGATGCGTAACCGTATCCATTCCAAACTCTAGCTGAACTTTCCTGTTGCTTGAGGCATAAGCGACCGTTTCAAGCTTTAGTTGGACTTATATATGTATCTGACTTTAAAGCGGCGCGAAAAGGGAAACCCTAATGCTCCCCCATCTATAATGTAAAAAAAATCGGAGTATGCGCCTCCGATTTCGTGTCCTGCGTCAAACAGGATTGATTTTGCGGAATACTTCGTAGCTTCGCCGGGCGCATTCCGAGATGGCGATCGGATGAAACCCGCTGAACTCAGCGTAGAGGGTATCATTAAGCTTGGAAGTCCAGCTTTCCGGCAATTGGCCGGCACCCAGCATCGCCCCCATAATGGACCCGACGGTCGCTCCGTTGCAATCCGTATCCCAACCTCCGAGAACAGCTGTCGTTATGGCCTTTTCAAAATCTCCTTCGGCAAATACGAGCGACGCGACCACTAAAGCGGCATTATTGTTTGTATGAACCTCATGGTAATGTTTAAACGCGTCCCACACCTTCTCTACCAGCTCCAGTTGATCCTTCGCCAGGCCTGCAATTTCTACTGCTTTTCGAATATCGTGAGCCAAACGGCTTTGAGTCGGGATTTCGCTGAGCCCTATTTCCACCAGCTTGCGCGGGTCCGTCTCCACGAAAGCGGCCGCAATCATTGCTGCTGTGAACATTTCGCCGTATATTCCGTTTTTTTCACATGAGAGAAAGAAGCGTCCCGCCAAGCGAGCTCCGCTGCCAGCTGCGGGTTCCCGGCCGAACCGTAAGCCAGTCCGTCCGCCCGGATTTGCGCTCCGATCCATTCCCTGTAAGGGTTTAAATAAGCTCGCACCCAGTGCTTTTTTCTGTTCCCAATCGTCGGGCACGCTCGTTTCCATGTGGGAAGTGACCTGCGCGAAATTCAAAAAAAATGCCTGCGTCTCCGCCGTACAAACCTGGCTGTAAGCGAGGTGGCTGTGCCAAAGCTTGCCGATATCCCAGGTACTCCAGTCGGTACCCTTTTCCTCAAGCAAAATCATTCCGAGCACCGTATATCTTATATCGTCATCGCTTTCCATGAAGCGGATGTTCCCCCTTTCGCTCTTCGCGCTCAAATGGGGAAACTTCAGGTTAAAGGCCTCGCTCGCGCGGGAAGATGAAGGCGTATAATCGCGAATCGGCCAGGCTTCCGCGCCTTCGAACCACAGCTGCACATTTTTCCAACCCGGACGTCCTTCCGACCCTTTCATGAAGCACGGCACCTCAAGCGGCTTGCCGAGCGCGCACCCCACCGACCTTCCCAACCAAGCGCCATGAAACTTGTCAAGCAGCTCCTTCTCCGACAGCTCGAGCGGGAGTTTCCTCGGACCGGCCGGACGCTGGGACCGGATTTCCTGCAGCTCGGAAGGCTCCGAAAAAAAGGAAATGATTCGTCCACCTCCAACTGCCGCAGCTGCTCGTACACCTCCATTAACCGGCCCTCATCCTCTTTCGCTTCCTCCACCCTTTCAATAAACCCGTCGACCTTGCAGCCTTCCTCCCGCCGCTGAACGACCTCCAAGCGCAATAACTCGGCCAGACCTTCCCAACCCGCCATATCATCCACTCCCTGCGATTGTTATCTTATACATACCACAGCCAAACCGTCCCGGCAATGATTCCTGCAAAATAAATTGAACAGTTCGGATTATCCGCGAAAACACTCCTACTTTTACTGATATAGTTGCAATAGAAAAGATGGTAATTTAATTTTTTTGAATCATGTCGACACACTGAAATCAGGCGCACGGATGCTCCATGCGCCTCTGGCTGAACAGTCGGCGGTTTATACTGCGGCACTTGGAAGCCAAGTTTGAACCGCTAAACTTTTTTCCCCGCCTTTGATGTTGTTTGTGCAGCGGCCGCTTACGGGGAAGTCTTGAAAAGCACCGCAGTGTGCGGGTTATCGTAAGCCTGCGCCCAATAATATCCGTCCGCCATTACACGCTTTGGCTCGAAACCAACCTGAAGGCCGCTCGCAATCGCTTCGGAGGAGGCGCTCGCCGAACCGTCCGGCGCCGTGGTAATGTTGACATAGCTGCCGCCCGAGGAAGTAAACCGTCCGTGCACCGCGGCTGTAATTCCCGCTTTCGTCTTTTTTTTATCCACTACCCTTAAGGTAACCGTGGCATTAGTCCCGGTGTAAGAGACGGACATGCCGTCAATGATCATCGGTTTCAGTGTGGTCGTTCCCGTCGTTGCCGAGGCTTCTCCCGAAACGGGCCCGACATTGCCTCTGGCGTCCACCGCGGCTACTTTATAATAATAAGTGGTATTCGGCAGCAGACCTGCATCCTGGAAATCGGTTTCTTTTGTACTGCCGGCGAGGTTGGACGGTCCCGGCGAAAATCCGGTGGCCAATCCCCGGTAGATGTTATAATGGTCCACATCCATATTATCGTACGCTCTTCCATAATGGAGATCGATTCTCTGAAAATCGAAAACGGCGGCTTCCGGGTCCGCTGTGACCGCTGAAGGAGCTATAGAGTCCGCAGGGGGAAGCCATAAACTGCCGGTTTGGCTCCAATCCGACGGAAGAGCGAGGATGGAATCGTAATGGTGCATCGCAATTCCTCCGAAAGCCGCATTGCCGCCGTATGCCGCGTATACTTTTCTCAGCTCGCCCTCCATATACGTCCTGCCCTCTTCACGGAAGGTGATCGTTGCAGGATCCCCGCCGTCCGCAATGTCTAACGTTTCCACGCCTATGATAACGGAGTTCTTTTTTGCCTATAGCGTTAGCATAATCGATCTCGTCCTTCGCGCCCTGGATAATTCCGGCCGGTCCGTCCGCCGTGTCCCTGTAATCCATAATCGCAATGTAATCGCTTATATCCTGCACATGCTGGGATAGCACCTTCGTAGAGCCATTCCAGGTAAGGTTAAAGGTTTGCGAATCGAACCATTTGGGAATGGCGGGCCCGAACGGCAAGTACAATCCGGATGCATTTCTTCTTTGAATCATTTTGCTCAGGCCGTCCAGGTATTGGGTTTGTATGGATGCGCCCTGGGCGGCAAACTCGGGTACAATGTACGGTTCGATATCCACGTTGACGCCATCGAATTTTTTCGTTGGAACCGGATGCGATGTTATAGTTGATCAGCTGCTCCATCAGTCTAACCGCCCTGTCGTGATACCGGCTGTATGTTCCGAAAGCGGCGGGTGTCGTGTTGCCTGCAATCAAGGCCTGCACCTTATAGCCTTGTTGTGGGCCCAGGCTATAAAATTACGGACTTTGGCCGGATCGTCCTCCAATATTGCTCTATCCCCGTATTGGCCAACCGCGAAATATAAGGTCGTGACCGGATTCGAGTTAAAAGAGGCCGTATCCTTCGCCATTGTATCCAGGATGGTTCTGGAACCGGGATTGAGAAGCAGATTATACGCCGAAAGCTCCCATATCCACATCGCGCGGTCTTGCTTCGCTGCCTTGCCCTGCTCATGCGTTCCCTTTCCGACGTTGGCGTAAGCGGTCAGGCTCCTGCCGATGTTCCCCATCGAATCGAAGGCTCTGGCTTCGATACTGCAGGTTTTGTCGCCGATGCCCGATGTGTTCCAGTTGAATACATAGGAGCTTCCGTTTTTTTATCGCTGGACGCCACTGCCCTCCGTTTACCCTGACCTGCACGTAGCTCACCGGATTTCTTGCCTGGACCGATACCTTAACGGGCACGATGCCGCTTACGGAAGCTCCATCCGAAGGATTCCAGATTGAGACTGCAGGTATATTCGCGGCTGCATTGTCCACCTGTAAATTGACAAAAGGCGACCATATCCCGTACCGGGTGACCGTATCGATCGCCAAGGCGACAATTTCAATTTTGCCGTCATAGGCACTGGTGTCCAAATCGTAATACCAGGTTCCCGTGTCGTGTCCGTTGGGATCAACCATGTGGACGTCTACCCGTTTTTTTTCCGCATTGATAAAAAAAAGCTTGACGTCGTATGCATTCGTATAACTTCCTGAAACCTTGACAATTCCGACCGGGACTGGGCTGCCATTTGAATGTGAATCGATCGTCACTCCTCCTGCCGCGAGCGTTTTGGAAGGATGAAACAATCCCCCCGGGAGCAGAAGCGCAAATGCCACCAATAACGCCATACATTTGCACAAAAGGTTACCTCTAATCGCTCTGACTGCCATGCCAAATCCTCCTCTCAAATTTTTTGCGTATCCATTCCTCTTTCACCCATGGACCGTTGTTCTCGTCCTGGGGTTCCGCCCCCCTGTCCGGAGGTCATATTAAGAAAATGTTAATAATTTAAGTATAAGCCCACAAGTTAAAAAAAATGACTCAAATCTTGTAGTATTTATTCAATAAATAAAAAATATTTTTTTTAAATTTCTGTAAACCCCACATACAATCAACACCGGCCTGCAAAAGATGCGCTTCCTGGAAGCGGAATGGGACCAAATACCTGCCTGCGGGTGTCGAATCATTCTGTCGATGAGAGGTATCTCATGTCATTTTTTATCTATTCTTAATAGAACTTTAAGCAAAATAATACATTGGGACCATTCTATATAACGAACGCTATGGTACAATCAAGCATGTACATAGACACCGGTCACCTCGCCAGAGAGAGTCTGCTTGTACCTGAGCATGCTGAAAACCAATCTATTTTAAGAAAAGGGGAATGAATCAGTGGGACTTTATTTCGGTACGGATGGTGTAAGAGGTGTAGCCAATCAAGAGCTGACTCCGGAGCTGGCTTATAAATTAGGGCGTGCGGGCGCTTTTGTGTTAACCAAAAGAAAAAAAACAGGCATCGATCATAGTGGGTAAAGATACCCGTATTTCGGGTGATTTGTTAGAATCGGCATTAATCGCCGGCATCCTTTCGGTGGGGGTTCATGCCGTTCGTGTGGGCGTCATTTCAACTCCGGGTGTCGCTTATTTGGTCCGTACGCTGCAAGCGGATGCCGGTGTGATGATCTCGGCTTCGCATAATCCGGTGGCCGACAACGGGATAAAATTTTTTTCGGCCATGACGGTTTTAAGCTGCTCGATGAGATGGAGGAACTGATTGAAGAATTGATGGATCAGCCGACTGACCCTCTGCCGCGTCCTTCCGGCGCCGATGTGGGACGAATCTTCTATCGTGAAGCCGCAGCCGATTTGTATGTAAAATTTCTGGAGCAAAGCATTCATGAACGCCTGGACGGGATGAAGATTGTTTTGGACTGTGCGAATGGAGCCGCATCTTCCATTGCTCCGGCAGTGTTCCGGGCCTTAGGCGCGGATCTCGTACTATTGGCAACAGAACCGAACGGCTTAAATATCAATGACAATTGCGGATCTACTCATCCGGAAGCCCTGCAGGACGCCGTCCTGAGGGAAGGGGCGCAGTTGGGCCTTGCGTTCGACGGCGATGCTGACCGCTTGATTGCAGTCGATGAGAGCGGAGAGCTTGTAGACGGCGACTACACGGTTGCCATATTGGCCCGTCATCTGCTGGAGGAAGGGCAGCTCGACCACCGCACAGTCGTTACGACCGTTATGTCGAATGTGGGCTTTGTGAAAGCGATGAAAGCCTTAAACATCAAATTAGTCCAGACGTCTGTAGGAGACCGTTATGTGATAGAATCCATGCGCGAAAGAGGCTTTGTCTTGGGTGGAGAGCAGTCGGGCCATATTATTATGCTCCATCATAACACGACAGGGGACGGAATCCTGACAGCCGTTCAATTGGCAAGCGTTATGGCCAAAACCGGCAAACCTTTAAGCGAGCTGCGTACAATCATGCGCAAATATCCGCAGCTGCTTGTGAATGTGAAGGTAGCAAGCAAACAAGGTTGGGAGTCGAATGCTGACATCAGGAACGCGATAGAGACCGTGCAGGCCAAACTCGGGGACGAGGGGCGCGTGCTGGTACGTCCTTCCGGAACGGAGCCTTTGATTCGCATCATGGTGGAGGGACCCGATGCCGCCAAGCTGGAGGCCTATGTGAAGCAAATTGCCCATGTCGTTAGTGAAGAGTTAGGGGATCATAGAAGGGAAATGCTCGAAGAAGCTGTCACCGTTTAATACATGAGCGACCGCGATTAAATGTAGGTTCTCTTGGTAAAAAAAGTGTCATTTAGGGTGTTCGAAGGTGTGTGGGTGCCAGCTACGAGAGATATTCCCGAAAGATGATGCGGAATATTGCGACCATAAATTGGGTATGGTGTAATTGAGGTATCGACCACTGGCATCAAATTAACGTTTTTTTTGGGTGAGGAACGGTTAATCAGCAGTAAAAAAGGAACGGTGCTAGTAACACCGTCCCAATTCGTTGACAGCCGCTTTTAAGGGCGGCAGGCTTCAAAAGAAGTTGGTTAGCTACCGAAAAGTAGACCGTTTTCCTTTGTCGAGGGGCGGTCTACTTTCGTTTTAAGTAGGTGAGCAAATCTATTAGAAATACCGATGCGCACAGCAAGGTTCACTCAGGCCATCGCACAACGGGCCTGTCCACTTATACGGTGCAACGAACCGCGAGTGAGTACTATTAACGAACAATGGCCACTTCGTTGTAAGACCGAAGCAGCGTATGACGGTTAGGGCGGACATGGTGGGCCTCCCGCAAACTGCGCGCCAATAGCTCATCGTCCACGCCGAGCGCTTGCGGAGTAACGGGGCCGCCAACCGTCCGAATCAGTGCGCGGAGCGATTCCTGGTCCGGAATTTGACGGATTTCCTTTTCAATCTCTTCCCAGTTGGCTGATGCAGCTATACGTTTGTCCTGGCCGTTTGCTATTTGGTGGTAAAGCCCCGATATTTCCGCGCAGGCCGCGCCTACCTTTGCTCCGTGCAGCAGCTGCTTTTTTTGCCGAGACGGATATACTCCATTTCCCAATAATGCGATAAATGGTGTTCCGCACCCGACGCCGGATGCGACTGCCCGAACAGGAGCATGGCCAGGCCGGACTCGATCAGCGCGCTTATAAGCAGGCGGATACCGTCTTCGTCGCGCTTCGCTATGCTTTCTGCATGATCCACGCACATCTGCAGCGCGTTTCTGGTAATATCAGCCGCAGTTTGCGAGTAAGGCTCGCCGGCAGTAAGGCTTCCGAACTTCCAGTCGAAAAGCGACGTATACTTCCCGAGCATATCACCAAAACCGGCCGCCACCATAGCTGCAGGCGCTTTTGTCAATATGTCCAGATCGGCGAAAATCGCATCCGGTCCGATAGCCGCAATCGTTTTCTTTTCTCCGCGAATGATGATCGGCGCTCCTTTGGAATTGAACCCGTCGACCGACGCGCCGTCGGTACTGAAACGAAAGGGACACCCACCGTGTAAGCGGAATATCTCGCGATATCATGAATTGTACCGGAACCAACCGCAACCACAACCTCAGCCGAACACTGCTGCATGTCGAGAATGAGCTGAATGATTGAAGCTCATCGGCGATTACGTCGCCTGATGGTCCGGCTCAACGAGCGTAAGATAAGCGGGTATGCCGGCGTCTGCAAAAGACTCCATCAACATTCTGCCGGCAGCCTCATAAGTGTTAGCGTCAGCCGCTACCGTCACTTTTTTTAAAGGACTTATCTTTCAAATACGCGGCAACCTGCCCGATCGCGCCGGATTCTACAGCAATGATATCGATGTCGATCGCTCTCCGGGTATTCTCGTCCAGTCCTGCCGCCGCCTGCCTGATTTTATTCAAGATGTCCGCCATGCCGATTCCCCCTTTTCCATACCTTTATTTTACAGCCCCTTTACACAGGTCAACCCGCATTCGGTAAGTTATCGAACCCGGGCTGTCTTAAAAGATAAACGCAATTTCTCTTTAGGAGAGCACTAACACGTATACCGATAGACACGCTGACGCGGCCGGTTGCCGAAACCTTTGTGGCAATCATATCTATGGCCGGTACGTTCAACCGTTCCCCGCGATGCTCCACCTCAAAATCAACCTCGTTTTCCGGCATCCACGAGTCGATCACGGTATCCCCCATCAGCCGGGTGTAGAGCAGGAACACAAAATACGTTGAACGAAGAACGATGCCTCCTTTATGCGCGTAAATCGATCCGCGCGCATTAACCGTCGGGGCGAAGTTGGCCATGCCGACAACGTCGAAGTGCTTGAGGCATTGGTTAAAAAAAGCATGCGCTGATCACGCGTCCGCCATTGGAGAGGCAGCGGGCCGAAGCCCGGCGCCTCCCTTAATGCTCACGGCAAATCAAATGCTATTGTGATGCCTGGATACAGAGACATCGGTTATTGCTTTTTTCAACCGGATGACGTTCCATGACGCTTTGGACAGGTTCGCGAGCAGTGTCCCGTCTTCGGCGTTGGCGTTACCGCTGCTGTGCGGTTTGACAGCCTCATGCACCGCCGTATTGACTGCCTTCAAATCGTCGTTCTCCAGCACAAGATGCTCGATGACACGGTATCCCGCAAAGCTGCGGATATCGGCTTCCAGCTGCAGCGAGGTATCCAGACTGCGGTTCACGGCAAAAAATCGTCACTTCTTCGTTCTCCGGACGATACACCGCCGTCGTCTCCAGATACGGCACATCGGTGAATTCCTTACTGTCGTATTTCGGGGAATTCACGACCAGATTGAGCGCAATTCCGCGGCCATAAACGGACGCGTGAAGATACGGATAGAAGATCGTTTGCTTCCAGGACCGCCCGCCGTTCTCCGTCATGATCGGCGCAATCACGTTAACCAGCTGCGCCATGCACGCCATTTTGACACGATCGGCATGCTTCAGGAAGGTGATCAGCATGCAGCCGACCAGAAGAGCGTCTTCGAAATTGTACACATCCTCTAGCTGCGGCGGAGCAATGGACCACGGCTCAATCTTCTTATCCGCTTCATTGGAATGGAACCACACGTTCCACTCGTCAAAGCTTAAATTGATCGTTTTCTTGCTGCGTTTTTTTCGCCTTTATATAATCGCAAACCGAAATGACCGTGCGGATAAAATGATCCATATCAAGCGAATAAGCCAGGTAACTCTGTGTATCGTTGTTGCGGTTGCCGTAATATTGGTGAAGCGATACAAAATCGACGTGATTGTAAGTATAATCCAGCGTCGTCGCTTCCCACTGAGGGAATGTCGGCATTTTCGTGCTGGAGCTGCCGCACGAAACGAGCTCGATGGAAGGATCGACCCATTTCATCACTTTCGCGGTTTCCTCGGCGATGCGGCCGTACTCTTCAGCTGTCTTGTGGCCGATCTGCAAGGACCGTCCATTTCGTTGCCCAAGCACCATGTTTTTTTTATTTTGTGAGGCTCTTTGTAACCGTGGCTGGCACGCAGGTCGCTCCAGTAGGTGCCTCCCTTGTGGTTGCAGTATTCCACCAGATTCCTTGCTTCATCTGGCCCGCGCGTACCCAGGTTGACCGCCATCATCACTTCGGAATTGACCAGTTTGGCCCATTCGGCAAATTCGTTCGTGCCTATTTCATTCGTTTCCACCGTTGTCCATGCCAGCTCAAGCCTGCGGGGACGATTGGCTGCCGGACCGACGCCGTCTTCCCAGTTGTAGCCGGAAACGAAGTTCCCGCCCGGATAACGAATGATCGGAACGTTCAACTCTCGTACGAGATCTGCCACATCTTTGCGGAAACCATTTTCATCCGACTGCGGATGGCCCGGCTCGTAAATCCCGCCGTAAACGGCCCGCCCCAGATGTTCGATGAACGAACCATAAATCCGGGGATCGATGGCGGAGATGGCAAAGTCTTTGTCGAGAATCATTTTGGCTTTTAGCGAACTCATTGCGGCATGCCTCCTGGAAATGTGATTGTATAATCAATAGGATTCTTGGGTCAGGCAAATGGAAACCCGCACCGCTTATTGCCCGCCTTTGGTTGAATACAAAATTATTGAAGGCAAGTCCTTGTAAGCCCCTGCCGTTAACGAGCTTGCTTGCTGCCGCCCGCAGGGCAGGCGGCAGGCAAGCTTTATTCAGCTTAAGTCGCCGTATTATTACCGCAGCCTCCAAGCCATATCATTCAATCTAAGTTCATTGCGGAAAGCAAGCGGAGTCGTATCTTTATTAATGAGCACACATTCAATTCCCGCCATTTCGGCGAAATCCGTCATTTGTTCGGTTGTCACGACATAGGAGAACCCGGTATGATGGGCGCCGCCGGCATTTATCCATGCTTCCACGCCATCCTTCAGGTTCGGCAGCACCTTCCACAGCACGCGCGCTACCGGAAGCTTCGGCAGAGCGATCTGCGGCTGCACAGCAACCACTTCGTTGACAAGCAGCCGGAAGCGGCCGCCCAAATCGATGATCGACGCATTAATCGCTGCCCCCGATCTGCCGTCAAATACCATGCGGGCCGGATCTTCCTTGCCGCCGATGCCGAGCGGATACACCTCGAGCCTCGGTTTGTTCGCCGCGATCGTCGGACAAATCTCCAGCATGTGGGCTCCCAGTACGAGCTCATTGTTCGGATCCAGATGGTAAGTGTAATCTTCCATGAAGGAGGTGCCTTCATTGCCGGCGATAATTTTCATGAGCCGCACAAGAGCGGCGGTCTTCCAATCGCCTTCCCCCCCGAAACCGTAGCCTTGGCCCATAAGGCGTTGCACGGCAAGACCTGGTAGCTGCTTAAGTCCGTGCAGGTCTTCGAAGGTTGTTGTAAACGCTCCGAACCCGCCCTCTTCAAGAAAAGATTTCAATCCCAATTCGATCCGCGCCTGGTAACGGACAGATTCGCGCACCGAATCCTCTTTTTTGACCTTCCGCCACAATTTCGTACAGCTCCGCGTATTCGTCCATCAGACGATTCAGTTCTTGTTCGGAGACGGAGTTCACCCGCTCCACCAGATCGCCCACACCATAGCCGTTGACGGACCAGCCGAACTGGATCTGCGCCTCCACTTTATCTCCTTCGGTGACGGCTACCTGGCGCATATTATCGCCAAAAACGCGCGACCTTGAGATTACGGCTTTCGGCAAAAGCGGCGGCGGTGCTCATCCAGCCTCCGATGCGGCGGCGGACCTGAGCGTCTTCCCAATAGCCGAACACGACTTTGCGGGAGATCCCCATACGCGCGCCGATAAAGCCGTATTCGCGGTCGCCGTGCGCCGCCTGGTTCAAGTTCATGTAATCCATGTCGATCGATTCCCACGGAATGTCGCGGTCGTACTGCGTCGCCAGGTGCAGCAGAGGCTTCTGCAGCTGCGACAGACCGGCGATCCACATTTTGGCCGGAGAGAAAGTGTGCATCCATGTAACGAGGCCCGCGCACTCGTCATCCGCATTCGCTTCGAGCACCAATCTGCGAATCGAATCCGGTGTTGTCAATACGGGCTTGAATACAAGCTTGAAATGAATCGCGTCGTCCCGATCCAAGCCTTCCGAGATCGTTCTCGAATGCTCTTCCACCTGCTTCAATGTTTCGGGACCGTATAAGTGCTGGCTTCCGGTTACAAACCAAAATTGATAAGGTTTAACTTTTAACATATGTATAAATCCTCCTTTTCATAGTCAGGCTAATTTAGCTCACGGTTTCTTTAATTTCCTTCAGGCGCTTCATCACGTCATTCCCGCCGCGTCCGAAGTAATCATGCAGTTTGGAATACTCCTGGTATAACCTTTCATATATGGCAGCGTTTTCAGGAATCGGCTTATACGTCTCTTCACGTACGCGGGCCATTTGCTGTGCCGCCTCTACAATGGAATCGAACCCGCCCTTCTCCTTACCCGCCGCCACGGCGCCGAACATGGCCGCCCCTACCGCCGGAGTCTGCCTGGAAGCCGCGACTTTAATTTCCCGGCCGGTGACATCGGCGTAAATCTGCATCAGCAGGCGATTTTTTTCTGCGGAAGACCGCCGCATGCATACAGCTCGTTCACTTCAACTCCGTTTGAATGGAAGGCGTCCACTATTTTGCGCGTTCCGAAAGCGGTCGCTTCCAGCAGCGTCCTATAAATTTCCTCAGGCTTGGTCAGCAGAGTGCAGCCGATCAAGAGGCCAGTTAAATCGGTGTCCACTAGGACGGAGCGGTTGCCGTTCCACCAATCAAGCGCAAGCAGGCCGGTCTCGCCGGGTTTGTACTCAGATGCCCGCTGTTCCAGCCATTCGTGTATACCTACACCTTCTTTTTTTTGCGCTGCTTCCTTTACATAGGACGGGACCCCTTCTTCCACATACCACTCGAAAATATCTCCCACCGCGGATTGGCCGGCTTCATAGCCCAGATACCCCGGGATAATACCATCCTCCACCACTCCGCACATGCCTTCCACATGGGTTTCCTCCGTGCCGAGCAGCATGTGGCAGATTGAGGTCCCCATGGCCATTACCATTTTGCCTGGTGTAACCACGCCCACTCCCGCTACGGCGGCATGCGCGTCAACGTTGCCGACCGCCACGGCTGTGCCGGGAGCAAGTCCCATGAGAGAAGCCATCTCCTCCGTCAGCTCGCCTGCTTTAGTTCCAAGAGGAACAATTTCGCCGCGCAGCTTCGTTTCCGTCAAATTCTCCAACCGCGGGTCGAGCGACTTGAAAAACTCCCTGTCCGGATAACCGTCCCGTTTATGCCAGATTGCCTTATACCCTGCGGTACAGCTGTTGCGAACGATATTGCCCGTCATTTGGGAAATGACCCAATCCGTGGCCTCGAGGAAACGGTCCGTCCGGTCGTAAATTTCCGGAGCTCGTTCAGAACCTGCCATACTTTGGCGATCATCCACTCGGAAGATATTTTGCCGCCGTATCTGGCAGAAACTTCTCGCCGCGCTTCTCCGCAATTTCATTGATCAGATTGGCCTCGTCCTGAGCCGAATGGTGCTTCCAAAGCTTCACCCAGCTGTGCGGGTTGCCCTTGAATTGCGGAAGCAAACACAACGGTTCTCCCTGATCATTGATCGGAAGTATCGTGCATGCCGTAAAATCGATGCCCAGCCCCATCACATCTTCCGGACTTACTCCTGTCATTTTCATTACTTCCGGAACAGACCGCTTCAATACCTCGATATAATCTGCTGGATGCTGAAGAGCCCAATCATGTTCCAGCTTAACGCCTCCCTCCGGAAGCACTTCGTCAATTACTCCGTGCGGATATGGCGTAACATGATCCGCGAGCTCCGTTCCGTCAGCAAGGTCAACCAATACGGCCCGCCCGGATTGAGTACCGTAATCGACTCCAATCGCATATTTGCCCCTCATGTTCGCATCTCCTTTTTTATGATTGAATTGTTTGGCCGTAATACGCGTTAGCTCCGTGCTTGCGCAAAAAAATGCCGGTCCAGCAAATTCCGGTCCATCGGCGGAACGGCTGCGTTTAACGCATAAGTGCGCGAGGCCATCTTGGCGACTTGCTCCAGGACAACCGCGTTATGGACCGCGTTATGCGCATCCTTGCCCCAAGTAAAAGGAGCGTGGCAATTGACCAGCACACCGGGAACCTGCATCGGATCAAGCCCGTTGAAAGCTTCCACGATAACGTTCCCGGTCTCTTTCTCATAAGCGCCCTGGATCTCGGCTTCCGTCATCAATCTGGTGCATGGGATTTCGCCGTAAAAATAATCCGCATGAGTCGTCCCAAGCGCCGGAATGCCTCTTCCCGCCTGCGCCCAGCTTGTTGCCCACGGAGAATGCGTATGCACAATGCCGCCGATTTTGGAAAAAAGCTTTATACAAAACAAGTGCGTAGGCGTATCCGACGAGGGCTTCAGCTTTCCTTCCACATTAGCTCCATCCAGATCAACCACAACCATATCATCGCGTTTCATTTCTTCATAAGCGACACCGCTCGGTTTAATGACCACAAGGCCATTCTCACGGTCGATGCCGCTCACATTCCCCCATGTAAACGTTACCATCCGATGCCTGGGCAAGTCCAGATTGGCCTCAAGCACCTCCTGCTTCAGCTCTTCCAGCAAAAGGAACCTCCCCCTCCGTTTCGATGTATCTTCATCTCCATTATACATTTGTACGTACGAGTTGGCTATTCTTTTTTATAAAAAAAGAAAAAAACCTGTACACACAAGTATACAGGTTCCGCTGTTTCGGTTTATATTTTTTCTTGTAGACTCCCTTACAACCAGTTCCGGCTTAAAGACGATGTCCTTCCCGGTGTCAAAAGCTTTATTTTCGATAATGGAGAGCAGCAGCTCTACCGCTTGTACGCCCATTTCCATTTTCGGATGCGTCAGAGTGGTCAGGTTCGTGGCCGTTGCCAAAGCGGAATCGTCAAAGCCAACTATGGACAGATCCTCCGGCACGCTCAATCCGGCCTGCCGTGCGGCATCCAAGAGTGAAACCGCCAATTCATCGTTATAGCAAACGAACGCCGTCGGCCTCTCCGTCCGCTGCAGCATAGCCAGAGCCGACTCGCGGGGCTTGACCGTCTTTTCTTCGGTGGTATAATGAACGACAGATTCAGGGAGCAAAGGCAGTTGAACCTGTTGGTGGGCCCGTATGAAGCCTTTTAAACGATTGACGCCCTGCAGATCATCCGTTTTGAAAAAAATCCGGCGATGTTTCGGTGCCCGAGTTGGATCACATGCTGCGCGGCCTTGAATCCGCCCTCCTCGTCATCGACCTTTATACATGGACAGTTCATTTCGGAATACCTCTCATTTATCATTACAAAAGGCATGTTACGATACTGCATCGTTAGATAATGCTGCAAATTCGGGTTTCCCTGCGCGCTCTTCGTCGGCTCTACGATCAACCCGCTCAATGGCTGCCCGAGCATCATTTTCAAACTGTCCGATTCCTTTCCTTTATCGTTATCCGTGCTGGACAAAAGCAGCCCGTACCCCCGGCTGCGAAGCGCCGATTCCGCCCCGCGGACGATATGCGGAAAGATATAATCGGATATATGCGTTGTGACCATTCCGATCATTTTTTTGCGCTTGCTGAAAGGGTCTGTTTGGGGGTGCGGAAACGAACGTGCCCTTCCCCTGGACGCGGTACAGCCACCCTTCCTGCTCCAGCTCGCCGAGCGTCTGCCGCACCGTTTGCCGGCTCATCTGAAACTGGCCCGCAATTTCGTTCTCCGACGGCATTTGTTCATCCCGCTTCAATCTTCCCGTTTCAAACCAGGCCATAATTTCCTGCTTCAACTGCTGATACTTCGGCACGCGCTTGTCTTCCATTGTACACCTCGGGCTTTCTTCGCTTGTACAACCAGTATAGCATATTCAACTTGTATGTACATTATTTGATTCAAGCCCTCGATTTAAACTGTATGTGTGAACATTTGAACAAGCAGGAAGAAGGCCAGGGATTGTGTTATCACCCCAGGCGTTCAATCTTGTGACCGGATTTGCTGCAGTTTGCCCGATTACGAACCAAAAAAAAGGGTATCCCTTTGAAGTTGAACTATCAGCAGGTCTCGAAATAAAAGGTGTTATTCTGCCAGATCAAGTGAAAAGCCCGGATTGGCGAGCGAGAAACATTGAAATTAAGGACAGAGCTCCTCAAAAAAATCATTGATGAAGTGCTCGATAAAATTCATTCGTTTTTTTTATAGAGCTGTGATGAAGGAACTCCAGCGCTTCTTGATTTATTTTTTTCTCCATGCAAAGCGCCTGATATCCACTCGTCGAAAAAATTCAAGAGACTCCTGCAGCTTTACAAATCCCTGTTCATATATACGCTGATAAATACCATGATACCCCGTATCGGGCAGATAGCTGGCGGCCATTGACTTAGAAACCGCGGAGGACGCTTCCGCAAATGAGGAATACAATCCGGCTCCAACACCTGCCGTAAGAGCGGCACCGAACAGGGCGGCTTCCGCCAATTGGGGAACCTGGATTTCCACTCCGGATACGTTCGCTTTGATTTGCAGCCAACAAGGGTTATGCACTCCTCCGCCTACCGTCGTCATCTGCCGAAGGGATTGCCCGCTCACCTGCTCCGCCCGCCTTCGGATGGTCTCCATCTGATAAGCGCTGCCTTCAAAAACCGCCTTCAGCATGTCCGCTTTTCCGTGCTTTCCGGTGAGTCCGACAAAAGCCGCTTTGGACCTGGGATTGCGCAAAGACAGCCCTCCTCCGGACAAATAAGGATAAAAGAGAATGCCGCCTGGAGAAGAATCCGTTTGCTGTGACAGCTCCAAAATTTGCCCATAGCTTAGTTGCTTGTCACCCAGCAAGTGCCGCAGCCACTCGACCGACCCTCCCGAAGAGGAGTGCCCTCCCATCCAGAACATTTGGCCATCGACCGGATGCAGGCCGAAGGAGAGCCCCGCTTGATAATCCACTTCGTTTAACGGCCGGGCAAGATGGTTCCTACAAGAGTTTCCGCCGTGCCCATAGAATTATAAGCATCTCCTGCTCTTATGGCACCGACGGCGAGAGAGGCGCAAACATGGTCATGCCCGGCTATAAACACTTTGGCGCCATCCCGCAGGCTTAGCTCTTGCGCGAGCGGCTGCTTAACGTTACCGACGGCTGTGCCGGAAGAAGCGGCCTCAGGAAACACATCGGCACTCAGCCCAAGTCCTGCACAAACGGCAGATCCCACTTCTTCTCATCTATTCGGAATGCAAAGGTGCGGGCGGCAAGCGTATACTCTTCCTGAAACCGGCCAGTCAAGCAGAAGGCGAGATAAGCGGAGGCCGAAAGCCACACGCTACCCTTAAGCGCCTGCGGATCCCTTGCCCTGAGCCAAATGATCTTGGCAATCCCCTGCTTGTAGGAGGGACGCAGGCCTGTTTTATAAAAGTGTTGTTGTTCATCGATCCGGTTCTTTATCCATTCCGCTTGAGGAAGGCAAGAAGGCTCAAACCAGGGATAAGAAAAGATTGCGGCTGACCGGTCGACCTGTCCACCAGAAGGCCGGTTTCCGCCATGCTCGTAATCCCGACGGCTTGTATCTTCGCGTTCCCTGCGCCGCCCGTCACTTCCCGGATCAGCTCCACAGCCGTCTCCCGGAACTGATGCGGATCGTAAAAGGTGAAACCATCAGGATGCTGAAACTGATGATTCGCCTTTACAGCGCCAGCTAAGGCATTGCCGTATTCGTCAAAAAAATTCCGGCTTTTATATTCGTTGTTCCCGCGTCTATGGCCAGCAGCATGCGTTTCCATCCTTTTCAGTGCATTTTTTTGTTTAAAAAAATGAACGATCTCTATCGCTACTTCACCGGCACAGTCTCCGCATTCCACGATGTAAACATTTCCGCCCGCAGACTGCAGCTCTTTTTTTGCGTGCCGGCCAGGATAACTTGCTGCGGCTTGTTCTTTGCATAGAACGCGAAAGTCCCTCCTTCTTTCAAGGAAACGAGCGTAGATCGGCCGGTATCTCGGAGTGCAAGGACCGTATCGATGGAGATGTATTTATTGATCAGGCCGATGGGTGTAACGGAACCCGTCAAGGGAATCAGCAGATAGAGAGCGCATTGTCCGGCTTTTAAGCTGAACTCCTGCCGTTCTTCCGGAAGAAGGACAAAGCAGCGCTTGGAAAAAAAATGCTCGTACACCAGGCAGGCAGTACCCTCCAATGCGGGAACGTCGCGAACCTGAAGTGACCCGGTGACAGACGGTTCCGTCCGGTGAATGTGGAAGGCGGCGACTGCACCCGCTCCTCCGCCGGCGGTATTCCAAAGCTTTAAGGGTACGGCTTCCCTCGTCGGATCCAGAGTCAAGATGTCCTCCGTCGGGTTCGCCGTTTCCTCGCAGCGGATGACCCTGCCATCCTTGTAAATGAGCGGCCAAAGCTTGCGGGGATCGGTGCGTCCCACGGCATCGCTTATATAAACAGGCCCGCCGCTGATGGAGCGCAGCAACGCGTTTTGGACGTCATCGTGATTGATGGTCCAGAACATATCCCAATCACCCAATAGAGGGGCCCGTGGAAGAAGGAATTGTAGCCGTTTTGCAGAGCGTGCTCCTGAAAACCGTGCGGCTCCTGCGGAACGAAATCGTCGCTGCTGCGGGAGACGGCGGATTGCGGGCGGTGCCAAATATTTTCCGAGGCCATGCCCATGCAGTTAATGACGGTTTTATCAAAATGGAGGGCGACGGACGCTTCCAACGCCTGATGTGCGGCAGCGGCGGCTTCCCCAGCGGAACGGTGATGCTTCAAATAATTGCCGACCGCGCTTTGGCTGTCCACCTTCACAAAATCAACCCCCTGCAGCCTTAAAAAACGCATGCCAGGCGTTCCAGAAGCCGAACCTCTGCCCGCGTCGGGAAAGGGAATGAGGTTTCCTTTTGAAGTGGTCCATAAATAATCGCCATACTGCCGGGCCAAAGGACTGCCGGGATGAATGCCTCCCCAATAGCCCATAATGGTATGCCAGACTCCGACCCACCGGACTCCAAAACTTTCTTTCAGCTCCGATACTGTCCCCGCCAAACCCTTGGGAAATTTTACGCAGTCCGCTTCGAAATCGATCAGCTTATGCTCCGAGGTTTGGGACCAGCCGTCGTCGATCATGAACCAGCGCACAGGCAGTTCCTGTTCCTTGAATTCCTGCGCTTTGGCAAGAAGGCCTTCCTCGCCAACCTGATGGTAAAAAGCGTCCCAACTGCACCAGCCAAGGTAATCCAGTATTTCCGGATACGCTTTGCGCTCGCGGGGCAATGTAGAATAGTCCAATTCCTTAAGCGCTGCACCGACTTGATCCCGCATAAGCTGAAACGGCTTGTCTCCGGCTCCAAGAATAAAAGCAAAAGCGTCGCATCGGCTCAGCCCTGCCTGCCGGGAGGAAATGCGGACGGAAAAGCCGCCGTCCTCTCCGCCGAGATCCGTGCGGAATACGGGTCCGCAAACAGGCAGAAGATGGTAGTAGGTATTCTCTGTCTTCCAGAGCAGCGACAAGGTTCTCTCGGCAGGCGGGACAGGTCCTGATCGAAGTGGGGACGGGTCCACCAATCTTTATGCTGGTAATTGGCCATAAGTCCCTTGAGCTCCGGCAGGCCTTCTACCCGGACGTTGATCCCCGCTTCAGCAGAAAAAAAATTCCGCTGGCTGCCGAAATCGTTCGCATTCCTGATCTCTCCATGGACATAAACGAGCACAAAATTTCCGCAGCAGCGGAATACGAGCCGGACGCTAATAGAGTCGTCTTCGCTGCCGTAAAGACAAGTATAATCCGTGTAATGTCCAAAACGGCCCGTGTCTACAGACGGCACGCAGCTTGTGAACTTAAGCTCTTCCACCGTGTTCGAATCAAGCCTCACGGAAACGTGAAGCCCGTCCATCACGATGCGGCTTCCATCCGATAAGGTCCCTCGGGGACCGGAAAAAAATATAATTAAACATGGCAGCTGTCTCCTTTACGATGCATTTCATCGAAAGCGTGCAGGGCTACAGAGAGGCTGGCGGCGTCGCCGACATTTTCCTGAAGTCCCGCCGGCACGATCCGGCAAGTTTCAAGGGACAACGGCAATGCCTCCCGCCTCAGCTCCTCCATCACAAGAGGCTCCAACAGCGCCTGCTGACGCGCATAGATGCTGCCAATGACAATCCGCTCCGGATTCAGTACGTCGACCAGAATCGCCAGCCCCCTGCCCAGCTGCTTCCCTACGGTTCTTATGACATTGAGCGCCAGTTCGTCTCCGGCCTGCGCCGCTTCGGCGACCTGCTTGGCGGTAAGCCATACGGATCCGCCGATTGCAGATCGGCCAGCGTCGTTGAAAGGCCGGCCCGTGACCATTCCCCGGCCATGGTACGGGCAAGCCTGGCGATTCCGCCGCCGCTGCAGAAGCCTTCAAAAGAGCCGATCTTGCCGTAGCCGGCCGGTCCTTCCTCCTGCAGCCGCATGTGGCCGACTTCGCCAGCCATATCGTTCGTTCCCGAGTACAGCCTGCCGTTCAGGATCAGGCCGGCCCCCATCCCGGTTCCGAAGGTCAGGAAAATCATGTTCTGCGTCCCCCCGGCCCGCTCCCCATTTCCACTCCGCCATCGCGCAGGCATTGGCGTCATTCTGCAGGGCGACCGGGACGCCGAACCTGTTCCGGAATGGTGCAACCACGTCAATCCGGTCCCATCCCGGCAGATTGGGCGGCGACAGCACCAATCCGTTCGTGCTGTCGAGCGGACCGCCGCAGCTGATACCGACCGCATGCAGGGAATCGATGCTTTCTTTTCGCATAAGCGTTTCCAAGGCATTTTCCAGCTCCAACAAAGTTTCCCCGGCCCCTTGCCGTGTTGGAAAGCTGATCTTTGCCGCGATCTCCAGCCGGCCGTCATTTTCAAAACCGAGAACCGCCGCGCATTTCGTTCCGCCGATGTCTATTCCGCCAAGTACAGTTTTCATGAGAAAAAAAAGTCTCCTCAAGCATGAGGCATATCGCGTGATAAACGGGAAGATGGCGTTCCTGGATATCGTGCGTGCGGTCATAAGGGACAAGGATGGCAATGTCGCACAGCTCTTTCAGCCTGCCTCCGTCCCGTCCGCTAAATCCAATGGTGACCAGGCCCAGAGTCTTCGCCACCTGCACGGCACGCACCACGTTCACCGAGTTGCCCGAGGTGCTGAACACCGCCAGTACATCTCCAGGCTGACCATAGCCGTAAACCTGCTGCGCAAAGATCATATCCGCTGCGACGTCATTGGCGAAAGCAGTCATCAGCGATGTTTGGCTTACAAGGGAAATTGCCGGAAGGGCCCCCTGCAGATGGTCCGCCAGATAGTTCCCTTCTTCATCTTCTTGCTTCATCAGCTTCTCCCTCATGGAAGAGGGAACCGGCCGCTTTGAGACGAAGCCCTTCATCAGCTCCCCCATGACATGCTCACAGTCCGAGGCGCTGCCTCCGTTGCCTGCAAGCAGCAGCTTCCCTTTGTTTTCGAACGACCGCTTCATCGCTTCGAACGCTTTGCCGATGTCTTCCCGGCATCCGTTCAAATCGGGATATTTCTCCGTTAACTCCTGCAAAATAGTGTTCATCCGCGTTCCTCCTCCTTATTACTGTTCGCTTCCAAGCCCTTTAAATGCTCCATCGCCCTGACAAAAAAAATCTTCGCTCCCGAAGCTGCCGGATTTGAGCACAAGCAGCAGGCCGGGCTCGCCCAGCGATAAGCAGGAAGGAAGCCCGGGTTCAATCTCCTGCAATATTTTCACTCCGTCCACACCCAGTCCCCTGCAGACAGCCGCCGAGGTTTCTCCCCCTGCAATCAGCAGCCTCCTTTGGCCTGTCGCGTCGGTCACCGCTTTCACAATATCCGACAGTGCGTTCGATACGAGCCTGGACACTTCCGTCTTGCCAAAGCCGAGTTCTGCACCGCGCGTTTTGGTCTCGGCCACTTTATCAAGGGAATGAGAGCTGTAGACAAGCACATCATGTCCTGCCGCCAATTCGCTGATTGCCGCATGTGCCACATGCATCCGATGCTGCTTGCTCTGCTCAGGTTCCAGCAGCTGCAAGGAATCCACTTCCAAAGAGACGATTCCCTGACGTTTAGCGTATGCGATTTGGGCGGCGGTCTGTGGCATGAGGCTGCCTGCCGCACACAGCACATTGTTCCGGCTTCTGCCGGAGTATGCAGGGCAGCATCGCAGCCGCCGCTTCTGCTGCCGTTCTCACCAAACTCTTCCGGCCCATCGAATGCGAAATCTGCGGACTCCGGGGATTTGCCGGCAGTCAGGGCGTTCGCATTAAGCAGCACCAGCTCTTCCGCCAATGCCGAGCTACCGCAAAGGATCGCTTCGTCCTTGACGGCCTCGGCAATGATCTTCAGCGACTGCTGGTCACGAACGTCAAGGAGGAGATAATTGCACGTTTCTTTTTTTTCCGTAATCTCTTGTCTGAGCGCATCGCTTCCCTGTTCCACTACACCGATATCGAGGAAGTCAACCTTTCGGCCCGTCTGGCTTTGAAGGATGTGCACCAGATTGGATTCCGCCATCGGATGGACCGGATCGCTGCGGAATTCCGAATCCTCCAGCTTCCTGCCGTGCACATAATGGATCGCACCGATAGTGGTTCGGCCGTTTTTTTGGGAAAACCGAGAACAACGACCGCGAACTCCTTATCCAGCGCATCCAGCATAGCGTCGAATTCCGCACCGATATTGCCTCTGAACACCGAGCAAGTTTTGTTGATAAAGGTCCCGCAGCCTAACGCTTTCAATCGTTTCGTCGTCCGGTAAACCTTCCCGTAGGCGTCTTCCCGCCCGTCCAGCCGGGAGTTCGTATCGATGATAAGCACATCGGGAAGGCGCTTACCCGGCGTACCGCCGGCCATCCACGATTCCATCGGATAAACGTAGGTTTCCAGCCCCGACTTGGCAAACATGATTCCAATATCGTTAGCTCCCGTAATGTCGTCTGCAGCGATTCCGATCATGAATTCCACTTCCTTCTCGGTCTGTATCCGGAGTGATTGAGGAAATCCTGAACTGTTTCTTCCGGAAGAGGCCGAAGGGAGATGCCCGAGCTTTTGGCCTGGACAAGCATCCGGCACGCCATCTCCAGCGTTTGCAGCGCCATTCTCGCTTCCTTCACGCTCGTGTCGTATACAAGGACCCCGTGATTTTCAAGCAGCAGAATATTGGCTTTGCCGGCCTTTTCCCGAACGGCCTCCCCCAGCTCCCGTGATCCCGGATGGCAATACTCTACCCGATCCACCCGCTCCAAATAGTACATCGTTTCGACGAACCATTCGGAAGGGACCGGTTCTCCGCTGCAGGCAATCATCGTGCTGTAAAAAGGGGAAGCGTGCAGGATTGCGTTCACGTCCGGGCGGGTTTCATATACCGCCTGGTGCATCGGCACTTCCTTCGAAGGCTTCTGTGTTCCCGCAGCCTTTCGGGAAGCGCCTGCAATGGAGCATTCGGCGAAGTCTTCATCGCCCAGTTCGCCCATATAAGTGCCGCTGGCAGTTATGATATAGCGGTCTCCATCCAATCTTGCGCTGATATTTCCCGCGTTTCCCCAGGCCAAACCATAATCCATCATGTATTTTCCCGTATCCTGCAGCTGCTTGCGAATGACTGTATCCTGATTCATTTTTACATCTCATCCCATTCCAGCAAATTGGTTTCCGTCACGGCCAGCTCGGAATTTCTAAACACACGGAACGTTTTGATTTCGGCAGGCTTGAAATCTGCGCGGATCACCCGAATTTGCGGCAGCATGCCGTTGTGTCCAAAGCTGTCCACGTTGTATCCCACTTTGGCCGTCACACCGAACTTTCCCTTGAAATAACGCTGGCCGTACAATCCCTGCCTTACGAAGGATTCCCCTCCGGGGACATTGCAGTCCGGTTGAATCCACCAGCCCCCGACGATATTCCAGCGGCCTTCGGCGACTCGCTGCCTGATTTCCTCAAACATCACAGGATCGTTATTTTCGACCCACTCATATGACGCTGCTGAACTTGAGGTGAATATAAAATCCTCCGATTCCTTCATACGGTCCAGTGCCGAGCGGAAGGTGGCTTTCGTTTCCTGGAATCCTTCCTGCCACTGCCACAGCCATACAGGTCCAAATGAGCATTGCCAATCATATACAGCTTTTTTTTATCTTTCACGCGATCCACTCTCCCGTATCATGTAACTTCTGAGGCGCGTAACCTTAGGTAACAGCTTGATTCGTTAGTCCATTGCATTTTGTGCAACAGAAGAGGTAAACAGGACAGTTAATAGACGAACCCGTTGCAAAAAAGTACAACAGTGCCCCGTTGCCTTCAGCTTAACTTCGAAAGCTCCAGTATCCTTTTCACTTTCTCCATTCCCAGCCTTGGGCTCGTAATAAACTTCTTTTGCTCTTCGTCAGAAAAACGGGAAAGCACACGGGCCATCGAAGCCTGCGCCAGCACGACGATGTCCGCATTTTTTTTGGCCATCTCCCGCAGAGATACGGACAACTCCTGATCGTGGCCTTCTTTGTCTCCGGCCATAAGTTTCCGGTAGGCCGCTGAGATGATCAGCGGATGCAGCCGCACCGCCCTGCCGGCCTGCTCCGCTTTGTCTTCAAGCAGGCGCAGCGTAGGCTGCAGCGTCGTAGCCAGCGTGGCGGCAACGCCGATTTCAGACGCTGAGCCAATCGCGAACTCCGCCATCGCTTCATCGATCCGTACGATGGGAATTCCAATTTCAGGCTGAACAAGATCTACCAGCCTCCGATAGACGAGCAGGCGTTTAAAATGCAGTCCGCCCCCAGCTTCTCAGCGATCTGCGCATACTGGCGCCAGCGCTGCTCCACTTCCTCGATCCGTCCTCCGTTTGCACCGAGTTCAGGGAGAATCGAATCGTCCATCAGGTTGACGACATGTACGCCCGGAATCATTTCTGCCGCCAATCCCTTCAGCGAATCAACGGTCGCCGGTGTCGTATGTATGATAGCCAATTTAAACATGGTCATTATTCCTCCTTGAAGGTGTACTGGATCGCTTCCTCATAACCCGCAAAACTTCCGCAGCACACTCCGGCATGAAGGCTGCTCCGAAGGCGGCTTCCTCATGGGCAGCGGATAAGTATACGGGAAGATTCAGCCGCTTGCGCAAAAGCAGCCGCATCGCCGGGTTCCGGCGGATTCCATTACCCGAACCTGCGGCGGCTGTCAAGCTTCTGCGCAAGTCTGCCGGAAATTCCCGAGTAAAATCCAGCAGCTCCTGGACGATCCCGTCTAAAAAGCCGGCTGCCAAATGCTTCGGAGTAAACGTCCGCTCCGTTATGCCGGCAATCGAGCCGGTTAATTCAGGGCGCTGTCTCGCACCGTAAAACTGAGTCCCCACCTGAAGAAACTCCACATCTTCAGTCATCGTCTTTTCTGTCATCGTCTCTTCTGTAATCGCGTCTTCTCTGATCGCCTCTTCCGCCATCCGGTTCATTTGATCGAACAAGCTATGTTCCTCAAATGCACCAAAAGTTCGGCATACCTCCCGAAAAAAACCGCTCCAGCAGCGCGTAAGATTTACCCCCGCCCAGCGAAGAACCGACCAGCAGATACCCTCCTCCGGGAAAAGGACGGGATTCAATAATCTTGTCGCTGGATCGGACTGAGCACCCCTGACGGAGCGTCTCCGAAAAGACAGAAACCTGGGCCCCGGTTCCCACGTTGAAAAGCAGCGTCCCTCGAAGACCCGGCACAGCCCCCAGGAAGCTGGCCTGGTTGTCCCCTATAGCACAGGCAACAGTCTTGCCATCCTTGGTTATTCCGATAATGCCTTCCGCGAGACGGGGTGCCATCCCGGGATCCATCCCCACTTTTTTTTCCATGGCATCAAGAGAGAAAGTTAACCCCTCTAGAGAGAAGAGGCCAAGCCCGGCCGCATTGGAAGCATCCACCAAAGGTACAGTTTCTCCGCACAGCTTCATAGCGATATAATCGCCGATAGTGCAGAAGCAAACGGCCTCCGGCGGGACCGCGTTATTTTGAATATTATAAAAAATGAGTGACCATCCCGTACCCTGCAGCGAGCGTGTAGCCCGTAGCTTCTTTCAGATAGGCCGCATAAGTGAGGCCGGAATCATGCTTCAGACCCCCCCGGCCGTCCTGCCAGGTAAAAAAGCGGGCTAACCGCCTCTCCCTCACGGTCAATATATACAATCCCGTGCATTTGGCAGGAAATCCCTACCGCCTTAACGCCTTCCCACACCTCGCCGCAATCCCGAAGCAGCTGCTGAGCCAGCTCAACAATACGGGCAGGATCCTGCAGCTTTTCCCAAGAGCGTGGTGACACTATGCCGGAATCGTTGGCCCTGGCCACCGTTCTCACGAGCCTCCCGCCATCCGCTTCGACCACAACACAGCACAGTGAAGTGGTGCCTATATCGATACCTCCCAAATACATTGAAATCCCCCATTCACCCATGGCGCAGGTCCAGAATGCCGACAAGTCGTGATGGAGTTCCGATCGGAATAAGTAAAACACTTTTCACACATAATGCAGTCCAGAACTACCGGCAAGTGATCGTTCCATCCAGCTCCAGCCCGTAGAGATCGATAAGATTTTTTTACGCAGAATCCTGTCGGCGAACTCACAAGCCTCTTTTTTTCATCCAGCATGCCTTCTTCCACCTTCTCCGTAAGCACGTCCGCGATGATTTTTTTCTGGCCAGCTTCTGGTGTTCTGCGATTGCCGTTCTCCTGGACAGCCCGCAATACACCGATAGCCGTTTCGTCATTGGATGCGATCACAGCGGTGATGTCGGGACAGCCGATGAGCTTCTTCATCGCATTGTAACCGGATTCATTTGACCAATCGGATCTGACCACCCATTCTGCATTGTAGGTCAAGCTCAGCTGTTCCAAAGACTGCTGTACCCTTTGAACCTGTACCTGCTCGCGGATGCCGTGTCCGGCCCTGCAATAAAACCGATATTCCGGTGGCCGATACTGTGCAGATAAGCTACGACCTCGGCAATCCCCGCCGAATTGTCTACATCCACCGAGCACAGGCCTTCCATTTCCCCATGGTCTCCAATCAGGACGACGGGTGCGCCCTCCTCCTTGATCCGCTGCAGTTCCTTGCGCTCCCGCTGTTGGAAGCTGACCAGGATAATGCCGTCCGCCTGCCTTCATAAAGAAGATCGAGGAAAGAAGTCTCTTTGTTTAAGTTGGAAGTCCGGCTTAAGAACACACAATTGTAGCCTTTACTTTTGGCAACGCTTTCAATTCCTCTAATAATTCCCGAGTAAAAGATGTTCGAGATGTCGTCGACAATGACACCGATAGTATTTGTTTTATCCAGAACCGTATGAACTCTGTAGGATCCTTTTGCGGGAAAAGCTCCAGTTAATATGGTGGAAAATGTCTCCTACATGGTCACTGTGCCGAATTACAGGGAGGAAATCCTGTTAATAAAGGCACGTACACCCAAGAAAGCAGATTAGAGGGAACTTTTCCTGTTAGTTGATGCGTAATCGCCGTATACTTCCCGGTATAAGAAAACCGGTACAACAAACCCGGCACATTCTAACATGCGACTCTCCCGGCGTGCGTTGCGGCCCAACACGGTGAGCGGGTCAGACCCAAAGAAAGGCTAGTTCTAGCCTTCCTCAACCACCGGCAGACGCTTCACGTTCGGGTCTGTGAAAATGTCGAATTCGTCGCGGCTTGTGCTGGAGAACTCTGCAACGATAGCGCCTTCCTCACCGGCCTGGAACCAGTGCTTTGTGCCTGGTAAAATCGTGTACTGTTCTCCCGGATTCAATTCAACTTCCCTGAACACCGTGTAATATGGCATACTTTCGGCCGGAACAACCGCCTGGATAACGGCCGTCGGCTCACCCTCGACATACAGAAACACTTTCCCCCAGCGGCAGCGGAAAGTTTCCATTTTGCCGGGATCCGCGCCGACCGGAGGATGAAGATGCTCGGGACAAGTCTGACGCGGAAAAAGCGCCAGCTCCTTGGCGCAGTAACGATCCGTATTGATATACGTGAGCAGCTCCAGTCCTTGGCGTTCCAAGCTGTCCAGTCCGAAGCACGCGACTTCAATGCCCGCTTTCTCCTCCGCAGTCAGCACGATTCCGGCTTTCTCAAACATTTCCGCCGTCCTCGCCTGTGCTTGCCGCCCTTCACTTCTTTTCATAAAAGGTCGCCTCCGTCATTTCTAGTTCGGCTTAATTTGGGCCATAACCGTCTCTTTCCTTCCGCTAAGCATGGTTCTGGCCATTTTTTCACGGATACCGCTATTACTTCCACGCCTTGTTTTTTTCGATTTCGCCCAGAATATCCGGGTCGGCCAAATCGCTGGTGATCAAAATATCGACATCCGCAAAGCTGCTAAAGGATAGCAGCGCCTGGCGGTAAAATTTGCTGTGGTCCGCAACGATGACGACCTTCTGTCCGGATGAGATCATTACCCTTTTTTTATTTCCGCCTCGTACAGGTCGGAGCTGGTGAATCCATTTTTTTCAAGGAGATTCCGGAGGTTCCCAAAAACACATAGTGCGCATTGTATTTCTGCATTTCGGCTTCGGCCTGCGGTCCGACAAGGCTCATCGATTTTTTTTGATAAGTTGTCCGCCGATCAGAAAGATGGATGCGTCCTCCGAGCTGCTGCATTCGTCCGCAATGTTGATCCCGTTCGTTACGATGATCAGTCTGGGAGTAGGCTTCAAATGCTTGGCGACGCACCACGTTGTGGAACCGGAATCCAGGATGACAATTTGTTCTTCAACCACCAGTTCCGCGGCCCTTTTGCCTATGGCGTCCTTTTCCTCATAGTGCTCGAATTTACGCTGTTGGAGAGGGGGATATGCTCATCGCCAGCTGGAGATCGTCAGCCAGAATCGCGCCTCCGTAGTTTTTTTACAATCAACCCTTCTTGCTCCAGCTGATTCAAGTCCCGGCGGATGGTTTCTTCGGAAACGTTGAATTCACGAACCAAATCGGAAACCTTGACACTGCGTTCCTGAAAAAAAGGATCTCTTTAATCTTGTTGCGCCTTTGAACGACGATCATGAATTCTCCCCCCTGGATATTTTTTAAATGATTAATTCGGCACATATTCGTATCTTACCTGAATTCTGCATAAAATGCTCACTGCCTGCATGATAAAATCCGGGTTTCCCGCGAATTCCAACAGGTCAGCTCGATGCACCGTTCTTCGGACGGGACTCCCGACCAGTCGGCCTCTACCGTCCGGCTTTCGCCGGGAAACAGGTTGAGGTCGTTCCGCGAAAAAATATACGTACCCCGGGGCGTCGGGCTGGCGTGCGTCATCCAGCCGCAGTTGTACCGCCGCATGAGTTCCGGTGTTAATGAGCTTGATGTTCCATAATCGGTCATCGACCTGTTCGCATACTGCCTGGATCGCGGTTTCCGGGATTCTCCCAAGGGGAGCCAAATCTTTCGTCCTTGAAAAAAAAGGTACCGATTGTCCGAGACCACTTCTCCCTCCCGGTCTCTGAGCACAAGGTCCAGGAAAAAAAAGATTTCGTCCATCCATTCATTCAAGTCGGCGTTAATGCCTGTCAGCCGGGTCGGGCGGTCGGCTTCAACGGTCACCGAGTAAGACCTTTCCAGGTACCTCCCGCCGCCGGAGCCTGCCAGGGCAGCTTCCAAGACGGCATCCTCCAACGGCTGCAGAAGGCAATTGACCGCCCACAGCTCCGCCTCGAACGCTGCCCTTCCTGCCCAGGCTTGCGTGGGGAAGCTCGCCGTCACGTGCACCGGCCGATAAGCCTCGGCAGCGGCATAGTAAGCCGATTTCGGTCGGGCATAGTAGTCCAGCGCCGAGGTGCAGTAGCCGTTCGGATAAGGCTCGTTGAACTGCCACGGCAGCGTACCGCTGTTTTGGTACTTGCGCCGGCGGTTGGATTCGATCGCATAGCGCAGCCCGTCCGCCTGCAGCATCTGGCTCGCTCGGATCATATGCCCGAGATCGTCAATCCCGTCGAAAGCCTCCTGGACGAGCTGCTCATTGATCCACCAAGCACCCCGGTGAAAATAGACCGGATTGTCTTTGCTCGGCGGCCATTGTCTGCTCGCGGATATGCTCCGGTCGAGCGTTTTGCGGTTAGTCATCCCTTCCACCCCGAATTCGCTGTGCAGAAGGGAAGTCCCCCTGTTGTAAAGCGTATATTGGCCGGTCAGTCCCTGGTGTTCCCATGGGCCGTGCACGTCATGCAGCCCTGCCGGATCTTTCGCTATATTGTCAAGAGTATTCGAGAACAATCTTCCGGTCGGGGAGGTAGGAAGCCAGTGGCGGTCCGGATCGAGCCGCTTGACCACCTCGCTCAGGGCCCCGAGCACAGGCTCCCTGTCGTCCAGCGGGACGCCCCCGGGACCCTGCAGTTCATTGCCGCCGCACCAGAGCACGAGCGAGGCATGGTTCCTTTTGCAGGGGATGATTTGCTCCGCCTCGTCCACCATCATGGCCAGGAATTCCGGATCCGCAGACGGCTTGTTCGCGATCCCCGAGCTCGACTGGATAAATTCCTGCCACACCATGATACCGTAGCGGCTGCACCTATCATAGAACGCGTCTTTTTTTTCAATCAGGCCGCCGCCCCACACCCGAAGCATGTTGACGTTCGCCCGTTTGGCCAAAGTGAGCAGCCGTTCAAGCTTTTCCGGACGCTCCACCCCATACATGACGTCGATCGGAACCCAGTTCCAGCCCTTGATGTAGACTCTTCTGCCGTTGACCACAAACGTGTAAGGCAGGGCAGTCTGATCTTCCGTCTCATTGGAAACCCGTTCCACCGAACGGATGCCGAAATAAATTGTTCTTTCATCCGAAGGCAGCCCGGCAGCAGCATCCGATCCGGTGCTCAAGCTGCAGGGGTCACGCTAATTTCCGCCTTGTACAGCGGCTGCTCCCCGTATCCGTTCGGCCACCAAAGCTCGGGATTCGGGACGGTGACATTTTGTACAAGCTCGGTCCTGCCTTCCTCGAGCCGCCGCCTGCTTTTTTCCGGATGCCACAGTGTTGCCGTTCAATGTAATCCTCGTTTCCACCTCGACCTCAGTGCCCGAGAAGCCTGTCAGGGCAGACGTAACGCAAATCGGCGCCTCTTCCTGCCCCGGCTTCCACAGCGGACGGACAAAAAAACATCTTCCAAACGGACCGGTCCGGTGATCTCCAGGAACACATCATCCCAAATCCCCTGGTGATCATGCGCGGGCAAAAAAATCCCACCAGTAGGTCATCCGGCTTTTGTGCGTTTTCACGTATTCCGTTTTGCTGACCTGGGGCTGCTCGTCCGGCGCCTTCCCGATCACCACGGCAAGCAGGTTTTCCTCCCCGTACAGCAAATCTTCGCTTACCTCAAACAAAGCGGGGGTATACATTCCCTTATGCCGGCCGACAGGTTTTCCGTTCAAAAAAAAGAACTGCGCCTCATAATCCAGGCCCTTGAAATGCAGACGAATTCGTGTCCCGCGCTCTTTTTTTATCGACATTAAATGTCTTCCGGTATACCCAAGTCCGCTGAGGCACCCACTCGACCAGCTTGCTGTTCAAATCCCGATAAGGATCCGGGACATGGCCGCCCGTCCAAAGATCATGCAATACGGTGCCGGGTATCGTGCCTTTGTTCCACCAACGTGTATCGCGCGTGCTCGGCTTTTCGGAATTCCGCCAAATCCAGTCTTCACCGATGAATTCCTTAAACAGCCAGTCACTGCCGTTCAGCGATATTACTTTTGCCATTGCCCGCTCCTCCGTTATTGTGTAGTGGGGGCTCCCCCAAAAGCAGCCGGAATAATCATCGAAGCTTTGCTTCACTTTTGGGGACAAGTTCTACCATTCGAGCAGATTCGTTTCCGTGACTGGCTGTCCGGCATCCTTCGGGATGCGGAAGGTTTTGATTTCGCAGGGGCCGAATTCGGCCTCAATCGTCCGGTTCCACTTGGGGAGACGAATAACCGCGCTGGTCGCTTCTTTATTCGTCTCGTAGCAGCGGAGGATAAGATCGCCGTTATCTTCGGCCTTCTTCAATGCGCTGACAATAATATTGTCCCTGTCCACGGAAAGATAGGAATCCTTTTGCGGAAGCCCGCCGTCATGATAGGTTTCAATGATCACGGTCGGACGTTGATTCAGCTCAGCTGCTCGTTTGACGGTTCCGGCTGTCTCCCAATTCCCTTCATGCGGAAGCAGCGTGTAGTTCAAATGCTGGATGCCTTGGTCGATGAACGAATAATGGCCGTCCGGGTCCGGAACGAGCGGGTCGTGGTGGGCATAGATCGGGCTGCGCAGCACTGTCAGCGCCATTTCCTTGTTGTGGATGCTGTAGCTGTATTTGGAGTCGTTGAGCAGGCTGAGGCCGTAAACGGTTCCTCCTTCCCGGGTGATGCCCGAATAATCGATCCAGCTTTGGCCCGGTTCTTCTTCCCCGTTGTGCTCCCGTTCGATATACCCGTAAGGAGTCTCGTATGACTGGCGGGTAAACACCAGATTGACGGGGAAGACAAGCTTCAGCATTTTAAAATGGTCACGCCAATCGACCACGGCTTTGACCTCGATCTGGTCCAGCTCGCTGTACATTGTAAAATCCTGAACCAGCCTGGAGCTGCCGTATTCGCTCGTTACACGGATTACGGATTTAACCGGCCCGTGCTCGACCAGCTTGACGCTTTTTTTTGCCGTGAAGGCTCCTGTCTCTTGATTGAAGTGCAACACATTATGGCTCCATGTATCGGTTCTGTCTTCGATCACGACCGGCTTTGCGCCGCCAGCCCTCAGTACTTCGTTATTCGCCTTTTTTTTATCGAAAAGAGAGCGTATGTAACCCGTTGCAGGGTCGAATTCAATCCGAAAACGGCCGTTTTCCATGGAATAGTCGTCTGCTTTGATCGGCATGGCCTCCGCTTTCGGAGCCGACGGGTTCATCGTAACCTTATACACGCGGTATCCGAGAGCAGGCAAATCGGCGACGAAGCTGAGCCGTGAACGGCCGTTCGCTGTTGCTGCCGGCTGCACCTTTTGGAACGGCACCGCGCGCCCTTCGTCATCCACCAGCACATGTTCGTCTTTGAGGCCCCCGACTTCAACTTCCACACCCACGCGGCTGTTCCAGGAATGCGGGTTAAAAATGACGACCGGCTTCATCCCCTCTTCCTGCTCGATGCCGATGTTCCAAGACAAGGACTGGACAGCGTAGTTGAGCCCGCGTCCGGCTATAGCCATCGCTTCGCCGTAGTCGTTGCGCGCGTCTTCATAAGCGGACTCGATGCTGGTACCCGCCAGAATGTCATGGAACTGGTTGAACAAAATATTTTTTTCCATGCGCGCCCGTAATCGGCAGGATACGGCTGTCCCGTCACCCACTGGGCTACGGAGGCGAATTTTTTTCAGCAGCAATGATCAGGTTCTCGGACCTGCGGTTCCACATCTTCACCCCTGAGTGGGCGGCGTAGCAGCCGCTGGCGTGGTGCTGAAGGTCGTCATGGACAACAGGGAACTGCAGGTCCTTCTTTTCCACTTCCGCGAAGAACTGGTTAGGCTGGCTGAACACGAGCTCGGGCAGTTCCGGATCTTCCTGCATACGGCGGATGCTTTCGATATTTTCTTTGGTCGGGCCGCCGCCATGGTTGCCTACTCCGTAGAAGCACATCAGCTCGTCAAAAGGCGCTTTCAGCTCCGTGGCGCAGCGGCGGATATGTTTTTTTCCAGATCTTTTCCCCAGGTGCAGTATTCGAACAAAATGCGGAACGCCAGCACACGAGAGCCGTCATCGGATTCCCACTGGAACAGACGGCCGGGCAGGCCTTTCTCGTTTGGCATCGGGCGCATCATCACATAATAGTCCATGCCGCTTTTCTTCAGGATTTGCGGCATCATGCCGAAGTGCCCGAAGCTGTCCACGTTGTAGCCGACCTTGGCGGTGACGCCGAATTTTTTCCTTAAAGTAGCGCTGGCCGTACAGGCTTGGCGCACGAACGACTCGCCGCTCGGGATATTGCAGTCCGGCTGGATCCACCAGCCTCCGACGATCTGCCACCGGCCTTCGGCCACACGCTCCCTGATTTCACTGAACATGGCGGGATCGTTGTTCTCCACCCATTCGTAGATGGCGGCGGAGCTGGAGGTAAACAGGAAGTCGTCCGATTCCTTCATTCGGTCGAGCGCGGAACGGAAGGTCGCTTTCGTCTCCTGGAAGCCTCCTGCCAAGGCCACAGCCATACGGGATCCAGATGGGCGTTTCCGATCATGTGCAGCTTTTTACCGTTGTTTTTTTGCGGCATCATTCATGCTCCTTTCGATTAATCCGGATTTAATATCTGAACTTCATATGGAACGGTTTGAACCAGGGGTTAAAATAAACGCCGAGCTGCTGCCGGGCTTCTTCCACTTTCGTTTTGGCGTCGAACACCAGCGTCGGAGGAATGTGGCCTGCCGTCATAACGTCAAAATCCAGCTGCAGCAGCCGGTCCAGCGAATGCCCCCAATCTTCCAGGTTTGACCTGATTCTCGGGTGATAACCGCCCCACAGCGTGTCGCCGGCCACCAGAAGCTTGGTCCCGCCGATCTCCATCCAGTATGAAACGCAGCCCGGTGTGTGGCCCGGAGTATGGTAAACGTGAATTCGATACCCGCCAGCTTCTAACACGTCCCCGTCTTCTATCAGCACATCCGCTTTCACCGCGGGAAACGCTTCATCGTACAAAAAAGGCCGCCGTCAGCGTCCTGTCTCCCGCCTCCACCGCTTCAGCGGCATTTTTTGTGGATGTACAGCTTGGCGCTGCTTTCCCGCTTCAGCTGCGCTATCGCCGAGACGTGGTCCCAATGGGAATGCGTAGCCAGCACTCGGCGGATATCTTTGGGCGCATAGCCTAGCTCCGCGAGATTTTGCTTCAGCGCCTCGTAACCGCTGGTACTCCCGCAGTCGATCAGTGTCGGGTCGTCACCCGCTATGAAATAGGCGCTCGCATCCCAAGGATGGGTCAGCTTGTCCCCGGAGATTACATAAAAAACGATCCAGCAATTTCACCGGTTTCCCCATTGTCCGTTCCTCCAGAAAGGATTCGTCGTATAGTCTCGCTTACGTTGTGCCCATTCAGTCGCCAAAACCCAAAGCCTTTCCTTTGCTTCCAAGGAAGTTCGTAATCTTGTCAACCACTAAATTCTCGACGGCCGACCTGCCTTTTTCGAGCAGATCTGAAGGTAGGTTTTTTGCACTCCTCATTCGTCATCCGCTCTTCTCTGCCCAGCGCCCCCAGGAAAGCGAGCTCCAGGTCAGTTGCGATATTCACTTTGCTGACTCCGCCTCCGGGGAGCGTGATCGCTTTGGCCATCATTTCCGCCGGCACCCCGGAACCTCCGTGCAATACCAGATGCACCGGTGTCAAAGAGCGGATAGCGCTTAAACGGCCGTAATCGATTTTCGGCTGCTTCACCATGTACACCCCGTGAGCCGTCCCGCAGGAAACCGCCAAAGCGTCCACTTTCGTTTCAACCACAAACCTCTCGGCTTCCGCCGGATTGGTGTAGAGCTCCTCATCCTTGTCAGTCTCCACAAAATCGGTCGTTCCGATCATCCCCAGCTCGGCTTCCACCGATACCCCTTGGGCATGGGCGTACTCGGCCGCTTCTTTGGAAATGGCGACGTTCTCCGCAAATTCCCTTTCGGAGGCGTCTATCATGACGGAGGTAAAACCTGCCGCAATCGCGTCCCGGATGACGGCCATCTCTTTGGTGTGGTCAAGGTGAAGCACAACGGGTACGGTAATGCGTTCGGACTTTATACACGAGTAAAATTCATCGGCGAATTCCTTCGGGGTAATCCCGTAGCGCACAAGCTCCTTGCTGGAAATCTGCACGATGAGCGGCGATTGCGTTTTGTGGCCGGCCCGGAGGACAGCTGCGATCATCGGTGTATAACGCGGGGAAAAAAAAGAACCGAGGGCATAGCCCGCGCTCTCCGCTTGTTCCAATCCTTTCTTCAGGGTAATGACATTGCGCGGTTTGTTTTGCAGTTGCATCGGGAACACTCCTTGTTTTCTATTTATGTGATATGGCAAAAGTGCAGCCGGATTTTTTATATTATCCTTTGGTGCCTGACGAAATGTTCATGCCTTCGATAAAATAGCGTTGGAACAGGAAGAACAGCGCAATCACGGGCAGCAGAACCATAAGCGATCCCGCCATCAGATAATGCCATTGGGTCGTTTCCTGGCCTTTGAAGGCTGGAGACCGATCTGCAGGTTGAACATCGATTCGTTGCTGACGTAAATGAGCGGCCCCAGGAAGTCGTTCCAAGCCCCTGAAACGTGGTTATGGCGATAACGATCATAGCCGGTTTTGCGAGAGGGATCATGATTTTCCACCAAATGTAAAAAAATGGCTGGCGCCGTCGATTTTGGCCGCTTCAATCAAATCGTTCGGGATCGACATGTAAAACTGACGGATAAGGAAAATCTGGTAAGCCGACCCAAAGAAGCCAGGGATGATGAGCGGCAGGTAGGTTCCGACCCAGTGCATTTTGGCAAACAAAATATACTGGGGAATAAGCGTAACGAAGCCCGGTATCATCATCGTCCCAAGCATGACGGCAAACAGAAATTTGCGGCCGGGAAACTTGATTTTGGCAAATCCGTAGGCGATGAAGGAATTGGACAGCACATGGGAAACCATGCCGGCTCCGGCAAGAAACAGAGTGTTCAGCGTATAACGGGTGAAATGCCCTTTGGACCACGCGAGCTTGTAGTTTTCCCAGTGGAATTGCTTCGGAAAGAAAGTCGGCGGGTACAGCATGATTTCCGACAGCGACTTCAGCGAGGTCGAGATCATCCACATAAAGGCATCAATATAATGACACCGAACCCGGTGAGGATGAGAAGCAGGATGGCTTTGTTAATTGCCTGCTTTCTCCGGCGGCTTTGAAAGTACTGTTTGGCGCCCGGAAGGTCCTTGGATTCCATTTGAGCGGTAGTCGTTGTGCTCATCGGTTGTCCCCTCCTTCATAGTGCACCCACAGCTTGGACAGAAGCATATTGATCAAGGTCAAAATAATGACGATGACAAAAAAAGGAACCAGGCCATGGCCATGGCGTATCCCATATCGAACGCTTTAAACGCTTTAAGGTACATGTGCAGGTTAAAGAACAAGAGAGAATTCATCGGGGAACCCGGCGCGTTCATGTCCTGCGACATGACATAGCTTCCTGGAAAATCTGGAAGCCTCCGATGATGTGGGTGACCAGCTCGAAGAACAGGACAGGTGTGATCATCGGGACGGTAATATGCCAGAACCTGCGCAGCACGCTGGCTCCGTCGATTTCTGCCGCCTCGTACAGCTGCTCGGGCACTCCCTGCAGGCTCGCGAGGTAGAGAAGCATTCCGCCGCCGACTGCCCACAGCTTCATCAGAATGATAGCAGGTTTCGTCCAGGCGGGGTCGGTGAGCCAGGCCGGTCCTTCGATCCCGATCCAGCTTAAAGCCACATTTACAAGCCCGGTTCCGGGAGTAAGCAGCATCGACCACAAAATGTAAACGGCGACCCCGGACAGTACGGCTGGCAGATAAAAGACCGTCCGGAAATATTTCATGCCGGGGATTTTCTGATTTAGCGCCACCGCCAAAAGTAAAGAGCCAATGGTGGTCAAAGGTACGCTGAAAGCCACATAAAAAAAGCGTATTGTATAGCGATTTCCAGAACAGCGGGTCATGAGTGAACATATTGCGGTAATTTCTTGCGCCGATCCAGTCCATTTGAGAGGTAATGTCATAGTTCGTAAAGCTGGCGTAAAGCGAGAAAAGCAATGGGCCCGCAGTAAAAAACCAGAAAGCCGATTACCCACGGAGACACAAAAAACGAACCCCTGCATTGACTCCCGCCGTTCCAGCGAAAGCTTGCGTGTTTTCTTCGCAGCCTGGGCCATGGATTTCACCTTCTTCCTTCTTAATAAAATATCCCCGCAAAATACCCAAAAAAAATCGTTGAGGCGGGGAGCCTTGAACGATTTGGAAAAGGTGGAGCGGCTGCCATCGACCGCTCCACCTCGCTTTGTTTGATGTTATTTCGTATTTTGCTGGATCAGGTTTTCTACATCTTTTTTTGAGCTTTGTCAAACGCTTCTTTTGGCGCAACCTTACCTAATAAAGCGGCATCGCGCTGCGGGTCGACCAGTTTGAGGAAGTCGGGCGCATTAAGCGGTGTAGGGAAAACTTTCGTTACCTTCATATTGTCTACCAATGCTTTGTAAACCGGATCCTTGGACAATTCGGGATCATTGGAAGCCTCTTTGTTGGCGACGTTGTCGAAGTTCTTTTGGGCCCAGTACATTTGCGCCTGCTTGTCGGTGAGGTATTTCATAAATTCCCAGGATTCCTCGGGATGCTTCGCTCCTTTCGGAATTTCAACCACGAATCCGCCGCCTACGCTGTAATGGCCGGAGCCGGCTTCCTTTTCCGGGATCGGGGCGATGCCGAATTCCATTCCCTGGCCATAGTCGCGGATCTGGGTGAAGAAGGTGCCTACATCAGGCCAGATGGATACTTTGCCGGAAATAAAAGGATTGGCCTGTTTGCTTCCGAAGTCTGCTTTGAACGCGTCCAGGTTCTTTTGGCCGATCCGATTGGCATATCCGAGAATATAGTTCATGGCATCCACATGCGCCTGGTCGTTGATGACCGGCTTGCCGTCTTTGTCAAACCAGCTGGTGCCTTTATTGAAGTTCATTGCGATGCTGCCCCAGTCGAATCCCGCAAACTGCGGAGCGTAACCGATCCGTTCGTATTTGTCGCCGTTTTTTTCTTATCCAGCTTCTTTGCGGCTTCGTCGAGTTCAGCCATGTGTTAGGGAATTTCTCCGGATCAAGGCCGGCCTCTTTAAACTGCTTTTTTGTTGTAGAACATCACACGGGTGTCGGTGTTGAAAGGAAGCGCGTAAGCTTCGTTCTTATAAAGCACTGTGCTCCACAATTCAGGGAAGAAACGGTCTTTAATGTTATCCTTGGCCATAAATTTGGATAAGTTCATATTCTGGTTTTTTTGCTTGCGCGCTGTGCGGTCGCATTAATGTCGTTGACAATGACATCGGGCGGGTTGCCTGCGGCTACGGCTGCCAGTTCCTTCGTCCAAATATCGCCGAACGGATAATAAGTATGCTTGACGGTAATGCGGTCCTGGGACTTGTTGAAGTCGTCGATGATCTTCTCAATAATCGGACGGCGTGTTTCCGAACCCCAGAATGTCCAGAAGTCCAGGGTGACTTTTTTCCTTCGGTTTAACGCTGTCGACCGCTGGTGCAGCAGCCTCTTCCTTCTTTGCGCACGCCGAAAGGGCCATTCCGGAGCCAGTGCGAGAGTCAGCAGTGCCAGCGCAGTTTTTTTTACCTTTCTTCATAAACAGGTGACCTCCCATAAAAATATGTTATCTTTCACGTTTCATTAACGATCTTCCCACATACCAGTTACTATCTCTCCCATACAATAAACGATTTCGAAGCTTTTTTTGTGGTTTATTGAGTGTTTATTACCATTAAAACCTATGAAAGCGCTTTTGTCAACGTTTTCATAGGGGTTTTTTTTATTTATTTTTTTTGTTTGGAAGTGGGTTAATCCACAGATCAATGGTAACATTGTGCATAAAACCACATAAGTGATAGCTTCACCATGATCTTTGATTCTATCTATTCTCTTGTCCGTTATTCCAGCCTGCGAGTGAACGATATACGGAATTACGCCCTTCGGATCCGCTAATACTGCTGCGGCCTATGGCATTCGCCAGGCAATTTTTTCCAATCCCTTCTCTACTTTTTCATCAAGGTTGCCTTTTTTCGAAAGAGATTGTAGATTTGGCTGTAATATATCCATCATCCGCTCGTCATCCTTAACAAGTTGAATAATGTCTTGCTCATTTCCTAATTTCAAAATCATCCCCCTCCGAACATATATTCTCGTCATATCTGATAACGAGAGAATGCGCAAAATGCAAAAAAAAGACCGACTCCAGGCCGGCCTTCTTTACCATAACAATTTTCCTCTTGCGTGCTGCGTGTCTCATTCAAACCAACTGCTGAATAGTTTGTTTTACAACCGCGTTGAAAGCGGAACGATTCTCCCATAAAAATGAAACTACACTGTCACGTTCCTCGAAAAACGATTCTTCCTCGTCCGCATAGTCTTCTCCTGCGCCATGTACGCTGAAACGATTGTCGGAGTAATTCATCAAGGTCCACTGTCCCCCACGCTTACGGTCAGCAAATACCAGGTAACTTTTTTTCTCCTGAAGCGTCCCATTGAGCAATGGAGGAAAAGTTGTCCAAAATCATGTCAATGTCGTTTTTTCTTTTTTGATTAGCATCGTCCATCACCTTTTTTTCTTTCATTGTATACACAGCAAAAGGAAAATACGCTAGCTATAAAGAAATAAAACAGCTATATATGAATGGCGGTAACATACACGACCAATCTACAGTTATATATTATGCAAGCTTGCCTAACGGCATCGTTTCTTTAAACATGGTTTTCCATTCCATCATTTGATGCAGAACGGTCAGGAACACGTGCTTGAAGCCTTCTGATATAACCAGAACAGGGTTCTCGTAGACAAGTGTGCCTGGAAGATTATAGACAGCTTGTTCGATTTCATTCGTGGAGTTGTCTCTCTGCGGCAGGCAAATGGACAATTGGATGCGTCCGAACACCCGGAACTGGTTGCTGTATACCGCATATTCCACGTCATACCAATCCATTTCCTCCACTTCGGAGACGGCAAAAATCTTGGATGTTCCTATATTATTCTGCAGAGTAATCTGTGGAAGACGAATGCTGTTTTTTTGTTCAACCCAGAAGCTGCCTTTTCCAAAGCTTGCTTTTTTTGGTTTCAGCGACAATCAAGTGCGAAATGTTTGCGTGAAAAACTGCCTCTGATTGAAGTAGTTTGTTTTCCATTTGGGTAGCTGATTTCTCCTTTGAAAATAAAGTGGTATTTTCTAATTTTTTAACAACATAGAAGATTTTATAGTAAAAAAATGATAAAAAAAAGTTTGTCAAACGATGGGGGAAAATTTTAAGATGTTTTGTCGAAAAAAAATGGAAGAAGACCCTCTAATAGGGCCGAATTTAACTGCGTCATTTTAAAATTGTGCTCCCGCCAGTTCGGCTGTGCATATAACTATCATATTCCGCCTGGCTTTAAATGGCATTCAGCGCTTTCCTTACTTTGTTCGCAAAAGCCAGAGGTTTTTTTTCCACAGCTTCGAGATTGATGTAGATCAGACGCGGACGTTCGAACAGCCAGTCGTTGTGCAGCGACGAAATTTTTTATCCCCTGCTTGCGGATTTCTGTAATAAACGCCTGGTTTCACCTTCCAGCAGTGCCGCTCTGCCCAAACATAACGCTCTGCCGGTGCTCTAATGCGATCCCACTTTTGCAGAATGAACTCGAAATTGCTCGTGTATTCTTTACGGTAAGATGAGGCGTTTATAATAGATTGTTAAATGAATTCGAGAGAATTGTAAATTGTAATAGGTCAATTGTAAACGCGCTGTCGGTTATGCCAAAAAAATATGGATCCCTGTTATTCTCCCGGATGGTCCTGATTAAATCGCATTTTATTCCTTTTTTTCTAGTAAAAGTACCTATTTTTTGTAATTCAAATGACCGAATAATTTCCAATTTAAGGGTCTTTTTGACCAGAACCATGCTCCAAAAGGACCGGGTATATCGTAGGAAAATCACCATTTACATTATCTACATATCTATCTAACAGTGACCTTATATATCTTGCATACAGTTGAGAGAGTTAGATATTTTCAAAACCAGATCGGAAAGGAAGAATGAAATGAAAAAAGCACTGGAAACAAATGAGCAAGAAGAAACTGTGTGCCTTAATTTCATTGGGAACTGTCCTTCTAGGTTCAGGAAGTGTTTACGCCAAGGTGTGGACTCCATTTGGATCCAGCTTGGTCGGACGTCAGTCCAATGATTCGGTCTTGACGCCTGTCAACCAGTTCGTAACACCGGCCGGTCAGCAGGTAGAGTTTGGCGGAAATCCGATTTCCGTTAAAGTTCGTCCGGATGGAAAGACCGCTGCGGCCTCATCGGCCGGAAGGATTATGGCGGTGATGGAATCAACATCGTGGACTTGAAGACAGGAGCTCTGACTACTACCAATCTGTCCTTGAAACTCAGCCATATGTGGGGATTGGCATACTCTCCCGATGGAAATCAACTCTATGCAACGGGCTCGTCAGGTAATACAGGGAAGATTGTAGTTATGTCAGTCGCTCAGGACGGGACTCCCACCGTGCAAAAAAACGATCGATCTTCCTTTAGCCGCTGTAGGCGGAAATATCAATCCCCAAGACATTACAGTAACTCCTAATGGCAAGAACCTGCTTGTCGCGCTTAACCGCGATAACAGCCTTGGCGTTGTCGATCTTCAGACGAATCAGCTGACTGCCCGCATCCCTGTCGGGAACTCTCCGACCAGCGTCGTCATAAACGGGAACATGGCATACGTATCGAATGTAGGCGGCAGGAAGGCCGAGCCGGGAGAGTTGACGGTCGATTCGTCGGGTACGCCCATTGTGGCCGAGCCTACGGGAAGTTCAGCGTCAGGCACCGTTTCTGCAATTGACCTTTCCAACAATACGGTTACGAAGACACTGCCTGTCGGTCTCCAGCCGTCGCGGATGACCGTATCCGGCCAATACGTCTTCGTCGCCAACACCAACAGCGACACAGTATCGGTTATCGACACAAGCTCCAATGAAGTCGTGCAGACCATCAATATCGCACCTTACCCGAATGCGCCTCGCGGATCTGCTCCAAACGCAGTGAAGATGGTGGGCGACCGCCAATTGGTCGTCAGCCTTGGCCGCAACAACGCTCTGGCCGTGTACGATTGGAAGGGTCCCAAAGCCGCCCCTCGCCTCGCGGGACTGCTGCCGACAGCCTGGTTCCCGGTCGATATAGCAACCGATTCCAATAACCGGCTGCTTGTCGCCAACGCGGACGGAGTCGGTTCGCTCGGTCCCGAACGGACATTGACCATACAAGGCATGACGGTCAAGGGCCACTCGTCTTACGCGCAGCAGGGCTCGTTGTCGATGATCCCGTTCCCTTCAAGCAAAGACCTGGCCCATGGGACAGAAGAAGTATACGCCAACAACAACTGGTTCAATGTATCGAGCCGAAACGCCAAGCCCCGCAAGGAAGCTGAGCCAGCAGCAATGCCCGAGCGGATCGGAGAGCCGTCCCCTATCAAACATATCTTCTATATCGTCAAAGAGAACCGCACCTACGACCAGGTGTTCGGCGACATCGGCAGGGGAAATTCGGAGCCAGCTTTGACCCAGTTCGGCGAGAATGTCACTCCCAACTTTCACAAATTGGCCAACACGTTCCCGCTTCTGGACAATTTCTACATTTCCGGCATTCAGTCGGCGAGCGGCCATCAATGGGTGATGCAGGCGACGAATAACGATTATGAAGACAAGGAAACGGACACAGCCAACGTTCGCAGCTATCCGGGCGGCGCGGGCGACTCCCTGGCCTACGCACCGACCGGCCATATTTGGGATAACGCGCTCAAACACAACGTGTCGGTGGTCAACTTCGGAGAAGACACCAACAAGTTCACCGGTCCGGAAAAGCCCGGCAGCTGGGCGGATTGGTACAATGACTACTTGATCCTTTCGGGACAAAAAACAAGGCAATCTCCATGTACCAGTCGGACACTACCAGGCGACAAGCGATATTCCGTCCCTCAATCCGATCACCTACAAGCCGTTCCCTACATTCGATTCGTCGATTCCGGATATGTACCGTTATGAAATTTTCAAACAGAAGTTCGAAGAGTACGTGAAAAACAACAATTTGCCGCAGCTCACACAGATGTGGGTGATGAACGACCATACCGCCGGAACTGCCAAAAAATTTCCCGACGCCTCAGGCACAAGTAGCGGACAATGATCTGGCTGTCGGTAAAATCGTCGATCTCATCTCTCACAGCCCGTACTGGAAAGACTCTCTGATCGTCATTACGGAAGATGACGCCCAGAACGGCCTGGATCACGTGGACGGCCATCGCGCTCCCGCCTTCCTGATCAGTCCGTGGATCAAGCGCGGACTTACGACAGACAGCCACTACTGGACCGTCATCAACATGGTCAGAAGCATCGAGCAGATTCTGGGGCTTCCTCCGATGAACCAGAACGATGCCGCAGCTGCGCCGATGAGCGAGCTGTTCACCAACGAGCCTGACTTCACGCCGTATACCTTCGAGCCTAACCGCATCGCGCTCGATGCGATGAACGGACAGCCGGGATCCGATGCCCCGGCGGCTCCGCAGCGAAGCTGGCGCCATCCTCACCTGCAGAACCTGCAGAACCTGCAGAACCTGCAGAACCTGCGAAACCGGCAACACAAGAGCAGAAGGAGCTTGAGCAGAAGTGGGCGGAATGGTCCGATAAGAACAAGGAACACTTTAGCGGTGACAACGCATCTCCGGACAAAGTGAATGCAAACATGCTCAATCATGTCATTTGGTACGCCACCAAGATTTGACAAGCCATATCCCGGAGATGACAAGGTTCTTACACCTGATGAAGCCGGACAGCAGCAGCAAAGCAAAGGCTCGTCCAACGAGCAGAACTGAGCACAAAAAACGCAGCTGGTGAAGAGGCATTCCCCATGCTCCGGGCCTTCCGCCCGGGGGCATGGGGTTTCCCTGTATATACGCGCAAGGAGTGAAACCCGTTGATGAAAAAACTCATAGAAGCGACAATGAGCCGCACAATCTTGATCGTCACCTCTGTCGTCATGATCCTGGTCTGGGGAGGAATCTCCGCATACCAGATGCAGCGGGACTACCTGCCGCCGATCAATAACCCTACCCTGATGGTAGCGTACGTGCACAGGATTTTCAAGCGAATCAAATAAAAAAAACTGCCGTTTTGCGGCCTATTGAAGAATCGGTCCGAAAGGTGAACGGACTTGAAACCATGGAAACCAACAGTTTTGACGGCGGGCTTTTGATAAGCATGTACTTCCCTGCCAATTACAATATGGGCGGCGCGGAGAGCGATGTGGTCAATGCATTGGAACATCTGTCTTTACCGGAGGGTGTGGACAAGCCGTCTGTAACCCGGGTCAGTACGAGTTCCTTTCCGATCATGAGACTGAGTCTGACAAGCCCATCGGGCAAAACGGATGAAGCTGTGCTTCGCACAACGATTCAAGACCAGGTTGCAAAAGAGTTGAAAAGCCTGCCGGGAGTAAGCGACGTACGAGTAACGGGCGCTGGAACCAATGGCTATGTATTGTCGATCCGGATGGCGGACCTGAGAAGGAACGGATTGACAATAGACGATGTAAAGCAATCGCTCTCCGGTATTCAATCGACATGGGTGCAGGGGAAAATAACCAACAATCAGGTGTCCATCCCCATCCACGCTGCCGGTTGGTACCAAAACGAGCAAGATATGAAGCAGCTCCCCATCCATGGTAAGGACGGACATACCGCTCCTCTCTCAGCCGTAGCGGATCTTTCAAAATCGATGATAGATGTGCAAACGATATCCAGGACGGATGGAGCGGCCAGCGTCGTTTTTTTGATGTGCTGAAAACGCCAACGTCCAATATTACCGATGTATCGAAAAAAGGTGCGTAACCGGATCCAGTCAATTCCAGGCGTTCAACAAGGCGATATCAGGCTGTCTGTGCTTTTTTTGATCAAGGCGAGCAGGTGAATTCAGCATTACAAGGTCTGTTAAAGGAAGGTTTGTTAGGATGCCTGCTTTCGATGGTTTGCGTTTCTCTCTTTTTCCGGAACTTGCGGTCCACCGCACTCGTCGCCCTATCGCTTCCCATCTGCCTTATGGCAACGACAGGCTTGCTCAAAACCATGGGCATCAGCCTGAACATTCTTACTGTATCCGGCCTGATCGTGGCTATGGGAAGGGTTATCGACGATACGATCGTGATTCTTGACAACATCTATCGCAAAGCTCATGAATCCCGGGCCAAACCGAATGCAGTTCTTCTATCGGAGGCCGTCATGGAGATGGCACCTGCCATCATCTCCTCCACAGCGACAACCGTGGCCGTGTACATTCCTATTGCCCTGATCGGCGGCATGATCAGCTCCGCTTTTTTCCGGCTTTGCCTGGTCCGTTGTGATTGCGCTTCTGACCTCGCTTTTGGTTGCAATGTTTGTGGTACCGGCACTCTATCATCTATGGCACAAAGGACGGACGAGCGATTCGGCGATTTCCATCGAACCCGTCTCGCAAAGAACGTTAAATTGGGCTTTTCAAAGAAAAAAAAGAAGGATCCTCGCCGCATTCTGTCTGATGTTCGTCATTTCGGGTACGGGAGCGTTTTTCCTGCCGGTGAACTTTCTGCCTGCGAGCCGCTCCGGGCAAATTAACGTTCAATTGGAGTTTCCCGAAGGGACTTCGTTGACGCAGGTGGATTCCACCGTTAAACGAATGGAACAAAGCTTGAAGTCGGATACAAACATCACGACATTCTCTTCGGTTCTGGGTTCCTCCTTTACCCCTCAATTTGACGACGTCTTCGATACCGGCGGCGGTTGGATTCAAAGCGACAATGTCGCAAATATCGCGGTTTCGGTGAAAAAAGGACGCCGATCCCAATGCCGTAAAAGACTTGCTGCAAAAGCGGCTGGCCGGCATGTCGGGCAGCGCTATATGTACGGTGACGAACCAAAATATCTCCGGCGATGATTCGCAGATGAAAATTAGCCTTACCGGAGCGGACGCGGCAATGCTCGACAAAGCAGCTGCACTCATCAGAAGCAAGCTGCAGCTTGTTCAAGGACTGAGCATTGTTGGGGCCGCGGGTGACAAGGAAGCTCCCCCCAGGTTCCAGATTACGTTAAACCGAAATACGATTGAACAAACAGGAGTGAACCCGGAGCAGGTTTACCAGCGGATCCGGGAATATTTGTCGGAACGGACAAGGGTCGAAGTGAAGGCGGAAATCAGGGAACGATACCTTTTGCAATCCATACCGATATTCTGGCGAAAGTCGGAACCACCTCCGCAGCGACGGATCCGCAAACGGAAATCCTTACGATGCTGGGCAAGGAAACATTCAAGGGGAATGACGGCAGGGACATCCGGTTGGATCAATTCGCGTCCCTCAGCCCTGCAAACGGTCCGTCCGTCATACGGGAACGCGAAGGACGCCCCTTCTCCGTAGTGACTGCGAACATCACTTCAAGAGATTTGGAACAGGTATCCGCTCAGGTAAAGGATTTGGTCGACCACCTGGTCTTGTCCTCCGGTATCCAGTATTCGATTAACGGCATTCCCGCCCAAGCGGATCAAATGATCTATGATATGAGTATCGCTTTGTCCGTGTCCGCGCTGCTTGTTTTGTTTATTCTAAGCATCCTTTTCCGCGGCTGGAGGGCCCCGCTCAGCGTGCTGCTGTGCATCCCATTGGCGTTTATCGGATCTGTCCTCGGCATGCTGGTCAGCGGAGGAGAGTGGAATCTCGCCTCACTGGTAGGTTTATTAATGCTCTCCGGGATCGTGGTTACCAATGGCATCGTTCTTGTGGATAAAATCGAACGCAACCTGTCCGCCGGAATAAGTCCGAAGGAAGCGATACTGCAGGGAACGTCAACCCGCGTGCGTCCGGTTCTGATGACGGCGGTCACAACCATTCTTACTCTGCTTCCCTTGTGTTTCTCCGCGAGCACGGACACCGTCGTTTCCCGATCCTTGGGGATTGTCGTGGTGTGCGGCATGATCAGCTCTACGCTCATCAGTTTGCTGGCGATTCCGATCCTGTACGAATTGCTGCACAGCCATAAAGCCGCGCGGCATGCATCGGCAGAAGTAAAAAAACCGGCATGACTCCTTCCTTATGGGACGGACTTAAAAAAACATCAGTCTGCGCAGGCCTAAATGAGTGAAACTTTCAGAAGACTACATGAATTTTGCATTTCAAGCTGGCGTCCGTCTTAACGGGCGTCAGCTTTTTTTGAGGGATTTGCGATGCGTATTGGCGCCAAGTGCCAATACCCCTTTTTTTGAGGGGCCGTTCTCCCGCCTGTGAGATAAATGCTTGTCATAAGAAAAAAAATGAGATAGAAGATGAGACGTTTAGACAATAAGAAGTCTATAATGAATCTGCCCATAACAATACTTGGAGGTGTTAGAAAATGAAAAAAGAAGATTGCATCTTTGGCTATTGTCGGTATGTTATTTGCTGGAACAACTGTTTTTTTGCCGATCCATCCGTGAAACTGAATTTTAACGGCAGTATCGTGAATGATCCTCAGGCATACATAGCCGGCAACAGCAGCGCTTATGTCACTGTCGATACATTTGCGAAATATTACGGAGTAAAATAGACCACTTTGACATTGACTGGAATCCTCAGGGACATGAAGCTACGAAGTGCCGCATTATGATATGCACATGTACTTTATTTCTCGCGAAGAACAAAACAAAATCATGCCTGCAGGCGGTATGAGCGGGCATGATATGAGCAAGTAAATGCAATAGGCAATAGCGTTTTAAAGCACTTATGGTCATCCAAAGAGACCCCGGGCAACAAGACGGGGTTGTGGTTATTTCACCACGAGGGATACATAACTTTTGAGGAGGATAAACATTGAATACTTTGTATGGGATTTTAGTTGTTTTGCATGTGCTTGCAGCCATTATAGGTATCGGTCCTGCGTTTATACTTCCGATATTGGGAAAGTCCGCAAAAAACCGGAAGCCAGTTAAGATTTGTCTTTGGGCTCATTCACAAGATCAACAAGTTCCAAAATCGGGCGGTATCACTTTAATTATCACAGGAATTTTATTAATGATCTTGGGAAAAGTAAAAGTTTATATGCTCTGGATAAGCATCTGGTCCGACCACTAGTGGTTGGACTAATTTGCGTACTGTTGTTGACCATCATGCATATCACTGATAATATTGGGGACCTATCTCGCAAAAACAGATGGTATGCCTGATTGTTCGATCCAAATCATATCACGAAATTTAAAATCTGTGATCCCAATATCAAAAATTTTCCGCTCCCATCCTTCATATCAAATTTGATGGTTCCTCCTTCTCGAAGTTCCTCCACTTGGAGATTTGGTATCCATCTTACCCGCAGACAAAGGCTTGCACATTTTCGATGAATACCGCATAAAATGTACTTCTTCTTTTTTTATTATCGCGATGAAAAGAAACAAGTGAAATCCAGTAATAAGCTGAGAGCGGTAAGGAAGCTGGAAGAGGCTGCTTAAGGTAAAAAAAGTTAGCAGATGAGCCGATGCTTATATAGCGCCGGTTCCTTGTTATTACGTGATCCTTCCCGTTGGCGCAGCGAAAGGCTGCCAGGCGGCAGCCCTTTCGGTTTATAAGTCAATCAGGTGACTGAAGAGCATTGCGCGTACTTTGTTAGAAATTCTAATCCTGTGCTACCGTGATGACGACATTTCCCTTTTTTGTGCCCTTGTTCGGCATACCTGTGAGCTCGGGGATTTGTTCCAACGGATAGCGCCGATCGATAACCGATTTTATTTTTTCCCGTTTCAATCAGATCTTTGAGATAATTTAAATCTTCACTTCTCACCTTTGTGATCCCCTGCCCATCGACCGTGACGTATTTTCCATTCGGAGCCAATGCATTCTTGCAATTCGATTTCGGCATTTTGCGACGGCATCAAAGATCACGTCATAACGCTCTCCTGTTTTTTGAAAAAAAATCCTCTTTAGTGTAATCTATGACGTGGTCGGCCCCCAGGGATTTCACCAATTCCACATTCGCGGCACTGCAAACTCCGATAACGAATGCCCCAAAGTGCTTGGCAAGCTGTACCGCGGAAGTTCCAACCGCTCCGGAGGCCCCATAGATAAGAACTTTGTGCCCATTCCGGATGTTTCCTTTTCTAAGAAAATAAAGTGCCGTAGTTCCTCCCATAGGGACGGCGGCGGCTTCCTCATACGTCATCGTTGCAGGTTTTATGGACACCACCGCATTTTCAGGCAGACAGGCATACTCGGCATGAGCCCCAAAACGCATCCCCGTTAAAGCAAAAAACCTTGTCACCTTTCTTGAATTGCTTCACACTTTTCCCTGTTTCTTCGATTTCCCCTGCCAACTCAACCCCCAGTACCGGTTTTCTTGGTCTGCTGATACCCAGAACGAGCCGCATGGGAAGCCATAACAGGAGAGGACTATTGAAGCCCCGAACTCTCAAATCCCCTGATGCCACGGTTGTCGCATGAATTTTTTTTATCAGTATTTCATTGTCCTTGGGAGCGGGTTTTTTCTACCTCTGCCAGCTGCAGAACATCCGGTGATCCATATTTTGTGCATACCATCGCTTTCATGGGGTTCCTCCATACTTTACTTTTGCATTTAATGATAAAGCCCTGTAAAAGATGATTTATTTCCCCCGGATGTGTGCTCCTGAGTCGGCTTACATGGTTTATTTTACCATAAAGTCATTTGTATTGGTCATGTGTTGTTCTCATTTTTGCTTCTCGATGCAAAATTTGACAAAAAAATAAATTACGTAATAAAATGTTTTTTACGTGAAGTATAATTGTTACAGGAGGTGATCAGGGCTTGTTGGAGCAAGAGCAATCCACCCACGTTGTAACATTGCCGGAGCAGGCGATTGCGCTGCTCAATCCGCTGAGGGCGGAAATTTTGAATCAGCTTGCGGAACCCGCTTCAGCAGCCGAAGTGGCACGCGGTCTAAACGAAACGCCGCAAAGAATCAATTATCATTTAAAAGCGCTGGAAAAAAAGCCGGCCTGGTCCGCAAAATCGGCACGCGCCAGGTTCGAAACCTCGTGGAAGTCCTGTTTCAGTCCATCGCGAAGACTTTCATTCTTTCCGACGCGTTGGGCCTAAGCCGGAAGCCGTGCAGCGGATGAAGGATCAAAGCTCGCTCTCCCATCTCATGCATGCGGCGGAACGGATGAAGCGTGATGCGCTTCAGCTCATGGAATTGTCAGACAGCCAGACGGAAATTCCAAGCGCCTCGCTGCATGCGCAGGTGCAGTTCAAAGACGCGGGCTCCAGAAAAAAACTTTTTTTGGACGAATATATGGGTCTGGTCAAGCAGTTAGTGGAAAAAAAATATCAAATAACGGACGCCAAACGGATGATACCGCCGATGCTTATCAAATGCTGTTGGCACTGTACCCAGCCGTCCGATCGGGAGGAACCGGGAATGAATAATAGGACACCGCTCGTGATTTGGAAGACATCCGATAAGTCCCTAAAAGGGCAGCGTTCTGTAGAAAAGGTCGTTTCTCTCGATAAAAAAAAGAAATCAAGCCGCAGCAGCGTCAGAAGCAACTTTTGAAGAAATAGGGCTCGTTTCCGGATCTCAACAGGGGGTTACATTTACAATGGTTTCCTCCGGCTTTGCGGCTCCATCCGCGTCGGCGGGAACACCGAAAGCTGATCTTTGCATGGCGGCATGAACATTTTTTCAATAAAATAAACCGGAGGGGATCCCATGAGCAGTTTAATTCCTATGGTGATAGAGCAGACGAATCGCGGGGAAAGATCGTATGATATTTATTCGCGGCTTTTGCTCGACCGTATCGTATTCATCGGCAGCGCCATCGACGATCATGTGGCGGGCTCCGTCGTTGCCCAGCTGCTGTTCCTGGCCGCGAACGACGCGGATAAAGACATTCATCTGTATATTAACTCTCCAGGAGGATCCACTACAGCGGGAATGGCAATCTATGACACGATGCAGTTTATTAAACCGGATGTGGCTACACTTTGTGTAGGCATGGCCGCTTCCATGGGTGCAGTCCTACTGGCCGCCGGAGCTGCCGGCAAACGGACCGCGCTGCCCAATTCCGAAGTGATGATCCACCAGCCAAGCGGCGGCGCTCAGGGCCAGGCAACGGATATACATATTCACGCCAAGCGCATATTGAAGGTTCGCGAAATGTTCAACCATATCCTTGCAGAGCGCTCGGGACAGCCTTACGACAAAGTGGAAAAGGATACGGACCGCGACCATTACATGTCCGCTCAGGAAGCGATGGATTATGGGATTATCGATAAGGTGATCGACAAATTATAGAGGCTGGCAGGCTGCCCCGGTAAAGCAGCCTGCTTTTCTGTTTACCGCAACGGAGGCCGGTCGGGCCCCGTGCAAAGCCGCTGCAGCGCCGCTGATTTAGCTTACATTTATCACACGCTGTCACTCGCTTGCTCTCATCGCTCGTTGTCTATGAGGAACTTTTCCACCTCGGCACGATGCGGCAGCGAGGTTTGCGCACCAAAACGGGATACGTCAGCGCACCCACAGCCGAGGCAAATCGAATCGCCTCTTTGAGCTCTGCCCCTTCGGCCCATCGAACGGCTACCCCTGCGTTAAAAGAATCCCCTGCGGCCGTTGTGTCGACAACCACCACTTCGTAGGCGGGAAAAGAACCTCTCCTGCCGTCCAAATCGAACAGAACGCCCTTGTCTCCTTGAGTCACAATCACGTTCCCTTGTCCGGTCAATATCTTCAACCGCTCGATTCTTTCTCCCATCGTAACGGAAGATTCGACTGTCCCTGCCGCAAGGATGGAGGCCTCCGTTTCATTCGGTGTAACGATGTCCACCTGGTGAAGCAGCGGCTGAGGCAGCTCGCTTGCCGGAGCAGGATTGAGGATGGTTCGAACCCCGTGCCGGTGGGCCAGCTCTATGGCTTGTTCCACCGCTTCGAGCGGAATTTCCAGTTGGACAAGCAGCACATCGGCGCTCCGGATGGCTTCCTCCGCCTGCATGACAATTGCCGGAGTCACGCAGCCGTTGGCCCCCGCAACCACTACAATGCTGTTGTCTCCATCCTGCTGAACCTGAATCAACGCTACACCGGTGGAAGCCTCCTGCACAGTCAGGATTCGGCTTGTGTCAATCCCTTCCTTCCGCATCTGCTCGATAAGCTGAATACCGAAAATATCGCCGCCGACACATCCGATCATGCTGACCTCGGACCCCAGCCTGGCTGCCGCGACCGCCTGATTTGCGCCTTTTCCGCCTGGAATCATAGCAAACTCCTGTCCGGCGATCGTTTCACCGGGAACCGGGGATCTTTCCGTTTTCACTACCAGATCCATATTGATGCTGCCTACGACGGCTATCCTCGCTTTTTTTGTTCAACTGCATCCCTCCTCACTCTCCACGTTCCAAGTTAAAATTCAAGTTAAAATTATTGTACAATACTGAAGGGCCCGATGCACAGAAGAACCAGCCTTCCGGCGCATGAACTTCTCTTTTACATCGTGCTGGAATCCTTTATACTTTTATTAAAAAAGCGCTTACATAACCATTCTGTCCCATTGGAGGTTTCTATGGCAATCATACGTCCCGTTCGTCCCGAGGAAATGAATCAAGCTGTACGGCTGTCTGACCTTGTGTTTCGCGATTCCGAACAAGCGTCGATGGGCACCGCGTTTCCGCTCGTTTTCTCCACAAGCCTGGGTCAATCCTTCGGCGCTTTCGAGGAAGACAGACTGGTGTCTTTTATCGGCATTGTTCCCGCCGTCATGAGAATTGGGGATGCCAAAGTGAAAATCTACTCTTTAGGTTCAGTCTGTACCCACCCGGATTTCCGTGGGAAAGGCCACGCGGGAGCGATTCTTAAGGCGGTGCAAGAACATGTGGGGCGCACAGGCGCTTCTCTTCTCTTCGTATCGGGAGACCGTCCGCTTTATAGCAGAGCCCGCTGTTATCCTTTTGGCTCCGTCCGCCGTTATACGATAACGGCAGAGCAGGCGGCAGCTGTACGGAGCGGCCGTCTGCCGGAAGCGCTAATCATCCGGGAACTTGAGCCCCGCGACTGGTTCCAACTGCACCAGCTGGCGGCATCCAGGGGAGTCGCCTATGAGCAGAGCATAACGGAGCTCGCCGTTATGATTGAGTCGGAAGCCTACGCCAGCTGCGTGAAGCACCGGCATGTGGCGCTTGCTGCGGAGCGAGACGGCGAGCTTCTCGCCTGCGCGGTCATCAGCGTCCCTTCGCAATATGCGTCGGACAAGACGCCTTTTGTGGTTGAGCGCTTTGGCGACGACAGCTTGAATGCGGCTCTGGCAGCATATGCCGTGGAAAATTATGGGCTGGATAAGCTTGATGTGACCGTTTCGTGGTTTGAGAATGAGCTTCAGAAGACTATGGAGCCGGTAGAATATTGCGAAGAGGCAAATGACGGCACCGTGCACGTGATCGATCCCGGACTCATCATTCAGCAGTTAACGCCTTATTTGCTCGTTAAGAACGAAACCTTAAGCAGTATGCTGCAGATTACCCGCCTTGATGAGGATAGGTGCAGAATTGCTTTGAACGGACCATCCGCGGAGTTGACTGCCAGGCAGCTCGTCTCCCTGCTTTTTTGACATCACGCCGAATTACGAGGCAGACGAGCTGCTGAAGAGTCAGCTTTCCGCCCTGTTTCCGGTGCCTCTGCCTTACACAAGCGGATTAAACTACGTTTGATCATTGTTGAAAGTCCTCTGGCAGCCAAAATGCTGACAGGGGATTAAGCATAAACGGAAAACTATCACTCAGCCTATCAAACAAAAGCAGCCCGCCTCACAGTGAGGATGAGCTGCTTTTGTTCGCTTGTTCACTTACCATTTCAAAAAAACCAAGTCAGCTCCAAAGTGAAGGCTTTCACACGGCACTGTAAACCGCGGCAAGCGTGATCGTGCCTCTCAATCAAGGAGTGTGCGGTTTATTGCTTTTCTTCTCTTTAAAGGAGCGAAGCGCCGCGCGATAAGCGTCATCGTTCATCGGTGCAGCATCTTTTTTCTTTTGCAGCAGGCTGCTGAGGCTGCTTTAACTGCTGCAGCGCTCTGCGAAAGTCTTGATCCGGCATAATATCGCCGGACTTCGCTATTGAAACGCGGGAAGCTTCCGCTGTTTCAGCCTGTGATGGGCGCGCGGCAGGTTCATGCTCTGAAACGGCTGGCTCACTGACCGGCCCCGCGTGTGAGAGGCTGTCGGAGTCCGGTACCTCGCAGGTGCACGCTCAGCCTGCAAGGCCGGCACAGCACCTGTGTGCACCGCTCCCTGCGCCACCTCGCCTTGCTGATCGCTTGGCTCACTTACCGCCAGCGGAGCCTGCGCATGCTC
>BBFE01000003.1 GCA_001313085.1 Paenibacillus sp. JCM 18996 | reverse complement strand
CCAGCTCGCCCAGCAGCCGCTCCGCTTCCCGTTGTCGCTCCGCAGCTTCCGCGCGCGCCGCTTCTGTCTCCTGCCGCAGCTTGCTGAAGTTCCCTTTCATCGACAGTAAATCGGCGTTGATCTTTCCTTTCTCGCCGCGTAAAATGTCGGCCTCCTGCTTATATTTCATCTGCTCGGCAAAAGACTCCTCCAGCTCCGCTGCAAGCTTTCCTTTCTCGCCTCTTAATACATCCGCTTCCAGCTTATACTGATCGCGGTCAGTCACCGCGGACTCCAAATCCGAGGCGAGCTTGCCGTTCTCCGCGCGCAGTTCCTCCGACTCCTGCTTGAGCCTGGCCCCCTCGGCGGCGGCACAGTCCAGGTCGCTCTTCAGCCGGCCCCGTTCGCCGCGCAGTGTGTCCAGTTCCTTGCGGAAGGCGGCCTGCAGTTGAATCGCTTCCTCCAGCTGTTCCTCCAAAACCGCTTTCTCGGACGCAAGCGCCTTAGCTTCCTCCGCTTGCTTGCCGGTTTCCTCCCGCAAAGCTGCGGCTTCCTGCTCCAAACGGTTTTTTTTCCTCGAGCACGGTATCAAGCTGTTTTTTTAAACTTCGACGCGCTATCCTGCAGCCTTACTTTTTTCTTCGTCCGCAGCTTCCAAATCCTTCTTGGTCTGTCCCAGCGACTGCTCCAAAGCGGCCTTCCGCTCCTGAACAGCCTTCAGCTCACCGGATAAACGTCTCGTCTCCTGATCAAGCTTCGCTCTTTCGCCGCGTGCCGTTTCCAAATCCTTATTCAGACGGTCCGCCGCGATGGCTATCGAGCTCTTATCCTTATTGGCCGTGTCCAGCTCCGCACTGAGCCTCACAAGCTCCTGCTTCTGCTTGTCCTGCCGTTCGGCCAGCTGCTGCATTTTTTTGCCAGTTCGCTCTGGTGCAGAACCTTCAAGCGCTCATGCGCCTGCTTCAGCCTTTCCAGCTCCACACCCTGCTGCTCCAGCTGCTGCATTTTATATTTTAACTGCTCGTTCTCGTCATAACTTTTAAAATTCTCGTCCGCCATATGTACCGCAGCCAGCACGGCTATCCGAGGCACGTCCAAACGGGGGTTTGTCTTTGCGATTTTGCGCATTTGTTCGTCAACCAGCTCGGCCACCTGTTTCATGTAGCTTGGAGAGGTGTTTGCCGCCATTTTATATTGAACGCCGTATATGTCTACCGTCAGTCTCGTCTTCTCGTCCGAGTTCATCGAGATTCCTCGCTTTCCCATCGTGTATTTATATAAATGCCATCGTCTGTTGAAAAAACTGGTCCTACCGAGTTATTAACTTCGATACGACCAGCCGGATTTCCTGCTGTAAATACAGGAAGTTTATGCTATTTACGCAGCTCCGCGCCAAAAGACCGTTCCAGTGCGTCAACCACTTTTGCGTGCAGCTCCGCCGCTTCTTCATCCGTTAATGTCCGTTCGGGATGACGGTAGGCTAGTGCGATGGCGATGCTCTTTTTTGTCGGCTCCCAGCCGGTCGCCTGTGTAGATGTCAAAAAACCTGCGAAGCCTCCAGAAGCTCGCCGCCCGCCTCTCTGACCTTGGCGAGCAGCTCGCCCACAGCCGCGCCGCGGTCCACAACAACCGCAATGTCGCGAGTAATCGCGGGGTAGCGCGGAAGCATTGTATATTCAATGTGAAAATTCGCGGCATCCATCAGAGGCGCGAGCTCCACCTCAAGAATGTACGTGTCCTCCAGGTCTTTTGCCGCCTGAAGCGCAGGATGCAGCTGGCCTATCCGGCCCACCGCCGTGGAGTCGCCCTCCGCACTCAGCCTGATTTCCGCCGTGCGTCCGGGATGGAAGCCTTCGGGCTGCGCGGCCCTGTATTCCAACCCTTTGATCCCCAGAGCATCTACGGCCGCTTCGAAAATGCCTTTCAAATCGTAAAAAAAATCGGCTTTACGCGGCTTGCCCGACCAATGCGCGGGTTCCCTGCTCCCGGTCATCACGATGGAAAGCACCAGCTTCTCGGCAGGCAGATCTGCAAGCACGTCGCTGTCCGCGAGGAACACTTTGCTGATTTCAAAAAAGCGCCAAATCGGCATTGTTACGGTTGCGGTTATAAGCGGCGGCTTCAAGCAGATGCGGGATCAGCGAAGTGCGCAGCCTGCTGCGGTCCTCGCTCATCGGCATCGCTAAAGCGACGGCCTTGGAGTCCGGGTAAAGCCCCGGGAACTGCTCCATATGTTGAGGATGGGTAAAGGCGTAAGTGACCGCTTCATGAAGCCCCGCTCCGGTCAGCTGCTCGCGCAGGATGCGGCGGAGCTTCTGCTCCTTGGTCAGCGAACCGGCGGTGGTCACACCATACATTAGAGTAGTAGGAATGTTGTCGTAACCGTACAGGCGCGCCACTTCCTCGATCAGGTCCACATCGCGGGTGATATCGCCGCGACGGCTCGGCACGTGAACCAGAAGCTCGCCGCCGCCGCTCTCATAAGTAAAATTCAAGCGGTCAAAAAATCCGCTTCACTTCATCCAAAGTCAGCCGGGTTCCCAAATAGCCGTTGACTTTTTTCCAGCTTCAGGGAAATATCAACAGGAGATGTTTCGGCGGTTTTCGCTTCCACGATTCCATCCGCCACCGTTCCTCCCGCATACTGGGCCATTAACCGGGCTGCACGGTTCAGTGCCGGAATCACGGCGTCCGGGTTGACTTCCTTTTCAAACCGCAGGCTGGCTTCCGAACGAAGGCCGAGCTGCCGGGACGTTCTGCGTACAGTGCCTCCGTCAAACTTGGCCGACTCGAGCAAAATTCGCTTGGTGCCGTCCGTTACTTCGGAGTTGGCTCCGCCCATTACACCTGCCAGGCCTATCGGCTTCTCGCCGTCGGCAATCAGCAGCATGTGCGGCTCCAGCTTTCTTTCTATGTCATCCAGCGTCACTAAGGCTTCACCCTCGCGGGCAAGGCGCACGTCTATGTGCCCTCCTGCGACTTTATCGGCGTCGAAAGCATGAAGCGGCTGACCGTACTCGAGCATCACATAGTTTGTGATATCCACAATGTTGCTGATCGGACGGATTCCCGCCGCCATCAGCCGGTTTTGCATCCATAGCGGGGATGGGCCGACAACGATATTTTCGATCAAACGGGCGCTGTAGTGGCTGCAGTGGCCGCCTGCACTGATATTCAAGGAAATGCGGTCGGAAGCTCGCACGCCGCCGGACTGAGACCCGGCCTCAGTGTCGGGGAGCTTCACTTCCCTATGGAGCACAGCACCCGCTTCATAGGCCGCTCCAATCATGCTCAAGCAGTCCGAACGGTTCGGAGTCAGCTCCAGCTCCAGCACTTCGTCGTCTATAGCGAGCACGTCCAGAATGCTCTCCCCCACCTGCGTATCCCCAGGCAGCACGAGAATGCCTTCCTGGATTTCCTTCGGCAGCAGCTTGTCGTTCAGGCCGAGCTCCTTGGCCGAGCAGATCATCCCCTGCGACTCGACTCCGCGCAGCTTCGCCCGTTTAATAGCGAGACCCCCGGGGAGCTTGGCGCCTGCCAGCGCTACGGGAACCTTTTGCCCGGCCTCTACATTCTTCGCTCCGCAGACGATCTGCAGGTCTTCCCCCTGTCCGGCGTCCACGATACATACGTTCAACTTATCGGCATCGGGATGCTTTTCACGGGATTTAACATAGCCGACCACGACCTTCTCCACGCCTTGATTGCGGCTTTCCACCACATCGACTTCAATTCCGCCGCGGGTGAATTTTTTTCGGCCAACTCTTTACCGGTATAACCGGTCAAATCCACATAATCGGATAACCAACGGTAGGATACTTTCATTTGTTTTCACGGCCTCCCTTCTAAAGATGCACAAACTGCTTCAAAAAAACCGCAGGTCATTGGTATAAAAAAATGTCGGATATCGTCCACGCCGTACTTCAGCATCGCGATCCGCTCCACGCCCATGCCGAACGCGAAGCCGCAGTATACATTCGGGTCGTAGCCGGCCATCTCCAGCACATTCGGATGCACCATGCCCGCCCCCAGAATTTCCAGCCAGCCTGTGTGCTTGCACACCCGGCAGCCTTCCCCGCCGCAGATGATGCAGGAAACGTCAACCTCCGTGCTCGGCTCGGTGAACGGGAAAAAAAAGCTCGGACGCATGCGGATTTTCGTCTGCTTGCCGAACATTTCCTGCACGAACAGCAGCAGCGTGCCTTTCAGGTCGCTCATACGGATGCCGCGGTCGATGACCAGCCCTTCGATCTGCGTGAACATGTGGGAGTGTGTTGCGTCGTCATCGTCACTTCGGTACACTTTGCCCGGACAGATGATCTTCACAGGCACTTCGCCTTTCATCTTTTCCATCGTTCGGACCTGCACCGGAGAGGTGTGGGTCCTCATCAGAATCTCTTCCGTAATGTAAAAAAGAGTCCTGCATATCCCGAGCGGGATGGTTCTTGGGGAAGTTCAACGCCTCGAAGTTGTAATAATCCTTCTCGACCTCCGGGCCTTCGGCACCGTGTAGCCCATGCCCACAAAAATATCTTCCACTTCCTGGATCACCTTGCTCAGCGGATGAACCGCGCCGCGCTCGTTGGGACGTCCCGGCAGCGTAACGTCGATCGTTTCTTCTCTCAGACGCGCTTCCGTTTGCAGCCGCTCGTACTCGGCCTGTTTGGCTCGATCACTTCTTCGATGGCTCCGCGCACTTCGTTCGCCACCTGGCCGATGACCGGCCGCTCCTCGGCGCTCAAACCACCCATTCCGCGCAGAATCTCGGTCAAGGGACCTTTTTTGCCCAAATACTTGATGCGCAGCTCACTCAGCTCCTGTTGGCTGCCGACTGCATCCAGCTCGCGCAGGGCCTCTTCTTTTAACGCTTCCAAACGCTCTTTCAATGAGATAACCTCCTCTTTTTTTACTCCGCTGGCTCTGTTCCTTTCCAGTACATATACTCCGCTAGAGTCTTACGTTCCAACACAATGCGCAAAAAAACCAAAAAAAGGCTCTTCCGTCCGGTAAGGGACGAAAAAAAGCGTGGTACCACCCTTGTTAAGCCTTCATACCGACCAACGGATCAGTTGAGGGCTTCACTTTCATTCGTAACGGACGGTCTGTCCGGATTCCCTCTAATAAGGCGTATTACGCTCGTTCAAAGGTCTGCTCTGGAGCGAACTTCGGCAGCCTGTTTCTGTAGGAACGCTCTCAATCTCCGGCGCTCCCTCCCTGTAAAGAGGCACTGCTTACTTTTCTCCGTCAATGCATTTCAATGTTTTGTTGTTAACCATTATATGCAAAAGCTCACTGCGTTGCAAGCAGGCAAATGTGCACATGGCTTTATTTGGAGTGACAATCTTCTTCCTCTCTTTTCTGTTAATCATTGACGGAAACCCTGCTGCGAATTAAACTATGGATAATAAATGTCCACGCTTGCATCGGCTTTTACATATTTTTTAACACGCTTTAATGCTTTTATTGTTAAAAGTGCTACAGAACCACAGGGTGCAGGCAAGTGCGATTATACCGGGAGGGGAACATTATTTTGAAAAAAGAGAGTATGGTTACCGCTTGTCCTATCGGCAGCATTACTTGCTGCGGCAGGCTGCGGACAAAAGCCGGGGAACGGAAATACAAATACGGGGACGGACAGCGGGGCGAAAGGCGCAGAAAGCCAAAAAAAACGTATAAAATCGCCATTTCGCAAATTGTGGAACATCCTTCTCTCGATGCCACCCGCCAGGGCTTCCTTGCGGCATTGAAAGAGGCCGGCATCGAAGACGGCAAGAATCTGAAAGTAGATTACAACAACGCACAGGGCGATCCAACGAACAATTTATCCATCGCCCGGAAACTCGCTTCCGCAGATAACGATCTGGTTCTGGCTATTGCTACACCTTCGGCTCAAGCGTGGTACAGCAGGTGAAGAAAGCACCCGTGCTGTTTGCCGCAGTGACCGACCCTGTTGCCTCCAAAATCGTAAACAATCTGGATAAGCCCGGTGCCAATGTCTCCGGCGCTTCGGATACGAACCCTGAGGCTATTACAAAGCTTATGGATTTCGTCGCCTCCAACTTTCCCAAGGTTAAAACGATCGGCCTTGTGATCAATGAAGGGGAGCCCAACGCAGTGATTATGGCCAAGAAAGCTGAAGAAGCGCTGAGCAAAAAAACGGAATCAAGCTGGTTAAGGCGCCGGTCACGAACACTTCGGAAGTAAAGCAAGCGGCGGAATCGCTCGCGGGCCGGGTGGATGCTTTCTATATAACTCTTGATAATACGGTTGTCAGCGGCGTCGATACGATCCTTAAACTTGCCAATGACAAGCACCTTCCTTTCTTCTCCAGCGACCGTGACACCGTGGAAAAAAAGGAGCTTTTGCCACGGTAGGCTTCAAATACTACGACCATGGTTACCAGGTTGGCCAAATGGCTGTGGATATCCTGAAAAAAACGGCAAAAAAACCCGCCGATATGAAAGTTACCGTGCCTGACAAGCTGGATGTGATCCTGAATTTGAAAGCCGCCAAGGAGCAAAACATCCAGGTGACTGACGCTATGAAGAATGCAGTAAAAGACAAAGAGAAAAAAACATTATCCAGTAAGCCATACTCATAGGGGTGAGCGTCCCTGGCGTTCATCCCTTTTTTAATTGGAACTTATTAATGGAATTATTTAATTACAGGAGGGTTTTAACAATGGCAGACTCCTTATTCGGAGCCCTGGAACTCGGTCTGCTGTATGCCTTGATGGCACTCGGCGTTTACATCACGTTCCGCATACTTGATTTTCCCGACTTGACCGTGGACGGCAGCTTTGCTACAGGAGGAGCCATTGCATCGCTCATGATCACCAAAGGTTTCTCCCCATGGCTGGCCTGCCTGCCGCTTTTGCCGGGGGCCTCGCGGCGGGCGCATGTACAGGACTTCTGCATACAAAAGGTAAAATAAACGGACTTCTATCCGGAATTCTGATGATGATCGCTCTTTACTCGATTAATATGCGGATCATGGGAAAACCTAACATTTCCCTGCTCGGGTCCGACACTATCTTTTCCTCGGTTTCTCCGATGGTCCTTATGGTGTTTGTCGTGGTTTTTTGTGAAACTGCTGCTTGACGCGTTTTTTTGCACACTGACCTGGGACTTGCCTTGAGAGCCACCGGCGATAACTCGCGGATGATCCGAAGCCTTGGAGCCCACACGGATAATACTACGATTCTGGGCCTCAGCTTGTCGAACGGGTTAGTGGCGGTATCCGGCGCACTCATCGCCCAACAGTCGGGCTTTGCGGACATCACGATGGGAGTTGGAATGATTGTCATCGGACTGGCTTCCGTTATTATCGGCGAAGCGATTTTCGGTGCCCGCAGCGTTTTTTAGCGCGACTGTCGCCGCTGTACTCGGATCCATCGTGTATCGTATCGTCGTTGCATTTGCGCTGCGCGTGCAGTGGTTAAACGCATCCGATCTCAAGCTGATCACCGCCATTATCGTCATTATCGCATTAGTCTTCCCTTCGCTGCGGCGTACTTGGAAGCAAAAAAAGCCTGGCCAAAAAAACGCTCCGCCCAGCTCGCGGGTTTGTCGGCACAGCAAACGGGAGGTGAACGCTGATGCTTGAGCTTTCCAACGTCTCCAAATTATTTAATCCCGGGACCCCGGATGAAAAGATTGCGCTCATCGGAATCAATCTGAAGCTGAACCCCGGTGATTTCGTCACGGTCATCGGCAGCAACGGAGCCGGTAAGTCCACGCTGATGAACATCATATCGGGTGTCATGACGCCGGATACGGGCGAGGTGCGGATCGAGGGAAACGCAGTTCACCAACTGGCTGAATACATGCGCAGCCGCTGGATCGGACGGGTGTTCCAGGATCCGATGGCCGGCACGGCTCCCCGCATGACTATAGAAGAGAATCTGGCCATGGCTACTTAAGGGGCAAACCGCGCGGGCTCCGTTTCGGAGTGACATCGAGAAAGCGCAAAATATTCCATGAGCAGTTGAAGCGGTTGGGCATCGGTCTTGAGCATCGTCTTCGGGCGAAAGTAGGATTACTGTCGGGTGGCGAAAGGCAGGCCCTCAGCCTGCTGATGGCTACGTTCACCCAGCCGCAAATTCTGCTGCTCGACGAGCATACCGCAGCCTTGGACCCTGCCCGTGCGGAATTGATCACACGATTGACTGACAGCATCGTTCGGGAAATGAAGCTCACGACACTGATGGTTACCCATAACATGGAGCAGGCCATTCGCCTCGGCAACCGCTTGATCATGATGGATAAAGGACGAATCATTCTTGACATAAACGAGCAGCGCAAAAAAGAACCTGACCGTGGAGCAGCTGCTTGGGGAATTCGAGCAGATCAGCGGCCATAAGCTGTCCGATGACCGGGTTGTGCTGGGTTGATCGCAAAGAACCGTGAGGGAGTTGTTCCCTCACGGTTCTTTTAGGTTTTGCTCATATCTGCCGGAGTAATGCGCAAGCCTCTATCTCCCTTGATCTGTCGAGCAGTTCTCATCCGGTTTATCATCTACCGCGGGTTTCACGTCCAGGTCCATAGCTTTTTTTGGGAAACGATCGGCGCTTTTTTTTGAAATAATGTCCTGGATTTGGCCTTTCAAAATATCCGACAGCGTGCCGAAAATTGCCTGGATGTTGTTGCCCACCTGCAGCACGCCGGCAGCGCCGAGCTCCTTTAGCCGGTTCTTGTCGACCTTGCCCGTTTCTTTCACCTGCACTCTAAGCCGTGTGATGCAGGCATCGAGAGAGGCGATGTTTTCTTCCCCGCCCATGGCGGAAAGCACCAGCTGCGGCAGATCGTGCCGGTTGCCCGCCGCCATGGCCCCGGCTTTTGCACCGGTTTTTTTCGCCGCTTTTCGCACCTGTTTTCGCCCCGGTTTTGTCCCCGACTTTCGCACCTGCCGCTCCCTTCGCCGCAATCTCAGCGCCCGCATTCACATCCGCGCTCGCTCCATCTCCCTGGAACGCTTCGCGTCCCGGCGTAGCCAGGTTCCAATGACGAATGGCAAAACGGAAGCCAAAGTAATAAACGACGGCAAACACTAATCCTACCGGAATGACCAGCCACCAAGCAGTGCGGTTGGGAAGCACTCCGAACAGCAGGTAGTCGATCACTCCGCCGGAGAAAGTCATCCCGATCTTGACGTTGAGTATGTCCATGATCATAAAGGAAAGTCCTGCAAACAGCGCATGGATGGCAAACAGCACCGGAGCCACGAACAGGAACGAGAACTCGATGGGCTCCGTGATCCCGGTCAGGAAGGAAGTCAGCGCTGCCGACCCCATAATGCCCGCGACCACCTTCTTGTGCTCCGGACGCGCCTCATGGTACATAGCCAGAGCGGCAGCGGGCAGGCCGAACATCATAAAAGGGAATTTGCCCGTCATGAAAGTCCCCGCCGTCAGAGGCGCGGCATCCTTGATCTGGCGAAGAAAATTTTCTGGTCGCCGCGCACCAGCTCACCGGCTTTATTCACATAGGAACCGAACTCGAACCAGAACGGCGCATAGAAAATATGGTGAAGACCGAACGGAATCAGCGACCTTTCAACTATACCGAACACGGGCGCGGCCACCGTCCGGTTCGATTCGATCATACTATGGGAGAATGCGTTCAACCCATGCTGAATCGGCGGCCAGATGACCGTCATCAGCATTCCGAGAATCAGCGACATTACTGCCGTAATAATAGGGACAAACCGTTTCCCCGCAAAAAAAACCAAGGTAAGCCGGCAGTTGAATCGTAAAATATCTTTTATACAAAAAAACGCCGCCAGAATCCCGATTATAACCCCTCCGAACACCCCCGTCTGCAGGTGCTGATCCCGAGTACATTCGCATAGGAGAAGTTTTTTGCCGACCATCTCTGGAGTCACACCCATAATGACTCCCATGGTCACGTTCATGATTAAATACCCGATGATCGCCGCAATGCCTGCAACACCGTCTCCGCCTGCCAACCCCACGGCCACTCCCACGGCAAATAAAAGCGAGAGGTTAGAGAATATAATATCTCCGGCCTTCTCCATCACTCTGGCGACTATGTGTACGATCGTATTATCCAATACGGGCAGATGGGCGAGCAGAGCCGGATTCTGCAGCGCGTTGCCGATGGCCAGAAGAATTCCTGCCGCGGGCAGAATGGCTACAGGCAGCATGAGCGCTTTGCCGACTTTTGCAATACGCCGAATATATTTTTTCAACAAGGGATCTGCATCCTTTCCCGGTTACATTTTTTTTGCTTATTATGTCCAGAATAGGAATTGTATACAGAAAAAACATTGCTGAGTTAAATGGATAAAATCGATAAAACAAGCCACGCTATATCCATATAAAATGTCGGGATGGTGAGCAAGGATGAATTTTTTTTGAGATAATCAAGGATGCGTTTCGCCCGTTTATCGATGGCGAGAAACCTCCCCTGCACGTGGGAGAAGTGATGAATCTTTGGTTTTATCTGACGGGCACTGAACAGACTTTGCGGGCTGACCAAATTTCATATAATATTGTGCAAGATGAGGACCTCAGGGATAAATTGGAAGATATCATCAATAATGTACACAAGCCGATGGTGCTTGAGTTAACTGATTTCCTGCGGATGGAAGGTGTGCCGCTGCCGGACTCCACTCCTCAAAAAACCGGTCGGCGATTACCGCAGCATCCTGATGGCGCTCGTTTGACTGACAAAGAGGTGGCTAATCTTATCTCCTATAACCTTGTTGTGGGTATGATGTCAGCCGCTCGGGGGGATGACCGAATCCGTCCGTCCGGATGTCGCTGCGATGTTTGCAAAGTATCAAGCCGTAAAAAAACTGACGTTTGGGTTAACATTTAAAGACTTAATGAAAAAGAAAGGCTGGCTGATGGTCCCTCCCTACTACAAACCGAATGACCAGACCCATTAATCTATGTATTCAAAAAAAGCTAGCTCCCGGTTGTCAGTCAGCCGGGAGCTAGCTTTCTTTTTATTTTCATTTCATATTCTGGATTGGCAAACCAAAGTATAACCAAAATAATATAATAATTCCAAAAGAAATAACCCATGCCAGTAATGGACGAAGATAATGCACCCGCAGCATCACAAAAAAAAATAATGTTCAATAAAATGGACCACCATATATCCCAACCATTATAATGTGCTATACCTTTTATGGTGGTTAAGCTCGTGAATTCAATCGTTGTGTTAAATAAGACCCATGCAAAAAAATATATAATAATGGCTTTATTTTCCCGTTGGGGTAATTTCCAAGATACATCAAAACAATAGCCGGAAAATTAATAAAATCAATTCCTAGTGTTATTAAGGTATGATTTGAATAAATAAACTTGTCAAATGATACAGCATTGAACTTCCAAAGCGGATAATTATAACATAGAAAATTATATAATAGATCGCCGATTAAAAGATAAAGAATAGTGGGATAATACTTTCTCCAGTTCCTCCAATCCCCCCACCTCCAAGCAGCTAATATGAATAATACATTGAGAATGATATGCATTTAAACTTCATCCTTTAAATGTTAGATAACCTTTATAATTTACATAAAATAGGTATTTTAATCATGTTTGCTTTCCTCTACATGGCTCGGTTTCATTGGAAACAGCTAAGGCTCCGGTATTATCCCTACAAAATTTGTTCCTTCCCCCCGCCATTTTGCCCTTTAATACAGTACGTTCCTGAGCATTGGCATTACATTTATTGATTTCCAATCTACGCAGCGATTTACCTCTTCTCCAACTATCTCAGCAAAAGAGATAACTTAAAAAAAAGTTATATACTGAGCCCCCTCCGAGGGATGCTCAGCATTCTCACCGTGAGTCCATGCGCTGCCAAGCAACGCAAAACGGGACCCGCATCGCTGCGCGGCCCCGTTTTGCGTTGCTTGCAATATAAACGACTTACAAATTTGCCCATTGCTCATAACATTTGGAGACAGAGCTCATATCTTCTTCGCTAAGTCCGGTGTTGCACGCCGTCTGAAACACCTGCTTGAGGGAAGCGGTGGACGGAAGCGGCAAGCGCAGCGAGTCCTCAAGCCTTGCAGCAACACCAAGATCGGCCCGCCATCGGCTTGCCCATAGTGCCTAGACCAATAAAACCGATGTTCACTTGTGCGCCCCCTCCACTACCGGAAACCAACCTGGCGCACGCATAATCGCGTGCCAGAGAGGGTCCGGGATCACTAGACGCTGCTGATCTTGCTTACTCAGCGTCGTCACGATGCCGGCTTCCTGGCCTTCCGCAACCTTAGCGACCCAATCCGGTTCCATGATCAGCTCGCGGCCCAGCGCAACTAAAGCGGAACCGGTCTGCAGCGCCTGTAAAGCCTCGTCGGGCGTATGAATCGAACCGACGCCGATCACAAGCGTCCGATTGGCGACTGTGTCGACAATCCATTCCAGTCTCGACTTGCTGTCGTCCGCCCCGACTCTAGGCTTGGACTGGAAGTCCATTAACGAGACATGGAGGTAATCCAGCTGCTTGTCTGCGAGCACATCAACCAGCTTTAGTGTATCGTCCATCGTGATGCCTTTCTCTTCCGGTTCCTCCGGTGAGAAGCGATACCCGACCACAAACGGCTTATTCGCATGAGCCGCCACGACTCGTTTCACTTCATCCACAACAGCGAGCGGGAACGTCAGGCGCTTATTCAGGTCCCCACCCCAGCGGTCGTTTCGGCGGTTCGTATGCGGGGAGAAAAAAATTGCTGGAGCAAGTAGCCATTGGCACCGTGAATTTCAACACCGTCGAAGCCCGCTTCAATAGCCCGCCGCGTCGTCTCGCCGAAATCGCGAACGATCGCTTCAATCTCCGCGTCCGTCAACGGTCTCGGTACGACGTTTCCGTTCTGATCCGAAGGAACATCGCTTGCACTGACGACATCGCCACCGGGAACCAGCTGTGGCGGACACATGCGTCCACCGTGGAAAATTTGCAGAAGAGCCTTCGCTCCTTGCCCCTTAATCGCGGAGGCAAGCGCCGCAGGCTTGTAATCATATCATCGGTATCAGCGCCGAATTCGCCGGCAAAACCTTTACCGTTGCGAGTGACGTATGTACATGCGGTTATTACCATACCTGCACCGCTCGAGCGGCGAACGTAGTAGTTGACCTCAGCATCCGATACCGTGCCGTCCTCATGGGATGACCAGTTGGTCATCGGCGCCATAACAATTCTATTTTTCAGTTGAATACCGCTTCTTAGGGCAATCTCTTCAAATAATGGCTTGTATTTCGCGTTCATACCTGTATCCCCTCCAAATGTGTTATGGCCCCTGTAGTATGTTCTAAGACAGGGAAAATATGTAACAATGTTAAAGCACATTCTTACAAAACTTTCTTTAAGAAACTAAGTATTATTATAATAGTATCAATTTATATTATCAACTTGTGGGTACAGCGGAGATTGAGCCGATCCCAATTGTAGTACCGGTTTCATTATTCCGCTTTTGTTTAGCACACTATAAATCTGCTTTGCATTTTATATAGAGAATCTAAATAGAAAGAGGTGATCGGAATGGCTCATGTCAAAGCTGTTCATCAGCCTGATTTAGTATTGATCAGTTGGACAAGAAACCCTCTGGTTCCCGGTTCTGCACGCAGGATTATTGCTGCTCGTGTTATTGGCAGTGCTAAACCCTGCAGGTCTAAGTTGGTACCCAATGGATTGCTCATCAATGCCTTAAACTGCTTATTAGACCATGATATTGGTTTTAAAGTGGTATTCCAGAAAAAAAACGTCAAATGTCAGTGGATATACGTTGTTACAAAGAAATTAATAGTTTCTTTGTAAGGGGGCAGCGAAAACACTGCTCCTTTATTCTTGTATTGGAAATTACGATTTTCGGTGGCTGTGGATAAATGTTGGTTTAACTCATCCGCTGGGAGATCTTGTTTTTTGGCAAATCCCCTCTATTCCAATCCAGAAGATCACCTTTGCGCCCCCTGCGTTATAGTTGTGTTGGATCGATTCAGCTTCAGCGGATTTTCCCCTGCTTTACGGTCTGAGCACTTGCCGTGCAGTGTGGCAACGCGCCGGGAGAATCGCGGGATGGGAAAAAAAATTAAAGGGAATTCTCCATTTAATTTGACTCTGATTTGGTTAGAGATGCATTTAACTGGAAAAGTTCCATCAAAATCAGCGGTTATTCTAATATTTGGCCGGAATGGGGTGAATTAACGGGAGATTTTCCATGGATATGGATAGGAAGGCAATCAAACTGAGCAAATGTCAGCATATTTTCCTGTTAATCAAAGCAATCCAGCATGCCACGGGCCAGCACACAACCCTTTCACCATTGCCTCGCAAAGAAGGGAGCGGCCAGCCTTCTGTACATAACTTTTTTTCCGCATCAAGATCGCCGTCTTATGATCAATTCTTCAAAATGACGCTCTATTTCTTTCGGCCGGAACGGCCAGCCAAGTCAGTTAACACATCGTTTCTATGTTTGTCGAGATGGATTCTCAAATTAGCCATGGCCAGAAATGATTTATTCTATATCCATCGTAGACTGGACACTGAATCAACACTCACTATTCAACCAGGCGAGAGATTTTACATTTTTTTAGTCCACCGAGAGAAACAACATTTCGTTTAAAGTAACAACGAAGGGGGTGCTGCTTGATCGTGAGAATTGATTCAGTCCCATCGACCATTTGCTACAGAGATAATGCAGGATGCGGAAGACGGTCATGATGCACTCCTTTTGTGAAACGGTGGTTTAACTTGTGCCCCTTATGGATCAAATTATGCGCCGTCACCGGTTGATCTGGCTCGAGAAAAAAAATGCAAAAAAACTTTCGTCCCCCAACCTGTCCCCAAAAGCGGATGATGATAGGCTTTTATCAGGCCGAACACAAGGCTTTATAAACAACAAAAAAAACCCTTGCTGCACAAGAGTTTCGGCTATTGCGTATGTATGGAGCGGGTGATGGGAATCGAACCCACGCTACCAGCTTGGAAGGCTGAAGTTCTACCATTGAACTACACCCGCAATAACGGATGGTCGGGACGACACGATTCGAACATGCGACCCCCTGGTCCCAAACCAGTGCTCTACCAAGCTGAGCTACGTCCCGTTATCCTGATAGTGTCTCTTAGAGACAAAAAAAATAATATAACACGCGTCGGTCCATTTTGCAATGACTAATTTATTCCTATTTCAGTCCGCCCAACGCGGGCAGCGGGTAATAGCGGAACATGACTTTCCCGATTACACGGCTTTTGTCGACGAAAGGAACCGGGTTGCCGTCCTTGTCCTTCCACAGATGCGAATCCAGGCTGTCATTGCGGTTGTCGCCCAGGAAGAAATATTGATTCTCCGGCACAGTGACTGGCCCGTAGCTGTAGTTGATTTTATCCTTCATATAGGGCTCCTGAACAGCGGCTCCGTTGCGGTAAAGGGTACCGTTCTTCACTTCAATGGTATCGCCCGGCAGTCCGATCAATCTCTTGACGTAATGCTCCGTTTCTTGCCCCGGCACCGGCGGATAGAACACTACGATATCCCCAAAAGCGTACTGCGACGCAGGTTCCACTTTCTCTACAAACAGGCGGTCGTTCACCGCTATGGTCGGCTCCATGGAGCCGGACATCACCTTCATTCCCTGTGCCACATAAGTGTTAAACGTAAACGAGACGATAATGCTATGGCGATGCTGGGAAGCCACTCCTTTGCCCACTTCTTCATTCCGAGGTTCCTCCCCGATATTTTTTTAAACAGTATAACGCAAGGATACTGCACGAACATTAAAACAACGTGAAAAGTCAAACAAACTCTCGTGAGCTCCTTCGCCTGTTCCTATTTTTTTGACAACCCGTCTGCCAAGGCGGTAACATAGATGAGATGGATTCTATCATGGGGAGAGTGGCGTTCATGAAATACCGCAGGCTCGGCAGTACAGGCATCAAGGTGTCGGTCGTAGGAGTGGGTACCTGGCAGTACGGCGGCGAATGGGGCCGCGACTATATGCAGTCCGAAGTGGATGAAATCCTGGATACCGCGCAGGAGCTCGGAATCAATCTTATCGATACGGCGGAGTGCTACGGGGACCATATTTCCGAAGGTTTCATCGGTGATTTTTTTTGCAGCGCCGAAAACGCGAGGATTGGGTCGTCGCCACCAAGTTCGGCCACCGTTTCCACGGCTACCAGGACCGGACAGGCCATTGGTCGGCAGAGGAAGTCATCGGCCAGCTGGAGGCTTCGCTGAAAGCGCTCCGTACGGACTTAGTCGATCTGTACCAGTTCCACTCTGGACCGGATGACGCTTTTGACAACGACGAATTGTGGACAGCGCTGGATAAACAGGTGCAGGCGGGCAAAATCCGCCATCTGGCATTTCCATCGGCGCAAATGACAACATATATCAAACGCAAAGGCGAATGCCGTAAACGCCAAAGCGATTCAGGTCGTGTATAACCGTATGGACCGCCAGCCGGAAGCGGAAGTGTTCCCTTCGTGCATGGAGCAGGATCTGGGAGTCCTGGCAAGAGTCCCTCTGGCAAGCGGTTATTTAACCGGAAAATATAAGCCGGGCACCATATTTCCGGATAATGACGTCCGCAGCAACAGACAGCGGGAAGAAACCGAGCGGAGATTGCGGGAAGCCGAGGACATTCGCCGCACAGAGGTGCCCGAAGGCATGGATATGCCAAATGGGCGCTTGCCTGGTGCTTGAAGCATCCCGCGGTGACCACAGTCATTCCGGGGTGCAAGGATCCGCAGCAGGTCAGAGCCAATGCCGCGGCGACTGAGCTTTTGAGCGACAACCATCCACAGGCTTGGAAAGACGCCCCATTAAGCGATTGATGCTTCGCAGTTATTCCGACTGCTTTAAGGGGACCACCCGGAGAACTCTCTCTACAACTGCAGATCACGTTCTGACACAAAAAAAGTGCAGAGCCCGACAGGCCGGGGCTCCGCACTTTATTTCTTACGCTCCTATCAGAACGCCAGCGCTGCTTCTCTTGCTTTCATGATGGCACTTTCCTTTAACGAATCCACTTGGTCTCTCAGTACGGCAACGCCCTCAATGATAATGGAAGGCTGAGCTTCCAGGCCGTAGAACGCGAACACGGTTTGCAGGTAAGAATCGCCATGCTCTGCCGCTGCTGCGGGACCTTCGCTGTAAAAGCCCCCGCGCGCCTGGATATGGACGGCAGGTTTGCCCGCCAACAGGCCGACAGAGCCGTTCTCAGTGTATTTGAAGGTTTTGCCTACAACCGAGACGGCATCGATGTACGCTTTCATCATCGGAGGCAGGCCGAAATTCCAGAATGGAGTCACGAATATATATTTATCCGCCGCCACGAACTGATCGACGATTTCGTTCAAACGCCCGATTTTTTTGCTGCTCCGCCGCAGTCAGCTCGCCAAACGGAGTTTGTGCCGTCAATTTGCCGAACCCGCTGAACACATCCTCGTCATAGAGCGGAAGATCCATATGGTACACATCCAACTCAACGATCTCGTCCGCAGGGTTCTGCTGCTTGTAAGTCTTCTTGAACTCCTCCGCCACGGTGAGGGAAAAAGACGCTCCTGCCGGTTTCGGGTTTGCAGTAATCATTAATACAGTTGCCACTCGTACACGCTCCTCTGAGATGTTCCTTTTTTTTGAAACATAATAATCAAATTATATTAGGTTACTTTATGTAAGTTAATTTACAATATGCATTTAAAATTGTCAAGTAATTTTTTTTGTGCATCGTGTATAATGAAGAAAAGAAGAAAACTATTCTGCATTTACCTTTATGGGGTGAAGTGTTATGACCAGCAATGAATATTGTCCAATCGTTAACGCCATGGAATTGCTCAGCAAGAGATGGGTTATTATCGTAATTCATAAATTGCTCCGGGGCCCGCTTCGTTTTTTTTCCGAAATTGAGAATTCGCTGCAGATCAGCGGCAAAATTCTGTCCGAACGGCTCAAAGAGCTTGAAGCTCTAGGGTTCATTGACCGCAAAATGTATCCCGAAGTACCTGTTCGAGTGGAATATATGCTGACTGAGAAAGGCCTCGCTCTAGAGCCTGTCATTGAAGAAATCCGCAAATGGTCGTTGCAGTGGGAGGACCCGGCCGGACCAAAGCACGGAGAGTGCAGACAGAATGCTTTCACGGACCGGCCCGCTACTGACCGCGCTAGCAGCAAGTAAGCAGTCAAGCTCCTAGAAACGACATCGCCCCTCTCCATTTACGAGAGAAAGGGGCTCTCTTCTATTCCTTGTCGACGTGCTTCAGCGGCTTGCGGAATTGAAATCCCTCGTATCTTTCGTGATAATGCGAAATGCTTTCTTCCCCATGCTTCCAGCAAAGCAGTACCTCGCGTCCGTCCAGCATCGCCGGAAAATCCACCAAGCCATGCTCGATATCTTTTAACTCCGCGCCTTTCTCATAAATGTACTCGCTGTGCATTTTCACTTCAATCTGCAGAAACTCCAGCTCGCACTCCATTCGGAAATAGGGATCCTGCTCGGTCGGTCCCATTTGTTTATGAAAATCCTTTATATTATGCAGTTCATAGTACTTGGATTCAAACTCCTGCTTTAACTGCCGCAACGACTCCAATTCCTTGTTCAGTAAAGGCAGTAAGGAATTGGCTTCTTCCAAAGTGAACAGTTTTTTTTGGCATGAATTTATTCCTCCCTTTTATTTTTTTATAGTATCAGATGCCGGAGTGTATTCCCAACGCAGGGTGCTGCTGGTATCACTTGGTGTAGCCCTATGTATGAGTGTGTCTTCATAGGAAAATCGATTTCTCTATTAACTTACCACAAGATACCGAATGTGAAAAAAACCTCAGGCAAAAAAAAGATTGACAACCTCCTATATATTGATGTATCTTTGGATAAACCAACTACATATTGTGGGAAAAGGTACCTGCCATATTTTAGAGGATTGGTAGAATATGGTTGGTTTAATAGGGAAACCGGTTGAAAGCCGGTGCGGTCCCGCCACTGTAACAGAGAAGCCCGGGTAAGACATGCCACTGACCGCTATCGTTTGCGTCGGGAAGGCTTGCTTGGGCGCTGTACTCTGAAGCCAGGAGACCTGCCTTTTCTGACAGCACCGATTAAACCTACGGAGAATAGGCAGGTGTTCATCGCAAGCGTTATGCTCGCGTTGAACTTATTGGCGTTCCTTCCGGGGGACGCTTTTTTAGCGTTAAGGCAGGGTGAGTCGCGCTAAAGCCGGGGGCCGCTGGATTTTTTCATTTTACATAAGGGAGTGTTGGCTGTGGAAATCGTAAAAACGCAACGGGCAAGCGGAAGAACTGATTTTTTTTCCAAGATGAAGAAGGTGATTGATTTCGCCTGTGAAGGCTATCCGGACTGCGATCCGCTGGAGCTTGAAACCGCGCTTTTGCCTTTATTCCGCAACGGGATTACGACCAAGGAAATCCAACGGCTGCTGATTCAGGTCGCCGCGGAGAAGACGAGCATGGAAACGCCGGACTGGCAGTTTGTGGCCGCGAAGCTATATGTTTACGACCTGTACAAGGAAGCGGGGGGTGAACAGGGGGTACGAGCATTTTGGCTATGGTGACTTTTTATGAGCTGATCGTCCGACTCACGGGGACCAATCTTTACGGGACGTATATTCTGAAGCATTACACCGAAGAGCAAATCCGGGAGCTTGGAGATTACATCCGGCCGGAGCGGGATTGCCTGTTCAATTACATCGGTGTGAAGACGCTCGGCGACCGATACTTGATCAAGGGAGCGAACAAGGAGATTATGGAGCTTCCGCAGGAACTGTTCATGGGGGCGGCCATGCATTTGGCGATGATGGAACGGGAGCCGGTCCGCTGGGCCAAGCAGTTCTATGACGTAATGAGCCGGCTGGAAATGACCGTGGCGACACCTACGCTGTCCAACGCCCGCAAGCCGCACCACCAGCTGTCTTCGTGCTTTATCGATACCGTGCCGGACAATCTCTGGGGCATCTACATGTAGACCAGAGCTTCGCGCAGGTGTCCAAGCATGGAGGCGGGATGGGCATTTACGTGGGCAAAGTGCGCAGCAGAGGCTCCAGCATCCGGGGCTACAAAAAATGTCGCCGGCGGTGTCGTCCCGTGGATCAAAAAACTACAACAACACGGCCCTGGCCGTAGATCAGCTTGGGGTTCGTTCAGGCGCTGCTGCCGTTTACCTCGATGTGTGGCACAAGGACATTATGGATTTCCTGAATCTGAAAACGAACAACGGCGACGACCGGATGAAAGCGCACGATATTTTCCCCGGCGTGTGCATACCGGATCTGTTTATGCGTAAAGTGCGCGAGCGCGGCGTTTGGCACCTGTTCGACCCGCATGAGGCGCGCAGCGTGAAAGGCTATTCCATCGAGGACAGCTGGGGGGACGAGTTCGAACGCCGGTACGAAGAATGCGTGGAAGACCCTTCCCTGTCAAAAGACGAAATTCCCGCCATCGACATCATGAAGAAGATTATGTCCTCGGCTTTTGAGACGGGTTCGCCGTTCCTGTTCTTCCGCGACACCGTCAACCGGGACAATCCGAACAAGCACGCGGGCATGATCTACTGCTCCAACCTGTGCACGGAAATTTGCCAGAACATGAGCCCCACCGAGTTGATCCAAAGCGTGCACGAGGACGGAATCATTACGACCAAGATAAAAAAGCGGCGATTACGTCGTATGCAATCTCTCCTCGACAAATCTCGGGCGGACCTTGACCAAAGAGGATATAGCGCGGGTCGTACGCATTCAGATGCGGATGATGGACAATGTCATCGATCTCAATTATTACCCGATCCCGCAGGCGGAAATTACGAATAAAAAAATACCGGGCTGTCGGCCTCGGAACGAGCGGCTATCATCAAATGCTGGCTACGCACAGGATCCTGTGGGAATCTGGGCAGCATCTGGAGCATGCGGATGAAACATACGAATGGATCGCCTACTGCGCGATTCAAGCTTCTATGGAAATAGCCGGGGAAAAAAGGCGCATATCCCGAGTTCGAAGGCAGCGAATGGCAGACGGGGGCGTTCTTCGAGCGCAGAGGCTACGACAGTCCCGAGTGGCTGGAGCTGAAGGAACAGGTCGCAAGGCACGGCGTGCGCAACGCTGGATGTTTGCCATCGCCCCTACTGCCTCTACTTCGCTGATTGCGGGTTCCACGGCGGGGATCGACCCCATCTTCAACAAATTCTTTGTGGAAGAAAAGAAAAAATGCGGTCATTCCGCAGACGGCGCCGAATTTGAACGAAGACACCACGTGGTACTACAAGGAGGCGCACCGCATCGACCAGCAGTGGAGCATCCTTGCGCCGGCAAGCGGCAGAAGCATATCGACCAGTCGCAGTCGTTCAACCTGTACATTACGCCGGAAATCACCGCCAAGGAATTTCTGGAGCTGTACATGTCGGCGTGGGAAAACGGCTTGAAGACCGTGTACTACTGCCGGAACAAAAGTCTTGAAGTCGAAGATGCGTCAGCTGCTCGGCATAGCCACACTGAGGGCGGGCCGCCGGCGCTGCGCTCGGTTGCTCCCGCGACTTCACGTGTTAAAAAAATTACGCTCAGCTAATCGGATAACAGCCTGCTATTTTACACAAGGAAGGAATGATCAATACATGGAACTGCAGAAAAAAAAGAAGCTTTTTAATGAGGACGGCGACCGGGATTGGGGCAAACGCCGGATGATCGGCGGGAATACGACGAATTTGATCGAGCTTAACAATGTGAAATACGAATGGGCCACCAAAATGTACCGCACGATGATGAACAACTTCTGGATTCCAGAGGAAATCCCGCTGGCGCAGGACGCCAAGGATTACAGGCTGCTGTCGGAGGAGGAACGCCAAAGCTATGATAAAATCATCTCGTTTCTCATCTTTCTGGACTCCCTGCAGACCGCGAACCTGCCGAATATCAACGAATTCATCACCGCTCCGGAAGTAAATTTGTGCTTGACGGTGCAGACGTTCCAAGAGGCGGTACACAGCCAAAGCTACTCCTACATTCTCGACAGTGTCTGCTCTGCGGAGATGCGCGACAGGATATACAACGAATGGCGCAACGACCGGCATCTGTTGAAGCGCAACCGTTTCATCACCGATCTGTACGAGCGGTTCATTGAGGATTCTTCCGTTTCCAACCTGATCCGCACGATCATGGCGAACTACATATTGGAAGGCGTGTATTTCTACAGCGGCTTCTCCTTCTTCTACGCCTTGGGCCGTCAGGGCAAAATGCTCGGCACCGTGTCAGAAATCAAGTATATCCAGCGGGACGAACTTACCCATCTGGCACTCTTCCAAAACATATTCCGGGAGATCCGCAAGGAGAACCCCGAGCTGTTCACCGATGATCTGATCGAGGATTTGCGGGGATGATGAAAACCGCGGTCGAGCACGAAATCGAATGGGGGCAGTATATTACCCGCAACGCGATCAATGGGCTAAGCAATGAAATCATCGACCTGTACATCAAATATTTGTCCAATGAACGTCTGCGCAAGCTCGGGCTTGAAGTGCTCTATCCTGAGGTGGTGGAGCATCCGATGCGGTGGGTGGAAAGCTTCAGCAACATGAACGGGATCAAGACCGATTTTTTTCGAGCAAAAGGTAACCAACTACAGCAAATCCTCCAACCTGGACTGGGACGACCTTTAATTCGCCGTGCGCTCGGAGACGACTTTTATTCTGTCGGATAAAAAAAAGCGGGACGGCGGGTACGACGTCCGTATATTCACTCCGCAGAATGAGCTGCCATTTGCGAGCCATCCGACCCTCCTCGGCCAGCATCATATCCGGCTGAAAGTGGAGCAGGGGTACGAAATCAACCGGCCCTCGCTGCTTGAGCTGCAAGCCGAGGAATCGGCGGAGGGCATTGACGTCCGTGTCGGAGGGAAAGTCGTTCCCGTGTCAGAAGGCTTCCTGTTGTAGACGATCGGTGAAATAACATCGCATAATCAAAGGCGGCCGGTGTACTTCCACCCCGCACCTGGGCATGCGGGCATCAAGTTATTTACCATCATTCGGTGGTACTGCAGGATGCCCGTGATCCATTCTTATCTTTTGATAACCCCAGTGGTAATCTTCATATTAGGAGCATAGGTCAGGAATAAGTCTTTATTAAGAATTTCTGATAAAAAAAACTTTTCTGATCCTGTTTCACCGTTACTAGTTTTGTATCTGTTTCACTGCTTCAACATACTGCTCATGCCATCTTTGCCATTCCACCTCTTGGAAAGTCCATAGAACGACCACTCTAGCCAATGATCAATTTCTGCTAGCGGCTCTGCATGCAGATGGTAAATGTGCTTCTGTGACTCCTTGCTAATCCTGACTAAGCCAGCTTCGCGCAATATTCGAAGATGCTTAGAAACGCCTGGCTGACTCAATGAAGAAAAGGAAAAGATCCTGCTAATCTTGCCCGGATGTGCTCTTTAGGATCCTTTTGCTGGAAAAAAAGCTCCAGTTAATGTTGCGGAAAATGTCTCCTGCATGGTCAACGTGCCGAATCATATGGACAAATTCCAGTTAAATCTGATATGTACATCTATGAAATCAGATTAGAGTCAGCTTTTCCTGTTACTTGATGAGTAACCGTATGTATTTCAAACTTTAATAAACGATTATAGCTATTCTGCCCGTTCAATGAACCAACAACAAAGTTTAACATAGCTTTTATCAAAGAAAAAAACAGCGACGATGGTCACTGTTTTATCTCCCGATTTCCTGCGCCACTTTCTCGCTGGTTCTCGTCTTCACTATGATTTTGCGGATGCTGTCCTCGGACAGATGGAAATGCTGCATAAGCTCACGTACACTGGCCCCATTGCTGTATAATCGATAAATCTCTTTATTTCTTCGTTCGATCAAAACGCGCGTCCCGTTATTCTCGCCCCAGCCTGCGCGTTTCTGCTCTTTCTTGGGTACATAGATAATCTCTCCCTGGATGTAGTTCTGAAGCTGCTTCAGCAAATTCGGAGGGAGAATATCTTTCCCATTCTTATAACTCATGGATGAAAACCTCCTAAGGCTCGTTTGGCATTCTCTAGTTCTAACGATTCCTTGGGCGCTTTCATCTTAGTACCTCGTAGCCACTTGTAAAAGCACTCTCAGTTCACGCACGGACCCGGCAGCCGCCATAAAGCAGCAAAAAAAAACACGAATCCACATCGTGCCTGCGCGTTCTACTATGTATAAACAGGTTCCGGTGGGTTTTACAAATGCTATTCAGTTAAAGATTAAGCACCTCATTGAAGTTTTGTGCGGTAACAATTTGCATTGTAAAACACTCCTTTCACCCGGATTTATTTTCCATTACTTTTCCAGTATACTACACATTCACGAGGCAATTCAATGATTTATAGATCGGGGATCCGAAGACCCCCGACTTAGGCTGCCTTTAAGCAGCCACCACCTCAACGTATGAAATCATTTTACAGATCAGCTCCTTTCCTTGAACTGGGCCGGCGGCTTGCTTATATTAACTCATATTGCGGGGTACCGCCTCAAGTGAAAGAATCGTTATAATCATTCTGTCCAAAAAAAATTTTCTCACGTCCCCCACAAAAAAAAGAAAGAAGGATACGAATCCTTTGTGTGGAATAGCATAATATGGAATAACAAAATAAAATAGTTTAGGAGCGTTGTTGTTGAATAAAAAAAAGTAATATCCTCTGTTGCGGCCCTGCTGATTTTCGCAGCCTCTTGTCCCCCCTTGCTCCCCGTGAACAAAGCTTCTGCAGCCCCCGCCCTGAAACCGATCACCGTGTTTCTCAACGGAGAAGAGCAGTATTTTGACCAGAAGCCTGTTATTGTGAACGGATCTACCATGGTTCCCTTTCGCGCTTTATTCGAAGCGCTAGGTGCCAAGGTGGACTGGAACGACTCAACGCGCACCGTCACCGGAACCAGGAACGGCAAGCAGGTGAAACTGCAGATCGGCTCCAAGCTGGCCATGGTAGGCGGCGGCAATGTCAGTCTGGAGCAGGAAGCCCAGCTGATTAATTCCAGCACGATGGTCCCACTGCGATTTGTGAGCGAATCCTTAGGCATGTATGTAGGCTGGAACAACGACAGCCGATCCGTATATATTTCGAAAGATGAGATTCTGGAAGGCAGAACGAAAGAAGAAATCAGGCAGAAGAGCATGGAGTTCGCCCCCACTAACACGGGAGGAACCTTTATCACCGAGCCTTCGGTTTCATCGGCCTCTCCGGGAGTGATCAATCCCGACTTTGTCAACGACGGTGTGAAGATGGCGAACTATATGCGTTACCTGGCCGGATTGCCCGCTGACCTTCAGCAGGACAGCTCGCTGAACGAACAAGCCCAATACGGCGCGGTGTTATTATCCGCTTTTGGCAGGCTGTCGCACACTCCTTCGAAGCCAGCCGGAATGAACGACGCTTTCTATAAAATCGGCTACAAGTCCACATCCAGCAGCAACATCGCCTTTGGCGGAGCAAAAGCGGAGGACACCGTCAAGATGTATATGAAGGATGAAGACCAGTCCAATATCGACCGCGTCGGCCACCGCCGCTGGATTCTGAATCCGCAGTTGAAGAACGTTGGATTCGGCTTCTCCGCGGGAACATACAGCAATTATCCGAGCTATTATTCCGCTATGCAGGTTTTTTTGACAAGAGCCGTGCCGAGACGGTTGATTTCGATTATATCGCTTGGCCGAATAAAGGATTCTTCCCTTTGCAGCATTTTGCCTCGGAGGATCCTTGGTCGATCTCGCTTAACCCGAAGAAATACAAGAAGCCGGTGGCCTCCAATGTTCAGGTGCAGATCACACGGGATTCCGACAAAAGGGTCTGGTCCCTAAGCTCGCAGGACAGCACCGTCAGCCAGAACGGCAACTACTTTAACGTCAATAACGACGGGTACGGCGTGCCGTACTGCATCATCTTTCGTCCGCAGAATCTGCCCGCTCTCAAGGATAATGACTCTTATACAGTAACATTAACCGGAATTTACGATATTGAAACCAATCCGGTAAAAATAAATTATTCCGTCCGCTTTTTTTAATTTGTAAGAAAACCTCTATCGAAGCCATTCAAGGATGAGCGACCGCGAATTAGAGGTTAAAAAACCGTACTGGCGGCGCTCCTTTGATGGGGTGCCGTTTTTTTTGTTGCCGCGCTCCGGACCGCATTAATGTTAAATGTATGTTTGTAAGGTGTTTCATCCACAATACAAAAAAGGTTAGTAACAATCCATACATATATATTATTGAGCCTAGGGAGTTGATCGCTTATGCCCCAAGGCAAATACTACAGAATAAGCTACGGCATTATTTTGTTCCTGCTGATGGTTTATTTGACCACCAAGATCAGTTTTCTGCTGCAACCCTTCGTCATGATGATCAAAGTACTGCTCGTTCCTCTCATGCTGTCAGGGTTCTTTTTTTTATCTGCTGAGGCCGCTTGTCAACTACCTTGCCGGGAAAAAATCTGAAGAGGTCGTACGCGATCCTGCTGATTTATTTTGTGGTGGGCGGTATCTGGACTGTGTTTTCTATCGTGTTCGGACCCATGCTGCAGACGCAAGTCCAGGCTTTTATTAAAAAAAATATTCCGCAAATGATAGAAGGCTTTAACACACAGCTGGAAATCGTGCAGACGAACCGGTTTGTTTCCGCTTATATCGCCAAGAACGGGCTTGACGTCCCCTCCAAAATGTCCGATTACTTGAACAAGGGCATCAACGCGGCTACGGATTATGTCTCGCGCCTCTTTTCTGTGGTGACCGGGATTGTCATTATCGTTACTACGGTTCCGATTATCGTCTACTACATGCTCACGGACTCCAATAAATTCGCCGCTTCGATCCTCAAGTGGTTCCCTGGGAAATACAAGCAGGTGGCGAAGGAGATGCTGGATGAGATCGATGATGCGTTAAGCGCCTATATTATCAGCAGGATCGCGATTTGTTTTTTTGCTTGGGGTTATGGTTTACGTCGGCTTCATGCTGATCCACCTCCCGTATTCCCTGCTCCTCGCCGTGGTGCTCATGATCTTGAACCTGATCCCGTTTATCGGTCCGATTATCGGCGCTATCCCCAGCCTTATCGTGGCCTTTACCCAGTCTCCCTCGATGGTGATGTGGGTGCTTATCGTCATTCTCGCCGCCCAGCAAATTGACGGAAATTTCCTGTCCCCGCACATTTACGGAAAGCGAATGGATATCCATCCGTTGACGATCATTCTGCTGCTGCTGGCTGCCGGCGATGTGGCCGGTATTATGGGCATCATTCTTGTAATCCCGGTCTATATGGTTTTAAAAAATCATTATTCTGCACGTGAACCGGTTGTTTATTTTTTTTCGGTATGATTGATAACAATAAATCCCTGGTCTTATATTGTTAAAAAAAGCGGTAAAATAAGGTTATCAACATTTCAGGAGGAACCTATGAATAATTTTAATGAAAAAAATGGATAAATACGCGGCTCTGGCCATTGAAGTCGGCGTAAATGTCCAGCCTGGACAGACTTTAGTCGTGACGGCCCCGCTTCTGGCGGCAGATTTTGTGCGAAAGACCGTTAAGAAAGCGTATGAAGCCGGCGCAAAGACTGTACTTGTGGATTGGTTTGACGACGAGGTCACGCGCATCAAATTTGAACTGGCTCCGAGCGAAGCTTTTAAGGAATACCCGATGTGGCGGGCAAAAGGCTGGGAGGAGATGGCGGCCAATAATGCGGCGTTTTTTTATGGATTATCGCGGACAATCCGGACCTTCTGAAAGGAATTGAGCCGCAGCGCATAGCCGACGCAAGCAAAGCTTCGAGCACCGCGATGCAGCAGTTTCGAAGCTATACCATGTCAGACAAAGTCAGCTGGTCGATTGTAGCGGTGCCCTCGAAAGAATGGGCGGATAAAGTGTTCCCTGAAGTGGAAGAAAAGCTGCGCGTCGGCGCGCTTTGGGATGCGATTTTCCGCGCGATCCGTGCAGATTTGGAGAATCCGGTCGAGGCCTGGAAGGAGCACACGAATACTCTGGACAGCAAGGCCGACCGCCTCAATGAAAGAAGGTACAAGCTTCTGCACTACCGCGCCCCGGGCACGGACTTGAAGGTTGAGCTGCCCAAGGGCCACATCTGGGTGAGCGGAGGAAGCGTCAATGCGCAGGGAGCGCCGTTTGTAGCGAATATGCCGACGGAAGAAGTGTTCACCACTCCGCTGAAAACAGGCGTCAACGGTACCGTGGCCAGCACTAAACCGCTGAGTTACCGCGGAAATCTGATAGAGAACTTCTCTTTCACCTTTAAAGACGGACGCATCGTTGACTTTCAAGCCGAGAAGGGATACGAAAACCTGAAAAGCCTTGTGGAAACGGATGAAGGCTCGCATTATTTAGGCGAAGCTGCCCTCGTGCCGCACAAATCGCCCATCTCGGACACCAATCTTATTTTTTTCAATACGCTGTTCGATGAGAATGCCTCCAACCACCTTGCCATCGGTAACTCCTACGCGTTCTGCCTGGAAGGCGGTAAAACGATGAGCCGGGAGGAGCTGTCCGAGCATGGACTGAACGAAAGTCTGACGCATGTCGATTTTATGATCGGATCCGCGGAAATGGACATCGATGGAATCCGCGAAGACGGCCAAAGCGAGCCTGTATTCCGCAAAGGGAACTGGGCATTTTAAACGGGACGCCTCGCGTGTACGCTGCTTGCGTTGCTGGGAGGTGCAACAGCTTCTTGGCGTCGCTGCTTGCGTTGCAGGAACTACAACACCTCCACAGCGTCGTTGCTTGCGTTGCAGGAACTACAACACCTCCACAGCGTCGCTGTTTGCGTTGCAGAAACAGCAACACCTCCACGGCGTCGCTGTTTGCGTTGCAGAAACTGCAACACCTCCACGGCGTCGCTGCTTGCGTTGCAGAAACTGCAACACCTCCACGGCGTCGCTGCTTGCGTTGCGGGAAGGTGTTTATTTGTCCGTTGACGCACAGCAGTTTGATACTGTAGTTTGTTAGTTTTTTGCTTCCCTGCTGCTGCCCCCGCCCTCGCTATATGGTCTATTGATTGCTATAAGGGATTTTTTACGGCGCTATTTTGTTTCCTTCTGTGCCATTTCACCTGTTAACGCCGTTTGGAGTTCTTATTCGCTCAGTGATCTCCTACCAGGGAGTCCAAACACCCGAATAGATACTTGGAAATCCGCTATTGCTCCCAAGTGTTAAGTGCAAGAGGAAATAGCACCCTGTAAATCCGTTATTACTCTGATAGGTTTTTTTCAAATTTAGAATCGTTTTGGACCTCTGTCAAGATAGTGGACAAAAAAAGCTAAGCTGTCTTCTTCTTAAAGCATGCAGCAAAATGAACTGGTGATAAATAGCCGATCGCACTGTGGATTCGTTTGCGGTTGTAGAAAAAATTCAATATACCGATAGATGGCATTGTAAGCCTGTTGCTTGGTCTTAAATTTCGTGCAGTAGATGAGCTCTTTCTTCAAGATGCTGTGCCATGATTCAATGCATGCGTTGTCGTAACAGTTCCCTTTACGCTCATACTGGCTTCATGCAGTAAACTTCTAACTTATCCCGGTAATCTTTGGACGCATACTGTGAGCCGCGGTCGGAGTGATGGATCAGCCCCTTACCCGGCTTCTTCCCATCGTAGGCGGCTTCTAGGTCGTCTTGAACTAGAGGTGTGGCCATCCGATCATGCAGATAATTCCTCATTGTATCGCTGGCGCTGCTCTCCCATCATGACACCTCTTTCGTTGTTAAGTATATTATCCTGGGTCACTTAACGTTGTGTCCACTTTTTTTTATTCTAGCTGCATTTTGCACTTACCTTACCCGGAACAATGTACAAAAGTACGTTTCTATGGAGACAGCTGTTTAATTGATTATTATACCGAAATAACTGTTTAGCGCCTCCTGGTACTCCTCTTCCGTCTGCGGGACAAAGGTTTGTACACCATCGGGGGTGAAAATGCGAAATTCCCTACCTGCCAAAGAGCAGCGCCCGTCTTGAGTGCGGATGGCGGCCATGGCAGCTTTGGCAAAAAAAATGGAGTCCGGCGAGTTCTCACACCAATAGGTGGCCATAATAAAGTCCTTTGGCAGCTGCGGCTCTTCGGTAAAGGAGTAAAGCCGGCTCCACTCCCCATGCCTCAGCTCACACAGCATCCAGCCGAAGTCAGGGTCGCGCTCCAAACGATAACACTCGTCTCCCTGCTGATGCTCCAGCCCCTCGACCATTCGGATCGGCCTGCGCGGGACTATGCCGCCTACACCAACATCCGCCAAGTAATAAGCGTCCCCGGCCTTGACCTTTAAGACCTGATGGCGCCTTTTGGGCGGAGGATTGGGCTCGTCACGCCAAAAGCGGGCCATCAAATCCGTCACGGGATAGCCAAGCTCCCGCAGCAGCCAGCCAAACAGGGCGTTCAGTTCGAAGCAGTAGCCTCCTCGGCGGCGGACAACGATTTTTTTTCGTGGAGGTGCGGAATCTCAAGCGAAAGCGGATCCCTGCGAAGAATATCCAGGTTCTCATAGGGCACGATGTGAAGATGTCGTTCCTGCAGCCGGGCAAGCGCTTCGGCACTGCCGTCCAGCGGGCCTTCATAACCTATACGCTCCAGATAAGCGCATACCTCGGGTTTTAGATCTTTATGCGAATCCTTCATCATACCCACTCCTTTACAATAAAGTAAATGTATTCGTGAAGCGCTTTCCAATTCCCTTTTTTTTGTTAGAGACAGAACGTGATTTGAAACAATCGGCGTTAAATGTAATATGAGGCAAGCATGAGGTATGACGTTCCGCTAATCTTTCCTTAAATAGAAAAAAAGCACAACAGGATAACCTTTCTCCCGTTGTGCTTTTCTATTGGTCAAGTCTCTTGCAGTATACTACTTCTCCTCGGGCACTTCGCGGCGTCTTGCGACTCCATCGGCATGGGCGGCTTTCATGACCGCTCGTCTTACCTTCTCGCTCACCGTCTGGTTGAATACGCTCGGAATAATGTACTGCTCGTTCAGCTCATCGTCGGTTACAACAGACGCGATGGCTTTTGCCGCCGCAAGCTTCATCGATTCCGTCACGCGGGACGCCCGGCAGTCGAGAACCCCGCGGAACAAGCCAGGGAAGCACAGCACGTTGTTGATCTGGTTCGGATAATCGGACCGGCCTGTTGCCATTACGCGGACATAGCCTTCCGCATCCTCCGGCGAGATCTCCGGATTGGGATTAGCCATCGCGAATACTATGGCGTCCTCGGCCATTTTCTTGACCGCGTCCACCTTGAGTACTCCCGGTCCCGATACGCCGATAAAAAATGTCGGCGCCCTCGATCACATCGGACAGCATGCCCTCTTCCTTGTTCGGGTTCGTATTGTTGGCATACCACTGCCAAGCTTCGTGCGGATAATCATGTCCGCCGACCAGCGCCCCCTCACGGTCAACCCCGATTATATTCTTTACTCCGGCAGCTAGCAGAATTTTGGTGCAGGCGATGCCCGCCGCTCCAATACCGCAAAGAACGACCTTGCAGTTCTCCAGTTTTTTGCCGACGAGCTTGGTCGCATTCAGCAACCCGGCGAGCAGGACAACCGCCGTGCCGTGCTGGTCGTCGTGGAACACCGGGATGTCCAGCTCCTCCACCAGCCTCCGCTCGATTTCAAAGCAGCGCGGAGAGGAAATGTCCTCCAGATTAATCCCTCCAAAAGTCGGGGCAATCGCTTTGATGGTACGGATAATTTCTTCCGTATCCTGTGTGTCGAGACAGACGGGAAACGCATCGACGCCCGCCAGCTGCTTGAACAGCATGGCCTTTCCTTCCATCACCGGCATCGCCCCAAGCGGCCCGATATTTCCCAGGCCCAGCACCGCGCTTCCGTCCGAGATGACGGCTACCGTGTTTCTTTTGATGGTCAAAGTATGGGCGCGGGAAGGCTTCTCATGGATCGCCATACATACCCTGGCTACGCAGGAGTGTACACACGGGAAAGATCATCCCGGTTTTTGATCGGCATCTTCGGTGTGACTTCAATCTTGCCGCCTAAGTGCAGCAGGAATGTCTGGTCCGATACCTGCAGGACATTGACTCCGGAAAGCTTGTTCAAAGCGGTGACAATCAAATCCCCCTGTGTCGTATCGGCTACGTTCACAGTCACGTCCTGTACAGTCGTCTTCTTGCCCGGTCTGGTCATATCGACGGCCACGATATCTCCGCCCGATTCTCCAATGGCTGTCGCAATCTGGCCAAAGGACCCCAGTTCCTTATCCAGCTCCAAACGGATTACTACGCTCGTTCCTGCGCCTGCCGGCATTGCCATACGAATATACCTCCTAGAATGCTTACTTTGCTTCATGTTATCGCTTTCAACATCTGCTGTGAAGGATTTGTCCATATTGTTATTTTTTTTGTTCATTTTGATCAATTAATCAATAGACGCCATGATAGAATAATTTTAGTGCACCTGTTAAAAGGACTTATCACCAGGCGCTCATGCTTTTCAGGCTAACTCTCTCCATATAACGATTTGGCGAAGCGACTTTGATCTTTCTACATTTTCCGGCTGTAAAAAAAGCAAAGGCCCGCTGCCTTCTCACAGACAGCGGGCCCTTTGCCCGAACTTCTTTACGCGATTCGACGCAACGATCGTACATACTTACTTGAGCGCGAGCCCATTCTCCGTCTCCTCAACCTTCAGGAACAGAGGGCGCTCCTCTCCATGCGGCGTATCGGGATAATGCGTGCAGATCATGAGCTGTCCGTGTAAATCGCGAAACAAGCTCGAATGCCCCGCGTTGCGGTCCATAAACAGCTTCTCGTCGTGCGTCCAGGGTCCCTTGATCCTGCCGTCCGCGGAACGGGCGATCGCAACCGTGTAGCCGCCAAGTCCCTCATCTCCATAATTGGGGATGGAGTAGCTCGACCACAGCAGGAGAAGCTCCCCGTTGCGGGCCCTATACAAGAACGGTGCGTCCGTAAGGTATCCCTGCTTTTCGATTCTCGGATCTCCGAACAGCCGAATCCACTGCATATCCGCCGCATTCAGTATCGTTACGGCTTCACCGCAGGAAGCTTTCAGGTCCTTCGTCAACCGAAGCGCCTTGATCTTTCCTTCATACAGCTCGGTCCATTCATGGCAGAACACGATCCAACGCTGTCCCTCCTCATCCTCGTAGAACGTGCCGTCCAGGCATTCGCTGCCCTTCAAGGTGACCGGGCCTTCGCTGTGAACGCGATAAGGGCCTGCGGGATGATCGGCAGCCAGGATGCCCGTTCCCCTGTTTTCGCCGATTCCGCCTTTGAACGACGCAAACATATAGAACTTCCCGTCCACCTCGAACACTTCAGGAGCCCAGTAATGCCGCACCCCCCAGAATCCTTTCGGCGGTTGGAAAGCCGCGTAGGGTCCGGTCCAGCTTGCCAAATCTTCGCTCACGTAGACTTCAAAGATCGGATCCTGATCTCCGCACCCGTCGGCGAAGGTGGTGCCGAACAGATAATATTTCCCTTCTTTCTCATAAGGAAACACGAAGGGATCGCGCATATGGATGTCGCTGCCAGCCACCGTTTTTTATCGTACGAAAACCTTTTTTTTCCATCCTGTCGCCCTCACTCTCCCCGTACCGGGTCTGTAATCGTAGAAAGATGCCACATGGAATTGATGTTTCTGATCTCTTTCAAATCGCATTTCGGCTTGCGGTCGTACGTCAATAACCCGTTCACTTCCTGCTCCACATCAGTTAGCTGTGTGTAGCAGAATCCGTGGATCGCTGTGGAGCTGTATACCGCCTCCAGCACTCTCCGGTACTCCCGCAGGAAATCCTCTTCGCCATTGACCGACGTGTATCCCCAACCTTGCTGCGAGCCCGCCCCGATGCGGTAGGCGATGCCTCCGAATTCCGTCAGCAGGATCGGCTCGCCCCTGTGGGCAAAGCCGTTGGCATAAATGGCGCGGTGCGCGGGCTGCGATTGGAAAATGTGCTCTTTTGTGGACAGAGACAATTTGAAATAATCATACTTGGCCGTCTCGTCCGGCTGGCCGTGATTATAGTTATGGACAGCGCAAATATCGGACACCGTCAGCTCCCAGCCGTCATTGGAAATGACAAGGCGTGTCGGATCCAGGGAATGGATCAGGTGGTACATCGCCAGGCTGTGGTGCTGCTGCTGACCTGAGCTGCGCACCGCGGGAATTCCCCAGCTCTCATTGAGCGGCACCCACGCGGCAATGCAGGGATGGTTGAAATCGCGCTCGATAATCTCCACCCACTCACGTGTCAGGCGCGCCGCCGCATCCTCTGAATAGGAGGGGGAAGCTGCGCACTCTCCCCAGACAAGAAAGCCCAACCGGTCAGCCCAGTATAGAAACCGGGGATCCTCCACCTTTTGATGCTTGCGGCAGCCGTTAAAGCCATTTCCTTGGCCAGCTCGATGTCTTTGCGCAAAGCTTCGTCGCTCGGAGCCGTCAGCAGCCCTTCCGGCCAATAGCCCTGATCCAACACCAGCTTCTGGTAGTACGGCTTGTTGTTTAAGTACACCATTCCCTGCTCGGCATGGATTTTGCGCAGCCCGAAGTAGGACCGCACCTCATCGGCCGCCTTTCCGCCCTGCTTCAGCGTAATTACAACGTCGAACAAATTCGGGTTCTCAGGCGTCCACGTCCAGCCGTCATGATGGAACGGCGTCCTGAAAATATTCAAATTCAGCAAATTATAAGACCGTTTGGTATACCGTTCATGGACATCAATCTTATCGGAGACCACCTTCTGCCCTTTGAACGAGATATTGACCTCCAGGGACGAACCCTTGTAATCACCCGCCGTCTCGAACGACACAATGACATCTCCGCGGTCCAGATCCGGCTCAAACTTCACTTTTGACAAGTGGGTCGGATGGACCGCCTCAAGCCATACCGTCTGCCATATGCCGGTCGTTCTCGTGTACCAGATGGAAGCCGGCTGCTCAATCCAATACTGCTTGCCTCTCGGTATCGTTTCATCCGTGGAAGGTCCTCGACCCGCACGACCACCTGTTCTTCCTGCCAGGTCAACGTTTCCGTCACATCAAAATGAAAGGGCGTATTCCCGCCTTCATGCATGCCCACGTATTTGCCGTTCACATATACAGCGCGATAGTCCACAGCCCCGAAATGGAGCAACACCCTTTTTTCCTTTCCAGCCCCCGTCAACGCTGAAGTTCCTTTTATACCAAACCCAATCGTGAAAAGATGTATCGTGAATACCGCTCAGCGGCGTCTGGTAAGCAAAAGGCACCTCTATAGTCCGGGAAAAACTGCGGCCGGCATCAAACCATTGTTCCGCTAATCCCGTATTCTCATCATCGAACTCGAACTGCCAGCTTCCGTTTAAATTCTGCCATGCTTCTCTCTCGAACTGCGGTCTCGGGTATTCTGCGCGCAATGTCATAACAACACTCCTGTCTGGTCTGTAAAATGTTTACTTAATGCCCGAACCCGTTACTCCTTTGACAAAATAACGGTTGGAGAACAGAAAAAATAATTAACGCGGGAAGCGTGGCGATCACTGTGGAGGCCATCATTTTCGCGGGATTGACGAAGTTGGCGCCTTGAATCAAGCTGGCGAGCCCGGTCGTGACGGTTTTCATTTCCGGAGAATTGACTACCAGCAAAGGCCACAAATAATCGTTGTATATATTCAAGAAGGTAATGACGGTCAGCGTCAGAACTGCTGGTCTAACCGATGGAAAGACGACGGAAACCAAAATTCTCCACTGCGACGCCCCGTCGATGTGAGCCGCTTCTTCCAGCTCCTTCGGAAAGGACAGCAGGAAATTGTACACGAGAAACACGCCCATTGTGCCGGCGGAATACGGAAGGATAAGCGGGACGAACGTATCGGTCAAGCCCAGCCATTTAAACAAGTAAAAAAAAGCGGGAAAAAGAGTTACGATACCCGGAATCGTCAAAGCAGCCACAATGAAAGTCAAAACAAGCTTTTTTTTGCCGGGAAAATTCAACCGGGCTAGCGAATAAGCGGCGAGCACATCCACAAATACAACCAAAAGAGTGCCGACAACCGTCACGATGCCCGTGTTGACAATCCACTGCCCGATGGGCGCGTCCCCGGTTTCGGTAAACAGCTGCGAGTAGTTCTCCAACGTCCAGCTCTGCGGCAGCAGCGAGGAACTGGACATGGCTTCGCTCAGCGTCTTGAAGGATGTGAAGATCATCCAAAGGATCGGCACCAGAAAAAAGCAATCCCAGCACCGTTGCGGCGGCGATGTTGAGGATGGAAGACAGGCTTCGGGTTTTCGTTCGCATATGTGTCCCTCCTTTACGTTTGTTCCTTATACGAAATCCAGTACTGAAGTCCGGTCACGATCATCATGATAAAGCCCATAAGGATAGCCATCGCCGAACCCATCCCAAGCTGGTTCATGTCAAATACGCTTCTTTGAATCCCCATGATCAGCGTGTTTGTCGATTCCTGCGGACCGCCGGAGGTAATCAGTCTGGCCTGGCCGAACAGGTTAAAGGAAGCGATCACCGTCGTGATCATAATGAAAATCCCTACATTGCGGATTTCCGGAAATGTGATGTGAACGAACTTGGCAAACCCGCCTGCGCCATCCAAATCGGCCGCTTCGTACACCGTCCCGTCCACTTCGTCAATCGCATTTAAAAAAATAATATCATATTAAAGCCGATGGTCCACCAGACTGTGGCGATTAGGATGGTTATCCATGCATAAGGCTGCGAGTTCAGCCATTGGATGGGCCCGCCCAGGCCGAGAGAGGACAGAGTGTTGTTGATATATCCGCCATTCTCGTTGAACAGCCAGCGGAACACCGCGGATACAGCTGTAACTGAAATCGAATATGAAATAAAGAAAACGGTCCGGTAGACGGCTTTCAATCTTGGCGGCAGCTTATCGATCATGAGTGCCAGCCCCAGGCTGATGAACACGAGCGGCGGAACGCTGATTAGCACGAACCACAGCGTATTTTTTTCAATGTGTGGGTGAACAGGTCGTTATACAGGGTTCCGGGCGTGAGCAGCGCTTTATAGTTACCGAATCCGACGAATTCATGGTCCCCGCTTGCCACGTTCCAGTCGAATAAACTGACGACGATTCCGTATACAAGGGGCAGCAGCCAGAACAAAACAAAAGCCAGAACAAAAGGAGAGATAAGCATCAGAGCCCATTTTACGGATTGTTTACTGCTTGTCATAGGCACCACCTTCTCGAAGAAATGGAGCGGCTCTGTGATTGGCCGACAATTAATTTCACAGTGCCGCCTGATAGCTTGTGTTATTTCTTTTGCGTAGCGGAAATTTGCTTCGCTTTCTGCGTAGCGGTATCGAGTTCCTTCATAATCTGCTCTTTCGTGATATTCTGGGTGGACACGATCTTGCCGAACACGGTTTCGTTCATGTAGCGGATTTGCTCCCCGAACTGGTAAACTTGGGGCGCTTTCACGTAAGTGTCAAACTGCTGTTCGTTCGTGTAAGGCAGCGGATATTTGTCTTTGTTTTTTCGCGATCAGGTCCATCGTCCCTTTATGAACGGGGGCTTGTCCGGCTTCCGCCCAATGGATCAAGTTCTCTGGAGTGTACATGTATTTCAGGTACTCCTCAACACCGGCGAGCACTTTCTCGTCCTTTACCTTGGAGGATAATGCGATCGTGTGCGCGTTGCCGTATACCGCCTGTTTGTTGCCGAGCTTCGGCACCGGAGCGACTCCGAGCTGGTCGCCGTATTTCTCTTTGGCTGCGCTGTAGAACCAAGGGCCTGTCATGGCAACCGCGGTTTTCACCGAGGCATTCGCGTCTTTAGCTTGTTTCATGAACGACTGGAACTCCCCGTCCAATCCGAGGCCTGCAGGAGAAATGTGATCCTTGTAAATCATCTGGTTAAAAGTAAGCAGCGCATCCGCCAGTTCCGGCTGGCTGAAGTTCAGATAGTTGTCCTTCTTCAAATCGATTCCATTCTGTGCGGCCATCGTCAATGTATAGAACTCAACCAATCCGCTGGAAGGAACTCCGAGCGAATACAAATTTTTTGTCCTTTGCCTGAAGGTTCGCCTGCAGCTTGACCAAATCCTCGTAAGTAGCAGGTGCCTGAGGTGTCAAAGATTTGTCGTAGAACATCGTGAGCGGGTGAATATCGAGCGGCAGCGCATACATTTTACCGTCCAGCTTAGTCAGGTTGATGCCTGCCGGATGGAAATCGCTTTCTTTTAGCCCCGCTTTATCCATTACCGTCGAGATATCCTGAATCAATCCGTCCTGCTTGTAGGTTTGAAGGTTATTCGCATGAATGACGACCAGATCGTAATTTCCGGATTTAAACTTTGTGTAATGGTCCTTGTCCTGGATTTCTTTTACCACATATTTATCCTGGGACTTGTTGAAGCCTTCGGTAATTTGCTTCATATAACCGCCGTCTCCGCCTGTAAAGCCGTTAATGAAATTAATCGTAATTTTACCGTCTTTGCTTTGAGCGGCCGAGCCTCCGCCTTTCGAACAGCCGACCAATGCGAGGGTACATACCAGTGCAACGCTTAACCATTTCATATTTTTTTCATGTCAATCATCCTTCCACGTCAGTTTTGTCGTTTCGGCTTACATAATCGAGTTTCATCCTCATATCCGTTTCATAATTGCCGAATTTGCTGCCAAACAGGTTCAATCCGCCGTCGTTCCTGGCGTCAGGCTTGATTCCGATCCGCACGGTGACGTAAGGCTTGTCATCCAGCTCCAGCTCGTCCAGCTTGACGTTTGAAATTCTTCTTCCGTCGATAAAAGATCCTTCAGAATTAATGCGCCACGTCTTCAGAAGTCCGTACTGCGTATTCTCGCTCCCCCACCACTGCGGAGTAAGAAGACCCCTCTCCCCTCCGAAATCACCGGGACTTGTCCATGTTCCGAGCTCCTTTCCGTTAATCCATAAGCTTATATCTGAAGGCCAGTCCAAGTTATGGAGCGGCGCTTCCGAGCAAAGTTCCATGGAAAGCTCCAAATTTCGAATGGAGGAACCTCGTGGAACGCGATTGGGAAACCGGTATTCAAGGTAACCCCTGCGAAACCAGATCAACTGCGCGCCCACACGCTCCGGTTCGAAGAAAGAACGAGGCTCGTCCATTTCGCCGATAATCGAATGTTCGCTCAGAATCCCGCATGGAGCCGAGACCTGCATATCGACGAACTGCCCGATCGGCACAACCACCACTGCTGAGCTTTCCGACGGAGCCGGCCGAAAGTGGGAGAAATCGACCACGATTCTGCTGTACACGGCGGAGCAAAGCTTCTGGGTGCGCGTGTGCCGGGAATCATCTCGGTTTGGATCAGGCCGGCATCCTCAAGCTTTTTTAATGTTGATGGCCGCGGTCGATGCGGGAATGCCAAACTTCTCCGAAATTTCGACAACGTTCATCGAGCGGTGCAGCAGCGTTTTAAATATCTCGGTACGCAGATCGGTTGAAAGCGCCTTCGCAATATGGATAAAATCATCGATATTGGTCGTCAATATCCGGTTCAACTTCTCCTGGTTCGAATCATCTCGTTCAATTCTCATATGGTTCCCCCCTTTCCTTGCTGCTAATTCATTCAATAATTATTGCAGATTAACCGGTTTCAAATATATTTTGTTGTTTGTAATCGCTTTTATTATAGTTAAAAAAAACAATTAAAATTGCAATAATGAATTTTTTTCCTGAATAAATCCCTTTTCAAACAAAAAAATAGTTGCGGTAAACAAAGGCCAACTATTGAAGAACTGGAGCAGCATCCGGACAAAAAAAATCAGATCTCGTCAGAGACCTGTTAGATTGTGTAGAAAGTCGCCGTAGGTTGTTGGTTGGAAGCGTGGTGAAAAAAAACGTACCAAGTATCTTTGCTATTGATGCGGACGCCACATGCGAACCAAGGGATAATAGAGGCATATTATTCCGTTATTCTTCGATCTTTGACTTCATCGATGGAAATAGCGGAACGACTTGACCTCATTCGCCGCTAGCCTCATTCTCCGCCGGCCCCATGCTCCATTCGCTTCTCCCGGATATCCATCCTAGCGGGCATCACTATTCTCTGCCCCGATCCTCTGCTCGCTCACCTTCCCATATCCAGCTCCAACCTGACCCGTTCGTCCGCCGGTCCCGCTCCGTTCACTGCTGCTTCCCCTTGCTCACCCAAAATTTAATGCTGCCGCCCGGGGCAACCGTGGTGTCCGCCATGGGCTCCTGCCTGAACACCGTATTCGACGCCTGCTCATTGGCTTCGAGGAAAAACTGATAATGAAGCCCGGCCGCCAAAGCGGCTTTCTCAGCTTCCTCCCGCGACAGGCCGACGAGGTTCGGCGCTCCCTTGGAAGATTGGCCTCCCGCCGGCTGGGGTTGGGACGTAAGCGTCTCTTTCGGCGCATCCTGCTGAAGCATATGCTGCGATGCAGACGTCGGGCCCGCAAACGGATCCTGAGCGACCGTGTTGGGCTTGTGGCTGTCCAGAAGCCAGATCAGGATCGCCCCGGCCAGAATCGCGACAACAGCAAAGGTTCCCCCCGCGATTAACAAGCGCTTAAATATCCAGCCAAAGGAATTGCGGATGCCGCCGGCAGACTCCTCCTCCGACTCCCCCATCGCGTCGCGTGAGGGGATCTCCTCGACGCGATCTATCAAACGTCGCTCTCGGAATTCATCCGCCTCCATGGGAAGCTCCGCTTTGAAGCGTTCCTCCTGGCGACGTATCAGAGTCATGGCCGAAAGAGTGTCTCCCCCGTCCACGAGCTCCTTCAGATTCTGCAGGGAAGCCAGAAGCTCCGGCAAAGGCATATCCTCCGATGCCGCCTTGTTCATCAGCTCCAGCACGGCTTCCGTCTGCCGGTGAGTGAGTCCCCGCAGTGAGCCCTGAAGCGCCGCCTCCCTTTCCGGGCGCTCCTCCGGCAACGAAGAAGCGCCCGTCACCAGCTGGTACAGCAGCCCGCACAGCCCTTTCACGCCCTGCCGCGTGCCGGATGCCCTCTCCCAGTAATTCAGTACGACCGGCTGATTCTCATCGTTCAGCCAGATATTGTCGGCTGCAACCGAAAATCCGCTGATCCCTTCACCTTCAGCCTTTTGCATTGCCGCACCCAGCTCGTGCACGAGCCTGACGCAGCCCGTTAAGGACATGCCATGCCGGCTCATCTCCTGAGCCAAAGGTGCGCCGCCGGACCTTTTGAGAACGGCATACAAGCGGTTGGAGCCGAATCGAAACCGACATCCAGCATATGCATGAACCTTTCCTCCGAATAATGGGAGGCCTTTCTGAGTAACTGTATATAGTTTTCGGCATAGGATTCGTCCGGGCTGTCGATCGCATAAAGGATGACGCTCCGATTCAATATCAAATCCACTCCCGCATAAATCATGCCATTAGGCAGCGGCGATATCGGTTTATCAAGCAAATACCGCTTTCCAATACTCCCCATTAAATTGCCTCCTTGCCAATCGGAATTATACCGGCTTTATTATCCTTATATATCATTTCGCAAACCTGCTCCGATTTTGGGCTTTCCCTATCCACTACTTATCATAACACAGCCTCCGCAAGCTTCAAGATCAGGTATTGCCATAAATGAGAACAAAATCTCCATTGAAACGTTTTAAACATCAGCGGAGGCGATACAAAGCCATTTTACGGGCAATTGTTAAATATTTGTCTTCCAAAGAATCGAATGCGCCCATTGTGGGTAATTTATCCCATAGACTGTAAACGAGGTGAAGAATTATGGATAAAACCGAGCAAGTGGCGCGTTGGTTCGAATCCCATGCTATGGGCTCCCTTGCGATCCGCAAAGAAGAGGACGGAGATATCGATCAGGTGGCAATTAAGGTATCAGAAATAGAGATGAAGACGTGGACGGCCTGGACGATTATACTTCGGGAAAAAGGCTGCTCCTGCACGGGGAAGGCATGATAATAACGGACCAAGAGCCGGCCGCTATTCCCGGAGACGTATATGAAATTCCTTTGGCCAGCATAACGGAAGTGGAAGAGCTTTCGTCGGGGATCAAGCTAACGACAGACAGAGGCCATTATACGATTCAGGCAGATTAAGCTGCAAAAGCAAAACAAGGCATTCCGTTTCCCTGTATAGCCGGGGTCTGAATGCCTTTTGAATTTGTATACGCGCTTAGCCGCGAACAAATTCAAATCGGCGAAATCACAAAAAAACTACACGTCCAGTTAACATGCATTTAACGGTTTTGTTTTATTTTTTTAATAGCGAAGATAATCATTTGGAGCTAAAAAAAAGAGGAGGAAGGAGGAGCTATTCTCAAAACGTTATCGTATTTTGTCTATGTATCTATCGATCTTTGGAACGTAGAAAAGTAGTCTTGAAATAATGATTTTTGAGAGGTGAACTGATTATGAAAAAAAAGAAGAAAAAAAGATGAAAAAAAATTAATAACCGGCATCGTTGTAGCTTCTGCGATCATTGGTTCAGGTTCGGCGCTTGCTTCCTCCTTTTTGAAGGCTGGGCCTCAAGGAGACGGCACAGCATATACACCTGCCGGATGGCGGGTAACGCCCGCGGGCGCACAAAAGCCTGCCGGCTTCTTCCCCGCCAATGCTGTTCTCTCTCCAGACGGCGCGGCGGTGCTCATTCCTAATATTATCAAGGACGGAAATTCCAAACAAACCTTACAGGTGATGGACGCCAAGGACGGCCGTGTTATGCAGGTGGTGGAACTCGACAAAAATGCAGGCCAAGGTACAGCGGCCGGTCTGGCGTTTAGCCATGACGGCAGCAATGTTTACTTGACAACGGCAAACATGGACACAGTTGTCGTCTTCGGCTGGGACGGAGCTGCACATAAATTGGCGATCCAAAAGACACTTGCGCTTCCGAAGGGATCCTATCCACAGGGGGTAGCCGTTTCGTCGGACGACAAAACGATCTATGTGACAGGTCAATACGCCCGGACTCTTATTGCAGTCGACATCGCCTCGGGCAAAAGTAAGCAGGCTGCAGCCGGGGCCTACCCGTTCGGCGTAGTGCTGTCAGCTGACGGCCGTACCGCTTATGTCAGCAACCAGGGCGAAAACACGCTTTCTGTGTTCTCTGTGGACGGGCTTACCATTGCTCCCAAAAGCAAGATTACTGTCGGTACCCATCCTAATAACATGCTGATCGACGCAAAGCAGCAACGGATGTTTGTAGCCAACGGTGACAGCGATACGGTTTCCATAGTCGATACCGTAAGCAACACGGTCAAGGCACTATTTCACTGGCTCCTTTTGCCGGTGCGCATGCCGGATCTCAGCCTACCAACCTCGCCATCTCGCCTGATCAGCGCACGCTCTATGTCACTAACGGCGGTAATAACGACGTTGCGGTTGTTGATTTATCCGGTGAAGGTGGCAGCAAAGGCGAACACAATGAAGAGTTCGGCCGTGTCAAGGGACTTATCCCCACAGGCTGGTATCCAACCGGGGTGCAGATAACGCCTGATGGCAAGCGGCTTCTTATTACGAGCGCCAAGGGCCTGGGCACTGGACCGAACAAAGGAACCGATCCTTCTAACCTGAGCGGCTACAAGTATATTGAAAGTCAGCTTCTGGCTACCTGTCGGTTGTACCTGCCCCGAATGACGACCAACTCGAGAAGTACACCGAGCAGGTGCGCAAGAACAACGGAATTGAACAGAAGAACAATGTGCGCGGTTCAATGAAGATACGCAAAATACGATCGTACCCCGCCGCCTAGGTGGAGCTTCCCCGATCAAGCACGTCATCTATATCGTCAAGGAGAACCGCACCTACGACCAGGTTCTTGGCGACCTGAAGAACCCGGACGGCAGCAAGCGCGGCAACGGCGATCCGTCGCTGACGCTCTTCGGTCAAGATACAACACCGAACCAGCATAAGCTGGCCCAGCAGTTCGTCACCCTGGACAACTTCTACGTCAACGGAGAAGTAAGCCAAAACGGCTGGCAGTGGGTGACTCAGGCGAGCTCCAACCTCTATAACGAGACCGCAACTGCCCAAGGCTACGCAGGCAACGGATCAGATTACGATTCCGAAGGCTATCACCCTGAAGTTGCTGCAGGCAGCGCTGATCCTGCCCATGCTTATTTGTGGGACAAGCTGGCACTGCGCGGCACCTCGTTCCGCAACTACGGCCAATTTGTAGTGCCGAGTGACTGGATCAAGCCCGGTGAGCCAATCAAAGCTGAGGCTGGAAAGTACTATGCCCACGACCCGATCCTGGACGCCAATACAAACCACGACTACCCATGGTTTGACATGGCTATTTCCGATCAGACTCGATTTGACATTTGGTACAAGGACTTTCAGTCATTCGTAGCGAATAACAACCTGCCTGCGATGCAGTTTATCGACCTGCCGCGCGATCATACAGCGGGAGCACAGACGGCTAAAGAATTGGTTGCCGACAACGACCTTGCCCTTGGCAGGATCGTCGATGCGGTATCGCACTCGCAGTATTGGAAGGACACAGCGATTTTTTTTGTGGTAGAGGACGACGCCAGAATGGGCCGGATCACGTAGATGCCCACCGTACGATTGCACAGGTGATCAGCCCGTACACGCAGATTGGAAAGTCGATTCGCATTTCTACAGCCAGGTGTCGATGCTGCGTACGATGGAACTCTTCCTGGGTGTCGAGCCTATGTCCCAGTATGACGCTGCCGCGCTTCCAATGATCTGGTCTTTTACCGATAAGCCGAACTTCTCGCCTTATCAGGCGATTACGCCGGGATTAACAGCGAAATCGCCGGCAACGGCAAACACCGCTGCACCGTCAGCCGCTTCGGCGTCAAACACACAATCGGTTATGACGCCTGAGAACATGTCTGGCCGGCCTGACCAGGCAGACTCCCAGAAGCTGAACGAAGAGCTATGGAAGGAAATCAAGGGGCCGAATGTTCCGATGCCCGCACCTAAACACCATGTAATGGGTGAAGACAACGACGACAAAGCAACGAACAAACAGAACCAAGTACATTGGTAGGACCCTCGGCATCGTGACATCTCCTCATACAAGACTTGAGCGTTGACAGCTTGGGGTCCCGGAAGTTCCCGGGGACCCCAAATTTACCTATTCAGCCTATGAAAGGCTTTATCAATCATTAGCGCTACGTGCTCGCTTTTCAGCGGTTTGCTGATGTATTCGTCCATTCCGGCCGCCAGAAATTTCTCCCGGTCGCCTTTGAGCGCATTCGCTGTTACGGCAACAATGAACGGACGATTCTCCGGAGGAGTAACCTGTTTGATGATCTGCATAGCTTCCAAACCGTTCATGACAGGCATCTGGATGTCCATAAAAAAATCATGTCGTACGCATCGCCTGCGACGGCATTCAGAACCTCCTGTCCATTATCGACTACGGTGGCTTTATGACCTATCTTCTCAAGCATCTTCGTTAAAACCAGCTGATTGATCTCGTTATCCTCGGCTATGAGTATTTTCAGAGGCTTTTGGTCGGCTGAACCAGGCGGCAGCTGTTCAAATCGCGGAACCTCCGCATAGGTTTCGGTTTTCAGGCTTACCGTAAACACAAAGGTTGCTCCAGGTCCCTCCGTCGGTTGGGCATAGATTGCCCCGCCCATCAGCTCCACAAGCTTCTTGCTGATCGCGAGGCCTAATCCGGTGCCCGTCCCTGACTTACGGGTCATAAAGTTGTCCAGTTGATAGAACGGTTCAAACAGCTTTTCCATTTTATCGGCGGGAATGCCTATCCCGGTGTCTTTCACGACAAATTCAAGCTCAACTTTATTGCATTGCTGCGAAAGCTTTCTCACCGACACATACACACCGCCGGTATAGGTGAATTTTATCGAGTTGCCCACCAGGTTGATCAATACCTGCCTGAGCCGGCCGGAATCGCCTATGAGCGTATCGGGCACATCAGGAGCAACGTAGAACGTCATATTCAGCACCTTTTCAGAAGATTTGGGCGACAAGACGTCAAGCGTTTCCGCGATGCATTCCCTTACATCAAAAGGTTCTTCGAGCAGCTCGGTCTTGCCCGACTCTATTTTGGAAAAAAATCCAGTATGTCGTTGATAATGTTAAGCAGCGTGTCGCCGCTTTTACGGATGATTTCAATGTATTCTTTTTTTGCTGCGAATCCAGATCGGTCGTATCCAGCAGCAGATCGGTCATGCCTATGACCCCGTTCATCGGAGTGCGGATTTCATGGCTCATCATGGTCAGGAACTCGCTCTTTGCTTTATTGGTGCTCTCTGCCGCTTCCTTCGCGATAAGAAGCCTGCGCTGCTCGGTGATATCCTTGGCGATAATATAGTATCCGACGTTTTCGTTATTGATAATGATAGGGGCCATTGTGGTCAGCACTTCAATGATATGGCCTTCCTTGTGCCGGATTTTGTCAATGCTGTTATCGGAGTGGGTGTCAATGGCGCTTTCTGAAATTTTCCTTTGCAGGTTGTCCGCTCCGAGAAATCTTGAGAAATTCACGCCGATGAGATCTTTCACATCATATCCGGTCAGCTTCTCGCCCATAACATTGGTATTAATGATATTGCCTTCCGGGTCTATCGAAAAAAACCGCGTCATGGTTGTACTTTTTTTTAACGAAGTGTATCTTTGTACGCTTTCCTGCAGCTTCAGTTCCACATTTTTTTTCTTTCCGTGATATCCTGGACCGTGCCGTTGATTTTCAAGGGTAATCCGTTTTTTTGTCACGGGACACCAAGCCTCGAATATGGAGGAACCTGATCGAATCGTCTGTTTGTATGCGAATTTCCAGGTTCATATCATGGCCCCTTTTCGCACTGGCGAAACCTTCCAATACACACTGTTTATCGCTTGGATGCACTACGTTTAAAAGCTCTTGCGGCGGTACCTCGCCTTTATTGTTGTCGACATTGCAGAGCGAGTACACTTGCCGTGAGAACCAAAGCTCATCTTCGGCCAGGTCCCATTCCCAGCTTCCCAGCAAGGCGATCTTTTGCGCTTCCTCAAGGATATCTTCGCTTCTCTTTCTTTCCGTAATATCTCGTCCGATGCCCATGATATATTCAACATTGCCATCATCGTCCCGGATCACCTGGAAAGTGGTCTCAACCCAGATGTAGCTGCCGTTTTTTTGTGCCGGACACGATAGGTAACGACATCATTATCCGACAAGTGCATGGATTGGAGCTCCCGCAAATCATCCGGATGGTAATATTCATAGGACGGTTTTCCGATGACCTCTTCCGGCTCATAGCCTAACAAATTCCGCACAGACGGGGAGCAAAATAGAGTGATTCCATCGGGCGAGCTGTAAGAGATAATATCCTGGGCATTTTCCGAAATCAGTTTATATAAACTTTCAATTTCCAACAATTTTTTTGTTCGGCGGCTTTTTTTTTCGCTAATATCGATTATATTGGAAATATAATAAAGCGGGTCACCGCTCGCCTCGTCACGGACTAAAGAACAATGAAGCGCCACCCAAATGTTGTCGCCGTTTTTTTGCGGATATAACGCTTTTCCGTTTCATAAGTCGAAGAATGTCCGTCCAGCAATTTCTCAAGGTTCTGATTGCTTGCCGTCAAATCGTCCGGATGAGTCACATCCTGAAATCTTAACCCAGTTAATTCCTCTTGCGAATAGCCTAATATTTTGCATAACGCCGGATTGACCTTAAGCCAGCTGCCGTCCATTGACACTAAAGCTATACCGGCAGGAGAAAATGTGTACGCGTGCTCAAATAAAGAGTGATGATCTATTGGTTTGTAATGCATGGAACATCCTCTCTCTCTACTTTTATTGACAAGTTCAGGTTAAATAAAGTATACATGATTGAAGTCCTTTTTTTTCCCAAGATAAATTAGCTGTATAATAGAAACAATGTCCAATCACAGAAAGAGTGAGCAAATTGAGCGGCAGCATCAATTTCCTGGGAGATATCACCATTTTCCTCTCGCCTGAGCTTGTCATCCGCAATGTCAATAAATCCATTTTCAACTTTTTTTGCAATACACGGAGGAAGAGCTGATAGGCGAGCCGCTGCAACTTATTTTGCCGAATTACAATTTGGAGCCGTTGACCGCCCGCGGCGCCGACTATTTACCTTACTCGGATACTCAATTGATCAACCGTTACGGGGAATCCGTCCCGTTATCCGTCTCAGCATCAGCCATCCGCGACAACCGGAACAGCGTCGTCGGCTTTTGGCTTCTGCTGCAGGATATCGAAGGACGCAATCAATCGCAGACGACCCTGCGAGACATGCAGAAGAGGTACCTGGCTGTAACGGACCATGCGCTCGACGCAGTGATTGTAATGGACTCCACAGGAAGAGTGACGGAATGGAATCCCCGGGCGGAAATCGAATTCGGTTGGCCGAAAAGTGAAGCGGTCGGCAGAGATCTGGCCGATTTGATCATTCCGCCAAGCTACCGCGGGCCGCACAAACTCGGACTGCAGCGTTTTATGGCGACCGGGCAGGGAAAGATACTGAACAAACGGCTTGAACTGTCAGCGCTTCATCGGGATGGCCATGTTTTTTTCCGGTTGAATTGACTGTAACTCCCATTCAATGGGGCGACGGCTATATATTCAGCGCTTTCGTGAGAAATATAACAGAACGTAAGAATGCCGAACAGGAATTGATCGATGCCAAGGAAAAAAGCGGAGGCCGCCACCAGAGCGAAAAGCGACTTTCTCGCCATGATGAGCCATGAAATCCGGACGCCGCTGAACGGCATTGTCGGTCTCACCCATGTGCTTAAAGACACCAATCTAACTTCCGAGCAAAAAAAGAATATGTCGATTATATCGTGAAAAGTGAGAATGCACTGCTTTCCATCATCAACGATATTCTGGATTTTTCCAAAATCGAGTCGGGCAAAGTCGAATTGGAAGCTGAGCCTTTTGACTTAAAAGCATGCATAGAGGAAACCTTCGATGTCCACTCGGTTTCCGCCCAGAAAAAAAAAGCTGGACATAAGCTCCTCCGTCGATCCGCAAATACCTGCTGTCGTTGTTGGCGACCATACGCGGTTAAGGCAGGTGCTGATGAATTTGGTGGGAAACGCGATCAAATTCACTCCTTCAGGCAGCGTAAGGGTGTCGATCGGGCTGCTGGATCAGAAGGAAGATGGGCTAAAGCTGAAATTTAATGTCAGAGACACCGGAATCGGCATCCCCAAAGAGAAGCTGGGTCAGCTGTTCGAGCCTTTTCCCAACTGGATTCATCCAATACACGCAAATACGGCGGGACCGGACTGGGGCTGGCCATCTGCAAAAAAAACTCGTTCAGCTCATGGGCGGAGAGATATGGCTTGAGAATTCCGGACGGGAAGGGGCTGATTTCGCTTTCACTATCATGGTTACGGCCGACCTTGCCACAGCAGTCATGCCGGGAATTCGACCGCCGTACAGGAGGATAGAGGGGCTTGTTCCGTTCGTATATTGATTGGGGAAGATAACGAGATCAACCAGAAGGTGCTGCTGAAAATGCTGGAGAAATCCGGTTATACCGCCGATATCGCGGGCACGGGGATCGAAGTTTTAGAGTGTTTGAAACGGAAGCCATATGACCTGATCTTCATGGATATTCAAATGCCCGTGATGGACGGGATGGAAGCAACCAGAATCATCCGCGAGACGATACCGGAAGATACGCGTCCCAAAATTATCGCCGTCACCGCAAACGCTTTTGAAAGCGACAGGGAAGAATACCTGTCCGCCGGCATGGACGATTACATCAGCAAGCCCATTAAACGAGATCAGCTGCAGAAAATAATCAGTAAATTTGTGTGAAATCTGAAAAAAAAGAGGCTGCTCTTTCCGCACAACAAATCTGCTTGAAAGATAGCCTCTTTTCTATTGTGTCTATCATTGCCGTGTCTATCGCCAGTCATGAAGCTCGCGGACGCCAATTGAGGGCAGGCCTTAAATAGATTCCGGAACGGATAAGACGACGAATCTTACGGCTGTACGCTCTCCTTTTCATATTCCGAGTCACACTCCTCTCAGTCTAATCAGGCAGCAGCGTGGTCTTGACCATCTTTTGATGGCTCCACCCGGCAAACTCAAGTCTTCTTATCTATCACTAGTGTAATAAAGATTATAGTCATTTTTTTTCAAGGTTGAATGGGGTTGGATAGAGCCCAAAGATTGGTAATATATCAACTTTTTCGCCCATTTCTCTGTCTGATTCTTACAATTCCTCTTTTTTTTCTGCTTTGGCAGTGTTCCACGGAAGCATTATCGGGTGGTGGGTGTAAGCATTTTCCTTGGCTTTCTTCGCAGGATTTCAAAGAAAGCACGGAGTACCGGGTGTATTGAACTAAAGGGCACCGACCCGTAAAGATAGCAAGACCGGCCTCCACCCCTTGGAAAGGTGTAACGAAGGAATGAGAGGGCGAAGACCCGTTGAGACATGGGAGTGAAAACCTCCAAGGGTGACGTGGAGAATACGTGCAGTATATGGAAATATATGGGTCATTAACATCCCCCTCTATTTCAGTGCGCCTTCATGTTGCCAAGGGTCTATGTCTGAGTCTCTGTTCACATATTCCTTCCCACTTAACATGGGTGAAATCCTGCGAATAAGTGAGCATTGCGTGAGAAAAAATGAATCGTACCGAGGGAGTTCAATAAGAACCCAACGCAACTTCAGGATTTCCTTAGGCTGCATAGAACCGCAAGGTGACTATGCAGTGACGGAGTCGGTCTGAACTAGGTTTTTCGATGTGACTAATGGCAGTGGAAAATCAAAAAAAAGAACCTGGTCAGTTTTACCAGTTTATTTTATATTGCACATAAACAGACACGATGATATAATCAGATTACGACTACACCAAGTTCTACAGTTATAACTATTGCATCTTACACTTAAATTGTACCATGCCGGGTAAACTCTTGTCAAATGTTTTTTTCTTAATTTAATGGTTAGGAGAGATATTGAATGAGTTCTCTGGTTCTCGGTTTTCAGGAAATGGAAAAAAAACGCAGCTTTTGCTCGTTGGCGGAAAAGGGTTTAATTTAGGGGAATTATCAAAAAAATTCAAGGAATACAAGTACCAGAAGGATTTTGTGTTACAACAGTAGGATATCAAAAAGCCATCGAACAAAACGAAACGTATCATGCTTTGTTGAATCGACTAACCATGCTGAAAGTAGAAGATCGAGATCAAATTGGTGAAATCAGCAGGAAGATTCGACAAATCATTATGGAAGTAGAAATTCCTTCCGATGTTGTGAAAGCAGTTGCTCACTATCTCTCCCAGTTTGGCGAGGAACATGCTTATGCAGTGCGTTCCAGTGCGACTGCTGAAGATTTGCCGCATGCTTCTTTCGCCGGTCAACAAGACACCTATTTAAATATCATCGGCAAAGAAGCAATCTTGCAGCATATGAGCAAATGTTGGGCTTCCCTGTTTACGGACCGTGCGGTCATCTACGTATGCAAAACGGATTTGACCACAGTCACGTTTATTTAGCCGTTATCGTTCAAAGGATGGTTTTCCCGCAGGCTTCAGGGATTTTATTCACCGCCGATCCTATTACCTCCAACCGAAAGCTGCTATCCATCGATGCCGGTTTTGGACTTGGAGAAGCGCTGGTCTCCGGCTTGGTATCTGCCGATTGTTATAAAGTACAAGAAGGGCAAATCGTCGATAAGAGGATAGCAACCAAAAAAAATTGGCTGTCTATGGACGAAAAGAAGGCGGAACAGAAACACAGCAGATCGATCCCGATCGGCAAAAAAACTCAAACACTTACTGAACAACAAATTTTACAATTGGCACGCATCGGAAGACAGATCGAAGCTTATTTTGGTTGCCCACAAGATATCGAATGGTGTTTGGTTGATAATACTTTTTTACATTGTCCAGAGTCGTCCAATCACGACTTTATACCCCATCCCTGAAGCGAATGATCAAGAAAATCACGTCTATATATCTGTTGGTCATCAACAAATGATGACTGATGCCATGAAGCCGCTGGGATTGTCTTTTTTTCCTGTTAATAACTCCTGCACCCATGCGTAAAGCCGGTGGAAGGTTGTTTGTTGATGTCACCCATAGTCTGGTTTCGCCTGACGGCAGAGTAATTTTATTAAATGCCATGGGACAACACGATCCGCTCATGAAAGATGCGCTTACGACCATAATAGAGCGAGGAGATTTTATAAAATCGTTACCAATTGATAAGAAAGCACCGAGTCCCAGCAGAAGCAATACAGATATGCTGGCACAAATTGAAAACGATCCGTCAATCGTTTCCGATTTGATTAAGAGAAGTCAAGTATCGATAGAACAGTTAAAACATAACATCCAAACGAAATCAGGATCGGATTTATTCGATTTTATTCTAGAAGATATCCAACAATTAAAGAAGATTTTATTTGATCCACAAAGTTCGGCTGTGTTTATGGCTGCCATAAATGCTTCGGCGTGGATCAATGAAAAAAAATGGAGATGTGGTTAGGTGAAAAAAAACGTAGCCGATACGCTTTCTCAATCAGTACCTAACAATATTACTTCGGAGATGGGTCTGGCGCTATTGGATGTCGCAGATGTGATTCGCCTTATCGGGAAGTAATTGATTATATACAGCATGTAAAAGATGATAACTTTTTTTTGGATGAACTGGTTAAGTTTGATGGCGGACAGAAAGCCCAAGACGCTATCTATGCTTATCTCAACAAATACGGAATGCGATGTGCCGGAGAAATCGATATTACAAAAAAAACTCGTTGGAGCGAAAAAACCAACTACACTTGTCCCCATAATTCTCAGTAACATCAAAAAAACTTTGAGCCTAATGCTAGCAATCGGAAATTTGAGCAAGGGCGACAGGAAGCTTTGAAAAAAAGAACAAGAGTTATTAGATCGATTGAAGCAATTACCGGATGGTGAACAAAAAAGCCAAAGAGACAAAACGAATGATCAGCCTGATCCGGAATTTCATCGGTTATCGTGAATATCCAAAATATGGCATGGTTAATCGCTACTTCGTTTATAAACAGGCTTTACTGAAAGAAGCCGAACAACTCGTACAAGCCAATGTTATTCATGAAACAGAAGATATATACTATCTCACTTTTGAAGAACTTCGCGAAGTCGTACGTACAAATAAACTGGATTATCAGATCATTAGCAACAGAAAAGACAAGTACAAATTATATGAAAAAACTAACTCCCCCACGCGTTATCACCACTGATGGTGAAATCATTGCCGGTGAGTACAAACGAGAAAATCTCCCAGCCGAAGCTATTGTTGGTCTACCTGTGTCTTCCGGGGTTATAGAGGGACGAGCACGTGTCATCTTAAACATGGAAGATGCTGATCTAGAAGATGGAGATATATTAGTCACCTCCTTTACTGACCTAGCTGGACACCATTGTTTGTATCCATAAAAGGGCTAGTCACCGAAGTTGGTGGACTGATGACCCATGGAGCAGTTATCGCGCGTGAATATGGCTTACCAGCAGTTGTCGGGGTGGAAAATGCTACCAATCTGATCAAAGACGGTCAACGAATTCGCGTGCATGGAACAGAAGGGTATATTGAAATATTGTAATGGCTGAATACGTCAAGTAAGAACCGCTGTCATAATGGACGGCATTAAATGCAATCTGTCATGGATAAAAGGACAGTTACCCTTCACAGAGCTCATCTAATTCCAGCGGGGAGAAGAATAGCGTACTCCCGTTCCGCTATCATCTCGCGCCGCCAATACTAACGTACCGACGTACCGCTATCTCAAAATCTCATCGATCCGATCCAGCTCTGCCCTGCTAAAATCGAGGTTGCTAAGCGCCGCTACATTCTCTTCGATCTGGCTGACGCGGCTTGCGCCGATAAGGCGGAAGTGATGCGGCCCTCGCGCAGCACCCAGGCCAGAGCCATTTGCGCCAGGCTTTGGCCGCGTTCGGATGCGATTTCGTTCAGCTGGCGAACCTTCGCGACCTTTTCTTCCGTCACATCCTTCTCTTTCAGGAAGCCGGTCGAGCTTGCCGCTCTGGAATCCTCGGGGATGCCCTTCAGATATTTGCCCGTGAGCAGCCCCTGAGCCAGCGGACAGAAAGCGATGCTTCCCACGCCATTTTCCGCCAGGACATCCTGCAGGCCGTCTTCCACCCAACGGTTGAGCATGGAATAAGAAGGCTGATGAATCAAAAGCGGCGTTCCAAGCTCCTTCAGAATCCGCACGGCTTCAGCCGTTTGCTCCGCGTTATAGCTGGAGATGCCGACATAAAGCGCTTTCCCTTGACGCACGATTGAATCCAGCGCCCCCATCGTTTCTTCCAAAGGCGTCTCCGGTCAAATCGGTGCGAATAGAAAATATCGACATAGTCCACCCCCATCCGCTTCAAGCTCTGGTCGCAGCTCGCCATCAGATTTTTTGCGGGAACCCCATTCGCCGTAAGGCCCTTGCCACATGTAGTAGCCGGCTTTGGAGGAAATGATAAGTTCGTCCCGGTAAGCGGCCAAATCCGTCTTCATCATACGTCCGAACATCTCTTCCGCGGAACCCGCAGGCGGACCGTAGTTATTGGCCAAGTCAAAATGCGTAATTCCCAGGTCAAAAGCTTTGAGCAGCATCGCCCTGCCGTTCTCGTATGTATCCACACCTCCGAAATTATGCCACAACCCCAATGAAATCGCCGGCAGCTTGACGCCCGAACGGCCGCAGCGATTGTACTTCATCGTACTGTAACGGGACTTGTCCGCTTGATAAGGCATGGTGAACCTCCTTGTATTATAGAAAAGTATGAACAAATAAATCCTACAACACAGCAAGTTGCTCCGCAAGATAGTTACCTCGGGTTAAGTTAGACACGTCGTACAAGCCGCGATCCTCCACCGTTGCGGTGCTGCACCGCGGGTGGTCAGAGCCCATCCACAATATGGGAGCGTCCACTCCTGACATTTTACAATTATCAGCCTAAAAATTTGGTTGATATCGGCACAAATGGTTCATAATAACTCCCTGTACATCCAAATAATCATTTCAGGTGATGAATGCCATGCTGTGGAAAAAAGGTCAGAAACGGGATCGACCGTGAGCACAAAGAGTCTCAATATTCGCTGCAATCGCCTATCACGCTGGAGGCCCTGAAACATTTTACAGCGGGCATGCAGGATGCGGAGATCATTGAACGGCCCACATACAATGAGCAAAAGGTTACACTGCTGTACATCAGCTCGCTGATCGACCGGAAGCGCCTGGACCAATTCATTATCGAACCGCTGAGCCGTCTGTCCCGGGACACGGTGTATGAAAGCTTGCTCACGTCCAAAATATCGGAGATCACGACATTGGAGCAGGCCATCACCGAGCTGCTGCAGGGATCCGTAGTCCTGAACGACACGGCACGCAGCCAGTGGTGGGCCATCCCTCTTGAGAACCCCTTGGGCCGCGCCATCGAATCATCCGAAACGGAGACGATCCTGTACGGACCGAAGGACAGCTTCAGCGAGCAAATAGACAAGAACATCACTCTGCTGCGCAGGCGGCTTCCTTTGGCTGCGCTCAAAACCGAAAAGTTTACGGCGGGTACCCTTACCAAAACATCGGTTGTCTTAATGTACATCGAGGGATTGACCAATCCGGATATCGTGGAAATTGCTAGGAACAAGATTGCCGAAGTAGACTTTGACCTCATTCTCGAATCCTCCCAGCTTGCCGCTTTTTTTTAGAGGAGCATACCCATAGCGTCTTTCCTCAGTTTCAACAAACCGATCGGCCTGACGCCGTCGCTTATTACCTCGGTATCGGCAAGCTTACGATCCTGGTGGACAATACGCCGTTCGCGCTGGTCGCTCCCACCACCTTTTTTTCGACCTTTTCGTTTCGCCGGAGGATTACATTAACCGATGGATCGTCGCCAGTGCCTTACGGATTATCCGATATCTCGGTTTTTTTTATTTCGATGACACTCATCCTCTTTATGTGGCGCTCACGTCGCATCATTATCAAATGATCCCGCTGCAGCATCTTTTTTGTTCTTTTGGAGTCCCGAAGCAGACTGCCCTTTTCTCCGTTCTGGGAAGCCGCGCTGATGCTGATCACCCTGGAAATCATCAAAGAAGCAAGCCTTCGCATGCCGACCAAATCCGGGCAAACCCTCGGGGTCATCGGCGGTATCGTTATAGGGCAGGCCGCGGTCGCAGCCGGTTTCGCGAGCAAAGTGCTGATTGTCCTTGTCGGCATTGCCGCCATTGCCTCATTCCTGGTGCCCAATTATATGATGACGAGAGCGAACACGTTGGTCCAGTTTTTTTCTCCTGGTACTATCATCCCTTCTGGGAATGCTGGGAATCTTCCTGGGGTTCGTGGCGGTCTCATCCATTTGAACGGCCTTTCTTCCCTGAAGCAGCCTTACTTCGTGCCCGTGACGCCGCTTCACATCCACGATTGGAAAGACCTTTTCATAAGGGCCCCTTTGACCAACATGAAAAAACCGGCCGGAATTTTTTTTGCGCCCTCTAAAGAAGTGGAGATACAGCCGAAGGAGATGACAGCGTGAAAGCATTCCCGTTATTTGATAGAACGGCTACTTTTGGCGGCGTATACGCCATGCTGATGGTAAACCGGCTGCAGCTGCTTTTTTTTGTTCTGGTCCTGCCCGCATACCTCGTCCATTCTTACATGGTTTGGGGAATTATTGCGCTCGGGATCTTGTCTCAGGTCAATCTGTGGATGCTGTCCAAGTGGTTTAGCACGGAATATGCCTCTCAGGGATATGAGGGCTTTGTGAAGCTTTTCGGTGAACGGACGGTACGTTTTGCCGCCATGGCCGGTATCGCTCTGATTCTTGTTAAAATCAGCGTGATTACCCTCGGTTACGTGGAAATTGTCCATCAATTTATCTTTCCCTGGATGAACAGAAACTCGTTGGTTCTGTACACTTTACTGATCAGCGGCTACATGGCTTCCAAAGGAATGGAAAAAAACAATGCGGTTTGTCGTAATCGCGTTTTTTTAGGCGGATTTTGGGTCATTGCGTTTTATTTTCGATTTTTTTCTTACCGCCGGACGCCCATCTGCATGACTTATACCCGCTCGTACCGACAGAATGGGCGCGGTCATCCTGGCAGGGTATGCTCCTGGTATGGGCATCCTTGTCGGGACCTGAATATTTGATCGTTTTGGGCAGCTGGCTGGCCCCGCAGAAGAAGCTGCTGAAATATTTGACGATTGCCAATGCGATGTCTGTTTTTTGAATATTTGCTTTTGTTCATAGCGTCGATCCTGTTCTTCGGTTCCAATTACTTGAACCAAAGCAGCTATCCGGTGGTGAATATGGTCCGTTATCTGCAGTCGCCGATTCTGGACCGGATCGATATCATCATGATCTCAGTCCAGTTATTTTATTATGCCTGGGCCATTGGCCTGTTCCTGCTGTTCTTTTACGGGGCGATCCGCATCCTGTTTAAAAAAAAGGGATAAACCAGCCACACGGGCCGGTTTTGCGGCAAGCTTCACCATCATCCTTGTGTGTACCATAATCGTCAATCAAACCTTCTGGAAAGCAGCACCGAACCAAAATATCTGGCCGTCCGTGCAGGTTATCCTTGGGGCGCTCACCTATTCTCTCGTACCGGCAATCCTATTTGCGGCGATCAAACGGAAGGGGCATGATGCGGAATGAACCGGTTCAAAGCAGCTGCGCTGTCGATCATTTTATGCGGGGTTATGCTTATTTCGGGATGCGGCCCGCTTGTGGAAAACAACAGGATTGAAGAAATCGCTCCGGTCATTTTCTGGTCGATCGAAGAAGCCGGAGACGGACGCTTAAAAGTGAGCACCCTGATCCCTCCTTTGATTAAAGAAAATAAGCAAATGCTCACCCACAAGGTCGATCTGCAGAGGGAGGCACACAAGGCTTTCAATTTATCCTATTACCGTGAAGTGAAAACCGGACAGCTGCGCATGCTGTTCATCAGCGAAGGGCTTGCGAGAAAAGGCGTCAGTACGCTGATCAATACGGTTATGGCCGATCCTAATATTTCCCAGCGTCTCTATCTTGTGATCTTCAAAGGAAATTTCGAAGAGTATATCCGCAACGAGCTGGACAGCCAGCCCAATGTCGATTATTTTCTTTACCGCATGTTCAAACATTACGAGGAAAAAAAATCAAGGGGAACTCACCGTAGTCAATTTGCATCAATTTGTGAAAAGGCTGTACTCCCCGGTTTCGGACCCTGTTATGCCAGTGTTCAGAGTGGACAAAGACCGTTTCAAGTACGAAGGGACGGGTGTGTTCAGGCGCGACAAATTGGTTGGAGTTCTCCGCGGTATGGAAGATCAAATATTCCAGCTCGTCGACAACCTCCACTATCTTAAAAAATTTCCCTATACCGGAATTATCCGTCGGTTTGGGCCATATCCACGCGAACCCCCATATTACCTTGGACAAAAAAAATTCGTCGCTTGCCATTAGAGTGGAGTTGAAAGGGAGAATCGAGGAATACCGGGGGGATAAAAAATCTGGAGGATGCCAGTGAAATCGCGGATATGGATAACAAGATCCAGGCCTATCTGAAAGAGCAGACGGTGAAGCTGCTGCAAAAAAAATTGCAGCGCTGGGGGGCGGATCCGTTCAAGCTGGGGGGACCGGTCATTGACCGCTTTTTTTTCCAAACCGACGGATAAAGAAGAATGGTCGCGCAAATGGAGCGGGATGATGATCGACGTCGCTATCAGCTGAATTTGAGGCCATTGGCGACGACTCCCAACATTAAGCCGCTGCCAGGCGAATGAAAAAAATCATCGCCGGCGCTGCTCTTCCATTCTCAGACACCTCATTCGTCGTTAAGTCTATCATTGCAGGTCACATAACGTTGTGTCCATGGCCGGGCTGAATTAGCGCAAAAGAAACCAACACGGCCTCCGCTTGAGCGAAGACCGTGTATGAGCCGGCGCCGTTCAATCCCCGGCGACTGTGACGGACACATTATTTTCCTGCAGCTGCCGGATCCATTCAGGCCCTGTGCCGGCATCTGTGATGACATGGTGGATGGCCTCCCAGGAAGCGGCCTGCGCCAAAGCCTGCATTCCGAATTTGCTTGAATCCAGCAGCAGGTAGGTTTCATCTGCAATGGACAGCATTTTGCGCTTCAAAGCCGCCTGCAGCTCGTTCGTTTCGCTGATTCCGCGCTGCGGATGGGCGCCCTTGCCGGAGATGAAGGCTTTGTGCACATGGTAGCTGTCCAGCGCCCGCTCGGCCAAGCCGACGTAAGACAGCGATTTGGCACTGAGTACGCCGCCGGTGGAGATGACCTTGATGTTCTCTTTGGGGCTAAGCTCCAAAGCGACTTTGACGGAATTGGTCAGCACAGTGACCGGAATATCAGGCAGCAATTTAGCCATATACCATGCCGTGGAGCTGGCGTCGAGCGCGATAGTGTCCATGGGAAGGATATGCTTCACCGCTTCTACAGCTATCGCCTGCTTTTCCCGCATGTTGGTGACTTCCCTGATCGTATAGGGAGTCTCGGCCAACGTTTCCTTGATGGAGACCGCCCCTCCGTGGCTGCGGAGAAGCTTGCCCTCCTTTTCGAGCTTGTCGAGATCCCTGCGGATCGTTTCCTCGGTCACATTGCACAATGCGCTGAGGTCTGTGACGCGTATGCTACCTTTTTTCGTTGACGGTGTCGACGATCTTCTGAAGACGTTCTGCTACCAGCATAAAGACTCACCCACTATTTATAAAAGCTTCTCAAACTCCGAATACACTCCGCTCCATATTTCCCGCTCCTGAGGCTCGTAAACTGTGACAGGGAAGGACTGCCTGATCAGCGCCCGAGCTTCCTGCAGAGACCGCAGCTTCCCAAGGGTTCTGTACTGCATCAGCAGATTGCCGATCGCGCTCGCCTCCGCCGGTCCCGCAATGACCCTCTTGCCGGTAGCGTTCGCCGTAAATTGGCATAACGCCGTGTTGTTGATTCCGCCGCCCACCATGTGCACTGCGTTGAAAGAAGCTCCGGCGAGCAATTCGGCTTTTTTCAAGGGTATAGCGGTACTTGAGAGCCAGGCTTTCCATCGCACAGCGGATGATTTCGCCTTCGGTCTCGGGCACAGGCTGGCCTGAGGCTGCGCAGTACCGCCTTATCGCCTCCGGCATATGGGGCGGATTCAGGAAGGAAGCATCGTCCGGGTCGACCAGGCTGCGGAAAGGCCGCGCTTCCAGTGCCAGCCCGACCAGCTCGGCAAACGTGCGCTGCCTGCCTTCCTTTATCCAGTTCCTGGCGGACTCTTGTATGAGCCACAGACCCATAATATTCTTCAACAGACGGTAAGTCCCCTCCACTCCGCCTTCGTTCGTAAAATTCCATTCCATAGCCTGCCTCGTGAGCACGGGCTCTCTCAGCTCGGTGCCGAGCAAGGACCACGTGCCGCAGCAGATGTAGGCAAATGACTCTCCGTCTGCAGGAACCGCCGCTACAGCGGAAGCCGTGTCATGTTCGCCGATGCCTATCACCGGAAAAGGCTCGACGTTCAGTTCCTCGCAGACCGACGGCTGAAGGGTGCCGAAGATTTGGCCGGAGGGGAGGGCGGCAGCAGCAGATGCGTCGGCAGACCAAGCCCGTTTAACAGCGCCGTATCCCAGTCCTTAGTACTTGCGTTCAGCAGCTGGGTCGTTGTCGCGTTCGTGTACTCCGTGATTTTCTCGCCGGTCAGAAAATATCTCAGCAAATCGGGAATCATCAAGAGAGCGTCAGCCTGACCAAGCAGCGGAGAGCCTGCTTTTTTTCAAGGCATAGAGCTGAAATAAAGTATTGAACTGAAGAAACTGGATACCGGTCCGGGAAAAAAATCTCTTCCTGAGGAATCTTCGCGAACACTTCGCTCATAATGCCGTCCGTATGGTGATCCCTGTAATGGTACGGATTGCCGAGCAGCTCGCCGGAAGGGCCGATCAAGCCGAAATCCACAGCCCAGGAATCGATGGCCATGCTTACTATAGTGTACCCTTTTTTGCTTCGCGATGAGAATGGCCTGCTTGATTTCGTGGTACAGCCTGAGGATATCCCAATGCAGACGGTCGCCCACCTGCACCGGGTCATTGGCAAAACGATGGATTTCATCCAGTGTCAGTCCGCCGTTCTGCAGCTGTCCCACGATGCCTCTGCCGCTGCTTGCGCCGAGATCGATGGCCAGAACCGCTTCGCTCACCAGGAAGCACCGCCTACGCCGCGGGAGGCGATTTTTTTCGGTGTATCCGCTTTCAAGGAAGGCTTTCATCGGATCGGCCGGCACGCCAAGCTCTTCCCTTACCACGGCCAGCAGAGGAGTGACATCGAATTCGAAAGCTTTTCGCACTGCGTCCTCAGCCGCCATTACATCCTGCTTCTCCTGCACTTCTCTCACTTCGTCATGGCTGATCAGCAGCGCTTTGGCATATTGAGTCTGCACATTGAGCACGGAGCGGATCATGGCCGGGATTTTGGGCTCGATATTATGGCTTTGGTCAATCATGTAAGCGATCCCTTCGGCGGTTCTGCGAACATTGGCACTGCTGTCCTGGGCGGCTTCGAGAATCTGATAGAAAATAAGGAACAGCTCATAAGGTTGGCGGTACCGACAATCATGTCGTCGTCCGCGTATTTCCGGGAGTTGAAGTGGAACCCGCCCAATTTGCCCTCGTTGATGAGATAGGCGACGATATGCTCAATGTTGGCGCCCTGCGCATGGTGGCCGGTGTCTACCAGTACCTGCGCCTGATCCCCCAATTTATTAGCCATGTTAAAAGCCATGCCCCAATCCGCCAGATCGGTATGATAAAATGCCGGTTCAAAAAAACTTGTACTCGATCAGCATCCGCATGTCCGGAGTCATGGCACCATACATTTCGCTCAGGCTTTCGTACATCCACTGGATCCGTTTGCGGATATTGGCCTGGCCCGGGTAATTAGTACCGTCGGCAAACCAGAGGCTGAGATCGCGGGAGCCGACGGTTTTGGCGATTTCCACGCACTCCAGAAGATGATTCGTGGCTTTCCGACGGATATCCGCATCCGAATTGGTGACGCTGCCGAACATATACTCATCCTCCTGGAAAAGGTTCGGGTTAATCGCCCCGATGCCGACTCCGAGCTCTTCGGCGTGACTTTTCAACTTGGCGTAATCGTCCACCTTATCCCAAGGGATATGGATGGCGACGGACGGACAAGCCCCTGTCAGCCTGTGCACCACGGCGGCGTCTTCGAATTTTTTTCGTAGGGATCCCGCGGTACGCCTGCTTTTTTTTGAACACTTTGAATCTCGTTCCCGAATCCCCGTAGCCCCAGGAAGGAGTTTCAATCTTCAAAGCTTTGAGCCGTTCTTTTACTTGCTCCAGGTTCACTCCGCGGTTCTTTTGCTGCTCTTCAAACAACGAATATGCGCGATCGCTCATAACGGGCACCTCTTCTGTTCGATTTTTTTCGTCTGCCTCTTGCTATCTTGTGAATGCGGCTGGAACGCCGCCGTCTACGGTGATCATGCACCCGGTCGTTTTATCCGCTTTGGATGAAGCGAAAAAAGGCAATCGATTCCGCGATATCCGCAGGATAGATGTTGACGAGCAGCGTCGTTCTTTTGCGATAATACTCTTCTAGCTGATCCGGCTCAATTCCGTAAGCCGCCGCACGCTCGTTTCGCCAGTTGGAACTCCAGATTGCAGAGCCCTGAAGCACCGCATCCGGCAGCACGGAGTTGACGCGGATACCGTACTCGCCGCCTTCCGCCGCGATACAGCGGGCGAGGTGGATTTCGGCCGCTTTGGCCGTGCTGTAAGCCGATGCGCTTCGGCCCGCGTAGACGGAATTTTTTTGGAGCCGACGAACACCATGCTGCCTCCTGTCCCTTGGACTTTCATCAATTTGAAAGCTTCGCGGGCTACGAGGAAATACCCTGTCGCCAGGACGCTCATATTGAGGTTCCACTCGTTCAAAGAAGTTTGGTCAAAAGGGCTCGAGGTAGCCAAACCCGCATTGTTCACCACGATGTCCACGCCTCCATAGGCGATTGCCGCCTGTTTGAACGCGCCAATCACTTCGTCTTCCTTCGTGACGTCCATTTGTACCGCAATCGCCCGGCCCTCGCCATAGGAAGCATTGATTTCGGCCGCCAGGTTTTGCGCGCCTCAAGGTTTAGGTCGGCTATGACCGCATGCGCTCCTTCCGCAACCAGCCTCTTAATCGTAGCACTGCCGATGCCGCCCGCTCCGCCGGTTACAAGAGCCACCTTGCGCGAGAACTCGGCCTCCGCGGGAGCGAGCGTTAGCTATACAGCTCAAGCGGCCAATATTCCACGTTGTACGACTCGTTCTCGCTCAGGGAGACGAATTGGCCCAGCGCGGCGGCACCTCGCATTACGGCAATCGCCCGGTGGTACAAAGCCCCGCTGATTAACGACATGAACTTGCTTTTGCCCGTATTGATCATTCCGACGCCGGGATAAGAATGACTCGCGGCGCCGTGTCGCCTATCACATCGCCGGGATTGCTGTTGCGCTCGAAGTACTCCCTGTACTCTTCCTTGAACCGGGCAATGCTTCAGTCAAAGCTTGCTTCAAGCCTTCGATGTCGCCGGAAGCCGGATCCCATTCGACGTAGAGCGGCGTCATTTTTTGTGTGCACCAGGTGTCCGGGCAGGCCGCTCCGACCTGGGAGAGCCTGGCCGCGTCAGAGCTGTTTGCAAACTGCAGCACATCCTCCGCATCGTCAAAGGCAGAATCATCCGCTTGCCGTCGCTTACCGCCTGACGAATGACGGGCATGATATCGGCCGCCGCGTTTTGACGGTCTGCTTCTGTAAGCGCTTCAACTTTTGGTCCGCCGAACAGGTTCGCTTCCTGCACTCTCGCTTCAATAAAAGCTTCCGCTTCTCCGATAATGGATAATGTTTGATGATAGCAGGCTTCCGAGGTTTCTCCCCAAGTGACCAGCCCGTGCTTTTCCATCAGTACAAGCTCCGCCTTGGGGTTTCTGCGCACGCCTTCTGCGATCATTTTGGAAAGAGTAAATCCTGGGCGGACGTAAGGCACCCACACGAAACGGTCCCCGTAAATCTCGCTGGCGAGCTCCTTGCCGTTGTCGGCACAGCATAAGCTGATAATCGCGTCGGGATGGGTATGGTCCACATGCTTGAAAGGCAGGAAAGCGTGCAGCAGCGTTTCAATCGAAGCGCGGGGATGCTTGATGTCAATCATACAGTGGCTCAAATACGCGACCATCTCCTCGTCCGACATGCCCTCCCTCTCGATCAGAGGGCGGATATCCTCCATCCTTAACGCCGTAAAATGTCCCGCCTTCATCGTACCCAGGTCGGAGCCGCTGCCTTTGACCCACATGATCTCCACATCACGCCCGCGAAAATCCCGGACCATCGTCTTCAACGACGTGTTGCCTCCGCCCCAGTTCGCCACTGACCGGTCGGTCCCGAGCAGATTTGAGCGGTAGACCAGTTCCTCCAGCCCGCTCGCGCATATCGATGCTTTATCATTGCTCCACAGATTTGCCGCCATCGCGTTTCCACCTTTGTTTTGTTTTTTGTTTTCGCCTTTTGTTTATGTTTGTTTTCACTATATCACATCTGTTTTTTATATGGGTATTGTTTTTTTCGTCCGAAGCTTGAAAATCAGTGTCCGTAAATCGTTCACCTGGAAATCAATCGTTTGAAGAAGCAATAAGCGATCGTGTGGTGGATTTACCAGTAACGCAGCAGAAGGCCCTTGCTGGTTAAAAGCAAGGGCCTGGCCATTCATTATAAAGGAATAAATCCGCTCACTTTCCATCATCTTTCACACGCCAGCAAATTCGCTCAGAACGTGCTTTTCCACTTCAGTGTCTCCCATGCAGACTGCTTCGGGTACCCTTTAGGAAGTCGATCCTCGACTATCCGTCCCAGCTGCCATAACCTTTATTTGTGGGCGGTACCGTAGTTGCTGGATACCGAAGACGAACCGGAATTGGAAGAGCCCGAATTATTGGAATGCGAACCCGATTTAGAGCTCTTCGTGTCGGCCTTCGCCTGGGCCTCCTCCTTTTTTTGCGCAGCTCTGCCTGATACTCAGGATGCGATTCAGGACCGCCCGGATCGATGTAAGACAAGCCCTTCCAAGGGCTGGTTACAGCCACTTTCTCCGGATGGTCGAACACAAGAAATGCCGATGGCAGCCTGCGTTCCCCGTATTTACTGGAAGGATGGGTGACCAGCTCATCGTTCACAACCAGCTCGGAGGAAGCGCCCCCGTCCAGGAATCCAGCATTGATCACTCCCTGCTCCAGGAATAGGTCCTGCACTTCCTTGAGCGTTGCCCCTACACTGCTTGTCTGACGTCCATCGATTACAATAAAGATAACCGTACCGTCCGCTTTTTTGTCCGACTGCCGTGCGCGGCGCTCTTCCCCATCCCCCGTCACCGCTCGTGATCAATGGTTTCCCGTTTACAATCACGCGGGGATAGAACGAAACTGCCTCGCTTACTTTCAGCTTTCTCAGCTCATCAAGGTATATTTACCAATAATTAAAGTACCATCCTCGGCAAAACCTACTATATGTTGAGGAGTGCTGCCTCCAGATCGCTGTAAAGCACGTTAGCCTTCGACATCACAATCCCGATCGGTGCGAACCCGTTGCCCAGGCCTTGAGGATCATCGAAGCTCCGGCATTCAATCCCGCCACTGCGCCTGTCCGCTTCACCATATCGGTAATCTTCTCGCCCTCGCCCTGTTTAGCTGGAACCACTACACGGATGCTTTTGGGATCGAAAACAGTCATCATCTTCCCCTGCCACATCTTCCCGGAGATATCCTCCACTTTTACCAATTCCCCGGCGTGGCGCTTGCCAAGCTTGATCAGGCTGGTGTTCAGCGGATCCTTTGCTTTTGTATCGTTATCGGTTAGCAGAGTTTGAATCATTTCATCACGCTTGGCCGTACCCACCAGAAGCCAGGCCCACTGCCTGTGCTGGGTGGTGATCACCGTTTCCGCCAGAAACATACGGATATCCGACCCTGGTCCGGTAAAGTATAGAAAGCCTAATCCTGCAGTAAACAAAATCATCATAACTGTAAAAAAACCTTCTCAACCGGCGTTTCCGCGGGCGGATTTTCCGGCTTGAAGGAGCTAAGGTCGTTTCCACTTGTATGTCCTCCCCTCCAAAGATGTATTTTAACATGAATAAATATTTTTTTTGTATTAAAATAATATTAAAACCTGTCGGTAATTGTTGCTTATTGTTGGAACTTTTGCTTCTACAAGAAAATAAACCGTTTTGATCGTTGTCTAAACATCCAGCTTAAAAAAACTCTGAGCAAGATCCGTCCAATAAAAAAAGGAAACCCTAAGGCTCCCCAAATTTAAGCTATGGAGTGGGGGAAGAACAAGGCAGGCGGTTCCAGCCGCTAGTATGGGAATAAAAGGTTAGGGGACCACTGACAGTGGGAAGAAAGAGGTAGGGGGTCGCAGCGGCTGTTGGCTTCCTGTTCCTCGGTAAGGTTGAGCGGCAGTTATTTATGGCCAAAAAACGCTGGCTTGGATGGGTAAATAGTCTGTTTGCCCAAAATAGAGGAATTGAATTGCGTTATTGTCAAGCGGGGAGCGGGAAATCTGAGAATAACGGAAGAAATCCGTTATCACCGTAAATGCATTTGCAGTCCTCTCTATTCTTGTTCAGGTAGTGACTTTTTTTCTACAGCCTCATTTTTTTATCCGCTCCGCATTAGGCTTACGGGTTAAAATATCCCCAATCCGTTGGGATGAGCCATCCAACCCAAGCTCACGCAGGATCATCCGGATATCTAAGGAGATCACTGATTTGCCATCCTCCATGCTAAGGCCCTCCTTGTAAGAAATGTTATTGGTCGCTCCGCAATGCTTGTCAGCTTTTTTTAACCATATTAGCAGTGCGCCATTACAAAATCGTTACAAAAAAAACCCTTCACGCATATTGTGATGATACAAATTGTATCTTATAATAATTGTCGAGACGTATATGGGAGCGTAGAAGTCAAATTCGCTATTCTGGGCACTAGAATTTGATGGAGCCAGTGGTGCAACCGACCATCTTTCTATCAATTATTTTGAAAGGTGGATTAACAAATGAAAAGCAAGCTCAGGAAATTGGGAATCGCAGCCGCACTGGTATCGTTGATGGGGAGTTCTCTCGCAACCGCAGCTCCAACCCCTCTGCTCAGTCCAACCGGCACCAACAAGGGACAAGCGGATTAACACCCGGACTGCTCGCCTTTTACTCCGTGCCTAGTGATATTAACTTCAACACGACGCTGTCAGGGGACGAGCAAACGATTAAAGCCGATCTTGACCCAATTATTGCTTATGATGCGACCGGTACCGGGGCGGGATGGAAAATCTCCGTTGAAGCCAAACAATTCACCGAAGACACTCCTGCCAGCGGCTTTAAACCCGGAACAACAGCACGCACTTTGCCGCTCGGATCTTTAAGTTTAACTGCTCCTTCCACAATCATTGCAGCCGCTGTCGCTGGTGGGAAAATTACCACTTCTCCTCTTCCTAATCTGGTCGCTCCCGCTACAGCTGCCATTGATAATGGAAGCTCTGTCAAGATTGTCAGCGCCGATCCCAACAAAGGAATGGGCGGCTACCAGATCAAATTTCCAAGCAACGCCCTTGCTTTAACATTAAACCCGGCAACAACTTACACGGACTCCGTAAATTATCCTTCAACAGCAACGCCATATACTTCCGCACTGACCTGGACACTTTCCGTAGGACCTTAAGCTCCTGCCTCCCGGTGCCTTCCGTCTGATGGCATCGGGAATTTTTTTATCAATCTTTTACATAAGTGAGGTAACCATGATTAAACGTACATTATTGAGAACTATCCTTATTTTTTCTACTGCTTGCAGCCGCTCCTACCAGCCTTTCTGCCGTTCACGCGCAGGATAATAAGCTGGGCACTCCTTTCACCGTCACTCCCGTATACCCGGACAACCAAAGCCAAGCGTAACCGGCTATTTTAACTTAAACGTCTCGCCCGACGCCAAGCAAACGATTTATTTTAATGTTACCAATGAAACCGAGAGCCCGCTGACCATGAACGTAACTCCGGCTAACGCTTTAACTTCCGAGTACGGCGGCATTCAATATACACCGGATAACGGCAGCGAGAAAACCCGCTTTACGGACCCTTCCTTCGCCATTCGCGGTATTTTTTAGCACGGATTCCAGTATTGCTTTAGAACCCCGCTCCACCAAAAAAAGTCCCTGTTACCGTCAGCGTTCCACAGACCGACACCGGGACCTACCTCGGCGGGCTGCTGTTCAGCTCGGACCAGGCCAACTCGACCAGTACCGCCAACCCTGACAGCAAAAAACGCCACTTTTATAATGAATAACCGGCTGGTCATCGCTATCGCCGTCCAATTGAACCTGCCCAAATCTTTCGAAGCCAAACCCGAGTTGGGGAAAGTCGGCGTCCAATCCATCGCGTCCGGGTCCCAGCTGTTCATCAAGATGAGCAACGATGCCCCCCAAATAGCTAAAGAATATAAAGGTACCTATGAAGTCCTGACAGATTCGGGAAAAAAGCGTCATGCACGGCCAGTTCGGCCCATTCAATATGGCGCCTCGGACGGAGATCGCTTATCCGATTTTCTGGGACAACACGCTTGCTCCCGGCACTTACCATGCCAAAGTGAATGCCGCTTACGGCTCCCAACAAATTTCGAAGGATGCCAGCTTTACCATAGGAGTCAAGGAGCTCAAAGAATTCCATGACGCCACCGGCCGAAACCCCATCCCCTTCACCATTCCTTGGTGGGTATACGCCGTGGTTGCATTATTCCTCGCAGGCATTCTATACTTTGTGTACTGGCTCGGCACGCGCAACAAACGCAGCAAAGACGTGTCCGGTTAAGAGCCGGAGACGTCTTTTTTTTAGTTTATATAACCAAGACCAAAGCCGGCTTGCGATTAGACTTTTCGGCGGAACCGCTCGATTGTATTTTGTACAACAGAACAATGGAAACGGAGCACTCTCATTGCCGATTTATCTCGTCTCCCCATTGTATGAAATGCAACCAGTTGGCACAGTGCCGTAACGTGCGCCGTGCAGCGCCGCAACTTGCAACCTGGAGAGTCACACATCGGGCGAATCTATGACATCGCTTACCTCTTCAACGCCTCGATAATCATCTTGAAAATGGCCAAATCGTTTTTTTATAGTCCTCCGGTCCTGTCTTCGGCACAAGGTCTTGCACAATGACATCATAAAAATACCGAAGCTCAAGCGAATAAGGATCTGTAAAAGTCGGCCGAATGACGGACTCCGTATACCTTTCGCCCACAGTCTCGTTGATGAACAGTTTGGTCGGCAGATGGCGGATATAAGGCGTGTCATACTGCACCTTTACGGATTTAGTGCCCGAATAGACCTCCACATGCGCATCAAAACGTCCTTGGCCATCCACACCGGTTTCAAAGGTCACAGTAAATTTATCATAATCAAAAAATAGCCGTGAAAAAACAAGCTCCCTTGATTAGACGAAAGCTTCGCCCCCACAACCCCTTTGGGCATCCCGATCGCTTCCCGCATAGCCGATAGGTCGTGGCTGGACAAGCCGCAAAGGAATCGATAGAAGCTAAAGTAAGGTGAATCCGCTTCCAATCCTGTCGCTTCCTTTACCATTCGCTCCGCGCGCTGCCTTTTGTCTTCTTTTAGCGCCTCCGGTATGTCGTTAAAGGACACCACATGACTCGTCGGCCTCACAAAATAACTGTTGGGCCCGATAATATCTCTCACTCTCGCATACGCAATATGGTCGAATCCGCCGATCTGCTTCACCGCTTCCTCGAACGATGCTGCAAAGCGTCTCATATAACCGACCATCATTTTCACGTTGTTTCTCTGCTGAGCTTCAATGACGGCATCCGCTTCCGCCTCTGTAAGGCACATTGGCTTTTCTATGAGCACGTGCTTCCTGCAGTCGGCCGCCGCGATAGCGCATTCTGCGTGATATTCATCGCTGTTCAGGACAAAAAAACTGCATCCAGATCCTCTTGTTTCACCAGCTCGGCAGCTTCGGTATAGAGATTGGCAATGCCATATTTTTCTCCCATATACCGGACAAGCTTCGGCGAAATATCGCATAAGGCCGCGATTCTGTATTGCTCCGGCATAGCGCTTAATACAGGCAGGTGAATCACCTGCGCCACTTCCCCAAGGCCAATGATCCCGACATTCAAAATAGTACGTTCCATCTCCATATTCGCCTCCTTCGTTTGATAATCAGTCAGACGAATATTAATTCCACAAGCGCGAGAAAATACCTTTACATAAAAAAATCATAAAACGAGAACAGTTGTGTTACGTGTTTTCGTCTTTAGCAATATTCAACAACTGCGGCACTGTACGCAGCTTATACCCTCTGCTGCGAAGCCTTTGTAAGAGGATCGGAAGGGCGTCCACCGTATCCTGCAGGCTTTGGCCCACGCCGCCTGCGCTGTGCATTAGAATAATGGAACCCGGACGGGTATGGGACAGGATATTGGTCGCAACCTGCTTGGCGGTCAGCTGCATCCAATCCAGGCTGTCTACGTTCCATAATATTATTTTTTTTCTTCGCCCTTTCCGCTTCAGCAACGACCGTTTCACTTAGTGCACCATAAGGCGGACGGAAGAGCGCAGGCTTTTTCCCGTGAGTTTGAATATCGTATCGTCAGTCCGCTGAATCTGGGAACGGATTTCCAGCGTCGTCAGCTTCACCAGATTGGGATGGTCCCAGCTGTGGTTGCCGATCACATGTCCTTCCCGCACCATTCGCTGCAGCACATCGGGATTTCTTTCGCTTCTGCGGCCAACGACAAAGAACGTCGCCTTTATATGGAAGCCGGCAAGCACATCAAGCACCTTCGGTGTCCATTCGTCATCGGGACCGTCATCGAACGTAAGGGCTGCTTCCTTGCGCTCCGGACCGCTGAGAATAACCTCATCCGGATACATGGACGACCAATCTACATGTTCGGCTTGCGGCGGACGTTCCTCCGGGGTGTGAGGTCCCCCGCTATGCGGCTCCACGGGCGCGCGTAGGCTCATCAAGCAGACCGTGGCTGGTGGGTAATACATGTTTATCACTCCTGCATGCTTTTCGTGAGTAAAGCCGATTTCGGAACAAGAAGCCATCCGCATTCCCGCGAACGTTTTCCACTTCCCTGCCTTTTAGCCTATGTTCTGACATATAGGAGGGTTCCTGCCCAGCCTACTTGGATAAAATGTGGCATACGAGCGATAATTACCTGAACTAGAGGGATACTAAACGAAGACTAAATTTTCTCTTGGGAGCAGCATGAAGCATGAAAAAAAAGACCAGTGTTTGCCTGCTAATTATATTGTGCCTATTCATCCTGCCTGTGGAGTCAAAAGCACACCCGTCAGCACGGGACATCCCGAAACCGAGCATAGCCATTGAGGTCGATCCGCTAAAAAAAACAAGCTCACCGTATATAAAAAAATGGAGCCAAATACAAAATTTACCCCATCGCTCTGGGTAAACCCGATACTCCGACGCCAGTTGGGGATCTGAAGGTGATCAACAAATATAAAAAAAATTGGGGCTCCGGCTTCGGCACCCGCTGGATAGGACTTAACGTGCCCTGGGGCACCTATGGTATCCACGGGACGAACCGGCCTTACTCGATCGGCCATGACGCAAGCCATGGGTGCATACGGATGTTGAACCGTCATGTGGAAGAGCTCTATGAGCTGGTGGAAGTGGGGACCCGGTTTTCATTCTCGGCCATGTGCTCGGAGAGCCGCATATGGAGATCCGCCGGTTAGCAAGAGGAGACAGCGGGGCAGACGTGCAGCTGCTTCAAAACCGGCTCAGGAGCGCCGGCTACTATAAAGGCAGATGCCGAGGAAACTTCGACCTTGGAACGGAGCTCGCGCTTAAAGCATTTGAAAAAAAGCCCATAAGCTTCCGGTGGACGGAATTATGAGCAAGCATGATTACCTGGAGCTAGGAATTTTGGAGTAAATAGTCGCACGAGAAGAGCCACATTCCTATAGCAGTAAGGTGGCTCTTTACATTTCCTTGTATTGAAAAAAATATTCAGCATAACGGGTAACAATTCGGTAATAAAGGAGATAAAGAATTCTTTTAAATTGTTTAAAGAATGGTATACTCCTGTGTATATGATAATAGCAGGGGTGCAGCCATGGCGTATACAATCATACAATTTTATTTCGTTTTTTTGTTTTGGCCTTCTTACTAGGGATTGTTGCTGTGGAAATTTTTAAAAAAAAGAATCCTTCAAAACAGCTGCAAAAAAATGCTATGAAATGGACTCAGTATTTTTTTTGTGGTTCACTTTCGTCCTCATGGTCGTATACCTGTTTTTTTAGCAATTTGAAAGTGATCATGGATCCCACCAATGGCAAATTTGATATCAAGACCTTTGACGATCTTAAAAGAGCGCTGCTTCAATCACAAGCGAATATTATGCTCATCTCCATCAGCGCATTTTTTTTGCTTTGGCAGGTATGCTTTCTTTTTGTAATCCGTATGCCTTTTGCTAATTGGGAGCAAGTGAAAATTTTCGGGTTTGAATACAAACGAAAGATAGAAGAAATAAAAGAAAGTGCGAAAGAAGTATTTGATGATGTCAAAAAAGTTGGGTATCCTACGGTTACAAATTATTGATTTAATCGCTTCAGATGAGGTTTACCAGTCTGTAAAACAGTGGTTGGCAGGAAACACTGTAAATGGTCATGCAGCTTTGCTGGAAGTGCTGAATGTGATCGAATTGTTCTATGAAAAAAAAGAGCTGGACATTCAAATTAATGCGGGGCTGGTACCGGTTGTCACGGGACAGTTAAATCGAGAATATTATGATCTTCTTCCTCAATTTATCAAAGAATCGGTCTATCATACATATACATCTCCTCAATCGCTTAAACCTTTTACAAATACAAACAGTCATGCTATTTGTGTCCCGATGACTGTAGGAGAAACAGAGGATCCATACTTTATTCTTTATCTGGAAAGTTCCGAATATGAGTTTTCTGGAGCGGATATCGTGATGTTGAATGTTGTTCATACCATATTGGATATGCATATTGCTAGAGCGGAAAACGAAGTCGGATATAGCGGATGGACAAGCAAATGGAGACGTAGTATGATAAAGGCAAGGAGGCGAAAACGTATGTTGAATGTTACTTTTGCTCGGCCTACTGATGAGCAACGAAAAGAAAGACGCCGTGCCGCACAGAAATTGATCGAGCGTAAAGTGAAGAACAGTCCTACAGTTCTTTCAGATCGTGATCCCTCATATGACCGGTTTGTCAAAAAAAATACGCAGCATCTAATAGTTAGTTCGTTATAGAATAATCAAAAAATGGACACAATAATCACTTAGAGGTGATTGATGTGTCCATTTTCTTTTTTTTCCCGGATAAATCCAAGGGCTCAGAGAATGAAAGAAAGAGGAAAGAGAGATTATCCATAATCGTAGATAATTATCGCAAAAAAGAAGGGATTAGATGTACCAAGAGGTAAAATGAAGCCAGAAACACGCAAAGAGAGAAAATTTTTTTGAAGATTAGCACTTTTGCTGATTGTTGTCGCTCTGTAGGATCTTTTTTTTGCGGGTAAAACTCCCGTTAATGTTCTGGATAATGTCTCCTGGGAGAGGAATTTCTTTATTCATGTTGAATAACTTTACTTGAATTCAATTATTTTCCGGTAAGGTGGCCCATCATGAGAGCAGCAATCCCATTATTGTTATTTATGACCGGCGTTCAGGGCTGGGTTCTTTCCCTGCCGTTATTCGGTCCGGTGTTGTTTAAGCTTGCAGCGCATTCCGGCCAAGATCCGGTTCAAACGGCTTCCTTGTTTTTTGAACTGTTATTCCCTTTCTTTTGTCCTGTGGGGTGTTCTCTTATACAAGGCCAGGCCGGATTGGAAACTGCTGCTTACCATCAATTTCATCAGTATTTTGCTGTGTCTGCTGCTCAATCTATCTTTATTAGGAGTACATTCACGCGGATGGAGCCTCGTCTTCGCCGGGATTGGTCTGTTCGCTTCGCTTCCGTCCCTCAGCTGGCTTTATTTGTTAAAGAAAATGATCCCCGGAAACCGTCTCGGCTTCGCATTCGCCTTCAATGGAGTTCTGGTCACCGTTGTAAACTATACCTTTAAAGCTTCTCAATTCTCGCCTGTCCCCGGTCTGCTTCTGGGATCGACCATGCTTGTTATCGCTTTACTCACGATTCCAAGGATATATAAGCTCGGACCTGTCATACATCAATCTTCAGAGGAAACCAGAGAACACCGGAGCAATCCGATCCCGCTCTACCTGTTCATTTTTTTATTATTTGTTTGCTGGGCGGCATCATGTACCAGGTTGTCAATCCGTTCCTGGCCCAATTTCCAGCCATCCCGAATTATTATGAAAAGCTGGTGTATTTGTTGGCCCTGCCCATTGTTGGCCGTTTAATGGACCGGCAGGGCATTCGTGCCGTCATTTACGGAATGGCGTTCTTGGGTCTGGCTTATACGGTCTATGCGTTCTCTTCTTCCTTCTTTGCCGCTTTCTTGGGGAGTACCGCGATGCAGATAGGTTTTGCCTTTCTTGACGTCTTTGTGCTTTATGCCTTGGCGACCTGGATAGCAGCGGACGGCCGTTTCTTTTTTCTGGGATTGGGGCTTGGCCTGTATCTGTTTTCCATCCGGGTTGGACTTATTCTGAATGCCGTGGTCGTACCCGCTTCGGTCGGGAATTACAAGATCACTTACTTGATCGCATTATGTATCTTATTGATAAGCTTCCTGCTGGTGCATTGGCTGAGTGACGCCGAGCCGAAGGAAATGGAGAAGAAGGCTTTGTTCCAGGAATTATCAGACTATTACAATGAGAAGGACGAGGAACTTAAGCTTGCCGGCAAGATCCAGCAGCAAATGCTCCCTGACCGGAAGAAGCTTCCGGAGGGGGTTGAGACATCCACATTTTTTTGGCCGCAGCGAGGGAAGTGGGCGGAGATTTTTTACGATGTGATCGCCTGGATGATAAGCGTGTACTGTTCGTAATTGGAGATGTAACGGACAAAGGGCTGCCCGCGGCGTTAATCATGTCCAAGGTCATCGGATTGATTCGTTCGGAAGCTTATCATAACCATACACTGCCGGATATGATCAAGCAGTTAAACCGCGTGCTGTATTCCGATTCCAGTTTCATGCTGGTTACGTTAGGGCTCGTCTTGGTGGATAAGGAGTCCGATACTTTGACCTATGCGAGCGCCGGACATGTCTCTCCATATTTGATCAAAGAAGGACGGGTTGAAACGATACCTTCCTCTTCCTTTCCTATCGGGGTCGATTCGGACATTAAACCGTTTATCGAAACCATGCCTGTCCGCCCGGACGACACTTTTGTGTTGTACACCGATGGCATTATCGAGGTCCGGAATTCGATGGAGGAAATGTACGGGTTTGAAAGGCTGGAACTCATCCTGAAGGCCGGGGCTTCGATGAATGCTTCCGCTGAGGACCTCCAATCGCTAATCTTATCCGATGTCAAGACCTTCGCGGATCAAGGTGCAAATCAGGATGACATGACTTTGGTGGTTATTAAGTTGACAGGATATTATCGACGGGATCAAAAAAGGGACAGCTAGAATCCTGGATTCGTCTGTCCCTTTTTTTTGATTTTAATAATATTAAGGATTAGTGATAATCAATTTAGCTTGAACGTCTTCCGTTTCTGTATACAGATTTACATTATAAGTGCCTGCTGCCAGGCCGCTTGCTAAATGTAAAATCGCATTGGTTTCGTTTAGCACCGTTAAAGTGGAGGCTCCTGTGACGTTTTTTTTGTAGTCCTGTTGATTAATGGAAAAAATGGTTGCCGGAAATACACCCCCGGGTACAAAATGGGTATCGGTTGCCGTGATCAATAAATCCTGGCTGCTGTAACCCACCGGTAAATTACCAGGTTGGATAGTGAATTTAGGACTAAACCGTTTTACCGTCAAAACAAAGCTTTTTTTCTCAGTCGTACCGCCTTTGCTGATAGTTGCCGTTATGGTTACGGTTGCGTCTGAGGCATACATATTTGGCCGTTTCACTACTCCATTGTCCGCAATAACACCGGGATTGCCGGAGGACCAGCTGATCGTAGTACCGTTCCTGCCGTTGATCGGCAGCATCACATCTTTGGTAATGCTTTCCAAGGAATCTCCCGGCATGATCTCAACCCTTAAAGATGCGCTATCCGCAGCTACAGCCTGGGCAACATCGAAGAATCCCGGAAAACTTTTGCCGGTGGAGATTCCTTTGTATCTAAGCGCGTAGGTTTTCGTAGAGTCCTGTGGACCTGTTTTTTAACTCGACCGTCCGGTTTGAAGAATCTAGATTAAACAAGTATGCGGAAGTGACGTTCAGCCCTTGATCCAGCGAGTAATCAGCGGACAATATCGGTGTGCCGACAGGCTGATTAAAGGTTACATGCACCGTCGTGCCGTCAACCGCCATCACGGATTGAACGGACGGTTGCGGGACTAGCTCACTACTAAATGTGAAAGTTCCCGTCGTTTCAGCTCGCCCAAGCACTTTGCCTTTCAGTTTGCTTAATAACGCATCGTAGCCGTAATAAGGAGGATTGGCGTCCAGTCCGTCCAGCTTATTCGTATTTAAGGCATACACTACTACATGATAGTGATGTGTACCGGAAGGAGGCATCGGTCCGCCGTATCCCGGAGAAAGGAAGTCACTATACAGCTCTTTGCTTCCTGGCGGCATGGACGAACCGATGCGCCTTCAGCAAGGGACGTTATTGTGGAGGGTATATCAACAACAGCCCAGTGCAACCAGTTGGAAGCGTCGGAGTCATACATAATAATTGCAAAAGATCGCGTGCCCGCCGGCGCGTGGTTCCAGCGTAAAGGAATGCTGGTATTGGAAGCTCCGATCCAGGAATTAAAGGCGTATTTAAGCGGAATGCTTCCGCCTTTAGGAAAGCCTGTTGAACTTACAGTAAAGGTAGAAAGCGCTTTGGTTACAGCATTAACCGTTGTTACATTACTGTAGTTACCTGCCGCATCAAACGCTTTAACTCCAAACAAATAAGATGTAGCCGGTGAAAGCCCAGAAACCTTATAAACCGTGTTGGTCACCGTTCCGATTTGTAAGTTATTTTGATAAACAGCATATCCTACTGTCCCCACATTATCACTTGAAGCGTTCCACGTTAATTGCAAGGAGTGAGAGGTTACATCGCCGTAAACCAGATTGGTGACGGTTTCTGGAGGCACTGTATCCCTTTGAGCTCCTGCCGGGTTAATTCTCACCGCGATCGGATCGGAATCCAACAAATTCGGAGTTGTTACGGCGCCGCCCTTAATAGCAACATTTACGGTTACCGGAGACAGGATTGCGGCATTTGCTGTTCCGAACACGTCGACAATAATGATCGTACCGCCGCCGGCCGGACTGCCGTTCGATTCTCTCATGATCATGGCGTCATAGCCAGTCCACCAGGCAATCCTGTGACGATCACATCATTCTTGCCCATATCCTCTTTGGCCACGGCATTTGTAATCTTGAACAACCAATACCCCGTTGCCAGCGTTGTCGGTGTATCCATGGTCAATTCCGAATTGCCATAAACGACTGCTGTAACCGGATTGGATTGCGGAGCCTGAGAAATGATCTTCACTGTCCCTGTATTTTCAGCCGATTCTGTGGTGCTATTAAGTGCAATGACGCTGTAGCCCCAATCGCCTGCATACAAGTCTGCGCCTGATGTAAAGGTGAAGGATCCGTCAGCATTCAGCGTTATACCATCTTTCTTCAAATGAGGGTATCGCTGTCCGTCCGGGCTGATTAATGTGATTCTCAAGTCTGTGGCATTACTCGCCATACCGGAAACGGTAATGGAACGATCGGCATTTGCAGCAACCTTCACGGAACTTACTTCCGGTGTCAACGGCGTATTCCTTACGGTATAAGCAAACTCCGCGGTTACGCTATTCGTCATCCCCGTCCTGACAGCAATGGCCTTTATTGTTAATGACGTGTTGATTGTGATCGGACCGGAATACGCAGTGCTCAAGGTAGTAGGCGGGCTGCCATCCAATGTATAATAAATGGTCGCTCCTGCCGTTGTTGTGCTCAAAGTCACCTGGGTGCCTGCGGTTGCTTCACCTGCCGGCAGATTGGCCGTTGGTGCGGCCGTTCTTGCACTGGTGTCATCACTGCTGCTGCCGGTGCTGCCGGTGCTTCCGCCGCCACTGCTGCTGCCGGTGCTGCCACCGGCACCGCCACCGCCGTCACCGGTGCCGGAACCCGTCTTGGAACCGGGCTGCGTCTGGAAAGTCGTATTTGACGCAGCGGAGTTGATCGTTGCTTTGTCGATTTTGCCTTCACCAATTACTTTCAGAACGGCATTCAATACGAGATCGACGATCTTGGCGTCTTTACCCACATTTAACGTCGTATCCCCAGCATTGTCGGCCACGGTTACGTTCTTGACGGACCCGGCAGGAATCTCGACGGCTATGCTCTTGGACAGGATCTCCAGGTTTTCAAAGCTGCCCAGAAGAGTAACGTTCGAGCCGGCGGGAAGTGCTGTCGTCAGTTTAACATTAGCAAAACCATTCCCCGTCGCTTGGGTATCGTCTATTTTAGCTCCGGTTTGAACATCCACCTGTTGCACGGAGGTTTTGCCTTCCGCTACAATTCGTACGTCGCCGGTTTTCTTATCGACCACCAAGGTAACAAGTACGGTGTCTACGAGATGAATGGAGTTCGCGCCCCCGCCGTTGACATACGTATTTCCTTTGACCGTTACGTTGCGCAGTGTAACATCCCCTTCGCCTATGCCTGCTCCCAGCGTCAGGTTTCCGGTAATCGTCACGTTCTGCAGTGTTATGCCTGCCGTATCTATGAGCACATCACCCTCGATGGTTTGGCTGCCGGATGCAGGACCGTGGGTGCCGGCTGTGTGATATGTAGTTTGATATGTAGTTTGCCCTGCTGCCCTGGCGCGTTCCAGCGTAACAACCGCTTCTGCGCGTGTAGTTTGGTTCTCGAAACCAAGCGAGCCGTCCTGATATCCGTCGAACAAGCCTTTCGCCACGACAGCACCTAGGCGCCCTTGCTCCATTCCGGAAGCTTTCCCGCATCCTTGAATCGGCTGAGATCAATGGATTTGGTAATATCCAGCTTCAACAGATTCGCCAGCATCACAGCCGCTTCTTGACGGCTGATTCGATTGCCGGGTCTCATGGTCCCGTCTTCATAGCCGCTGATATATCCCGCTTTCAAAGCGATGGCGATTTGTTCGTACTCCCAGCTCTTGGGATCAATGTCCTTCGCTTTCACTTCGGCTTGTTCCTTAAGTCCGAAGGACCGGTTCACTAAAGTCACAAATTCAGCCCGGGTAACGGTATTATCCGGTTTGACCGTTCCATCGGCATAGCCTGGATATATCCCTTGTCAATCCAGGCCTTGAGCTGTTTTTTTTCCGCCCAATGGCCTTGGATATCCTTCCCTTCCCCAGCTGCAAGTGCTGTACTGAAGGGGGACACTAAACATAAGCTTAAGATAACGGCCACTGCTTTTCTTGCCCAAAGGCTCCTTATCCTACTGTTCATAGTTACACCCTCCAGAGGTTATTTTACCGGCAGCTTATACCCGTATTTCCAGATCGAGCCGGTTTTGTCCCAAGCAATGATGTCGCTCTTCGATTGCTTCGTCCCAGCTGTAATGTACCAATCATGCCCTTCCTCTCCCTTGAGGATGGTGATCGGGTAGCTGCTGTCCTTGCTGCGGACCCACTGGCCGTGGAGCATCTTGCCGTCCCAGCTGCTGTTCCAGTCCCAGGTGCCGTTGCTGTTGATGGTGAAGGACCCCGCGACGGCTCCGGAGGAAATGTTCAGCGTGCTGAGTCCGTTTCCAAAGTTGTTAACGTAGGCCACACCGGGGACGAGAAGCTGGTAGCTATTGAAAAAAAATAGTTCAAATCCGCATTATCCGAACCTGCCGCAGCTGCATTCTCGCTGCTCTTGGGTGCTTGAGCGGAGCTATCCAGTGGAGTTAGCGTGATCTGCTGGGTTTGAGGCTCCCAATCTACCTTTTGCTTCAGGTTTTCGCTGACGAAACGCAGGGGTACCAAGGTACTGCCTTGAATGATCCGGGCCGGTGTTTCCAACTGAATGACGGCACCATTGACAAGCGCTGATTTTTTTTGTTGATCCAAAGCAGAATCGTGTCGCTTCCCAAGGAGATGGTGACCATTTGTTCTTCGCCGTTCCACGCGACTTTTGCTCCGAGCGATTCCGCAACGAAACGGATCGGAACGATGGTATTTCCTTCCTCCGAAATACGCGGCGCCACTTCCAGCGAAGAGGTTGTATCCCCTACTCTAACATCGGTGGCCCCCACCTTAAGTACAATCGATTTATTGATCGTTGTTGTGGTCGTTGCAGTCGTATTATTGCTGTTCGTGTTTGTACTGCTCGTGTTATTGCTGTTGGTGCTCGTTGTGCTGGTATTGTTGCTGTTGTTCGCGAACTGGTTGTTATTGCCCGTAATCGTTGTATTTCCGCTGTTGTTTCCGTTATTGCTGTTTACCGTGTTATTGCTGTTGGTATTATTATTGATGATGTTGAAGACATTGCCGGAATTCGTATTGGTTGTCGTGGTATTCCCGCTGTTGATGTTGTTGGTTGTGTTGTTAATCGTTCCGTTATTGCTTGTGCCGCCGGTTGTTGCTCCGGCCGGGTTCTTGGCAGGATCCGGTTCCGTCGTGCTGTTTGCCGGCGGTATCACGGGGGCAGCGCTCAGCAGCGAGTATTTAATGTTCACCTTTTTTTCCGATAATCGACTTGATCAGCAGCTTGGCGAAGTTCCCGTCATGCGTTGCAATCAGGTACAGATTTCCAGGAGCCGTTTTACTGATAAAAGTGGAATAACCGCTGGCGGGAATGGCGTTCACGCTTTCGAAATCCGTCTTTCCCAAATCGATGATCCCGTTCGCTCCGAGTCCTGCGCCCGTGTCAAATACAATATCCACTTGACTCGCCTGTTTAAAATCGACCATGGCTTTCGTAGAGAGGTTCATCCCTCCCTGGCTTAATTCGTTCTTGTACACCAGAATGGTGCCCGGAATATCCATGTCATAGCTCGTTTCAACCGCCGATCCCCAATTGAGCCTGGTTTCGGCTGCCAGCGCCGAAGTCGTAAACATCATGCCGATCAGGCACAGTACCAGCAGCCAAGCTCCCTTTCTCTTCATTCCCTTCAAACAAGACCCTCCTTCGTTTATTTAATTACGGGTCTTATTATAAGGAGCCGAACTTACAAGACGGTTACAAATTCTCAACAAAGCCGGTTCTCCTAATTGGCAAAAAAAAATAGATCCGGCGCTGTTATCGCCAAGATCTATAGGTCAAGAAGATGCTAACGCCTCGATCCGCTGCAAAATCGAATATTCATCCGGATAAACCATCATGTATTCCGTTAGTCCGACCATGAGGAACAGCTTCTGGTAATGCGGCGTAATTCCGTAAGCGAAGGTTTGGTTCCCTGCTTTGGCGGTTGTACGAACAAGACGGATCAGCAGTGCGATTCCTAAGCTGTTAATGTAAGGGACCCCGGTAAAATTAAGCACCATGAACCCGCTTCCGCGGCTTCTCTTTTCTTCCCAATCACGCAAAAAAACCGAGGATGGCTCTTGCGCGTTTCTGGACAAATCGCCGACCAAATCTACAAGGACGGCTTCCGGATGCTCCCGAACCTCCATATGAAAACCGGTGTCCAAGCCTCTCACCCCGATCGTTTAAATTCCATTTCAATATAAAATTTACCCCTGCTGCGACCATACGACCAACGGTCGGCCAACGCTTCAATGAAGAGCAGCCCCCAGCCTCGGAATTCCTCTTCGCCTTCTGGGGAGCCTGCCTCCCGCTTAGGGGAATTAAACCCTTCTCCTTCGTCCGAAATATGAAAGAGATAGCTGATTTCATCCACCTTCATTCGAACCCGTACGGGCAGATTTATGTTCAACCGGTTCCCATGCTCGAACGCGTTCAGGCAGGCCTCCGCTACAGCCGTCAGCATGTCATCCAATCGGGTGGAAAGCGGATCCAACCTTCCGATGATAGCAGAGATCTCGCTTAAGACGTTCTTCTCCTGCCCATATTCACTGGATAAAACCCATTTGGCGGCAAAAGGAACCCTGGTTTCCATACAAAACATCACCTTCTATCTGATCCAAGCACTAAGAGCTTAACATATATTGTCTATTATAGCTTCTATCGATTACAAAAAAAACTTACAGAATCCAGTCGAGAAACACCTTGCCTTCTGGCATGGGATTAATCGCTTTCGTCTTTCGCGTGAGGAGTGTTAAAAGCTTTATGCTGCTGGTAGGATATAATGCGTTTCGTTTCTTCCGAAGGGGATGCATTCAGTTCCATCCGGCACACATCCGCGAGCTTGCCGTACCACCGCTCCGCTTCTTTATGTCTTCCTATGAGAACAAGAAGCTTCATCATCGCTTGATAGGCATCCTCCTGATAAGGTCTGAGCTCAATCCAGCGGCGGTAATACGATTCGGCCTGGTCGAACTGCCGCTCCTTCTCCGCCGCTTTTCCAAGCTTGTGAAGGACGAAGGTTTGCTTTTCCAATAAATACTCCCGCCGCTGCTCCAGCCAATCCAGGTAAGGAAGCTCAGGAAGCAGCTTGTCGTATAACGCATTCGCCTGGCTGTACAGATCGGCCGCCATACCGGGATCCTGAAGCCACAGTCGATCGGCCACCCGAATGAGGTTCATATACTTCTCCACATCCACAAACTCGATCATTGATTCGTTCAACCGAATCTGTCGTCCTTTATGAGTACGCCGTTGTCGATTTGCAATGCGCTTTGCAAGACCTTCCTGAGCTGATGAACAATAACAGACAGATGCTTGAGCGCCCGCTCCGGCTCATTTCCAGGCAGCAGCAGCTCCGCGATCTCCTCTTTGCCCGCCGAATAATTGGGCTCTAACAGCAGATAGATGAACAGCTCTTTGGCTTTCTTCCGTTTCCAGGGAATGTCCGCCGCCTCGCCTTGCCTGCCGATGAGCCTCAGCCCCCCGAAACAGTGAATCGTCAAGGGACCGCCCGCTGCCGGTGAGGCCTCTTCGCTAATGACGATGGACGGGCCTTCCGCCGGTTTCTCCAGAGACGGCTGTTCCCTTTGTTCTTCACGCTCCCGCTTCATATAGGAAAACTTCAGCATGCCGCCGATGGCATCCATTTCCTGAAAAGCCTGCTCTGCGGCTTTATGGTTCCCCTGGGCTTGATACCCGTCCGCCAGGGCAAGACGAACCGAATACTGCAGCTCCCAATCAGAAACGTAGCTTATCTTCAACCGGTCCAAACGGGCCAGCTGCTGCAAATAAGCCCGATTGTTCGAAAGCCTCAAGGCATAAATCAACTGCAGCTCCGCCGCCGCAGCCAGTTTATAAGGCAGATGCTCCAATGGAATTCCCATCAGGATCCCTGCCGCTGCTTCCCACTCTTCCTGCTTTGCCAGCCTCAGCGCCTGGAGCAGAAGATCATAGGGCTTGAATCTCTCGTTTGCCGCCGCCAGCTTTTGTACATGCATCACTAACGCTGTCTCGAGTGCGGTGTCCTGCTCCCGCCCTTCCAGCATGAACAGCTCGACCGCCATGTCGGCTTGTTCTGCACTTCCGTCCCGTACAAAGGCATCGAAAGCTTCCAGAAGCAGGGCCTTAGCCCCCGAAGAACCGCACAGCAGCCACTCCGCCCGGCCCAAAGCGTAAGGGACCTGACCGTCCAGCTCCATTCCTGTACCCCGCTCATATTCCTGCTTCAGAAATTGAAGAATCGTCTCGGCCGAGCTCAGGTTCCCTGTACGCAAAAGAAGGTCAGCCCAAAGTCCCATGGCTGACAAGAGCGGCCTGCGGAAGTTCTGTACAGCAAAGCCCTTGACGGCTAAAGCCAAATCGCGTTTGCCTCCAGAAGCCGGCCGGACCGATAATGATGCTCGCCGCCGGCCTTCAGCAGCAGCGGAGACCCTTGAAGCCGGGATTTGGGAAGAAGCGACAGCATGTCCTCTCCCGCGTCCCGTCCCTGTAATATTTCATTCTCCAACCACATGATCGCTTGTTGTACGCGTCCTGAACGTATCCATTCTTGCAGCTGCCCGTACAAATACACCATCTCCATCATCTATCGGTGCTGTTTATTTTACAGTACACAAGAACTAGCGTAAACGCGAATGGTGTCGATAGCGTAAAAAAAAATTATAAAAAAAATGAGCTGTCTATAAAAAAATAACCCCGACGAACTCGAGTCCTAAGACCTAATTCCGGGCAGGGTTGCATTATGTTACAATAGGTTTCATTAAATTCTTCCGAATAGGGGATTATGCCCAGATGATGATCACCTTGATTTTATTGGGGGCGTTTGCGTCGGCATTAATAGGGTACCTGCTGCTAATCCTGCCGACTCAATGGCTAAAGGTGGAAAGGGTAAAGTACAACCTAGGTCTTGGGCTAAAAAAATACTTCAACTGAGTGATCTGCATGTGGAAAGACTGAGGATTAGTACGAAGAATCTGCAAGCGGTGATTGAAAAAAAGAAAAAAACCAGACTATATCTGCATAACAGGCGATTTTACCAAGCTGCCCGGCAGTTTACCGAGGTTAAAGGAATATTTGGCCGTTATTAGGGACTCCCAAATCCCCACCTACGCCGTGCTGGGCAACCACGATCATCAGCAGCTAAAACTCCGCAGACTCATTCAGCTCATAGAAAGCTTCGGCATCCGTATCCTTAGAAACGAATCTCTTGTTCTGGGAAGCTTTCAGCTTATCGGAATCGATGATTATGACAGCGGCAAGAGCAATATCGGCAAAGCTTTTCCCGTGTAGACTCGTCCATTCCGAAGATTGTGATAACCCACGATCCTAATATCGTACTGGTGCTTACCCGAAAATATGATTATTTAATGGCAGGCCATCTCCACGGAAAACAATTCAATATTCCTTACTTCTATAAAATAAGGCCAATGGGTCCTTTGCCCGCCATGGGGATCTACAAGGGTCTCAACAGCACACCCTATGGCACCTATTACATTTCCAAAGGGATGGGCCAGACCGGCATCAACATCCGATTCCTGGTCCGTAGCGAGGTAACTATGCATTATTTGTAGATATTGACTTGGCTGCCAACACCCGATGCCGGAAACCACGTGAGATAATAAAAGACAGGCATAGGATATTGAACTGCCCCCCGGTTGTTAGGCACAACTAACATTGGGGGTGCAGTTTTTTTCATGACAAAATTTAATATGGAACTGAAAATGCAAGCCATTCTCAGATATCAGGCAGGACATGAAGGCGTGAAATGCATTGCAAAGTCATTAGGGGTTAATCATGAAGTGGTACGTATGTGGATTAAACAATATGAATATCACGGTATAAAGGCTTTTGAAAAAAAGCTATACAGCTTACACTAGGCGGTATAAACCAGACGTACTCCAATATATGAGTGAGAATGGGACGTCTCCAAATGAAACAGCCGTCATTTTTTTTAATATTCCTTCTCCTGGGATCATTAGAAAAAAGGCATGAGCCAGTACAATACCGAGCTCATGCCCAACAGGCCGCCTAACGAAATTAACTGTCTAACTTTATGGGGTCACTTCATACCCGACTGCCTGCCTTACTTTATATATATCTTTGCTTTATTTACTCAAGCTTTACGCGCCGCAGCTTTCTGCGATTCATACTCCTGTCGGTAAGTGCCAATGATAGCAGTATCATAGCCGTTACTCCGAAGTTGCCCCTCCAAGGTATCCATAATTGTGGAGAACTCGGCGTCATACCCATTCAGCAGATTCGGCCTGCTGCTTCATATTGGTTCTCACTTGCGCATCCTTACTGGAAATATACTGCATGACCAAATTGGACAATTGGGAAGAAGCCCTGTTTTTTCAAGTCACTGATTTGAGAATTTGCCTTTGCGACAATAGAATCATAAGTCGGCTTAGTTGTGCTTCCTCCATTGCCTCCAGCTATCGAAGGCAAAGACGATGGAGCAGCCAAGCTGGATGCAGACGGTGCAATTGGTTGAGATGGAGTGGCCGCACTCTGAGCAGGCGGAGCGGAATCCGCGACAACCCTCTCTTGTTTGGAGTTATCCGTTGATGTGGAAATAACAGAATAGCTTTCCTGATCCCACTCGATCTTTTGGCCCACCATTTCCGAGATAAAGCGAATTGGAACATAAAGCGTATCCTGGTAGATAAATCCGCTCGGCAATCCGGAAGAAGGCTGTTTAGCTTCACCTTGAAAACGGTAAGATACCTGTTCAAAATAAACATCAATCTGTTGAGGCGTCAGATATCTATTATCCCTTTTCACGCTGGTGACATCCCGGTTAAGATGATTGATCCGATATTCATCGATCAGTTGCTTGTCCTGGGCAATTGGCTTCGATAAGGATACAGTGTACGTGTCGTTATCCCATTGCACCGAATAATTCAATGCATATGCCACAAACCGCAGAGGCACATAGGTGCTCCCCTCGTAAATAAAACCTTTTTTTGACCATCAGATGGAACCAACTCGGATCCGTCAAATATAAAATGCATAGAGGGATAGTAAACATCAACCGGCCTGGACTTTTGTACGGCATCCGCAGTACCGATCAAGAACGTGGACAAAATGAGTAAAAGAGCGGCGCTTCTGATATAATGGGCTTTCAATTCATTCACCTTTTTTTCTGTAGTTTAACAAGCACTCTTAAACGTATTAAACCCTCATTTATGTATAAATCTATAGACAAGATAGATTATTAGAATCCACAATGGAAGACTGAGAAGTATCCCGGATAAACAACCTTTCGAAAAAAATCCAAGCCATTTGGTTTGTTCACCGTATTCATCATCCCCAATCCTTTTTTTACGATCCAGGGGAACTATACAGCTCGAGTTTTAATAGTTCCAAAATAAAAAAAGGCACCTACTAATGCCCCGCAGGTATCCAGCAGCACATCTGCAAACAAAGGCGTTCTATTCCCGGTCAAGTATTGATGAAATTCATCAGACCCCGCATAGACAAAGCAGCCAAAAAAAAGCACCAAATAAAATGCATGCCGCACACGAGCATTGTATAAAGCCCTTGCAGCTAAAAAAAACCTAATGAAGAATATAACATCAAATGGGCACCTTTTCGAATAAAAAAAACTCAATAAATCCATAGGGCCCATTATTATTCACGCTAATTATTTCATGACCGTAACGGATTTGTACAGAAGAAAAAATGGTTTTGAACAAATTCTTGGGAAATCACTTTTTTTGTAATCTTGGTCTAAGATCTTGCTTCTGATATGGTTGAGAAGAAAAAATAAAAGATAATTAACATAAAAAACGATAACTGGAAACCAATATTTTAGAAATTTTATAGCAGAACATCCTCCCACTATAAAGTATTGTTTTCTCCTGTTTTCTCACTTATCCTTAGGTTTTCGACTTTGACGCCTTGAGGGTATTGGATGAGAATTGATGTAGATACATATTTTTTTCTGTAAGGGCCGGTGGCGGGAATAGAGCCTGTAATTACCAGATTCCAGACTGTGGATAAAAAAAAGGTGGGATCGCACAGTGGATCTCCACATCCGCCCTCGGGGTTTACCCTCCCATATCACGCTGGGTCTATGCTCTTACATTCCTTCGTTCTATCTCTCAAGGGGTATTGGTGGAGCGCTTTAAATTCTTCGTTCTTGGCCACCATAGCGCGGAACAAGATGCCTCTAAGTCGAGAACGCCCCCGCTTGCTAAACTCGGTCTTTCCCTTCCGTTTTACGTAGCTGTTCTCTGTCAGATTCAGTCCGGCCAAGCGGATGATCTGCTGTCCGTGGTCGTAGTTGTTTAGTACGCCAATCCCGGGGATGCTCAGCATTTGCACCGTCCCGGGGATTTTCTCAAGAATCCACAAAACTTCTGACATGATGGTTTCTTCCTGGTCAGTCAACAGGTCGAACTGCTGCAGCAAGCCAGCAAGCTCAATTCTTGATGCCCACTCCACGCTTGATTTCCGTCTTCCAATATGCGAGAACGCCTTTGGCGCCTGTAGAGATGATTTCCTCTGGAGTTGGAAACTGACGCATGGTCATGAGTGATGCTTTGCCTTCCCAGTCCTTCACACCTGTGGATACTCCGGAAAGTAGCGGTCAAACCAGTTTGCGATTCGAGCTTTCACTTGATTCAAACTCACCATGATCTTCTCGCGAAAATTCATCAGAATGCGCAGTTCTGCACTTCCATAGTCGGTAAGTTGGGCTCTGAATACTTCCCGTTCCGAATGAGGTCGGCAATGACCTTCGCATCCTTATAGTCGCTCTTAGTGAGTTGTCCTCTAGCTCCTTGCTTTTGTTGACATGATGCGGATTGACAACGACGATTTTGATGCCTTGCTCCTTCAGAAACACCGCTAACGGGAACCAGTAGTGTCCGTTAGGCTCAATACCAAATACGATGTCTGTTTTCTCATGAGCTTGGCCTAGCTCCTTCATCAACGATGCCAGCTTCGTTAGCCCTTCCTGATCGTTGTGGAACACGTAGTCCTTCCCGAGCTCAATGCCGCGGAAATCCACTTCCCGAGCTACGTGTATCTTATTGGCGATGTCCGCGCCGACGATCAGCGTTTTTTTCGGTAATTCGTGTAATGCGTTGAATCTGTTTCTGCTTCATCTTATACTTCATGTGAGCGCCTCTTTTCGTATGGGATTGTTCTTGCCTGAACGTATCCCAGTATACTAGAGGCGCTTTTTTTCGTTCAAAGCCCAAATTACTTCATTACAGGAATTGCTCCATATATATATGGTTTCTCATATTAATTATAATCTCTTCTCTTTACTATGATCAAATAGTTGCCATATGCGATGTGCGCTTACGATAAAAGCTGCGTTCCTCACAATGAAGATCCTATAGATGTTAAACACAGCACATCACAATGTAGTAACTATATTAACTTAAGTAAAAGATTTACTAAACGACAATTTCCCTTTACTCGTAGTGAATAAATTTCCAACTTTAATAGGAATTCCTAGAAATTCATTATATCCATTAGGGTTATTTGACTGCCATTGCCAAGAATCTGAGCACATTTCTTCAATTCCCCTTTCAGCAACCCAACCAAGCTCTTGTTTTGCTTTTGTTGGATCTGCATAACATATTGCTACATCACCAGGTCTTCGTTCTACGATGGAGTAGGGAACCTTTTTTACCAGAAGCCTTTTCAAATGCTGCAACCATCTCAAGCACAGAATATCCTCTTCCTGTACCCAGATTATAGGCAGCAATTTCTTTAGTTGACATTATTTTTCCCAGGGCTTTCAAGTGCCCTTTCGCTAGATCTACTACATGGATATAATCTCTCACTCCAGTGCCGTCAATTGTAGGGTAATCACCTCCGAATACCCTTAGTTTATCCAACTTACCAGCTGCTACCTGTGTGATATATGGCATAAGGTTGTTCGGGATGCCATTCGGATCTTCTCCTATAAGCCCACTTTTATGCGCTCCGATAGGATTAAAATAACGGAGAAGTGCAATGCTCCATTCATTATCAGATCTCTGTATATCTCTCATTATCTCCTCAATCATGAGCTTGGTTTGTCCGTAAGGTTAGTAGCACTTAATGGAAAGTCCTCTGAGATGGGAACACTCTCCGACATCCCATACACGGTGGCCGATGAACTGAATACTATCTTCTTTACTCCATATTTTTGCATAACATCACATAGGATAAGAGTCCCAGTAATATTGTTATGATAATATCTGAGCGGTATTTGCACTGATTCACCGACTGCTTTAAGTCCTGCAAAATGGATGACTGCATCAATGTTATTATCCATAAAAAAAATCTTTTCTAACTCTTGCTGATTTAATAAATCAATGTCATAAACTGCAAAATCCGTTCCAGTTATTTCTTTAACACGTCTCAATGATTCTTGTTTACTGTTAGAAAAGTTATCAGCAACTAAAATATCGAAACCTGAATTTAAGAGTTCCACACAAGTGTGGCTTCCAATATAACCTGCTCCTCCTGTTACTAAAATTGACATATATTTTCCTCCATTAATATTTTTTTGAATATATGTAATCTATGAAACTTTTTTTTAATTTGTTTTAATTTATTTGTTGAATACTAAAGTAAACAGCTACTAGAAATAATTTTTTTAACCAGCATCACACATCAAGTATATTGTGGCAGAATATATGGACAGGTAATGTTTAATGAAAACAACAATTGAGAATCTACAATTACAGGACATTGATACACAATCTACCATGTATAACGCCTTAGGATTATAATCGTTACCAAAATAGAATTTGCAAATATACTTATAGTGTTGAACGAAATTTTATCTACATTATCCGCTCAATTATCAAATAAGATAGCTAAAGGACCTGGTATATATGGTTCCAAACTCGAGATAAGACTCAAAAAATTTGATTTGCATTCAAACATGGGATTTATTGATTAATTAAATTAAGTTTTATCCCTAACATCTCTATATACTGATTCTCTAAAGATTCAATCATTTTTTTTATACTATACTTTTTTTGCTACTTTCTATTGAATTCATTATTAGTTGGTCATATTTAAGTTCTGTTAAATTTATAACGTTTTCCATTTTAGCAGCTAAATCAAGCGAATCCTTAGGTTTAATTAAATAACCATTCACACCATCTATTAAAGCTTCAGGAATACCTCCAACTTCACTTGCTATTACTATTAACCCTGCAGAGAATCCCTCTATTAAGGTATATGGAAAACCTTCCTGAATGGATGGCATTAAAAATGAATCATACTCTTTTAGAATGCTAAAAACATTTTTTTTAGGCTCCACAAAGCCTTTTAAATTAACATTCCGTAATTTGTATGAATTTACTAAACTTCTAATATCATCAATTAAAGGTCCATCACCGTACAAATCAACATAATACTTATTATTATAATTGTTATTTAAATATTTTATTGCCTCAATCAAGTAAACTAATCCTTTTTTTTCTTCAATAAACCTTCCAAGGAAAATGAATTTTTTTTGGGATCGTTTCTCTTTATAGTAAGAGTTGTTTCACCGTCTATTGGAATACCATTATATATCACAACAACATTTTCATTATTAACACCTGTTGAGATGATCTGTTCTTTTACATTATTAGACACTGCGATAATCTTATCATTATATTTGAGAAGATTAATATATAAAAACTGATAGAGACGTTTTAACTTCAATCTTTCAGGAATCCAACCATGTGCAGTAGACATTATTTTAAATTTCTTCCCAGCTAAGAAACTCGCTATACCACCTAAAAAAAGTTGCTCTAGGACTATGTAGATGTACGATATCGGGTTCTATCATTTTTTATTATTTTTTTTATCTTAAATATCGAACTTATACCTCTATCAATTTCGAACACATTTATTCCACTAATTGATTTTAGCCTTGTACAGATCTCCGAATGACTGGGGATAACAACATTAAGCTCGAATAAAGTTTTATCAATATTTCTAATAATATCAATCACGTGTTTTTTTCTGTTCCACCGAAACTTGAATTCAGAACAATAACTAAGAGTCTTATATTTTTTTCATTTTATTAAGAACTTTATTTATTAAAGTTCTACTCCTCTCTATTATGAAATATTACATTTTTTTTAAAATTAGCTTTTGTTGCAAAGATTATCGTCTTTGAAGGTAATCAAGATTATTAAAAAATGGATTTTAAATTTGAGAACAATATAGAAAATAATATAGATTTATTAATGTATAATGAGGAAATTAATGATGTACAAGAGATTAAGATCTATATAATAATTAAAAAATTTATCACTTTTTTTTAATCAGAAAATACTTGAACCGGATATATAAAAAAAATACTTCCAACTATTGGATTATTTTATTCCTGTTGGTGTATCTCTGTCTTTTGCGTTTAAAGATCCTCTTTCACTTGTTGCAAGGGCGCCCGTTAGCGATAGTTCAATGTTTTTTTTACATATTGCATTAATCGGCTGAATTAACAATGTAAGCCATTCGAATTCATTTAACTACTGTTGTCACCGTATCGGACGATTAATCAGTGTGATTATCAACAGAGCAATCCAATAGAACACTAAAGCAAATATGATGTTATTTGCGACTTGAGACAATGAGTCACGCTGAAATATCATGATCACCGGAAGTGCAAAATACTTCATTGGTGAATTCGAGCGTAACTTGGTCAAGATAAAACCAATGAGTGCGAACACTACGATGATTCCACCATACCCTCCATTCATCCAAGCCTGAGCTACTGGAGAAAAGCCAAGCCCGCCTCCGCTGATAAATATACTATAGAAATAGTGTGCGACGTACCACAATTCCAATGTAGGCGTTTTTTTTCATGACCAAAGAAAAAACGTATAAATCGATGATGGAATCACATACAGAATCGCGTGGATATATGACGGATATGAGCCATAATAGTCGTTACTTTGGGCGATTTGTTCTGTGACTTGAAATGCACCGCCGGTCTCTCCACTAGAAAATGCCCAAGCACTCGCCGGAAACGTTGAAAGGGATTGACCCGACATAAGTGCATCCCGAAAATTGGTCATTACTGGCGAAACTGTGACAAGTATCAGAACAACAACGATAACTGTCCATATTTTATTTATACGAACAACTCCACGATCAATTAGTAGGGCGACAGCAGGAAAACAAACTAGTAAAATAGTTGACCGACTTCCAAAACCCAAAAAAGAAAAAAATGCGGCTAACATTGCTAACAATAGCAAGAACCGTCGTGTATCTTTTTTTATTGTTAACTGTAAAGGCTAATAAAAAACAGTCCTACTTCTAAAACTGCTTGCCAGGGGACCCATAAATAGGTGCCAGACGTTTGGAGAGAATCGGAAATTGCTTTCAGACGATTGGTTATTCCAAATGTAGCTAGACCTCCTGTCATCATTTGGGTGTAAATCATCAATACTAATCCGAGGACAATGAAAAAAATATTGCAACTTTTCGCGAACTATTAGGTTTTGGCGTAAACTCTATGTTTTGTTCTTTTAATTGAGACATACTTATGTTTCCGAAGAGCCATATCGACGCAATAAGTGAAACGTCCGCTACACAATATAGCGTGAGTGCACTGAGTAAATCTGATTTTGAAGTGTTTGTTAAGGCCCCGGTTACAAAATCAAGTGGTGTTGTCATCATGTATAGTGTAAAAGACAAAATAAACAATACGAGAAGGTTTGTGAATATAGATCCGGTAGCATTCTTCCTTACGTTTACATATATGATATATAGGTTTACAATTGTAAGGATGAAACTTATTGCCAAAACACCACTTGATTGGATTATGTTTGATAACCATAAACTAATCAATGCAATCACTATACTCAATGTAGTTAAAGCAGATCCCCATTTTAAACATGATGACCTACATAGAATTGAAAAAAGCAAAATTTGACCGGAAAATATTATTAATATTGGATGGATTATTAAAATTATTGTCTATTGTTGTTTCGTACTTCTTATTATCGAGCATAAAAAAGCCTCCAATTGAATGCAAATAAAATTTCTTAACTTGATCTATTATCTTTGATAGCTAATTTCATTAGTATAAATACTTTGCATCTTCAGCGATACTTCGGTAATATCATAACCCGCTGCTTTTAAAGCAAATTGTCGAACAGACCAATTTGGTCGATCTGTTTCAAGGCTTTTTTTAAAATTTGATTAACCCAAAAGTCAATATTACTCTGCAAATCAACAAACTGTACTAGACCAATGTTAATATCTACATCTCTACTAACTGTACTTGCTATCACACAAGGTACTCCTGCCGCCTGCGCTTCAATAGTAACTAATGGAATTCCCTCATACAGAGACGGAAATACAAATACATCGAAGCAATGCATGATTTGTGGAATGTCAGTACGGACACCAAGCATGTGAACATTTGAACATATTTCATTGTCTTTCACTAGATCTTCAATTTCATTTCTCAATGGTCCGTCTCCTACTAATATTAACTGTGCGTTAGGTAACTTTCTTAAAAGATTTTTAAAAAAAATATTAATTAAAAAAGCGATGATTTTTTTAACTGAATTAAAACGACCAACATGCCCAATTAAAGGAACGTCTATTGGAAGATTAAGTTTTTTTCTCGTAATACTTTTTTTTCTCAGGGGGAGATATGTTATAGGGAATTAAATCAATTGCGTTATTTAATACCTTGGTACGAAGATCATTCCGGCAATTAATACCATACAATGATTCACAGGCATTTTGAGAACATCCTAGTAAATGAGTAGCATTTTTTTTAATATCATATTAGTCATATACCATCGATAAACTTTTCGTAGCAATGTATCTTTCTTATCATCTTGAGTTGTATGGCTATGAGCCAAACGAAGCGATATACCCGATTTATTCGCAATATTTAAAACATATCCACTAAAATGATGTACATGACTGTGTACACCAGCGAAAGGTCCATATTCATTTATAATATGTGCTAAAACTTTTCCATAAGCAATTAATCCAACATCGGTAGGACTAGAATGCGGAAAAAAAATCCTGCCTCCAAGTTTATAAATTTCATTATCAAAATCACAAGGCTGGTTGCTATTCACTGCAAAGTCAAATTGAACTTGACTCCGATCAATATTGCGATATAAATTCATAATTAATGTCTCTGCACCGCCACGATTCATGGCACTTACAACATGAAGAATTCGAACGCAATTATTCTTCAATATCTTCACTCCATTACTCCATTATTAACATATTTTCATTATCAAGAAATCTTGATAATGGTCGACTGCTGTTGTTATATTATATTCAAACTTGCCTATAAAAATAAGGATCTTCGCATTATTACCATATGAAAAAATCCATTAATTCTCAGTTATGTTATATCAACCATTTAGAGGATTATCCACGGTGAACACACTATTATTACAACCTAAAACTCGTAATAATACTCGCTTGGGTGCAACAAAAAACCATTTACCAATAAATCTGGAACTTATCTTCGTAGCCTGATGATTCAAATCATCATTTCTCTTAAAAGTTAGCACTGCAACAACATACTGAGCCAATTGGTTTTTTTAAATATAATTAATTCGAGTTATCATAAACTTTATCCCCTGAGCGTAGGTAAATATTTTAATAACTTGTTATTATAGCCATATAGAAAGACAGTAACCCAAGTCCTAAAGTATTTAATTTCCTCGTTAAAAGCAAATAAAAAAATCCGCGATTATCCCTAAGAATTTGGTGAAAAAAAATTATTGTATTTTAATTTTAGAAAACCACTTTTCTTTTGAAGTAAGCAAATCTTTAAGTAATTTTTTTTCTTTATCACATGGATTATCCCACCAATTCAACGTTCGTAAATACTCTATCTCTTCATCATTAAATCTACTTCTAATAACTTTTGCGGGGACTCCTCCCACTATTGTATACGGTGTAACGTCTTTAGTTACAACTGCCCCTGCAGCAATAATTGCCCCATTACCTATTTTTTACTCCCTGTAGTATTACTGATTGACTTCCCACCCATACATCATTTTCAATAATTGGCGGGGAGTTATAATCATCATAAAGCTGATGCATCTTAAATATATTCTTTTTTTTCCGTAAGTATACGGAGAGGTCGATATATAATTTATAGGGTGTTCTGGGAGTCCGATTTGGCAATAATATCCTACAGAACAGAATTTACCTATTATACCTGATGCAATAATAGATCCCCTATTTATATAAGAACACTCTCCTATACTTACCCCCTCATTTATTTCGACCCCCCTAGAGATCGAAACATTTAACCCTAATTTAACATTTCCCTCTATCAAGTGAGATTCAATATTTCTACCAATATATTTTCTTTTGAGCTTGAGAAGCTTAATATATTCTTTTATTCCATTGGGAATCAAATCTTTAATTAACAATTCATCAGCCCCTTTTTTATTACCAAAACCCATGCCAATAATCTAGAACTTATTAGCCCCGATATTAATATTATCCATACCGATAACGAGAAGGGATTAAAGGTTAACTGTTTGATAAAAAAAATTTTATCCCTTTCAACCTATCCCCTGCTAACAAATAAAACAAAATTCTCATCTTACAAAACGTTTTATACCTAACCGGAGCTACTTTTTTTCAGAGCATCTCCATGTCTTAAAAGTAATAGTTCAATCCCTTTCGCGCTATCCGGAGCATCAAGCAACGTTTTGTCAACTAATTTCCTTTTATTTAGATTACTTGTCCGATTTATTGCATCTGTATGCTCAATAGCAACTATTTCAGGTACCATAAGTGTCTTATAATTTTTTTTGCAAAATCCAAATGATATATACTCTCATAACTTCGATCCTCAGGTAATTTAACATGGGTAAATGTTTTCTTTCTTATACAATTATTAAAATCCGACAAACCAATACTTTCAGTCCATCTCATATACCCCTCATAATCAAAAATCTCATTATTAGGTATTGGATCAGGAGAAACTCTTCCATCATCCATTGATACATAAAGCCTATTCGGTCAATATCATCGGAAACTTCCTTTGTTTTTTTGTACTTATATTCTCAAGAGCACCAGGTAGAAATTCATCATCGCTGTCTAAAAAATATAATCCAATCTGCACTAGCATGTTCTATTCCAGTATTTCTTGCAGGGCATACACCTTTATTTACATCATGCCTTATAAGTTTAATTCTGGGATCATCAAAGTTATTTACTTCTAGTATAGAATTGTCTGAGGAAGCATCATCAACGATGATAATTTCGAAATCCCTAAAAGTTTGTGTTAAACAACTTTGAATTGCACGCTTTATCTCCTTTTCACGATTGTACATTGGTATAATAATACTAAAGTAAGTTTTTTTAAATCATTAGACTCCTCTATTAACTGCATTTAATTTTCTCCTTCTTATTAATAAGCAATGAAGCTGAATAATATGATGCTGCACTAAACATATGTGCTAGTAAAAAAAGGCAAATCCCAATCCCATTGCACCCATTGTTTTTTATAGTTACTATGGTAAAACCAACAAGTATCATACTCCAAATAAAAGAAATCAATGCTTGCCACCAAATCTTTCCATGTACGAATAGTGTCTGGAACAAAGCTGTAGCAATAACTTCTATAAATGTTGAGAAAGATAAAAGCATTACTAATGTCCTACCACCCACAAAATCTCGTCCATAGATGTTTAATAGAAAAGGTGCACCAATTGAAATTAAAATAGCAACTATTAAAGATATCCCAGCCGTGACACACAAATTCATCCAAAACATATTCTGATAATCAGCATTATTTTTTTTGACCGATAAGATTTGACAAAATAGGTGAGGCAACACGTGATATAAGTCCTGGAACAAATAAGATAATGATTCGAAAGTTATTTGCTGCATTATAAATTGCCATTTGTAAAAAATCCATCAGTTTGTTGTACAAGAAGTGCATTTGTTTCCCAAATTGCAATTCCTCCAATAATTCCTGAAATTGCGGATGGTATAGCAAAAGTAGTAAATATAGAACTTTCGGACCACAAACGGTTATATTGTATTTTTTATACGGTAGTAATTACATGCGTTTCGTAACTTTACTAGATATAAAATCCAACTTACAAATGCTGAAATCCCCAATGCAATAGAAGCCCCCGTTAAACCAAATGACGACGTAAATATATAGGTGATAATTAATGAAGTAACACCTTGAAAAAAACGCCAATTTTTTGCAATTGATGAAAAAAACATTCAAACCCAATTAATGCTCCTAATTGATAACCATTAATCGTAAAGAATAAAACATATATTGAAGCTATACGAAGTTGGTTAGTGATGTCTGGATTATTTAAACTATGTGTAGCTAATAAAGGTGCAAAGAATAATAATCCTACTGAGAATAACAAACTAGTTACCCAAGCTATTGTAGAACACAATCCAATGATTTTTCCTGTTTTTTTAGGATCACTGATTCTAAATTGAGAAACATATTTAGTAGCAGTTGAACCTAATCCTACACCAGCAACTGCGCTTAACATCCCAACTGTACTTTGAATTATTCCAATTTCTCCAAATAACTTTGTCCCAAGTAATCGTGCGACAATAATAGAACTGGCAAATACACTTCCTTGAGATATCACAGAAGCGAGAAAACTCCACTTTACACCATCTATAAATCTGATCAATAATTTACTCTTTGTAATATGTAAAAAACATATTCCCACACCCTATAACTGATTATCTATTTGCATCTGAAAGGATTCCTACTTATCACTCGTCTGATATGTTATGATCACCTGTGGATGGATAAAGTGTCATCGAAACAATGATTCAACAGTTACAAGAAGTTAAAACGTGTTTAAAGTACGGGAAAACTCAGCGTTTGTCGCACGATATCACCTCAGAGATCCGTAAAAAAAGTTCAAGCCTTCATTGATAACTTTATTTAAAATCTAATAAATATCATCTATCGCCTTTGCATTTGAAGGTAGCCTTATTAGTTTAACTTAAAACTATTCTAAAAATTTATCACTCAATCAAATAGTCTACCGTCACTAATCTTTCGAGAAGCACCAACATAAAAAGTTCGAATATGTATATTGCCCTTTTATCTCGCTCCATCCCCTGTTAAAACAACATTAACCGTCTTCATAATAATCTTTAAATCTAACCAAACGGAAAGCTCTCTAATGTAGTATAAATCAAGTTCTAATTTTTTTCCTTAGGTGTGATCTCATACCCACCGTTAACTTGAGCCCATCCAGTCAGCCCAGGTTTCACCAATAAACGATTTATAAAACCCGGGATCTCCTCATTAAATTGAGCAGTAAACACCGGCCTTTCTGGACGTGGTCCAACTAAACTCATTTCACCTTTAAGCACATTAATTAGCTGCGGGATTTCATCAATTCTAGTTTTTTTCTAATAAAAGAACCAATTTTTTTGTTACTCTTTTATCGTTTTTTTTGTAGCCCATTGGGCACCATTTTTTTTCCGCATCAATAAGCATGGATCTCAGTTTAATCACTTTAAAATATTTGCCATTAAGTCCAACTCTCTCTTGTAAGTAAAAAAGCTGGACCTGGAGTTTCTAACTTGATAGCTATGATAAAAAAATATTAATGCAGGTAAACATAGAAATAACCCAGTTAAAGCCATAAAAAAATATCCATGGTCCTTTTTTATGTATGGGTAAAATCCTACTTTTCCAATTCCATTGTGTACATTTGATTGCTCCATTATAGCAGCATAATCACTATAGAAATTTCCCTCAATTTTTTGAGCCAACATTTCCACCCATACCTCCAGCCCCTATTTATTAAAGTTTTAGTTCTATTGGTTTGATTTTAGTAAATAATAGAACTAATCAACATTTGTCTTGATTAGACACTCCCCTAAATGATCCCCTAAATGAGTTAATTTTAAAATCCCTAGAACAGAAGACCACAGGTTTTAAAATTAGCTCACTTAGTGTGTCTATACGTGTAATTCTAAAAAAAATAACATTTGAGTGTTTCAAACTATTATTAAATGGTTAATTATTAAAGGGCATCAAACCCATCCTCACATCAAACCCTTGACGATTAACGTCTAAGGTGATTCACCCACAGCTTGATCGAGTGCCCGCAGTGATAAAGGTGCAGCAGACATTACCATAAAAGTAAATATTTTGAGGAATTAGTAAAATATTTTCGGGAACCGATCCCCAATAGTTCACCAAAAAAATCAATTCTCTCTATTGCCGTAATAATAGTAGTAATAAGCTCCACTATTTTTTACGATCCAGGTTATTGAGAACGACACCTAGAATTCGTGCTTTGACATGCTCTAGATTCGCTTTTACTTTCAGCAGAGCTTCTTTTTTTCACTGAACCCGAATCGATGACCAGAATAACGCCATCACATTTAGTAGCCACAACCTGCGCATCGGTCACAGCTAAAGCGGGTGGTGTGTCTATGATGATTACATCGTAATTTTCTTTCAGAGAGTTAAGCAGCATAGTCATTCTATTGGAAGATAACATTTCGGAAGGATTCGGCGGGATAGGGCCTGAGGGTATAATTTCCAGTCGATCGACATCCGTGGCTGTGATCACGTCCTGCCAGTCCGATTGACCTGCTAATATGTTGGTTAGTCCTTGCCGATTAGACCTTTGGAAGGTATGGTGCATCGTTGGCTTCCTTAAATCGGCATCCAACAAGACGACTTTCTTTTCTGATTGCGAGTAGGCCACAGCCAGATTGGCCGCAGTCGTCGATTTGCCTTCCCCTGGTCCGGCTGAGGTTAACATTAATACCTGCAGCTGATCATCAATAGATGAAAAGTCAATATTCGTCCTTAAAGTGCGATAAGCTTCGGAAATTGGGGACTTTGGATTCTCGTGCGTAATGATCGGCCTTTTAACTGTTGATTGTGACATGATTTTCTCCCCTGATCTGCTTTGCTTGTGTGCTTCTTGCTGCCTGTAGGTCTTCCGGTTTCATCTTTGTTATAGCGGCTAAGGTTGGCAATTCGAGAATACGTTCGACATCCGCTTCGGTTTTAATTGTGTCATCCAAATATTCAAGCAAGAAGACTAATCCGACAGCGACCATTAAGGAAACGACAAATGCTATCGCGATATTTAATGTTTTATTTGGCTTAACGGGCTCTGGCTGTTTCTCAATCTTCGCTTCGTTCAATATCGAGACATTATCTACCTTCATAATCTTCGGTATTTCCTGCTTAAAAGTATTGGAGATGGCGTTGGCGATATTTGCTGCTTTCGCCTGGTCTTTACCTTGTACGGACAGTGTCATTACTTGTGTATTGTTCACGGTGCTAACCTTCACTAAACTGCTTAATTGATCTGAAGTAAGGTTAAACTCGGGATGCTCTTTAGTTACAATGTCCATTATTGCCGGAGTTTTAATTATTTCTTTATACGTTTCAATCAATCGAATCTGGGTGTTGATAAGGTCACTATTCAATTGATTAACTCCTACTTGATCATTAGACTTGTTCACAATTAATTTGGTACTGGCTTCATACACAGGTTGGATAACAAAAAAAGCTCACTACCCCGGATGTTACAGTGGAAATTAGCACCAAACTAACAATAAGCCACAATCTTTTACGGATTACTTGAAGATAATCCTTTAAATCTGATTCCATTATGATCCTCCACTCTTGAAGTAAGTCCCAAAGTTAGTAAATATAAAATCCTCCTCCCAACCGCGAATGTGAGAGGAGGACATGTCTGGGTGTTTGTATTATTTATTTAGTAACCGGTAAATCACAACCGCTGCTTGAGCACGGGTCGAATCTGCATTTGGATTGAATTTGTTGTTTTCTTCGCCAACTACGATTCCTTCTGCAGCGGCCTGAGCCACGCCTTCCTTAAGCGAAGAATGGATTACGCCTGCATCCACAAAGCTTTTCAAAGCCGCTTCCAGGTTCTGCGGTTTCTTAAAGTCACGAATTTTCACCAATGCCCTGGAGGCCATTGTAGCCATCTCGGCGCGTGAGATATAAGCGTTTGGTTCGAATTTGTCAGCAGAGCGTCCGTCTACAATCCCGGCCTTCACCGCAGCAGCAACATAAGTTTGGAACCAATCAGAAGTTTTCACATCAGAGAAACTCTGAGTAGCTGAAGCATCCTCAAGATTGAATACTTTGACGATCATTTTCGCAAATTCCGCACGGGTTACTTGTGCATTTGGCACAAATACCCCGTCAGCCCGACCTTCAAGAATTCCTTTGGCTGCGGAAACGGTGATTTGCCGCCCTGCCCAGTCATTCACACTTGCAGTGTCCGCAAACTGCACTTTATTTTCAATAATCGCGTAAGTTGAAAAAAGATTTGTTCGGTGCGATAAATTCATTGCTGGCCTGGTTATATTTACCGCCCTTAAAAAATAAGGCTGCCCTTATCAATCTTGGTTAACACTAGTAATTCAGTATCCACCAGATTGGCGTTAGTGACCGGCAAACGAACTTCAACCGGTTTGCTGAAGTTATTGATTTTCTGTCCGCCTGATGTGAAATCAAATTCAAACACGTCCGAAGCTACGGTCTTATTGGTTACGCTCGAAGCAACGGATTTATCTTGCTTGGTAACAGTCAGTGTGGTATCCGATGCTAATTGGTCGACATCAACAGTAAGGGAAACTCCATTCACCTGGATTGCAAGTGCATCGATCCCGTTCTCCTTCGCCTTGTTCAACAAATCTTTGGAAATCGGTATTTCAGAGGTCTTGGCATTAACGGTTCCCAAGTCCAATGTCGCGATAACCTTGACTGGTTTAGCATCAGGTACAGAACCCTTTAGCAGTTCATTCGCTTTTTTGCGCAAGATCTTTCACGTTCTTAAAGACATCTGCCATCTTGTTCACATCAATAGCAGGTTTGGCACATCGCCTTGCACAATAACGGTCTTCGAAAGATCGATGACTGCCGCTTCGCGGAGTGCTGCGGTAACAGTTTCAACCACTTTGGCAAGACCGCTGTTCGAATTATCCTTCAGAAGATCTGCCAATTTTTGAGTTACACTATTCAATTTCTCAACAGACTTGGTTACATCCAAAGCAGGAGTTGCACCAGAAGAAGGAATTACGGCTCCGCCCCCAACACTGCCAGAAGAAGGAGTTACACTTCCGCTGCCGCTGGAAGTTCCGCCGTCAACTGCTTTCAGCGAAATGTCTTGTTTGTAAATCAGCTTGTTCAATATTCTCGCCTGCAAAGTTCCGGAGCCGGAAGTTGCGGTATTGTTCAATGTGACTTTGCCGGAGCTATCAACCGAGATATTGGAGTTGTTTACCGTTTCCCATTTTACAACTTCAGCAGGTACATCGTAGCCCAATACTTTCAATGCCGGTGGAGTCATGATGCGTCCATTCGAAGATACAACAGGCGCAACGGCGGTTGTTTGTGAACGCACGAAAGCAAGAGCCAAAGCCTTCTGAGCAGCGCGATCCTGAGTATCTACTTTTGCGGCGAAGTTATTTTTTTGACAGTGATGATATCAGTGGAAGTTATCGAGAAGAAATTTAAGAACTGGGCAAATTTTGTTTTATTATCGGTGAGGACTTTATCCAACGCATTTTTTTTAGAGACGGTTGTCATGCCGGTTCCATTGGCAAGCGCCAGGAGATCCGTGATCGATGTGTTTTTTTTCTGAAGCTCGCTCGTTACGGCAGTCTGGTAAGCAGCTGGAACTCGGCAAGATCATTAAATGTGATGTCGCCTGTACCTGCAAATTGTGACAATTGTTGCAGCATCGGTCTAAAGGTTGGATCCACTCGCAGTTGATCCCACTTCGTGAAGTCGGTATCATAGCCCGCACCCATTGCTTTGATGAATTTGATCATTTTCTGATGGGTAACATCAGGGTATTTAGTGGAGCTGAAACCTTTTTTTGTTAAATATCTTGCCGGAAACAGCATCGATCAGAAGATAATCGTTTTCGTCAACCGAACTCAATTTTGTGAGAGCAGCGTCAACCGCAGCTTGTTCCTCCCACAGTTTGCCGGCAACAGAGTTTACTAATCCCTTGGTTGAGCCGTAATCCGATGCTGCTGCGGATGCAGTCGATACGAGACCTAGCTTTTCACCAAAACCTTTGGCGCTTAAAGGAAGGCCCGCCAATGAACCGAACACCAAGCTTGCTGCCAGTGTCGATTTGATAATCTTGTTCTTCATTATTTCTTAATCTCTCCTTTGCTGTGGTAAGTATATTTATAAACATCAAATATGTAATACTTAATCGAATTAACTTCCTTGCAAATAATACCATAGCTAGAAAAAAGTAGAACAAGATACGTTTTGTATTATTAAAAGTTTAATGATACATACAGTATCTGTCCGATCTGAAGCAAGAAAGGGCTGCCCTGATACCAAAAAAAAGTGCAAGCTCTGCCGTTTTCACAATAACGGTGCAGCTTGCACTTTTATTAGGGGTTGGGAGAAAATCCGGTTTATTTATTGGCTGCCTTCATAAGCGCCTTTAGTTCCTCTGCAGAAAAAACGGGAAAGAACCTCTGATTTAATTTGTTCCTTTTCTTTCGCGCTTAGCTCATTTTTTTGTTTGAATAGCTTGCCATGTAATGTGTCAATTCTTGGGCATTGAATTTCTTTATCGCGTAATTCATGGCATCGTTCTGGTTTTTTTAAACTGCGGGACTGGTTTGGGGCTTTCATTCTGTGCAGTTGAGTTGGAAGGAGACGTTTTTTTTCCTGCTGCATTCGGTTGGGTTGAATTCTGAGCTTTGTCCGTCTGTTCTTGGGTTGAACGCGGAGCGTCGTCCGTTCGTTGTGCGTTAGCGGTTCCTGTTGTTGCTGGAGCAGAAGCAGCTTCTTGACTTGATTTATCAGTCGAATTGGAGCCGCCTTGAACTGATTTATCGGCTGAATTCGGGAGCGATTTAGATAAATCGCCGACAGCTGCATTATTGATCATACTCTCCACCGACGGGTCACTCTTAAGAGAGTCCACTGCTGAATTTAATTGCTTCTGAAAATCCGGCGATGAAGCTGCACTGGTTATCGTCGAATAGATTTTGTTAGAAACATAGATCTTTGCTCCCCACGCTGCGCCGCCAAGGACGACAAGGGAAGTTACAATAATACCAATTTTTTTGTAAATTTTCTCATTATTATTCCTCCTTCCAGTGCAGGTAATTTTATCATAATTCTTGACAGCGAACAAACTGTCGACAAGATTCGTCAAAATCTCAAATTAAATGTCGAAAATCTAAAAAAAATAAATAATGAAAGTCAGGCGGGAATAGTTTACAATGAGCAAGAGGCGGTATTAAAGGGGGAGACTTCATGATTGACATTCATTCACACATTCTCCCATTCTTGGATGATGGCTCGCGGGACATGGAAGAATCGCTTCGACTCGCGGAAATGGCGGTTACAGAGGCATTACCACAATAATTGCAACCCCTCACCATGCGAACGGACAATACTACAATGAAGCTGAGTTAGTGAATAATCAGGTGCTGTCCCTGCAGGAACAGCTGCAGATAAACAACATAGAGCTCTCTGTGCGGACCGGCCAGGAAATTCGAGTATATGCGGATTTATTGGAAGACTACGAGGCGGGAAAACTCCTGACGCTGGCGAATTCTCATTATGTACTTTTGGAGTTTCCTTCCAATCGTGTACCGCAAAATATAGAAAATTTATTATATGAGCTTCAGATTCTCAACATTACACCGGTTATGGCACATCCGGAACGCAATCTCGAACTTGCGAATAACCCGGATCGTTTATGGGAATTAGTGCAATCAGGGGCGAGATCCCAAGTTACGGCGCATTCAATTAACGGCCTTTTTTTTGGCAAGAAGGTGCAGCGGGCGGCTTTAGATATTTGTGAGAGAAATTTGGCGCATGTGATTGCTTCAGACGTACACAATACAGGCCCCCGAGATTATGGGCTGCAGCAAGCCTTTGACTTGATCGGCACTCGATTAGGTCCCGACTACGCCGATTACTATAAAAAAACAATGCACAGCAGATCCTTGATTCTGTACCTTTATCCATACGGGAGCCGGAGAAGACTAAGAAACAATGGTATCGTTTTTTGGTCTTGATATATTCCCTATTCGCAAGCAGACCAAGAATAACCCAGAAATAAGGGGCAACAGATACAACACTAATATTGAAAAAAAGCCTGTACCATATAACCAATTGCTGCGGCTAATAAACTATACTTCAAGATTTGTGCTTCTCCATTCCCTTCTTGTGCCTTTTTTTTAAATCCCCTGTAAATAATCATCCAATGAAACATCAAATAAATAAGTAGTGCAGGGACTCCCATCGTTAGAGCAATTTGTAAATACTCATTATTTTCATCATAAATAATGCTGTTCCCAATGTAATTATTGTAAGCAGGCAGATCGTGCGGTTTGAACACTTCCCGGAATGTATTCGGACCCGTACCTAGCCAAAAGTGCTCCTCTATAAGCGGCATGGATTCCTGCCAAATAAACCAACGGCTTGCTCCTGCCGAACCCCTGTCTTGATTGACTACGATCTTTTGTACATCGTCTGCAACCGTAACGGCACGCTGAACATATCCATGCTTCTGAACGATATTCATTAGGGTAAAGATTAACCCGAAGGCCAGAAACATAACGCCCAACCTTCTCCATAAATATCTTTTTTTTGTCTTACAGTAAATACGGTTAGGATGAACAAACCGACCCCAGTTCCCAGCCACGCGCTCCGTGTTTCGGATTCAAGCAAGGCAATATATAGAACACACAGGATGACCAATAAAAGGGCGATTCCTTTGCACTCCTTCTCCGATAAGAATAAGCCCATCGTTATAATAAGCATCAGGACTAAATAAGACCCGAAATAATCGGGATTATCAAAGAAGGAAAAAAATTCCTCGAGCCAAATTCCATCATATGATCTTGCAGCAAAAAAATCCCCTATGGAAATGCTGAAGAATACCATATAGCGACGCAATGAAGGCGGATACTGACATGAAATAAAAGATCTTTCTCTGTTCTATGTACGCACTTGTGCGGGAAACAAAGACAAATGAAGCCACATAAGAAGTCATGACCAGAAAACCTTGATGCTCGGTTAGATAACCTACGAGTGACATTTTCACCGAAAAAAAAAGTAGACAAAGCATTGAGTAATAGAAAAAACAAGCAGGAGCCACTCTATTCCGGTTACTTTACGAAAGGATCGTCCATTTCTCCTACCGTTGAATATACTTGCGGTACATATTATAAAGAGAATCCCAATAAAATAATAAGCTTTAGCGTTCGCATAATAAACTTCGGCTCCCCAGGGATAGATCAGAAACGGAAATAAAAAAGATGAAGATAAAAAAAAGGGATCGAATGAATTTTTTGCACCGTGTGTACTCCTTTGTTCACTTTCTTTTCTCATGAATGGTCGGCAGCATAATCCGAAAAACAGCGCCTCCATCCTGATCATTCCAAGCCGCAATACTTCCACCAGACTGTTCGATAATTGCGCGGGAGATAGCGAGTCCCAAGCCATTCTCTCCATTCTTCCCCTTGAAAAAACCGCTGGAAAAGATTTGGAAGCACTTCTTCAGGAATTCCTTCACCATCATCCTTGATGTCAATCCAAACCTGCCGTTCTCTTTCCAATATAGAAATATCAATCGCATGAGCTGCGTGCCGCAGGGCATTGCTTAATATGTTCAGGAGCGCTTGCAAACATTTTTCCGAGTCCACTTTAACCAAAGGCGACCTTGTACCATTTAAAAAAAGTTTGATGTATATCAACCCTTACTCCCTTTTCTTTAAGCAGCGGGTTAATGCGGAATATCGATTCCTCCAGTAAATATTCTAAAGGTACAGCCTGCCATTCAAAGCTATTCTCTTCGTTCTCTATCCTGGAAAGAAGAATCATGTCGGTGACCATCTTTTTTTGAGCCTGTCGCTCTCATTTATAATAATCTTAAGAGAATCACCCGCTTGTTCACCATCTATGGTTCCATCAAGAATGGCTTGAGCATAGCCTTGAATCGACATCAGCGGAGTCTTAAGTTCATGTGACGTGTTTTGAAAAAAACTGCTTTTGAGCTTTCATATGATGTTCCAGTTCAATTTTTTTCTCGACAGAATCCACCCCAAAGCAATCGTAAATAAGATAAAAGCCACCGTGATAGCCGTATCTACCTGCTGGATAATAAAATTAGTCCGATTAATATAAAGCTCTTTCTTGTCAGCGAGTTCCTTCTGCTGCTCTCTCATGCTGTTAAGGCTTTGTCTGGTTTCATTAAAACTGATCTCAATAAAGGCAGCCCTTGATTCATCCACCCTTCCTTCTTTTTTCGAATTGGAACGCTCTCTCGTTATCCTGCACGTAGTTGTTCCAATTTTGCTCGAAGACGGATAATGACTGCATATTCTCTGGCCGACTTAGTAAAGCTCGAAAACGCTCCAGCTCTTTATTTACCGCTTCTACATTATTCTTATACTTTTGCAGATGCCCGTTTTTTGTCCCGAGCAGCAGTACTTAAAAAAAGTAATAAGCTCCTTCATTGTCCGCTACAAGACCAAGACGGTTGATTTTCTGTATCTCGATCAATATGTTTTTTTTCCGCCAACAGTTCATTTTTCATTTGAAGCTGCTTATCTTTCAATGTTTGATTGGCGAGAATGACAAGGATACAAATGAAAACAATAATGACAAATCCAATAAAAAAAGTTTATTTCTCGACGTATAAAGCTTCACCTTCATTTCGTACTCCTTTTAGCAACATGCCCACGCACACTCGTTTATACTTGGCCTCTCAAGCGATAGCCATATCCCCATACGGTTTCAAGAATAAGTCCATCCATCTTTTTTTTACGCAGTCTCTTCACAAAATGGTCGACATTCCGGTCCGAGCCGGCAAAATCGTATCCCCACACTTTATCCAGCAAAGCTTCCCGAGAACAAGGACGATTGATATTCTGCACCATGTAAAGAAGGAATTGAAATTCCTTTGTGGTTACCTCAATTTCGCTTCCTTTCCAAACCACCCGGTGTTCGTCTTCAAAAAAATTTGGAGTCCTGGAACAGAAGTTTCGCCCGTGTTTTGACTTGGTCCTTTCGATAAAACCTCTTCGTGTTTACTGAACATTCTCCAGCGATATAACAATCGATTTACCCTTGCGACCAATTCCTGCGGATTAAAAGGTTTCGTTAAATAATCGTCACTGCCTAACTTAATCCCCTTAATTCTACTCATCTCTTCATCCAGCGCGGAAATCATGATGACCGGATTCTCCGATTTCTTTCTAAGCCGTTGACAGAATTCATAGCCATCCATTCCGGGCAGCATAATATCCAATACCCATAGATCAGGCGGATCCTTCCGCCATAGATCCTCAGCCTCTTCCGCCGATACTAAGCCAATCGTTTCATACCCTTCCTTAAGCAAATACGATTCGACCAGATTGCGAATATTCGTATCGTCTTCAACTATTGCTATTGTAGGCGTCGACATTTTGCATTCTGCACATCCTTTTTTTACTCCGTATCCTACCAGCACTATCAAGCTTGTATTTTTTGCATAATTTAATATTACCAGAGCACACCAAAATTGTCTTAAATTCTCGCTGGAAACGATTAGAAAATGTTGGATGATACAGTTTGTATCATATTTCTGCCACATTTTTTATCTTATATTCGGACAATAGCAAGTATTTAACATTTTTTTCCATTTCTTCTTCCAGTGTCTCATAATTTTTTTTCTATTTTGAAATCAAAGGATGGTAGTTAATGAACAAAACAGAAGTAAACGCAAACTCAGAAAAAATATTTATTATTGGAGCAGGCGGCCTCGGATTAATGACAGTTAATATCTTGATTGATAATCAAATAGATATTAAAAAATATCGCGTTTATTGATGATAATGAAAATCTAATTAATAAAAATAAGCACACTATTCCGGTTCATGGACCAATTGAAACGTTTCTTGATAATTTATCATCAAATGAACTTCAACATTACAAGTTTATCATTGCAGTAGGGAATACTAATTTAAGAAGGAGAATTTCTGCTAAATATTCAAATCTTAATTTTATTAATGCTATACACCCAACAGCAATTATTTCTCCATTTTCTAAAATGGGAACAGGCAACATTATTCTACCTGGCGCTATTATTGATCCGGAAGTTGAAATAGGAAGTCATGTAACTATAAATAAAACTGCGACAATTGGCCATAATACATTGTTGGAAGATTATTCGCAAATATCTCCTGGCGTCAATATAGGCGGTTATGTCCATATTCAAGAAGGGGTCTTTATTGGATTGGGTGCCGCCATATTACCACACGTGGTGATAGGATCAAATTCAATCCTTGGTGCGGGCTCTACCGCCGTTAAGAATATCCCTGCAAATTGTACGGCAGTGGGATCACCCGCAAAACCTATAAAGTCAAATCTATCTTTGAATGCCATTACTTCTTAAATTTTGTGACACTCATCTTTCAAAAAAATGTATGAAGGATTAACCGTTATAATTAAAGCGGTTAATCCTTATTTATTTCTTATCCGCCTTACAGGCAGAGGGCTACTTTATATGGTACACTACGTATCAAATAAATGAATTTTTTCGGGTAGGAAAGACTGAGGATTAATACGAAGAAACTGCAAGCGGTCATTGGAAAAGAAAAAAACCAGACTATATCTTTATCACTGGCGATTTTACCAAGCTCCCGGGCAGACTCCCGAGGTTAAAAGAATATTTGGCCGTTGTTAGGGACTCCCAAATCCCCACCTACGCCGTACTTGGCAACCATGATCATCAGCAACTAAAACTCCGCAGGCTTATTCACGTTTTACACGGGTCTGCACAGCACTCCCTATGGCACTTATTACATTTCAAAAGGAATGGGCCAAACCGGTATCAACATCAGATTCCTAGTCCGCAGCGAGGCTACTATGCATTACTTGTAAACTACTGCCTTTACCGCTTAACCGCCAGTCTGTCAAGATTCTACTATTTCCTCTAGCATCTCTTCCAACGTCCAACCGGTTTCCTTACTGATTCGAAGCAGATAACCGGGATGGGGAATTTCGCCGCTGCACCAGCGCTGCGCCTGGGAACGCGAAGAAGCACCGGCAATTTTAGCGAGCCAGTTCATCGACTTTCCTTCCCGCTTCAAAAGCTCTCTGAGATTGCAAACCAGTTTCATTTTAATTGCCGCCATATTTCCACCCTTATCTTTAGGTATAACTAAAGCGCTTGCATTTATTTATTGCTTTTCAGATACCCACGTATGGCTTCAATGCTCACTCCAGAAGCCTTCACTTCTTGGACCAGCTCAATCCATTCCTTACTCAAAAATTCGGGTGAATACTCTTCACTAACCAGACTATGTATATCGACCCCAAGCTCGGGGGCCAGCTTTTGAAGAATTTCAATAGACGGATTCCTCTGAAGATTGCGCTCAATCGAACTCAAATAAGATTTAGCCACACCCGAGCGGTGTGATAATTCAGTCAGGGATAAACGCTTTTGCTGCCTCAGCTTTTGAATACGGTTGCCTATCAATTAGATCACCTTATTTTATATAATATCGACCCTATTTGGGATGTTGTTTTTCCAATTCGGTTAAAGCCCTTGCTTGTGCAGCTCCTTTGACCGCCTCATACTCCTGACGCCAGCCGTCCGGTCCGGAGTCATCCAGTCCCGCTTGACGAAGCTCATCTTTAGCCTTCTCAATAATCGAGCCTACCTGCCGGTCGCAGGAAGCCTCGGCTGCCGAGATTCGTGATAGGTATTTTGATTTTGATCCATTAATGCCGTCCGTGGAATTCTGGCTGGACAAGTAGGCAGCAATCTCTCCGACAATGGAGCTCGCCTGGGCTTCGCACTGGCCTTTAAGGCTTAGCAGCTGCGCTCTGTATTTTGCTTCTATATCCGGATTAGCTGCTGCGGGTTTATTGGGTGTAGAATCTGCTTCCGGCTTAGGTGTTCCACTGGAAGTTGAATCTGCCGCTGGTTTAGACGCTGATGCGGGAGCAGGATTGTTCTGCGATGGTTCTTCTGTTGGAGCAGGATTGCTAGGTTGGACCGAGTTTACTGCCTGATTATCTGTTTGAATCTCTTGCTGTTGGACTGCTGGAGAGTTCGTCTGCTTAGTGGTGCTGCTTTCATCCTTCACAGATGGCGGACCCTGGTTTACTGGGGTACTAATAGAGGTAGCCGTATTTTCCGTCTTGCTATGCATTGGTTTCTCCACTATAGTTTGCTGTTTTTTTGCGGGTCCCCTTGCTCCTTGATATCCTTGGTGTGCTGCTGGTGATTGTCCACAAGCTTGATGCTATTCTCTGCCGCAGTGATGTTTTCACGCTGCCAGTAAAAAAATAGCTTAAAAAAAACTATACATCCGATGAGAACGACAATCCCGCCACATTTCAACCACGCCCCACTCTGTGATGAATCGAAATTCTTACTCATACACAATCACCGTCCGTCTTCTTAAAATGCTTGATCAAGTAAAGAGAGACATAATGCGTAATGCCGCTCCACAAGTGTCCAGAATGACATCAGCAAAGAGCGGTGTTCGGTGAACAGTAAACGTCTGATGCTTCATGTTCGGCTTTTAGCCAACCCCCACCAAGCGGCAGTACTTAACGATCTCATCCCATTGTTTGAGAAGGCACACGCTATCATCCAGCGCAAGATCTTTGCCGGTCTGGATGTCAATCCACTCCATATCGCAAATAGCATTCATGCTGTGAATCGAACCTGAGGGGATCTGCAGCACATCTCCTGCCTTGACATGAAGAAACCCGTTGTTTAACACGAACTCCCCGACGCCGGACACGACAATCCAGCATTTATCGCGATTTTTTATGCATAGAATAACTTAGGTTATGGCCTGCTTGGACTTTAACAACGCTGGTCAGCACTTCTTCCCCTTCATTTAATTTTGTGAAATTTACGATTTCTGTTTTCTCCATTTCTATATATCCCCTTTATCAATAGTTTTCTATTGATTAACACATTAATGAAATAATCCAGCTTGAATGCAAAAAAACCCCGCTGTTCCAAAGCGCATTTGCCTCAATCAAGGCATGTGCTTCTTCATCGCGGGGTTTCTCAATGAAATGACATACTTCAATATATTTCCCAATCCAGAAATCTTCTTTCAAGATCAGTTGTTATTTTAGATTTTCTTTCAGCGAATCTTGATACGACTTTCCTTCACTCAAGCCTAACTTGGATGCTATGGCAATGAGATCGTTATATTCCTTCTCTGAAAGCTTCACTAAAAAAATACCTTCTTGGCCTGCCTCTTATCCTCAACCGAAAGACCGCCTGCGGCTAATTGCGTAAATAGCTTAATTTCCTCTACGGATAATTTACTAAGTAAAATTGACATTATCTTGGCTTTATCTTTAGCAGACACTGAGTTTTCAGCACTTTGAGCTTTCTCCGGTGAGATCTCCGCTTCATACTTAAGTTTTGGTTGTTCTGGTGGTTTAGCAGCTGGGTTGGATGTACTTAGTGTGCCAGGTTCTTGTTTTGGGCTGCTATTTGGTGAGACATCTGCTGCTGGTGTTTGAGCCTCAACATCTTTGTTTGTTTTCAAAATCGTGGTTGGTGACTCTTGAGATTGGCTTTCTGATGAAGCTTCGGTTGGCGTTAGCTCTTTAGCCTTGGATGTTTCTTTCTTTAAACTTTGCTGTGTTGAAGTGTTTTTTTGGGAATTAGAAAGGAATGAATAATGTAATTGGCTGACTTGTCCAATACGTAATATCCGGAAATAAGAATGATTAGCAGTATTGAACAAATAAAAAAATCCACTTTTTTTTTAATTGATTTCATAAGATAATCACCTATTTAATTAACGCTTCCTTTATGCTTATAATTATAGTTTTACTTTGTTAAGCACTCTCTTTGCATCCGGGCCATTAAAACCAAAAGCATTTCCTGCAAGTTTAATGTATTCATCAATTGTAATCAGATCGTTCGGGTTTTTTTCATCTAATACCAAAAAATCGCCCAGCAAACAACATCGCTAAAATTATAGGCAATAAACAAACGAGAGAAATAATATAAACCTTTTCCCTAAGCATTCATTAAAGCACCGCTATTTTTTAAACACTTACTCATAGAATCTATTACTCGTTCTTGTTCTTCTAAGGTCATATTAGAGCCAGATGGAAGACACATTCCATATTGGAATAATTGATCTGAAAAAAACTATAATCCGGTGTATGAGAGAAGTATTGATTATTTTTGAAAAGAGGTTGTAAGTGCAATGGCTTCCATACAGGCCGTGCTTCTATGTTTTGCTCTGCTAAATAATCTACAATTTCAATGGAGCTAACCCCACAATGTTGCGGATCTATGGTCAAAGCCGTAAGCCACCTTGTTGATTGACCACAATCAAGTTCCGGCATAAAACGAATACCCTCAATCTGATTGAACGCATCATAATAACGGTCAAAAAAAACAGCCCGGCGCGCCGCTACGCGTTCGTTCAATACCCGTAATTGTCCCCGACCTACTCCGGCAAGGATATTACTTAAGCGGTAATTATAGCCCATTTGGCTGTGTTCATAATGCCTGGCGGTATCACGAGCTTGCGTAGCCCAGAATCGAGCCTTATTAAGAGCCTCCAAATCATCGGATACTAACATTCCACCACCGGATGTTGTAATAATTTTATTTCCGTTAAACGAATAAATGCCAAATTTGCCAAAGGTGCCGCTTGCTTGACCTTTATAGTTAGCACCTAATGATTCAGCCGCATCCTCAACAACAGGCACGTTATAATGGTCACAGATTTCTAACAATGGCTGCATGTCAGCGCTCTGACCATATAAATTAACAATAACGACAGCCTTGGGCAGCTTGCCCGACTTCTCGGCTTCATTAAATGCCGCTGCAGTGCCTGTGGCGACATATTCCAGCTTTCTGGTTCTGAGTCTATAAACACAGGTTCGGCAATCTGATATAGAATTGGATTAGCACTAGCGATAAAGGTAAGCGATGAACAAAAGACTAAATCTCCCGGTCCAACACCCAACAAACGAAGCGATAAGTGAATAGCCGCAGTTCCAGAGCTTAGGGCTACAGCACCTTTGCTTCCAACATAATTCGCTAACTCAGCCTCAAAAGCATTAACGTTTGGGCCAAGAGGCGCAATCCAGTTGGTTTCAAAGGCTTCGGAAACAAATTGCTGCTCATCACCGCCCATATGGGGAGATGAAAGATAGATTCTTTTCTGATTAAGTGACATAAAACCCACTCCTAGTATTTTTTTTCTTTAAAATCAACTAACTATATAATCTAATTCCATTAACGATTTTATTTGAATGTCCGCTCGATATGTGATGTCTACTTCAAGATTGCTGTATACTCCGTTAGGTCGATTGATTTGTATCGTTTTCCATCCAAGTTTTTTTTCGCTGCAATGAAATCCTTCCTAGGATTATCACCAATGTAGATACAATCAGTGCCTTCACATTCAAATGTTTCCATAATCTTTTCATACGGCATTGGACTAGGTTTCCAATTCCCGCGTCCAAACTTATCAGTACAGATGATTAAATCAAACAAACTTTCTAAACCTAGTGATCGTACTTTATTCTCCTGAGCCTCAAGATAACCGTCGGTGATGATTGCCAGACGCTTTTTTTTATTCTTAAAATGATTAATAGCCCATGTTGCGTCTTCATATAGGTTAATCTTGGGTGAATGTCGTCTATAAATGTTGACGAGTGTATTAATAAGTTCTCCGTCATAGGAAATTTCCAGATAATCAAGGGTCTGATTAAATATGTTGCCACTCTGCCCAGATTTAAGCAGACTGGAAGCTATATCATAAAATCCAATAGTAGAGTAAGTTTCCTCTATCCAACTATTAACAGCTGTAAATCCGCTGCGAACATAGTCATGTTCGGGGTATAATGTATCATCCAAATCAAATACGACAACATTGATCACACTATCATATCCTTTGTAGTAAAGATGGCATCATCGAATCTTAACATGGCAACATCCTCTTTCCATTCATCAAGAGCAATATTAATTTCCTCATTGAGCAGCATTTTAATGATCCATAAAGGAAAGTCAGCTCCAGCTGCAAGGGACAAAGGAAATCCACCACCAAATCTAGGGTTAATCTCCAAGAACTTAATTTCTTTATTTGCTGTTAAAAAAGCACTGAACAGTTATACATCCTAATGCTCCCGGTAATGCTTCTACTACCTTTTTTTGTAGCATTTATAATGTCATAATTTTTTAACTGTTAATCCTTTACTCACTTCCCCAGCTCTAGTCTCTAAGCGTAGTCTGGGAACTATAGAACGAACATTTCCTTCAAAGTCCACTAATACATCTAATGTATATTCTTCACCAGTGATGAACTCTTGTAAGATTGCATTAGGAATATAATCTTTAAAAAAAACGTAATTCCCGTTCGTTATTAATTTTTTTGTAACGCCAACACTACAACTGCCATTAGATGGTTTAATGAGAAAAGGATAATTAGAGTTAGATTCGCCTAAAATGACATCTGGGTTTAAAATTTCAGGCGTATCAACTCCTATGTCTCTAAAGAAGCTATATGTATTTCTCTTATCAAAACAAATTTCATTTACTGCTGGTGAAGAAATTAATACTTCTACACCACTTTCCTCAAATTCTTTCTTATTTGATGCCAATATGTTAAGTTCAGTGTCAATCAATGGGATTAAAAGGCCAATCTCATATTTAATGCACAACTCTTTTAATGTAGAGATGTAATTAAGATCATTTACTCTTGGAACTAATTCATGCACATCCGATATGAAAGCAGCAGGTGCATTTCTTTTAATATCTGTAGTAATTATGCGTCCCCTTATTCCAAGTTGATCCAAAGTATTTTTTTGAAATGCTTAATCAACGAGACTCTTCTACCCGCACTTGTAAATAATATGTTTAGTGTATTCATTGTTTTTTTCAACTCCTTTAAAGAAGGGCATTGTTGCATGCCCGTTCTGATTAATATCTTCTGATCGAATTACTTTTAAGAAGGTTAACCATAGAATCTTAACGTCTAATAAAAAAAGGATTGGTTATCAACATACCAGACATCTAGAGCAAACTTCTCTTCCCAAGTAATCGCATTTCTTCCGTTTACTTGTGCCCAACCCGTTATACCCGGCTTTACTGTGTGACGTCTAATTTGTTCCGGCGTGTATAACGGAAGATATTCCATTCGTAATGGCCTGGGGCCCACCAAACTGATGTCTCCCCGTACTACATTTAATAACTGAGGTAATTCATCTAGACTGAATTTCCTTAACATCTTTCCAAAGGGTGTTAAACGAACCTCGTCAGGCAATAAGTTACTATCCTGATCTCGTTGATCGGTCATGCTACGAAATTTCAATATATAGAATGGTTGTCCATTTAGCCCCGGACGTTGCTGTTTAAATATGGCGGGAGTTCCCAATTTCCAACGTACCATAATATAAACCATAAGGATCACAGGGGATAAAACAAGCAATAGAACTGTAGAAACTAACAGATCACAAAACCTTTTCATGTTAATTCGGCCCCACTTTGGTTTTTTTTATAAATTAAAAAAAGATAAGATTATATCTAAAATACAGATACTATCTTATCTCTACTTTCACTTTCTCTTGCGAAATATGATCTTTTACAATATATCCGTTTGGGTTGTTGAACTGCCACCTCCAAGCATCCGCGCACATTTCTTCAATACTTTTCTCTGCAACCCAACCCAGCTCTTTTTTTTGCTTTTGAAGGGTCGGCGTAACACACTGCTGCGTCACCGGGTCTTCGGTCAACAATTTTATATGGGATCTTCCTGTTAGATACCTTTTCAAAAGCATGAATCATTTCAAGTACACTACACCCCTTCCCTGTGCCAAGATTATAAGCATTTACACCGCTTGTTGACATCACCTTCTCGATTGCCTTGAGATGACCATTTGCAAGATCCACTACGTGGATATAATCTCTAACCCCGGTTCCGTCAGGAGTAGGATAATTATTTCCAAACACACGAAGCTCGTTTAACTCTCCTACTGCTACTTGAGTAATGTAGGGCAATAAATTATTCGGAATGCCGTTGGGATCCTCTCCGATTAAACCACTAAGATGAGCACCAACCGGGTTAAAATATCTTAAAAGGGAAATACTCCATCCATTATCCGAAATATATAGGTCACGCAGAATCTCTTCGATCATCAATTTCGTACGGCCGTAGGGATTTGATGCTTTGAGAAGAAAATCCTCAGAAATAGGACCATCTGTTTTTTGTACTATACACAGTAGCCGAAGAACTGAACACCATCCTTTTTTACACCGTACTTTTGCATAAGCTGGCATAGAATTAATGTACCAGTTACATTGTTATGATAATATTTCAGAGGCATTTCAACGGACTCTCCAACCGCTTTATATCCGGCAAAATGGATTACAGCGTCAATCTTATTTTCTAAAAAAAACGGCTTCTGCACTTTCTACATCTAATAGATCTACATTATAAAATTTTATCCTCCTGCTTGTGACAGTAGTCAACCGCTGTAAGCATTCAATCTTGCTGTTCGATAAATTATCTAGTACAACGATTTCATAACCAGCGTTTAATAACTCGATACATGTATGACTACCAATATAACCTGCTCCCCCGGTTACGAGTATAACCATGAGCATACACCTCCCGAAATAAGTGTCAAAACAGCAATCTACCAAGCTTAAACATTAACTACAGCCCCTTGAAAAGCAAAAAAATCCCGCTCTAAATTAGGGCGAGATTGCATGATACAATTCGATTTCATAAGTTATTACTTTAAAAAATATATTTATACAAAAAATCCTTATTACTAAGCTTTTCTGTTTTTTTTAATACTTTAGCAGGGTTTCCTCCTACAACAGAGTGAGGAGGTACATCTTTTGTCACGACAGAACCTGCCGCAATAATTGATCCGTTTCCAATTGTGACGCCAGGTAACATAATCACTCTTGAGCCAATCCATACATCATCTCCTATTTTCACTTCTTTAGGTACCGTTGTCCCTTGTTGGCACATAGGAGTTTCTACATCAGATGTCTCATGATTAGTGGTGTAGATTAAACCTCAGGTGCCATCATTACATTATTACCTATTGTTGTTGGTCCTTGAATATAGCATCTTGGGCCAATTCCAGAATTATCTCCTAATTTCACATTTGATGAAAATACGGACTTTCTTTGAATGTTTATGTTAAAACTATTGCTCTCTGTTATATGGTTAAATAAAAAAACCTCTTATTTTTTTTACTTGGCTCACCTATAAATCGTGAATCGGAATTAGGTAAATAAGTTGCGAAAACTTTATAAAAAAATAAAGCATTAGTTTTTTTTTCATAATTTATCTCCATTTACCTTTTTTCAAACTGCCTTATTTAATTCTTTACGCTTCAAAGTATTTTTTCTTAATTTGTCTCCAGATTTCACTCATTGTCCTAGGGTCCACAATGGAATTACCTATTAAAATAACGACTAATGTCCATGATCCAACAAGGAACGCCCAACTTAACCAGTCAAGAAAATTATGTGCTTCAACTTTAACAAAAAATAAGAAACGGAGCTGCAGCGATTATTGAAAAAAATCATATTACGAAAAAAGTTTATTTACTGTATGCCTTGGAGAGTTCTTTAAGATATTACGAGATACATATATTATAAAATCAGTGGTACGGTATGCATAAGAACATAGACTACCCAAAAGAATACCTTCAACACCTAAATAGTGGACAAAAAAATTAGAGATGCAACGATGTTAACTGCTGCTTCAATGATTGCACGCCACTTTGTTTCTTTAAAGTGCCCAGCAGAATTAACTAAAATACTTGCAGGAATACGTATTGCGTTTGCAATTCCAACTAAAATAAACAAAGTAGCTAGCAACGGTCTAACATAATTTGCATCGTGAAACCCGGAAGTATAAAGTTGTACAAAAGGCAATATTAACAATGCTGCACATGTATAAAAAAAATTGCAACAACAGCATAAAATATATATTCAAAGTTGCTAAAATGCCTATGCAAAACTTCCTTTTCATCTCTAACTATTAAATCTCCAAATGCGGCCAGCATTGCAGATGAAAAAAAAGTTGAGATTATTAATAATATTGCATTAAATGCCATATTGTATATTGTGTATACACTGACTTCCTCAAGTCCAGCAAATATAGTAATAATTATTATAGGAGTATTAAATATAACTAAACCTGCAATTTGGTGAATTAACGCATCCCATTTACTCTTTATCGCAACAGTGTCAGGCTTAACTTTAATATTGAAGAATGGATAAAACTTGTTTACATAAATTCTTAAAAAAGAGGACGATTGACACTGTGATAGTAGTTGAAACAGCAATAACCATGACAATAGAAAAAACCTAATTTAATAAATAATATTGAAAAAAATCGCACTTATTATATTTAAAGCAGATCGTATATAAAATATAACAAAACTTTTTTTTGATCAGCAGTAAGTAATACTATGTATTTGCCTAATAAAAAAAGTACTCAACTATACCACTAACCCCTAATATGAATACCAAATAAAAAAAAGCTAAAGAAACATCTACCTTGTCGGCAGCAATTAGTGGAAAACAAAAGGATAAAATAAATACAAGAACAATAAATATATATCCTGAGCGCCTATAAAAGTAGTTTGTCGCTGACAGAATTCCGTTGATCTTACTCCGATCATCTACACTTAAGGGTTTGTATAATGCTGCAACTGATGCATTACCCACACCTGCTTCTATTATTTTTTTAAATAACTCAAAAACTGGTTAATGGATGATGTTAGTCCAAATATAGATGATCCGTAGTTAGTAATAAAAAAACCTGGGTAAAATAAAACCAATCATTACAGATACACTTTGAAGTAAAAGGTTTGAAATAAGATTTATTATTGCTCTTTTTTTGTTCTCATGTTTGATCTCCTAACTCCAAAGGAGAAGAATTGGACCAGAGCTATAATTCTTTCTCTTTTATTTTTTTTAGATTAAACTTTCTTTTTTTGTTAGCAATCATCTTAAACATAATCAAAAAAGTTCATTAAAAAAATTTTGATTTCTTAATAACGTAATATATACTTTTGATTTCAAAGACATACCTTTTATTTTAATATTATTTAATGCTTCGTTTATATCATCATTTAAAAGCATTTTTTTTAATAAAGTTCCGTTTTTTTTCACCGTTGCTCTTTGTGTTTTGTTTACTAAATTCATTATTTAATGCCCCAATCACTAAGAAAGTAAGGTAATAATTTACCTGTTCTGATAGGTCGAATACACTGTTTTTTTTCTTAACTCTCTCTTTTAATAGATTATTTAAAACTAAAACTCGTTCTAAATATTTATCATCGTACTTTCTTGTCATAGAAGATTCAATTTGACGATAATGATAAAGGAATTTATTATCTAATACATAAATTGAATTTGAATCTAATAAACAAGGATAAGTACATGCTGCATCTTCTCCCATTTTTTTATTATGTCATCAACGTTATATTGATTTTTTTTCTAATAACTCCTTCTTAAATATTTTATTCCAAACTGCTGGATACAAACCAAATTGATAAAATTTCCCTGAATACAGCATGATGGGATAGACCTTTTTTTGTCATATCCTTTTTTGTCGTATAACCCAGGCTCTATCATTTGTTGACTTCTAATGTTTTGATCAGGATAACTGTGTATTACATCGCACATAACAATATCGGTGTCATATTCCTTTGCTGCATTGCATAATAACTCGAACATTTTTTGCCTCAACCCAATCATCGCTATCAACATAACCTATATACTTTCCACGAGCAGCTCTTAGCCCTGCTTTACGTGCACTTACAAGACCTCCATTAGCTTTGTGTATGACTTTTACCCTTGGGTCTAATTCCGCATATTCGTCACAAATTCGTGGACAGTTATCAGGTGAACCATCATCAACTAAAATCAATTCAAAATCAGCAAAAGTCTGTGCTAATATGCTATCAACACACTGGTGGATATAAGGTTCAACTTTATAGACTGGTACAATTATACTTAAATATGGATTCATAATTTAGCCCCGCTTACTTATATTTTATTTATTATGGAATATACAAAATTCCATTTGATCCAAAAAAAATTGCAACTATAGTATTAAGACCAATATCACATGTTTCTCAGGTTCAGTAGTGATTTTTTTGCCGTTACTTCTGTTCGGCTCTCGGCGGCAGGAACGTTTTTTAGGCCGGAATCAACAACTCCTCCTCAGAGAACAGTTGAATGTTAAATAATAAATAGAATTTTCTGTTCATGCGGATATTCCTTTTTTTAGCGAAGGACCTGTTATATTATTGAACCATAGAACTTCGTTAGTTAAGATAGTCTTCTTTCTTTTACAACATAACAAGGCAAAAAACCGCCCGGTGGTGTATCTCTGCTTGACTCATGTTGTCTGTAATGATTTTATTTTAAGTTGTTCTTTCCTCGATATCTTTGCATGGTAATTCGATTCATTTGGCATATTTGGTTCTAATACTGATATAAATCCCCAAATGATGAAGATAGCTTTGTGGATTTCCCAGTTTAGAGTTAAAGAGCCAACGAGTAACACCGTCAAGGAGAAGAATAAAGACATTTTCAATGCTAAATCATTAAAATATGACAATTTCATAGTGATTATTTTTTTTGAAGTGTAAGATCCATAAAATACTCCATAATCCGAATCCAATGATCCCAAGATCAGCCCAATTTGATAAAAAAATGTATTGTGAGTAAGAGTTTGTGTGGGCGAAACAAAAAAATAAAAAGTGCCGACCCCGTTGCCGAACCACGGAGAGGCACTTCCTAAATTCCATGCTACTTCCCATATCAATGTCCGCCCTGAGCCTGTAGCATCTGCCGAGCTTTGACCTATTCGCATTAAAGCAGTTTCAGGCACGAACTGTCCAACTAGTAATATTAAACCTGCTATCGTTACAGTCAAAAAACACTGTTTTCTTTACAGATTGTAGAGAAATAAAAGTGTAAGCGATCGCTATGATGGAAAGCGCCACAACAGCGCCTCTTGAAGATGTGGCGATAACGATAGGTATAGCTAGTATGATGTACAGAATACTTAATTTTGACTTCTTCTCGACAAAGAGAAAATAAGCGATTGGAATGCTAGAAGTAACAGTAATGCCAAAATCATTAGGGTCTATACCCATAGCGCTAAATCGGTTTTCAAATCCGTTAAAACCTGAACCCGTAAAAAATATTAATGACAGCTGAAACGGACAACATCGCAATACCTAAGACATAAGAGGACATCAATCGTACAAGAGTCTCTCTTATTTTAATCACATCAAATATAAGAAAATATAAAGTAAATACCTGGAAGTACCCCATTATCGAAATTACAGATGCTGAGTAATTTGCAGACCATAAAATACTACAAGCACTCCAGCCGCAAAATAATAACAGACAAATCACTTTATTGTTGAATCTAATTTTTTTGTATTAATCAACGTTTCCATTAACCAAATAAACACCAGAAAGAAACCTAAATATTTCGTTCCTATCGGAGTATGTGAATCATTAGAATACCCCTCTAAAAGAGATATAAAAAAATATATAAACCCCTAGAAAAAAAATATAGTAAATTTCTTTTCTCGTACCTTTTCTAACGTATTCACAAAATCCATCTCCTATGTTTTGTGGAGTTAATTACCAGTAAGCTGGAGGGCTTAAATATAAATTAACTACACAAACAATTGAAAAAAACTGATGTAAAACCTTATCATTCGAAAAGTGATCTAATTTTAAGTTTTCTTTCATCTTATCAACGATATGTGGATGAATTAAAAGATATTTGAGTCCCAAATAAATATTATTTATTTCCATTCCAGTAACAATTGCGTTATGATCCTCTATGACCTGCTCGGAAACGGCAGCGTATCTAGTTGTTAATACTGGTGTTCCGAGCATTAATGACTCTGACACTACCATAGGATAGCCTTCGTATGCAGACGTTAAAACAAAAAATTTTACTTTCTTTTATATAAGGATATGGATTGTCTTTTTTTTCGCCAACAAATTCAACTAAATCTGACACACCTAAAGATTCTGCAAGATGTTTATTCGACTCATAATCTGGTCCGTTACCAACGATTCTCCAATAAAAATTTGTTATTGAATCCTCCTTTAGCATTTTGCATATCCTCGGTATCAAATCGAAGCGCTTTGTTGAATCATCTATTCTTCCCACAGAAACAATACTAACCCCTTTCGGCTCGAAAGGAGTGTAACAAGTTGCCTTTGCTTTTAATTCATCTATTGAGAAAAAAATTGTTAACAACACATACTTTATTTTTTTAAATTCTGGCACCAGTTCAATTAAATTTTGTCTGTTAGCAGCTGAGACACAAACAATATTATCAAACTTTTTTGTAAGTATTTAATACGGTTTCTCGGTTAAATCCTGCTTTTAGTGGATCTGTGTGGATCCATGCAATCTTCTTTTTTTGGCGTCTACAAATTCATCAACATATTGGTTAGTTCCACGGTTAAAATATCCGCCTTGCACATCGTTAAAATAAGAAATTGCATAATCATATCCATCTAATCTTTCTTGCATCTTAAAAAAGAAGTCTATAAAACTTTTCAGAGCCGATTATTCTGACAAGTAACATACAAAAAAATTCTAAGTAATATATAAAGTATATTCATTTGATCTTTTACTACTGAAAAAAGGTGTTGAAATTAATCTTAGTAACAATGATCCTCGATATACGTTAATGTTATCTGGTAATTCTTTGACAAGAATCCCGTCTCCAAATAAAAAAAGATATCAATATCGGGAATAGGATAATCTTTTTTTGTCCGCTCTCTTCTTTTAACTCTTTAATCGTGTTTATTAGTGCTTTTTTTGAATACCACCCATTTGTAAGTTTTGTGCTACAAATAATATTTTCATACTTTTTTTCCCTTCATCACTTCACAATAACGTCTGTAATTTCTAACTTGCTTTAATCTAGTGTTCTAATCCTTTGTATATTCCAATTAACCTTCTTTCCATTTCATTCCAGCTAAAATCGTTCTTATATAAATTTTTTTTCATTTTATTTGATATGTCCTGCCATTGGCTTCTTCTTCTTATTAGATTTTCTATCGCTGCTTTCAGACTTTCGGTATTAAAGTCAATTACTTCTCCAATATTATTATTTGCAACTACTTCCGACATGCCGGTATTCTTTACCATTATTACTGGCTTTCCAAGCATTAAGGCCTCATAAAATTTATTAGGAGCAGCATAATAATGATTACCGACTGCTGGATCGTAAATTGCAGTCATAATGTCACAACTTTTTTTCTAGTTCTAATGTTTTTTTGATAGGGCAGCTTTCCATAATATTTAATATTTTCATATTTTGATGCCATATATTGGAAATAATTTTCAAATTTTCCAAACCCACCTATGTGCAACTCACATTCATTATTGTCCTTAACAATATCCGCTAATTCTTTTATAAATCTCTTGTCTTGAAGTATTCCAACATACACAATTTTCACTTTATTTTCATTTACTTCTAATATGGATAATTTTTTCATTTAACTCAGGAGGACTATTATGAATTATAATTAATTTTTTTCGGTTTTGCCCCTTTTATCTGTTTTATCCTATGCTCTGTACAGATAATAGTGGCATCTGCATGATTAATTATTTTGTGTTGCCAATATACAATATACTTCTTTAGAAAACCAAATCTACCGTCTGTTTCAGTAAATAAATAATCAAAGATATCAAATACTAACTTTTTTTCTAAGTAATTTAGAACAATGATATGCAGTGAAAGCAGTATCAAAATCACAAGCATGAATGATTTGGTATTGATTTTTTATTCTTCATAAGCCACGTCAGCAGGCGCAGTTGAAATAAAATAAAGGGTTTTAAGCTGAGTAATCCTGCTCCATATGCAGCTGGGATACCAAATCTGTATATTTTTGCCCTTCCATGACTAAAATCTATAAAAGATTCTTTAATGTTATATTTCGAACTTCTATCCCATGCCAGTATGTTAACGTCATATCCTGCCTTTATAAGACTACTAGCCTCCTTCTCAACCTTGAATCAGGGTCAACAGGGTTTGATCTTAAAAGTACAACACTAGTTTTCATATCACAGCGCCTCATTACCAACTAATTTATAAATTTCTTTCATCTTCTCTTTTACATTATTTAAACTAAAGTATTGTATTCTTTCGAAATTATATTCACCCATTGCTACTCGTGACTCTAATAATTTATCAATTGCTTTAGCAAATCCCTCATCATTAATTGGATGAATTAAAAAACCCGCCTTTTCCTTCCTGAATGAGATCATTGTTTCCTCTAATGTTAGAACAAACAACTGGCAATTTTGAGGCCATGGCTTCCATCAAGGATACAGGTAAACCTTCCCTGAAAGAAGGAAAGGCAAAAAATATCTGCTACCTTGCAAATTTCAGCTATATCTGTACGGTAGCCTAACAATTTTACTTGATCTTCTATTCCTAGTTCTTTAGATAAGTTCCTTAAACTATTTTCCAATTCTCCTCGTCCACATATGACATAATAAATATTCGGACGGTTTAGCTTTGCTATTCCTCTAATAACAGTTTGATGGTTTTTTGTTCTTATTAAGTTCACCAACTGAAAGTATAACAACAGCATCCTCCGGCACTCCTATTTCTTTACGCTTTGCTGCTTTATCGACAACTAATTCATCAAATCTTCGAGTATCTAGCCCAACTCCAGGGACATATTCAATTCTTCGTGCATTGAAGGAATTCTTAGCTCTTTCATAATCCTCTTTATTAATGGTAATCAGTACATCAGTATATTTTGCCAAATTGCGCTCAATAAGATAGTATATTAACCAATTTTTTAAGAGGAGCTCCTGTATAAAAAATGAAATCCGTGGGCAGTGTATATGACTTTCACATTCTTCATTTTTTCTACACGCAAGTCTTACACATGCTGAAGCAACAGGGGTATGGGTATGGACTGTATCATACCCGCCTTTTTTTTATAATTGTTTTCAAGTTTTTTTTGTAAGCTATATAGTTACTTTTTTTTTAACGGTGAACGTTGAAATTCTATATTAAAGACTTGACAACCACGTTCAGTCAAACTACTGCTTATCTCACGATCGATATTACATGCAATATCCACATAATGACCTTGCTCTATTAGCAGTTTGATGTGCGGAATCATAAATGCATTTATGGTACTAGCTATCGTGGATACATATAAAATTTTCATTCAAAATTGTTCCTTCCTGACTAACTTAAAATCAAGTAATAAACCTACTTTTTTAATAATGTTTAATAAAATCTAGTCCCCATTTCAAGTTATGGTATATAACTGTTAAATCTATTTTATTATTAATTCTTGTTCCATTACTTTCGAAAGATACTCAAGTATACTGTGTCTTAAATCTTCACGTTGTAATGCAAATTCAATAGTCGTTTTGATAAAACCCATTTTTTTCACCAACATCATATCTAACGCCTTCAAAATCGTAAGCATAAACAGCTTCATGTTGATTCAGCTGCGCAATAGCATCAGTCAGTTGGATTTCTCCACCTGCTCCAGGCGATTGATGATCAAGAATCTCAAAAAATTCTTGGGCTAAGAATGTAGCGACCCATGATAGCAAGATTAGACGGGGCGTCTTCTCTTTTCGGTTTCTCTACTAAACTATTTACGCTGTAAAAGCGATCATTTAATTGTTGGGCGTCAACTATTCCATAACGTGAAACCTCATCATCAGATACACGCTGTACCCCGATAACCGATGCTTTGTAACGTTGATATTGCTCAATCATTTGTCTTAAGCAAGGCTTTTCGGCTTGTACTATATCGTCTCCCAGAAGCACAGCGAATGGTTCGTTGCCTATAAACTTTCGTGCACACCAGACGGCGTGGCCCAATCCTCTGGCTTCCTTTTGGCGGATATAATGAATGTCTACCATTTTGGAGGATTTCTGCACTTCGTTCAGCAGCTCAAGCTTTCCTTTTTTCCAGCAAGCTTTGTTCCAATTCAAAGGAATTGTCGAAGTGGTCTTCGATCGCTCTTTTGCCTTTACCGGTGACGATGATGATATCTTCAATTCCCGATTCGACTGCCTCTTCAACGATGTATTGGATAGTCGGTTTATCAACGATAGGCAGCATCTCTTTAGGCATGGCTTTGGTGGCAGGCAGAAACCTTGTTCCAAGTCCAGCTGCCGGGATAATGGCTTTGCGTACCTTCATTCCGTATTTTTTCTCCTTTTATTCCGGTTTGTACTATCTTCATCATTGCACAATGCTCTTGTTACACTTGAACAAGCACTTTTTTTAGATTCATGTTGGAACCCGGGCACCAGCTGCTTTACCATGTCGCGGATCATTTCATGTCCTTCGCCGACTACTTTTTTCTAACCGTTTGATTTCAAGCTCTAATTCCTTGTGATTGATAAACATCGGCTTTCCGATGAATATCCGGTTATGCGAAGTATCCGTGATGCCTTCCTCGTCCATCAACAGCTCCTCAAACAGCTTCTCTCCCGGACGTATACCGGAGAATTCAATCTCAATATCTTCGCCTGGCTCGAAGCCAGAAAGCCGGATCAAATCCGTGGCGAGGTCGACAATCTTCACCGGACTTCCCATATCCAGGATGAATACCTCTCCTCCTTGGGCGAAGGATCCGGCTTGGATGACCAGCTGTACCGCCTCCGGAATGGTCATAAAATAACGGATCATGTCGGGATGAGTTACGGTGACGGGTCCGCCTGCGGCAATCTGCTGTTTGAATCTTGGAATTACGCTGCCTCTGCTTCCGAGCACGTTCCCGAAACGGACAGCTACGAATTTAGTGCTGCTAGTCTTGTCCAACGATTGGATAAACATCTCGGCGATCCTCTTGGTTACGCCCATGATGCTTGTCGGGTTAACCGCTTTATCCGTCGAGATGAGCACAAATCTTTCTACTTTATACTTATCTGAAGCGTCAGCTACATTCTTTGTGCCAAACACATTGTTCTTAATGGCTTCCGATGGATTCCTTTCCATTAACGGCACGTGCTTATGGGCTGCTGCATGAAATACAATCTGCGGTCTGAATGTATCAAACACATGGAAAATCCGCTTCTGTCCTGGACATCAGCAATGATGGTCTCTAATCGCAGCTTCGGGAACTTGGCTCTTAACTCCATCTCAATCGTATAGATGCTGTTCTCACCATGCCCCAATAAAAGAAGCGTCCGCGGTTTAAACCCGCTGATCTGTCTGCAGAGCTCAGAACCGATAGATCCTCCGGCTCCAGTAACAAGGACAACCTTGTCTTCGACGAAATCGGCTACACCGTGCAGATCGATCTTGACAGGCTCTCTTCCCAGTAAATCTTCGACCTGGACATCTCTGATTTTATTGAGGAAAGCCTCTCCTTGTATCAATTCATCCAGTTTGGGGATCAGCTTCAGCTTGGCTTTGGTTTGCTTGCAAATTTCAATGATTTCCGATGTTTCTTTTCTGGTAAGTGAGGGGATAGCAATAATAATATGTTCAATGTCATTCTCTTCCGTTATTTGCACAATCCGGTCACGGCCGCCGAGTACTGTTATTCCGTTCACCTGCTGCCGGTGCTTCATAGGATTGTCGTCTATAAATCCAAAAGGATACATAGTTGCTGAAGCATTCTGTTTAAGCTCCTTGACAATGTTCGCCCCACAGGCGCCGGCGCCGATAATGAGAGCTTTGCTCATATTGGTATTCCTTGAATACCGATCCCGTACTATTCTCCATACGAACCGGGACCCGCCTTCCAGAAACAAGATCGTTTCAAAGGAATGCATATAAACTTGCAGCGGAATTCTCCACCCTGTGAGCACAAGGCCGATTACATAAGAGATGGAGCACCCTGCCAAGACCGCTTTGAAAATGGATACCATTTCACCAACGCTGGCGTACTGCCAGATGCGATTATACAGCTTGAAATAAAACATGCAGCAGGTACAAACAACGGTCGAGATAATGGAATAAATCAGCATCTGCTGCATATACAGGCCGGGTACGTGACCTTCGAACCGCAAGTAATAGGACGAAAGGATGCTTACCCATACGATCAGCATATCCATTCCAATCAGAATAGACAGCCGCTTGTGAATTAAAAAAAGTTCAATCCACGAATTCCGCCGGTTATTTCTGTGCTACTATGCTTTACATACATCCCCTGCTCAACATCCTTCTTTTTTTAATTTTTTCTATTAAATGATTACTCGTTTGTCGAATAAAAAATGTAAGCTATACCGTTTTGCCAAAAACGGCATAACTTGCACTTTTATGTGCAAACAGGGCATCAAACCCTTCCTCACTTCACACCCTTGACGATCTACGTCTAAGGCAGCTTGTGCCCACGGCATGAACGAGTGCCTACAGTGATAATGGTGCGGTAGACATTACCAAAAAAACCGATCTTGCAAATTGCTCTATTCTGCCGAGCTTGCTCCGTAATAATAGTAGTAAGGCGCTTCGCTCTTCCGGCGCTCTTTGTTGTTCAGGACGGCTCCAAGCACTTTGGCGTTGACATGTGCGAGACGATCCAGTGCTTTCCTCGCGGATTCCTTCTTCACTTTGCCGCTATTGAGAACGAGGATGACCCCGTCGGCTTTGGCGCTCAATACTTGAGCGTCGGTTACCGCCAAGGTAGGCGGAGAGTCCAGAAAGATCATATCGTAACTGTCCTTAAGCTCCTTCAGCAGCTGATCCATATGTCTGGACGCGAGCATTTCCGCCGGGTTGGGCGGTACGGGACCCGAGGTGATGATCGCCAGATTATCGATAGAGGTTTCTTGTATGCCCTGAGCTATCGGAAACTGATTCGCCAGCAGATTGGATAAGCCGGCCCGGTTCGATTTTTTTGAAAATAGTTGTGAAGGGTTGGCTTTCTCATGTCGGCATCGACGATTAAGACTTTCTTTCCCTCTTGGGCAAACACTGCGGCGAGGTTCACGATGGTGGTCGATTTGCCTTCCGACGGCTCGGGAGAGGTGATGACTATGCTTCGGATCGGTTCATCGATAGATGAAAACTGAATATTCGTTCTTAATGTCCGGTATGCTTCTGAAATAAAGGAGCGAGGATTCTCGCTGGTAATCAATCTGTAATCATTGGCTGATGCCGCATACTGCGTTTCACCTACTTTGCTGTTCTGCTTGCTTGTTTTGGAATTCTTGAACTCTTCTTCTTTGATTTGGTGGATCGTGACCAGGACGGGCAGCTGCAGAGTCGCGTAGACATCAGCCTCGGTTTTGATCGTATCGTCGAGGTACTCCAGCAGGAAGGCCAGTCCGACTGCAGCCATCAATGAAACGACGAAGGAAATGGCGAGATTGAGCTGCTTATTGGGCTTGACCGGTGAAGGCTTATCCACCATTTGGGCTTCATTAAGGATCATTACGTTGTCGACTTTCATAATGGAAGGAATCTCGTTCTTGAACACTTCCGATATGGCGTTTACGGTCTTGACGGCTTTCTCATAAGAGTTGTCTTCTATAGTGAGGGTGATCACCTGCGTGTCGTTGACTGAGGAAATATTTACCTTCTTGATCAGCTGGTCCGTAGGTAACCCGAGCTCCGGATACTTGGCCGCCACTTTATCCATGATGGCCGGAGTCTTGATGATCTCCTTGTACGTATTGACCAGCATGATATTGGACCTTACGAAGTCGGAATTTAAATTTTCGATCTGCTTGTCGCTTGATTTGCTGACGATCAGCTTCGTATTGGCGGAGTACACCGGCTTCATATAATAAAAAACTGATGATTCCTGTCGTGATACTTGCAACTAACACTATCGCCGTTATCATCCATATGCGCTTCTTGATAATGCCGAAGTATTCTTTCAACTCTAATTCCATACCGTTTTTTCCACGTCTCCTCGAAAGTTATTGAGCAAGATACATTTTGTATCATCGCGCGCAGATTAGTTCCTAATTGGATCTCCTTTGCCGATTTTCGTTCTTGCATGAGAACATCAGCCCCATACTCAGATACGCAATGTATCAATTTCACATGAGTTCACTTTACGATACAAGTCGTATCATGTCAACGTAATTTTCATAGATTTATAAATTCTTTACCTTTGCCGTCCTGTTGGTCCGATGCAGTGCACCTGCCGTTCCGGCCGGAATCGTTGCTGGCAGTATAATCGTTCAACTTCAATTGTGACAGAATTTTATCCATGCTGATCACCGTCTTAATCGGCTTTGACGCTTCTCTGTTCATATTGACTCTCCTCGTCTGGCACAGGTTTTAAAATCTATAAGCGGGAGACAATGATATTGTGGGCCGAAAGATACATAGAATGTGTTTGCCGATCTCGGGCGAGGCAGTTCAGTGCTGAGATTTTTTTTGGTCCACTTGGCATCTTCCCATAATCATTTTTTTTAGGTAAAATAAATAAGGCTGTGTTAAACAATAATTCGACAGAGTATAAGAATGAGATAAATTATGTATCATAATGTCGAAAGAAGTCACTATATTGTGGCCGTATACCAGCTTCGATGATGAATAGAACGGATAGCCGCATATTGTTTGTGACTGGGGGAATACAACAATGAAATACGGGGAGAGAATAGCTCAGCTTCGAGAAAAAACATTCCCTTACGCAAGAAGATTTATCCAATAAACTGGGTATCACCCGGGCTTCTCTGTCCACTACGAGAATAACAGAAGAGAGCCCGACTACAGAACGATTGAAAAAAAATAGCGAATCTGTTCAACGTTTCCGTCGACTACCTGATCGGAAGGACGAATGAACCCGACAGGGAACTGGACGAGGATGTGCGCGAGTTCGTTGACAGCCTTGAACTGTCGGACCGCGAGATTCTGAATAAGTTTGATTTGACCATTGACGGCAAGAAGCTGACTCCGGAGGAAGCTATGCGGTTCATTGCATTCATCCGCGCCGAGCGTTCCATCAGGACAAGTAATTTACTTCCCTTAATTTACGATACGTAATGTATCGGTGTCAATGGTTTTACCGGATATTTACATTTAGGAGACTAAAAAATTAACAAGGTATACTATACATAGCAGTCTGATAATGACAGCCAAAAGGAGCGCTTTACAGTAAGGGCCTCTTTTGGCTGTTCAATGAATATGTTAAGTTCTTGGGTTATGCCTTTGGGAAAAAATGTATAGTTCATCCGTATCCGTGAGACAGCCTTAATCCCTTGATACAAAAAATTGAGACAAAGTATGATTGATTCGGCGACCTGTTTCGACAAATTACTCTCTATTTATCTGATAAACTATGGGTAAATAAAAAAAATTGGAAGCGATGATATTGAATCTGTATCTGGGCACTTGGATTCGAAGGAGCGAGTAGTGCAACCGACCGTCTTCTAAGGGAGGATGGATTTATGTTAAGCAGAAGGAAATTGGACTTATGCACTATCGTCGCACAGTTGGGAATCGATCCGGAAAGCTTCAAGCAGTGGCAGGAAGGCGAGAACCGTTTATCCCCAACCGATTCGGCTCCACCGTCGTTTCAATTTCCTCTTGCCGCTGCGAAGCCTGTAGTAAATAATAAATTATCCGTCTAGAGGAGAGCTGCTGCGGCAGCTCTTTTCTTCCTTTTACAAATATTTTAAGTTCCTGGGTAAACCTTGGCGAAAGATGTAGAATTTACAGGCTGCCTTCACTGTACCGTGGGTTCGAGGATCGTGAGCGTGCCTTCATCTGCATCCATATGCACATTCGCGCCTATCGGAATCGCTGCCTTATAGCGGCCGTGGCCCGAAGCGAGACCGGTGATAAGCGGTTTGCCCATCGGTTCGAAGAAGGTACTGATCAGCTCCTCGTAATCCACCCCATAAGCTGGCACGCAGTTGGTGCATTCCCCCAGTACGATGCCTGCGCAGCCCTTGAACTTGCCGGCCAGCTTCAGATGGTTCAGATACCGGTACACCGTATTGATCGCCTCGTGGGTCTCTTCCAGCAGCAGGATTTTGCCCCGGGTATCGATCTCGTAAGGGGTCCCGAGCATTCCCACAAAAGAAGTTATATTCCCTCCCACGATACGCCCTGTTGCGCTGCCTCCTCCTCTTCCTGCCAATGGCATGCCCGGCGGATTTTCGATTGTACGGGTAGGCGAAACCACCGACACCGCCGAAAAAAAACTGGTTGAAGCTGTAGTCCGGAGTCTCCGGTTTGAAGTCGATCAGCAGCAAGCTGTGAAAGGTGATCAGGTCGACTAATTCATAAAGGACGTTTAACAGAATCGTAATGTCGCTGTACCCCGTTATGATTTTAGGGTTTTTCCCTATCACCTTATAATCAAGGTAAGGCAGGATGCCGGCAACTCCTACGCCTCCACGCACGGGCAGAATCATTTTCACAGCGGGATTGCGGAACATGCTCATCAGGTCGGCTGCGCGCTCTTCGTCGGTGCCTGCGAGGAAGCCTGTCTCCAAGTAGACCGTTTTGCCCATAACGACTTTGAATCCCATATCCTGTAAAGTGCCCACCCTTTCATCAATGACCGAGCGGTCGAGCGGACTGCCTAACGTCACCAATCCAATCGTGTCTCCACTTCGTAAAGCCTTGGGCTTTATAGGCAAGGTACTCCCCCTTAATAGCGGAATGCTCTTGTAGCTTTTATGCGCGGCGGGAGTGTTTTATGCTTTCTTTTGGCGGGGGTTTTTTGCAATACAAGCGAATAAGTTTCTTCTGCCGGGGGACATTAGTTAGAGTCCAAAATATGACAGTATATGAATGGGGAGAATCTGGTGAGTGCCTTTGTATATTTAAAAAATGTGATCACAGACAAGCATATTGCGTCGATCATGCCTACTTCCGCGTCGGGCGTCCAAAAGGTATGCAGCAAAATCGACTTTTCCAAAGATAATCTTTTTGTCGAGTATGGTCCGGCTACGGGCGTATTTACAAGCTATATCCTGAAAAAAATATGACTCCTGGTTCCAAAATTATCGTGATCGAGCGGAATCCGAACTTTGTTTCTATACTGCGGGAGACGTTTTCCGATCACCGCTTGACGATTTACCATGACAGTGCCGAGAGAGTGGCCGAGCTTGTATCGCGAGTTACTGACGAGGGCGCCGATTATGTGCTTTCGGGGATCCCTTTCTCTTTCTTGGACACACCCACGCGACAAGATATCGTCCGTCAAACACACCGCATTCTCCGCGAGGGAGGAAAATTTTTTTTGCCTTATCAGACCTTCTTCCAGCACAACCGCCATCTCCTCGATCATATGAGAGATACATTCGCCACGGCTAAAGATGAGTATTATCTCTGGAACGTGCCTCCTATGCGGATTTATGAAGCTGTGAAATAGCGATACGGAACCCGCCGGGGGCCTATGAACTGAAATCCAAAGACGAGCAAGAACAGGCGATCAAGTGCCTAACATATTATGGCACGCAAAACTGTGCCGCCTATGCGGATATATGAAGCTGTGAAGCAGCGGTGGGACACGCATAAAGGACACTCCTGTTGTGTCCCTGGCTTTGTGTATAAGGAAAATGATTTAAAGATTGCTGTTTACGTCCGCCGAAGATAGCTTGGTAATTTCTTTATGATCTGTCGTCTGTGGAAATTCCAAATTTTGATCCAAAAACCTCCTTCGTCATCTGTAAAAAACCGAATCCCAATGATTTTAAGCGGCGTCCAAGACTCTTTAAAGTATAAATACGGCACTTCTTTACCTCCTCTTTTTTTAGATACAATTTGTATCATTTTATATGTTTTATATTACCAAATAAAATGAAAATATGGATGTTGATTATTTGTTAATCTAATATAACAGCTCCTTAAATAGCAAAATCATTCTTCGGCCGAAAAAAATACATAATTTCCTTACAACGATAAAAGGGGCTTTTCCCGTAAGCAGCTGTCTGCTGTTGGGAAAAGCCCTTAATAGTTACGATAAGTTATACAAAGAAAGGTCAGTTGTGGATCGAAATCACTTGAACATCGCCGGACTGCACCCAGCCCACTCTTTTGCCAAACACTTCGGAAACGAACCGTAGAGGCACCATCCACTCCCCGTTATCGAGGGAGGCCGGAACTTCTAACGTTTGGGAAACCCCGCTTACCTTCACTTCCGATGCATCCGCCTTAAATTCGATCGTTTTTTTTCCATCCAGAGAGAGGGCAACGGTTGACGTTCCATTCCAGTCCGCTTTCGCACCCAAAGCATCTGCCAGCGCTTTTGCCGAAATGAATGTTCTGCCTTTACGGGACGCCGGCTGGACATTGTTGAATTTTGAAAAAAATCGATCAACTCGCCGTTGGCAATGACTTTGATTCCTAGTTCCTTGCCGTCCTTGAACATGTCTGCAGCTTCCTTATAGTACTCGTCTACTGCGGGCAAGCTCTTCAATTGGTCGAGCACGTTCTGGCGTGTTTTCTTTTCGTGCTCATTACGTTTCTTCTTCGTCAGATCAAGCCCGGCAGCACCTGCGTATGCTCGGCTTGCACCGCTTGCAGCGCTGCGGGATCTAATCCAAGGGCCTGCAGCATCGTTGGCGCAACCTGCGTCGTTTGCACGGCGTCGTTGTTAACACTTGCTTTTTTTCAAGTCCGTTGTAGGAGCCAGCAGCGCCACATGCGTGTCGTCTGCGCTGAATCCGCCGTGTTCGGCGATTTTCTTGCCAGGTTTTGTGTAGATGACGCCATCCTGCGGCTGAACTACGATATCCGGAGTCCGGGAATCGGTGGCCGGATTATTGAAGGGCCATTCAGGACTTGCCGAGGTATAAATATCTTTGATGTTCGCCGCATCTTTATTTTTTTTGGAGAGCTGAGACGACTTCGCCGGTTTTCGTCGAATCGGTCAGCCAGATCAAGGCGACATCGTCTGTCGTCAATTGGGCGATCATGCCGTCCGCAACGCCGGCTGTTATCTTCTTTTCATCGGTGATTTTCAGTTTTGCCGGATCGATCGGAGATTGACCGTGTTTGGCGGTAATCAGGATCAAAGTCGAGTCCAGCAGGTTTTGCTTTTTTCAATTCGTTGCGGATTTTGCCGAGCGATTGATCGGTATGCTGCAGTGCTTCGGCCAATCCTTTGCTGAATGTTCCGTTGGCATCGGTATAGCCGTTGCCAGGCAGCTTCTCAGCGACGCTCACAGCTTGGAAATTCATTCCGAACAGGTTTGGCACAGGGGCGGAAGCTGTTCCGTCGTGCGTTTTGCCGTCGATTTCATTCATCACGGCGGCTACCTTCAAGTCGTCGTTTGCTTCCGTAGTGGCGATCCCTTTGGTGGCATCTCCGTTAGCTGCAATCTCAGGCGTATACAGATCGTCCACGCCTTTTCCCGAAGGACCGTTAACAAGGTCGTACGCGAGATGCTTGTCGCTCCATGCTGTGTAGAGTCCAGCCGCTTTGGCCGCTTCGAAAACGGTGTTCACTTTTAAGAAAGAGTGGGGATATACAGGCTGCTTCGTAGCCGGATCGCGAGGGAGGCTGTCCGAATCGATTCCGCCGCCGCCGTCAATCTTGTCGGCATTCTTGTCGATCGACTCGTCGTAAAGCACATTTGTGCCCGGCTTATCCCCTGCTTTCGCGGAAACGGGAGGAAGCAGCTTACGGTCATAGCTGTTGTCGTAAAACACACCTGTCGATTTGGGCGTTCCGCCGGTGACGAGAGCCAGAAGACCCGGGAACGAGTCCGAAGGCTTGGAAGATGTGGCATTCGTATAGGTAACGCCGTGCTGGCTCATTGCGGCCAATGCGGAGTCGGGATTGGCTTTGACGTAATTCGCCAGGTCGCTTGCATGCAGGCCGTCGACGCTGACCATCAGGACGCGCTTCACTCCCGATTTCTCGTCGTCTTCCTTGACTTTCATGCCCGTAATAGGGTCAAGGTAAAGTTTCGAATTCTCCGGTTCTTTTTTTTGAAATCGAACATGTTGTTCAGCGTTCCCGCTTGTTCGTCGAACGAGAAATCGCCGATGCGTCCCAGGTTCCAGTTATCTTCGATAAACCGCAGGATCGAGGTCTGGTCGGTCAGCGTATGGTCGACGAAGTTCTTCTTGGCGTAAGGTGAAATGACCAGCAGCGGAAGCCGCGGGCCAAAGCCGGCGCGATCCTGATAGCTGCCCAGATCCGGATTGCCCAGATAGGTAAGGACATCGTTCTCCGGATCGTTGGAATGGTTCACAATCGGAGCCGCTACGTGGTCATACCAGCCGTCGGAATCATCATAGGCGATGACGACCGCAGTATCTTTCCAGCTCGGAAGTGTTTGCAGGTGATTGATCGTTTCCACGATGAAATGCTGTTCATCCAGCGGATCCGAATAACCGGCATGTCCATCCTGATAGTTAGCCGCCTTCAGATAGCTGACGGCCGGCAAATTCCCCGCATCGGCTGCAGTCCAGAAATCCGCCAAATCATACTGGTGGTTGGCCTGGTCGGTGCGGCCGATCATGTCCGGGGAGCTTGGCGGCAGATGCTTCGGATTGGACGTCGACTGGTAATATTGGAAAGGTTGGTGATGGGCGTTATAGTCTTTCTGCGAAACGCCCGCCATGTTTTTTGTGCGTACTGGTGTTGTCGCGGAAGCCGCCTTGGAACCAGCCCCATGTCAAGTTCTTCGCATTAAGCAAATCACCGACGTTTTTTGCCGGTGACGGCGGCCTGCGCTCTTTTAGGGTCGGAAAAAAATTGTCATAATACGGATCCGGATCGCCAATTACGGTTCCATTGACGACGTTGTCTCAATGTCGCCGAGTTTTTTGTCCGTTTTTTGTATCCGACGGCTCCATGCGTTTGGCCCGAAATCAGGTTCAGCGCACCCGGAGTGGAAGGACCGAACACGGTGTTGAACGAGTTGTCGCTCATCGCAAACTGCTGTGCGTAATTCCACATAGCCGTAACCGTATTGCCGTCGTAATAGTTCATTACGAGAGATTTATCTTTGGATTTACCGGAGGTGTACTCCATAAACTTGTCCATTTTGCCGCCGTTAAAAGCCTGCTGTTCCGCCTTGTATTCATGGTCCATATCGTCGGTCATGGCCTGCGACCGGTCCAGACGCTTCGGGTTGGCCTGGTTAGGGTTGTGCGTCAGCAAATCCTGCGACAATCCGTTCACGGACGGCGTACCCGGTGCTGCCTTGAACACGGGCTGTCCGGCTGGATTAGCCGCATTAGGTATGTACCGAAGTAATGATCGAAGGATACGTTTTCCTGGAAAATCACAACGACATGCTTGATTGGCGTCGTTGTCGGAGCCGCTTGTTCCGCGTTCACCGTGCGAAGCCCGTTGAACAACGGTGCAACGATCAGAGAACCCGCAACAGCCGCCGCGGTGAAACCTTTCATCTTAAAACTCACCATTCCCATCCCTCTTTCTGGATTTTAATGTGAATCTTCTTTTATTCTAAAGGAAAGATCGTTACCATGCGATAAACGTGATATTAAGTATTTGTAAAGTATCAAACTTTTCCGCTGAGAGTTGTCCCGCTTTAAAGTGGGCAATATGGACAACCAGTGTTTTCGACGACCAAAAAAAATCTTTCCACAAGCACGGGTGTCTTCTGATATGATCCATTTATCAAGGAACAAGTTGGGGGAAGGAAAAGGATGACGACTTTCTTAAAAAAATGATTGTATTGGTCTTATCGTTAGGAGTGGATACGTTTTTTTTGATTTCAACATCCCTGGGCGTTTTACAAACGAAGGGAAAATTGAAAATTGCCATTGTATTTGCATTGGCAGAAGCTATTATGCCGCTTATCGGTTTATTTATTGGCAAAGGTCTTGGACAGATCATTGGCTCCTGGACTTCCATGGTTGGAGGAATACTGCTGATTGGCGTTGCTCTATGGGTATTATTTTTTTGAAAATGAAGATCAACAAGAGGAGAAATTAGAAAGAAACCTTGTTGGATGGACACTTATTACAACTGCTGTAAGCATTTCTTTAGATGAACTGGCCGTTGGATTTTCCCTGGGGTTTGTAGGAGTCCCTACTGCTTTAACCATTTTCCTTATTGCCCTGCAAGCCTTTATATTCACTTTTTTTTGGGGCTTACCTTTGGATCGAAATTTAAATATTTGTTAGGTGAATGGTCTGAAAAAATGGCGGGGGTTGTGTTAGGTCTGCTTGGATTATGGATTATTTTCGAAGCAATACACAAATAGAGAGCTGCCGCGGCAGCTTCTACCCTTCATTTACTTAGCCGATGTTTAACCGCTGACTTCCTTTGGGTAATGTTTTATTTAAGGAGATTAAATATTTCAGGTCACACCCGTAACTCAAAGGGGCCCAGGGGGAAAACAAGATATGGAACGCAATCATACAATCATGCAATTTTTTTGAATGGCATGTAGAAGCAGACGGCTCTCTTTGGAACAGCCTGGCGGAGCTCGCACCCGAACTTAAAAAAAGCGGGGATGGATGCCGTGTGGATTCCGCCCGCCACCAAAGGCTTATCGGCAGAAGACACAGGATACGCTGTGTATGATCTCTATGATTTGGGGGAATTCGACCAAAAGGGTACTGTTCGCACCAAGTATGGGACCAAAGAGGAACTAATGAATGCCATCGCAGTCTGTCGTAAGCATGGAATTCCCGTATACGTGGATATAGTGATGAACATAAAGGGGGAGCGGATGAAACGGAAGTTTTTCAAGTGGTTGAAGTGGATCGGGAGAATCGGTTGAAAGAAATTTCAGAGCCTTTTGAAATTGAAGGCTGGACGAAATTCACATTTCCAGGCCGGGGGGATCAATATTCTGCTTTTAAGTGGAATTTTGAACATTTTAACGGAACGGATTATGATGCGAGGCAGAATAGGACTGGAATCTTTCGCATACTGGGTGAAAATAAACACTGGAATGAGAACGTGGACGACGGATTCGGGAATTACGATTACTTAATGTTCGCGGATATCGACTACAATCATCCGAAAGTGCGGGAAGAGATGATTAAATGGGGGGAATGGCTGGTCGATACGCTACAATGCGGCGGCTTGCGGTTGGATGCAATTAAACATATCAACCATGATTTTATAAAAGAGTTTGTCAATGCTATTTATAGAAAGGTCGGAGACAGCTTTTATATTGTGGGTGAGTTTTGGAATTCCGAGCTTGCAGCTTGCCAGCATTTTCTGGACACGGTTGATTACAAAATCGATTTATTCGATGTTGCTCTTCATTACAAACTGCATGCCGCCTCGCAAGCCGGACGGGATTTTGACCTAAGGACGATTTTTTTTGATGATACCTTGGTGAAATCGCATCCATTGAACGCGGTCACTTTCGTCGATAACCATGATTCACAGCCCCATCAATCTCTGGAGTCCTGGGTAGCGGATTGGTTCAAGCCAAGCGCCTATGCGCTGATCCTGCTTCGTCAAGAGGGTTACCCCGTTGTCTTTTACGGCGATTATTACGGCATTGGCGGACAAGAACCGATAGAGGGAAAAAAAAGCGGCCATAGATTCCCTTCTTTATGCCCGTTACCATAAGGCTTACGGAAAACAAGAGGACTATTGGGATCATCCGAATACGATCGGTTGGGTTCGCCGCGGCGTGCAGGAAATAGAGCGTTCCGGCTGTGCCGTGGTCATTTCTAACGGCGATGAAGGGAACAAACGGATGTTTGTCGGAAAAGAACGAGCCGGAGAGGTATGGGTCGATTTAACGGGCACAAGGGGCGAACACATTTCCATTCAGGAGGACGGCTTCGCTGACTTTCCCGTAAACGGAGGAAGCGTATCCGTATGGGCGCTCCCCGAAAAAAAAGATATGGAGTAATCCTTGTTGTTAAATACACCATATAGAATCAAATACCCTGCAAGCTTTTCATATTCGCTCATTGTAAATCCCCATCCGCGCAGAGTAGTCCACCACAAATTGGGAGAGTAATCTGGAACTTTCGCCTCACAATAGGTCAGCCTGATGCCGGATCCTTTGAACACTTTATTGAAAATGTACTGCCCTCTTCTCATATGGTAAGAGGACGATACGACAATCGCTGACCGGAAGTTATACTTCTCCATGGTGACTTCACTAAATACAGCATTTCCGTATGTACTCTGCGATTGAAGTTCCGGAATGATGGCTGTGTCGGGCACTCCGTAGCCCCTCAGCCATTCTATCTCCTTCTCGGCCATTTCAGTCGACGGCTTTCCTCTTGTTCCACCATTCGATACGATTATATAAGGCGCATAATGCTCCTTGTACAACCTGCTTGCTTGCAGCTCCCTTTCACCTGATCCGCCCCCGAGGACGATTATCACATCAGATTTTACCGGGGTCTCATTCACTACCAAGAACTTGCCGGCAAATAAAAAATACGATCATCACAATGAAGCTTGCAATCAATAACCATCGTGTCCTTTTTTTAACACAGTGACAGTCTCCCCGTTAAAGCTTTTCCGTTTAATATAGCATATTGGTACTCTGCTTTACCTGTTTTTTTAAAAAAAAGGGTGTGTATATTGAGGAATATTGATCTGTCATCGTATTCATCATTTTCATACATTGTACTATCTCCATAGAGCGGGGGTGGTAAAATGCAAGTTAACTATTACTCGTTAGCTATAGGCTTATTAGGTGCCTCGAAATTGATACTGAACTCCTTCGGATTAGATATCATCACAGACAATGATATCAACGCAATCGCCAATGGAGCAGCGGCTGTAGCTACTGTTGTCGGGGTCTATATGAACCACAAAAAAAAGTATAGTCCCACACTGACCGCAGGCATGTTGCCTCTATCCAGCTATCCAGCTATCCAGCCGCGCAAAGAGATCAAACGCAAAACGCCTGCCACTGTTGGAGGAATCACCAGTGCAGCGTTTTTTGCGCAGATCATCAAGACAACTTGTACACTCTTGCTTCGTAAGGTCTCAGCGCTATCCGTCTCCAGTTCTCATCCGGATCTACCGCGTAGTTGGCAATAAGCAGCTCCTGACGGGAGAAGCGGATGTCCTGCGGGAGTACGAACTCAGCGGGCTGCTCAAAGAAATTGAGCACTACCAGCAGCTGCTCGTCCTCCAGCGTACGCAGGTACGCATAGATTTGCTCATCTTCCGCCATAAGCAGGCGATAATCGCCGTAAACGATAATGTCGTGCCTTTTGCGCAGCTCGATCAATGCGCGGTAATAATGGAAAATGGAATCCGGATCGTTCACCGCTTCCTCCACATTGATCTCCTTGAAGTTCGGATTGACCGCAAGCCAAGGAGTGCCTGTCGTGAAGCCGGCATTGGCACTGGCATTCCACTGCATCGGCGTCCTCGCGTTATCTCTGCCTTTGACGTAAATCGAATTCATGATTTGCTTTAAGTCCGCGTTTTCCGCAGCCGCTCTCTCCCGGTACATGTTGAGCGTCTCGATATCCCGGTATTCGTCGATCGTCTCGAATTTTACGTTGGCCATCCCGATTTCTTCCCCTTGGTAAATATAAGGGGTTCCCTGAAGGGTATGAAGGAGTGTGGCCAGCATTTTGGCCGATTCCTTGCGGTGTGTTGTGTCATTGCCAAAGCGCGATACCATCCGCGGCTGGTCGTGGTTGTTGAGATAAAGCTGTTCCAGCCCTTGCCGTGCAGCTCGGTCTGCCATTTGCTCATGATCCGCTTGAAATCAAGCAGCTTCCATGGAGTGACGTCCCATTTGCCTCCGGGACCGGAATCCACATCCATCAGCTCGAACTGGAAGACCATATTCAGCTCGCCGCGGTCATTCCCGACATAGAGGGCCGCTTCTTCCGGAGTCACGCCCGGTGCCTCTCCTACGGTCATGATGTCGTACTTCGACAGAACCTCGCGATTCATCTCCTGCATAAATTCATGCACCCGCGGCCCGTTCATGAAATACTCGCCGCCAAAATGATATCCCCCGTCCACCGGTTGAACATCCGGCAGCTCCTTCACTTTCGAGATCAAATTGATCACGTCCATGCGGAAGCCGTCGATGCCTTTTTTCCAGCCACCAGGTCATCATGTCGTACACTTCCCGGCGAAGCTTCGGATTTTCCCAGTTCAGGTCGGGCTGCTTTTTTCGAAAAGAGGTGGAGGAAATACTCGTCTGTCTTGTCGTCATACTGCCACGCAGGGCCGCTGAAGAACGAGCCCCAATTGTTCGGCTCTTTGCCATCTGTGCCCGGACGCCAGATGTAATAATCCCGATAAGGTTATCCTTGGACTTCCGCGATTCGATAAACCATGCATGCTCATCCGAGCTGTGGTTTACGACCAGGTCCATGATCAGCTTCATGCCGCGGTTGTGCAGCCCCTTCAGCAGTTCCTCCCAGTCGGCGAGAGTGCCGAAATCGTCCATGATGCCTTGATAATCGCTGATGTCATACCCGTTATCGTCATTAGGCGATTGATAAACGGGAGAAAGCCAGATGACATCCGTTCCCAGCTGCTTCAAGTAGTCCAGCTTGGAGATAATCCCGCGCAGGTCCCCGATGCCGTCGCAGTTGCTGTCCATGAAGCTGCGGGGATAAATCTGATATACGACGCTTTCTTTCCACCATTTTTTTTGTCCATAGCTCATGCTGCCTCCTTCTGGCCCGGATATCCGGATTATTTGACCGCCCCTTGAGTCAGGCCTTTGATGATCCATTGCTGCGCGAACAGATAGATAAAAACCATCGGCAGCAGCGCCAACAGGTAAGATGCGAATGCGGTGTTGTAGTCGGTGCTGAACTGCCCTTGGAATACATACTGCACGAGAGGAAGCGTAAACGACTCCTGATCGTTCAGAATGATGAGCGGCAGCATAAAGTCGTTCCATGCCCACAGGCAGGTGAGAATTCCTACCGTAGCGTTCATAGGAGCGAGCAGCGGGAAAATGATTCTCCAGAACGTTCCTAATATGGTCGCCCCGTCCACGACTGCCGCCTCTTCGAGTTCTTTAGGAATCGACTTCAGGAAGCCCACGTAACAAAGATGTTGAAAGAGAGTCCGTAAACGATGTAAAGAAAAAAATCAGGCCATAGGTGTTATTCAGGTGCAGCGCTGTAGTTTCTTTTACGATAGGGAGCATGATGATCGGAAACGGAATGAACATGGCGCTGATAAAGTAATAGTACAACCCTTTGAAAAAACTTCTGGTCCAGATTCCGCGAAATGGCATAAGCCACCATCGAGTTGGACAGCAGGGTCAGAATCACGGTGCTTACCGTAATAACGGCGCTGTTGGAGAAGGCATGCCAGAAGTTCGTCAATTCGATGGCCTTGGAGAAGTTCTCAAAATGCAGCCCGGTGGGCAGAGCAAATATCGACTGGGCCATCTCCTCCGGATTCTTCAGGGCAATGGCTACCGTCAAGTACAGCGGCAAAATTATAAGCAGGGAGCCAAGAGCGATAAGGACGGTGGACACCCAATTTGTTTTTTTTATCCATTACAGGCTCAACTCCCTTTTCTGCAGGAATTTGATCTGGAGGACAGAGATGACGACAATGACGATAAAATAGATCACCGAGTTCGCGGATTGATAAGCGAATTCTCCGCCCTGGAAGCCGCCTGTGTAGATGAGCAGGGAAATCGACTCCGTCGCACGTCCGGGGCCGCCTCCGGTCATCGCCATGATAAGGTCAAAGACCATCAAGGAGCCTTTCATTGCCAGTACCATATTTATCGTAAAGGAAGGGGCGAGGAGCGGAAACGTAATGCTCCAGAATTCCCTCCACTTGCTTGCTCCGTCCAGGTTGGAAGCTTCGTACATATCTGCTGGAATCGTCTGCAGACCCGCGAGGTACAAGATGGTATTATAAGCGATGGACTGCCATACGCCGACCAGGACGATTCCGAGCCAGGCCCATTTTTTTCATTCCCCAAAATGTTGGTGGACAGCAGGTCGCTCCCCCACTTCGTCCCGAGCATTGGGACCACGTTGGAAAACAGGTAGTTAAAGATAAAACCGACAATCAGCACGCTAAGGATGTTGGGGAGAAAGTAGACGCCCCTGAAAAAAGTTCTTTCCTTTGATCTTGGCGTTCAGGCCGAGTGCGATGAGCAAGCTCAGCACGTTAACGAGAATTGTAGAGACGATTGCATATTTAAACGTAAAAAACATAGGAATTCAGGACGTTATCGTCTTTGAAAATATTGATGTAATTTTTTGAGCCCGACGAAATCATAGCTTTTGCCCAAGCCGTCCCAGTTCGTAAAAGAATAAAAGATCCCCTGAAGTGTCGGCAAAGTATGAAATGCGAAGAACAAAAGCAAAGCCGGAAGTGTCATCAAGTAATAAACGGACCGGCGCTTAGACATTCAGCCATCCTCCTTTTGTAGCAGGGCGCCCCGAGATCGAACCGACGTTTCACCGAAAATCTGAAAGGACAAGGGGAGTCTCTGTGAGCCCCCTTGGTCCCTCCCTCATTTCCGCTAAAACTGTGCATTCAAAGCTGGACTGCCCATGTCTTTCTTGTTATTTGCGGGTTTGGACCTTGTCCCATTCTTTATCAAGCGTGCTCAAGTAGTTATCGACATTTTTTCTTCTGCAGGAACTCCTGGACGATCTTGTCCACCTTCATGGCAGAAGGGATACGGTGGTCAGCAAAGTCAACCAGGGATCCGCTGTCGAACGCCGGTTTCAGCTCCGCCAGGCTTGGATCGTCTTGTGTTACGCCCTGCACCGCGGAGAATTGTTTTTTTGTTCATCGATATAGGCTTTGATGTTCTCCGGCTGAAGCAAAAAAATTCCACAAATTTGGCCGCTTCTGCAGAATGCTTCGAGGATTTGGATACTGTCAGAAGAGTGTCAACAGCGGAAATCAATTTGTTCTTGGCCGGATCATTGGTTGCCGGGAACACGAAGGAGCCAAGCTCCACGTTCGGATTTGCTTTTTTTTGATCTCAGGAATCGCCCATACGCCTTGCAGGTACATCGCGGATTCGCCCTTGGCGAAAGCGGCGTTGCCGTCAGCATAGCCCTTGCCGAAGTTGTCCTTATGGCCGAACTCAACCAGCTTCAATTGTTTTTTTTCTGCCACTTCTTTGTAGCCCTGCGCGAAAGTCGTCGTTCCGGCTGTACGGTCGTCCATAAACTTGTCACCCGGAATATTCGAGGCTAGAGCATTAAACATCGGAAGCGTGGTCCAGGAATCTTTAAAGGTGAAATAGAACGGAATCTTGCCTGCGTCTTTCACTTTTTTGGGCGGTTGCCACAAACTCGTCCCATGTTTTCGGTACAGTCAGTCCCAGTTCCTTGAACATCGCTTTGTTGTAGAGGACGCCGTTCGCGTTGGCTGCGAAAGGCAGGCCGTTCAATTCGGCTGTGCCGCCCTGCTTTTTTGACCATATCAAGGTAAGCGGTTGAATGTTTTTTGGCGAGTGCATCGTTGGAGAAGTCTTTGAAGGTCCCGTTTTTTAGCGAGCTGGGTAAAAGTATCCACCGCGCCGATTCCGACTACGTCGGGAACGTCATTTTTTTGGAAACTCTTGTCTTGAGAACGGTTTCCGCATCGGGCGGATTCACTTGTACCACATTGATGTTAGGGTTTGCGTCATTGAATTTTTTTGATCAGCTTGTCAAAAGTGCCCTTTGCTTCCGTCTTGTTTTGGAAAAACTCGACCTTCACTTTGCCGCTTGCAGAGCTGTCTTTCGAGCTTCCCTGTTCTCCCGCTTGTTTAGTAGAACCGCATCCTGCCGCTACGAGAGAGACAGTCATAACACCCGCCATTACAGGCATCCATTTTCTCAACATGGTAAATCCCCCTAAGATTATTTTTAGTAGAAAAAAAAGTAAAACGTTTACTCTGAGGATAAAAAAAATAATGGCCCGTCGAATTCCTTTATTCCTCGCAACACCTCCGCCGCAAAGTTTTCCATATTATGTTAATCTTGAAAAAAAAGAGTAAACGTTTACGTTAAGGTGAAAAAAAATCAGCGGATGGCTTGGACCGTTTGTCTTTCCACCACCGAGTGCGGCAGGATCGTCCCCCCGACAAGCTCCCGTCCCTCGATGAGGGCGATCAGCTTCTGCGATGCATTGCTTCCCATTTCAAAAAAAGCGGCTGTGCAACGGTCGTAAGAGGCGGAATCGCCATTTCGGCAAGTTTTAGGTTGTCGTATCCGATGATCGACAGTTGATCCGGTACCCGGATGTTCCGTCTGGCTGCCGCGGAAAGCGCGCCTAAAGCCATTTCGTCGCTGGCGGCAAACAACGCCGTAAAGCCGGGAGCGGTGTCGAGCAGAGTTTCCATAGCCAAACGTCCGCTCTGAAAGCGAAAATCGCCGTACACCAGCCGTTCCGGCACAGGATCGATCCCGTGATCCCGCAGTGCCTGCAAATAACCTTCCACCCTCGTCGTACCTGCGATGATGTCATCCTTCGTTCCGCTGATCATCGCGATTTCTCTGTGTCCTTGGCGGATCAGATATTCCACCGCATGGTAAGAGGCCTGTCTGTCATCGACCTTCACATAAGGCACCGAGTAACGATGGATAAGGAGGAAATGAGCACAAAGGGAGTCCTCATATCCTGAAGCGTACGGTAATATTCTTCCTTCAGCGGCTCGCTGACGAGAAGAATTCCGTCCACCTGCTTTTCCCTCAGTACCTGCAGGTAGTTCATCGTCCGTTTGCCATCTTCATCCGTGTTGCAAACGATTACACTGTAGCCGTGAAGTTGGGCAAAATCTTCAACCCCGGACAGCACTTCGGAAGCAAAGGAGCCGGACAGGTCGGGAACGAGTACGCCGATGGTTTCGGTGCGTTTGTTGACCAGACCGCGTGCGATTGCGTTGGGCTGGTAGCCCAGCTCCCGGATGGCTTGCATCACTTTCTGACGGGTCTTGTCCGAATAGCCTGTCAGGTTGTTCAGTATTCTGGAAACGGTTGCAACGGAGACATCGGCTTTCTTGGCCACATCTTTGATCGTTGGGTTCATAACGATTCCTTCTTTAAACACTTGTTATACTGCAGATTGAAGCTTAGTAAAAGGAAGTTACGTAAACGTTTACCTGAATTATAACCGCTTCCAAATTATATGTCAACGCTTTCTTAACTTAAATGCTTACGCAAATTGTTATTACCTGCAGTTTCCACCCTATGTTTTTTGGTTGTACTCCGGGATGTCTTCCCGTTCACTGACTATTTCCCGGTTATTGCCCGGAATTAACGAACTGTGATTCCGTAAATTCCGGGCAAAACGCTAGTCTGGACAGGTAAATAGCCTATTTTCCAAAAAAATAGCGGAAATGAATTCCGTTATTCTTACGCGGGGATTTTCGAAATCTTCATGGAAAATGGGGAAGTCCTTCAAGAATTTCATGCTCACTATCATCCCAATGAAGCTCCGGAAGATGTGAGCCAATTCGATCCGTGGAACTTTCATGTACTACAGACGATTGGTGATAAAGATGGTCACAGGGTAGCTGGAATAGTTAAGCCGGATCCTCCGGGGGTTCCGTTTTGCGGATAAAAAAAGGATAGCGCGAATGCGACGACCGTCAACATCGTGGCCACATAAAACGCGTCATTGATCCCGAGCACCATGCTTTCGTTCGCCGCCGGCGCCATTCGGGCATGATCATCCAACGGGATGTGTTGCGCCGCCGCGATCTCCTTAAGATGCGCAGCCGCTTTACTCGTCATGATGGAGACGAAAAAAAGCCATGCCGACGGCACCGGCTACCATGCGCAGCGTATTCACCATTGCGTTGCCGTACCGGTTCAAGGTGCGGGGCAAAGCATTCAATCCGGCAGTAAAAAATGGGCATCATCAGAATCGACATGCCGAACATGCGGGCGGTAAATATAGAAGTGACATAGGTGAAGGATGTCGTAATTGCCAGACGCGAGAGCTCATAAGTGGTGATTACCGTGATAAACAGGCCGACGACGGCCAGCCATCTCGCACCGATTTTATCGAACAATCTTCCCGTAATGGGGGACATGACCCCCATAATAATGCCGCCCGGAAAAAAGCGTGAGTCCCGACATTAGAGGCGTAAATCCGCGAACATGCTGCATATACAGAGGCATCAGGATCATGCCGGAGAACAAGGCCATCGTCACGATGACGTTGATGATCGTCGTCAGCGTAAACATGGGATACCGAAAAATGCGAAATTCCAGAATCGGATGTCTCACCGCCAATTGCGCCAAATAAACAAGAGTAACGCGAGCCCGCCTGCAGTGAACGCTGCGACTACAGTTGTGCTGCCCCAACCGGCAGTCCCTACGGTAGCAAAGGCATATAACAATCCGCCGAAACCGATCGTGGAAAGAATGACGCCCGCCACATCCAGTTTGGGACGTGCGGTCTCCGAAATATTTTTTCACCAAAAAAAAGATGGCGACGACCAAATTGAAAAAAAAGGCGATGGGAAAAAATGATGAAGAACAGGACCCGCCAAGAGTAGGTTTGCACGGTCCATCCCGATAAAGTGGGGCCAATCGCAGGCGCAAAATTCAAGGCCACTCCCAGCATTCCCATCGCCGCGCCGCGCTTGTCCGGAGGATAAAGGGTGAAGATCACATGGGTAATGAGCGGAAAAAAGAATGCCCGCGCCCGCGGCTTGCACGATACGGCCCACCAGGAGGACCGGGAAATTCGCCGCCAGGCTGCAAATGAGCGTCCCCGCCGCGAAAAGTGCCATGGAGGTTATGTATAACTGGCGGGTCGTGAACCGCTCCAACAGAAATGCGGTGATGGGGATGACAATTCCATTCACCAGCATAAAAGCCGTCGTTAACCAGTTGGCGGTAACGGCCGAGATTTTTTTAAATGGTCCATTATTTGCGGAAGCGCGATGTTGATCAACGTTTGGTTTAGAAAAGCGACAAACGCTCCCACAAACATCACGCCGAAAATCGGACCTGAGCGCAAGGTTGCCTGAGTCAGTGCTTGAGTATTCATTTTGAGTTTGGCTCTCCCTGCTATTTGGATAAACTATCTTTCAGTTCAAACGCACCTGTCCCATATGATGATTTTAACGGGCTCGTTCATTATTATTCCTCATCATGGTAGAGGTCTTTGCGGCGGACGAGCTCCATTTCTACAGCACCTTCAAACAACTCGCGCTCCCGCCGATTAACCGTTTCTTTGGATGGGGGATTTCTGAACGGTGCCTTTGGGATCCGGATATCCCGACTATTTTCACTTGATCGCTCATACTGTATTTTGTGTTGGTTAATCCATTTATATACAGCCTTATATGAAACTTTAAAGCGCTCGGCTACTTCTTGTACCGTATAATAATCCTCTTTCTCCGAAAGGGATTCTGTCGCCAATTGGTGCGCGAGAATCCGTCGCCTGCCGCGGAGATGGGGAATCCCTTACGGGGTGTACCTTTCCCGGTCGTTGCTGATTTTTTTTATGCTATTCAATGACCAGGCAGAGGTCGATCTTTGGAATCAGAGGCAGCACCCGGGCTATAAACTGGATCCATGGCCGTGTTAAACGATGACCGATCAATATATGCCTTTTCCGGCCTCCTCAAATGCGGAAGATGCGGCAAGGCGATGGTAGGGTTTAGCCGCGGTGCGAGATTTTACCGATGCACTGCCGGGCGAATGCCGGTACATGCAAGATGCCGGCCATTCATTCCGGAAGGCTAGAGCAAGCTATGCTGAACAGCCAAAAGGAAAACCGGCACCTGGTCGCTACAATATGCCGGTCATTTTAGAACTGGTGCCCCGTCAATCAAAATCATACCTCTGCTCTTTCCACGGATCGCCGTACATATGGTACCCGTTCCGCTCCCAAAAGCCCGGCCTGTCCTTCTCCATAAACTCGATCCCGCGCAGCCACTTGGCGCTTTTCCAGAAGTAGAGATGCGGCACGACCATCCTGACCGGGTAGCCGTGCTCGGGGCTCAGAAGCTCTCCATTATGCTTGATCCCGAAGAAACTCGTCTCCGCCAGAAAGTCCTCCAAAGGCAGATTGGTGTCCCAGCCCTGCTCGGCGTGGAGCATCACATACTTGGCCTCCGGCTTCAGCTTGACCCGCTCCATGACGGTGGATACCGCAACGCCTTCCCATACATTGTCCAGCTTCGACCAAGTGGTCACGCAGTGAATGTCGTTGGCAAACTCCCGGCGCGGCAGCGACATCATTTCTTTATACGATATCGACACTTCTTCATCGACTAGGCCGAAAATCCGCAAATCCCATTTGCCCATATCCCTGTAATAGGGACATCCCCGTAATGCAGCACCGGAAACCCCTGTGTCAAAGTCTGTCCGGGCGGCACTCTGTCCTGCGTGTCTTTGCCTTGATTCAACATCATTCGCTTCCTCCTCTGCGCTTTATTTTTTTCCCCCATACTTTACCATGCTTTTGCCCAAAAACAAAGCTACCTGGAGCGCGCGAGAAAGATCGGCCGTCCGGCAAAAGAAAGGATCAGCAGCAGCAGCCCGATACCGAGCGATACCCCATATGTCTGGATTTCCAGCGGCATGTCCTTTAATGCCTTGTACAGCCAGCCTCCCAGGATCGGCCCCAAAAAAATGCGGCAAACCCGGTCAAAGCGGCGTAAACGGCAAGATACATGGGACGCTCGCTTTTGGGAGTATCCCCTATAATGTAATTAAACACCAATTGATTGAATCCGCCGGTCCCCACCCCCAGCAGCACATGCGCCAAAGTCAGCACGACAAAAGCCGGAAGCACCGCCATGGCCCCCCACACCGCGCAGGAGAGCGCAATAATCGGCAGAGTCCAGAAGAGCAGTGTCTGCGAGGAATATTTGGCGTTCAAATTTCCCCACACGTAGTAACCAATCATCATGACCACCGTTTGCACGACCGTGTAGATGGATACCCATTGATAGCCGATTTTCATCACGTCGAGCATGACATAACTGAACAGCGGAACCGCGACACCTTGGAGAAACAGCCAGACTGAGAGGAACAGGATCGTTTTTAAAAAAAAGAGGAATCCGCAAACGGCTTTCCAAGCATCATGAAAAAAGCGCCCGCTCTCGGATTTTTTTCAAACGGAAGATTGGGGTAATACCAGTAGGCCACGACATTGATGACTGTACACACCGCGCACACTGCAAACAGGATCGAGAAGCCGTCCCCTTTCGGATAATGGTCCAGAATTTGGCCGCCCGCGTACAATGCCAGAGCCCCCGCCGCAAAATGCACGGTATTCCTTATTCCGAAATATTTGCCCATGACCTTGTTCGGCACCATATCGCTGATTAGCGAGGACCAGAGGATCCCTCCCGTCGCGTTGCATAGATGCGCCAGCGTATAAACCAGTATATAAACCGGCACCCACCAATCC
>BBFE01000002.1 GCA_001313085.1 Paenibacillus sp. JCM 18996 | reverse complement strand
ACCAACACAGTGTCAACAACTTTTTTTATTTACTTTGCCTTGCCAACGCTGTTTTCATACATTGTAACGGCTGCCGTTTTAGCGGCGAGATATAATATACCATGAAGAAAACACCAAAGTCAACCCATAAGCCGATATATTTTAAATTATCATTTCCTGGATGAATATGTTTCTTTGCTGGGCCAAGTTGATAATGGTGCCATTTACATTTACCCAAGGCCGGGTCGGATTGGCCCGATCTGTGAACACGATCTCACCCACACGGTTATCGCTTAACTTTACCACAGCCCCGATGCCGATTTGCGTCGCTTTATTAATAAAGGTTTGGACGATGGCCGGGTCCAACTTACCGAATGAACTGTTAAAAAAAGCTGCTCGAGGACAATGTAGGGGGAAACGGCTTTTTTTATATGAACGCCGGCTTGTCATCGCATGATAAATATCCGCAACTGCCACTATCTTGGCGTACTTGTGAATTTTATCACCGGTTAACCCTAAAGGATATCCGGAGCCATCCTCCCTCTCATGATGCTGAAGGGCGCTCAATTTTACACCTTCATTAATTGCAGGCACATTCTTTAAAATATTGTATCCGATTACCGTATGCTTTTTTTACTTGTTCAATTTCCTCAGCACTTAACTGCGCAGGCTTGACCAAAATGCCCGAATCCACCTTCACATTCCCTATATCGTGCAGCAATCCCGCGAGGGCGGCAGGCATATGATCTTTAGGCGGCAGGCCGTTCCACTTGGCAAGTAAATACGAAGTTAGAGAAACCATAATGCTGTTATGATAAATATAGTCGGATATGGGAAAATAGCGGCGGCTGAACGTCAGGACATTATAAGAATCGATATGTTGAAGCAAAGCATCCATCTGGGTGCGCAAATCGAGGATAGAAATTCTCTCGACAGAATTTATGGCGTTGATGTGGAATACTTTTTTTCAGCAGCTGCACCATGTTTTCATATTCGGTATCAAAGGAAGGGACGTTGGCGCCTGGAGGATCATTGGAAGCATTCGGCTCTTCAGGGACCTCACTGTCCTTCTCTTTGGAAACAATCGATACAGTAGGAATCAGAAACGCCTTAAGAATGTCAATGTCGCGCTGCGTAAGCAGCTTGTCCTTCGGAAAAAAAGGAGGTTCCCCATGTTGGTTATTACGGGATCTTTCAATGTCTCTCCATTTTTTTACTTTCGACACGGGGATCGTTGCCATTTCATGTCCCTCTCTTATACTAAAATATATACTGCCGTCTATGTGCTCATATTATTGTAAAACAAAAAAAAGATGGGGACGTAAGCCCCACCCTTGATTAAATTTATTCTTCGGAGTCCTCTTCCGGCACCCCTTCAACGACTTCTTCCGTCAACTCGTCTACTGGCAGTGTGTCCTGAGGATCCTCGCTTCTCTCCACTCTAGCCAATGTGGCTACTTCGTCGTCTTCGCGAATGTGGATCAAGCGCACTCCTTGTGTGTTTCGTCCCATCATGGAAATTCCCGCCATACTGGTTCTGATAATTGTTCCGGATGCGGTAATAATCATAAGGTCCTCATCTTCGACCACGACTTTCAAGCCGACCACCGGGCCGTTCTTGTCCGTGACGTTCAAAGTCTTGATCCCTTTACCACCACGCGTTTGCGTACGGTACTCGGACACCAGGGTACGCTTGCCGTAGCCTTTGGAAGTGACGATCAGCACGCTGCTGCTTTCATCAGTGACGTCCATATCGATAACATCATCGTCGTCGGACAAATGGATACCCCTGACCCCTGTAGCGGAACGTCCCATAGGCCGAACGTCCTGTTCCGGGAAGTGGATGGACATCCCAAGCTTCGTACCCATAATAATGCCGCTGTTTCCGCCCGTTAGCTTGACTCCGATCAGCTCGTCATCTTCGCGAAGGTTAATCGCAATCAGCCCGCCGCGGCGAATGTTCGAATAATCATCCAGAGGCGTCTTCTTGACGATTCCTTTCTTTGTTGAAAAAAAACAGATATTGGTCCGCATCGAAATTCTGTACTGGAATGACGGCGTTCACCGTTTCTCCCTGTTCGATCTGGATCAGGTTGATAATTGGCGTGCCTCTCGCGATCCGGCTCAAATCAGGGATTTCATAGGCTTTAAGCTTATAAACTTTTCCTTTGTTCGTAAAGAACAGCAGGTTCTGATGAGTGTTGCTCACGAACAGGTGCTCTACGAAGTCATTATCCTTGGTGTCCATTCCTATCACGCCTCTGCCGCCGCGTTTCTGGCTGCGATAGGTCGTGACCGGCAGACGTTTTACGTACCTGTATGGGTAATAGTGATAATTACATCCTCTTGGGGGATAAGATCTTCATCCAGGATGCTTTCCTCGCCCACAGTGATCTCGGAACGTCTGTCATCGCCGTATTTCTCTTTAATCTCGTTTAATTCGTCGCTGATAATTCCCAAAATCAACTGTTCATCAGCCAGAATGGCGCGTAATTCCGCAATTCTCTTGACGAGCTCGGTATATTCGGCTTCCAGCCTCTCTCTTTCCAGTCCGGTTAACCGCTGCAGACGCATGTCCAAAATCGCCTGCGCTTGATCGTAAGACAGCTGGAACGTGTTCATTAAGCCGTCTCTTGCTTCTTCCGTTGTCCGGGATGCCCTGATCAGCGAAATGACTTGGTCCAAATGATCCAGGGCTATACGCAAACCTTCCAGAATATGCGCCGTGCTTCCGCTTTTCTCAGGTCGTATTCGGTTCTGCGGCGGATGACTTCCTGTTGGTGAAGCAAGTAATACCGCAGCATGTCTTTCAAATTCAATACCCGCGGTTCGTTGCCCACCAAAGCGAGCATAATGATACCGAAATTGGACTGCATCGCCGTTTGTTTATACAGATTATTCAGTACAACATTCGAATTCACGTCGCGGCGGAGTTCTATCACAATCCGCATCCCGTTGCGGTCGGATTCATCCCTCAAATCAGTAATGCCGTCGATCTTCTTGTCTCTTACGAGTTCGGCTATCTTTTCAATCAGTCTGGCTTTGTTGACTTGGTAAGGCAATTCGTGGACGACAATCCGTTCTTTGTTGTTATTCTCTTCAATCGTCGCCCTTGCCCGCATGGTGACGGATCCTCTGCCGGTGGAATACGCCTGCCTGATGCCCTCGCGGCCCAGAATGTACCCGCCGGTCGGAAAGTCCGGTCCCTTGATATACTGCATCAATTCCATCGGAGTGATTTCCGGATTGATAATCAGCTGCTGCACGCCCTCAATCACTTCGCGCAAATTGTGTGGCGGGATATTCGTTGCCATCCCTACTGCAATACCGGAGCTTCCGTTCACCAGCAAGTTAGGAAACCGCGCAGGCAGCACAGCCGGCTCTTGCTCTTCCCCATCATAATTCGGCACGAAATCGATCGTTTCTTTATTGATGTCCCGCAGCAGTTCCATTGCTATCTTGGATAACCTTGCTTCCGTGTAACGCATCGCTGCAGCCGAGTCACCGTCGATGGAACCGAAGTTGCCGTGACCGTCTACGAGCATATTTCGCAATGAAAAAAATCCTGGGCCATACGAACCATCGTTTCATAAACTGCGGAATCCCCGTGAGGATGGTACTTGCCGATGACTTCTCCGACGATCCGCGCCGATTTCTTGTACGGCTTGTCCGGGGCCATTCCGAGCTCCGACATAGCGTACAGAATTCTGCGGTGAACCGGTTTCAATCCGTCTCTTACATCCGGCAAAGCACGGCTTACGATAATGCTCATCGCATAATCCATAAACGATGTCCGCATTTCCAAGCCGATATCTATATCTTTAACTTGAGATGTTCCTGATTCCTCAGCCATGTTAACCCCCCTGCACAAATTCAACAAAGAATAAACTATTTATCAATCAGTCTCCAGGACTGTCCCGATACAAAGAAAGGATCCTGTTGCCCGGAATAAATCAATATAAACCGCCGCTTTACTCTTAAAAGCGAGTGAAGAGCAGCTGTTTGCTAAAAGACATATTACTCTATTATATTACTTTCACATAATTAGTACAAATAAACCTGGTAAGAGCAATATATTGAACTGTCACAAACTTGGCTTCAAACTGTATGAATCGGTGTAGGGATGATAGTTGAGCTGAACTCCCAACATCGTTTGGATATCGTCCCACCGCAAATGCGCGCTCGACTTGCTCATTGCCGGTTGTTGCCGCAGCTCTATCGGTCCGTTCGGTGTTTCTGCGATTGAAGAATCGAGACTGATTTTCCACCTTCGGTCTTTGACCGAGAACTCAAGCTCCTGCTTTCCAATGCTTGTCAGGCGCCCATCCAAGGACTGCAGCACCTTATCGACCGGTACGGGTGTGGACGGATCAAGCTCTTTGGTTATTTTTTTCAGGATCGTATTGTTTAAAGAATTAAATTTGATGAACGGGCTGCCTGCATTAATCCGGGGAATGTGCAGTTTGTCATAATCCCGTGTAGCCATATCATTGACCGTGGTAAAGCCATAAGAGACACCCGCTGATTCCAGAAGGGAAATCGAATCGTGGTCGCCGGCTCCAAAGGGATATGCATAGGAATGAACCGGTTTATTTATGAGCTTTGCAAGCTTCTCGGTACAGGCCATAGTGTCTTTCGTAATTCTTTGCTTATATTTGTCCTCCGTTTCCTGGGGGAGCTTGCCGACCAATAAAGGAAGCCCCTCCCGCTGACGGCTGTGGAGATTGTCCGAATGGCACTGAAAATCAATTAGCGGGAATTGCTTCGTCATTTGCAGGATCTGTTCACGGGACAAAGACGGTATTTTGCTTGCTTTCGGATCGTCCAAATTTTTTTGGTGATTACAAAATTAACCGCGGGGATGGAAAGCTCCTTCAAAACCGGATAAGCATAATTATAAAAGCTTTCGTATCCGTCATCAAAAGTAATCAAAACCGCGTTGGGGGGAACTTCTTGACCTTCATAATAAGCCAAAAGCTGATCCAAAGTAATAAAATGATAATTGCGATCCAACAAATCTATCAGCTGGCTGCGGAATAACTTCGGCGTTATCGTAACGTCACCCTGCACGGAGGGATCTATATGGTGATAGGTAATGACTGCAACCTGGTTTTGATACAAGACGGGAGCCGATGATTTCGTAATTTGCGGATTTATAAAAAAAACCAGCCGGCCAGTGTGATCAAGATCAGCCTAACAGCAATCGATTTCAATGGATTTCTCCTTCTTCCAGCGGTATATCCTTCATTGTACCATCTGCTTTTAAGGAAAAAAAATCTTTTTCATGAAAAAAATATTCCCTTTTCATTACGGGAATATTTCGAATTATTGCGTTATCGGTGTCATGGGTTTGGTGTCTTCAGGCATTGGTTTGTCCGTTTTACGGACAATTATGCGGGACACTCTCAAGTGATCCGTTTCGTCTACAATAAAATCATAAGAATCGTGATAGGAGACCCTCTGGTTCTTCTTAGGCGGGCTTTCCACCTGCGAATACACCCATCCCCCGATGGTATCGTAATCGTGACTTTCGATATCGGTTCCGAAGTAGGCGTTCACTTCATCAATCTGCAGCATCCCGTCGATGGAATACGTGGCCTCGTCTTTCTTTTCGATATGGGGCCGCTCTTCGTCAAATTCGTCCTGGATTTCCCCGACGATTTCCTCCATGATGTCCTCTAAAGTGACCAGACCGGAGGTGCCTCCATATTCATCGATCAGAATCACCATCTGTGCCTTCTTCTTTTGCATAATCTTCAGAAGCGAGCTGATCTGGATCGACTCCGGCACACTCGTTATCGGTCGGATCAACTGTTTGAGCTTATACGGTTCACTGTGGGGACGAATCATATCCTTAATATGGATGAAGCCGATAATATTATCTTTATCCCCTTCACATACAGGATAACGCGTATGCATTTCCGTCTCCAGAATCTTCTGGTTTTCCTCAAAAGACATGTTCGTGTACAAGCAGTTAATTTCCGTGCGGGGAATCATAATTTCGCGGGCCTGGGTATCGGCAAACTCAAATATATTATCGAACAGCGTAAGCTCGGTGTTGTCAATAAAGCCGCTCTTGTGGCTTTCTTTCATCAGGATGCGGATCTCTTCCTCCGTGTGGGCCTGCTCTTTCTCGGAAGCCGGCTCAACGCCGAATACTTTGAGCAGCCAGTTGGCCGTCCCATTCAAGAACCAGATCGCGGGGGCGAAGATTTTACGGAAAAAAGATTAAAGGGCCCGCCGTCCACAGAGCAATGCCTTCGGATTTGCGGATGGCGATTGTTTTGGGAGCAAGCTCGCCCAATACAATGTGCAGGAAAGTAATCAAACAAAAAAAAGCGATGATAACCGATATGGTGTGGATCAAGACCTGTCCCAATCCGAAGTGATGCAGCACAGGAGCCAACAGCTTGGCGATGGCCGGTTCCCCCACCCAGCCGAGCCCGAGGGAAGCCAAAGTGATCCCTAATTGGCATGCGGATAAATATGCGTCCAAATTGTGGGTCACATTCTTGGCATAATTGGCTTTATTGTTGTTGCCTTCGCTTACAAGCGTGTCGATCCTGCTTCCTCTCACCTTGACCATCGCAAACTCGGCGGCCACAAAGAAGCCGTTCATCAACACCAGCACAACGACCAATACAAGATACCATAAAACCGTCCCGGATTCCGTGTTCAATGATCTCCTGCCGCCTACATAAGACAGGCAGGCACACCTCCTTGCAATTTTGCTGTTAAAATATATATTAACCTAAATGGCACGTAAGAAAACAAAATAGTTCCGCAGCGACAAAAAATAGGACCTGCCGTCGCTGACGGCAAAGTCCCAAGTTTTTTTTAAAAGCTCTCTATACATCCAGATTCTTTACATATTTGGCGTGCTGCTGGATGAAATCGCGGCGCGGCTCGACATTCTCCCCATCAGCGTATCAAAAAATTTCATCCGCGTCCATTGCATCCTGGACATGCACTTGCAGTAAAGTCCGGCTGTCCGGATCCATCGTGGTTTCCCAAAGCTGTCCCGGATTCATTTCCCCTAGACCTTTATAACGCTGGACATTGACCTTGCTGCCCTCGCCGAATTCCTCCATGATCGCGTCTTTTTTGCTTCTCGTTATACGCATACCGGATTGTCTTGTTGCGTTCGATTTTGAATAAAGGCGGCTGGGCAATATAAACGTAGCCGGTCTCGATCAGCTTGCGCATATAGCGGTAAAAGAACGTCAACAGCAGAGTGCGGATGTGAGCTCCGTCGACGTCAGCGTCGGTCATAATAATAATTTTGTGGTAGCGCGCTTTGTTAATGTCAAAATCGTCGCCGATTCCAGTGCCGAGAGCCGTGATGATAGTTCGTATCTCGCGCTGGACAAGATTCTGTCCAGTCTGGCCTTCTCCACGTTAAGGATTTTTCCTTTTAGCGGCAGGATGGCTTGGAAGTGGCGGTCGCGTCCCTGTTTGGCCGATCCGCCCGCGGAATCTCCTTCCACGATATACAATTCACTCACGGAAGCATCCTTGGAGGAACAGTCCGCCAGCTTGCCGGGCAGCGAAGAGACCTCCAACGCGCTCTTACGCCGCGTCAGTTCTCTTGCTTTGCGCGCCGCTTCGCGGGCTCTCTGCGCCTGCACTCCTTTTTCGAGAATCTTCTTGGACACCGAAGGGTTCTCGTCGAGAAACTCCTGGAACTTCTCCGAGAACAAGGATTCCACAATTCCTCTGACCTCACTGTTGCCCAGCTTGGTTTTAGTCTGCCCCTCGAACTGCGGATCCGGTATTTTCACGGAAATAATCGCGGTTAACCCTTCACGCACGTCATCCCCGGTAAGGTTGGAATCATTTTCTTTGATCACATTCATTTTTTTCTGGCGTAATCGTTAATAATTCTGGTCAATGCGGATTTAAAACCGGATTCGTGCGTTCCGCCTTCATGTGTATTAATGTTGTTGGCAAAGGAATAAATATTCTCCGTATAGCTGTCGTTGTACTGAAGCGCTACCTCGATTTGAATATTGTCCCTGCTGCCTCGGTGTAAATCGGTTTTCCATGCAGCGCTTCCCGGTTGCGGTTCAAATACTCGACAAAGGAGACAATTCCTCCTTCATAGCAATACGTGCTTGATGTATCCGTACGTTCGTCATGAAGGTTAATCTCGATCCCCTTGTTCAAAAAAAGGCCAATTCGCGAACGCGGGACTGTAGAATATCATAGTCATATTCTGTCGTTTCCGTAAATATCTCGGGATCCGGCTTGAATGTAACCTTCGTCCCGGTCTCTTCGGTTTCCCCGATGACCCTCAGATCGTATTGGGGAAATCCGCGGCGGTACTCCTGCTGATGGACTTTCCCTTCACGCTTCACTTCCACAATCAACAGTTCGGATAGAGCATTCACAACCGATACCCCTACTCCATGCAGGCCACCTGACACTTTGTAGCCTTCACCGCCGAACTTCCCTCCGGCATGCAGTACCGTCAGGACGACTTCAACCGTGGGCCGCTTCAGTTTGGCGTTCTCGCCCACCGGTATCCCCCGGCCGTTATCGATCACCGTTACAGAATTGTCCTTATGGACAATAATATCAATCTTCGTGCAGAAGCCCGCCAGCGCTTCGTCAATACTGTTATCCACAACTTCCCACACCAGATGGTGAAGGCCTCTCCCGCTTGTGGAACCGATATACATTCCCGGACGTTTCCGGACCGCTTCCAACCCTTCCAGTACCTGAATCTGACTTTCATCATACGTGTTTTGATTAACCGACATGTGCTTCACACCTACTTTTCCTGATCAGTTAGTAATCAATTGATGGGCCCGTTTCTTAAGAGTTGCCGATGAAATGGGAGAATAATAAACTTTGCCCTCAGTAACGACAAGCGATTTACTTTCTTCCTCCCCGATCACTTCGATGCTCTTTTCTTTGACGGCGTTGGAAATAAACTGCTTTGAAATCCTGGATGATTTTTTCGATGGATAAGTCAAAAAAATAGCGATTAATTCAGATGCCCTGACAATCTTCTCTCCGCCTAAATGAATAAACATTCCTCTTCAGCCCTCCTATCAGAGATCAAAGCATTACAGTGCCGTTACGCACCTGGAAGACGGCGGCGTCATGAAATTTATGAAGATCGATATTTTGCATACCGGTAGTGGTAATAAAGGTCTGGACCTTCTCCTGGAACGTCTCGATCAGCTGCATCTGGCGGTACTCATCCAGTTCCGATAGCACATCGTCCAGCAGCAGGACCGGATATTCCCCGACTTCTTCGCGAATCAATTCGATCTCCGCAAGTTTGATGGACAGCGCGGCAGTCCTCTGCTGTCCTTGGGATCCGAAAGTCTGCACTTCTTTATCGTTAATGTGAAACAGCATATCATCGCGATGGGGTCCAACCAAGGTTGCACCCCTACGAAGCTCCTGCTCTTTAATCTGTGATAACTTTACCATAAAACGCTCAAATAAGACAGAATCATCTGCTGTCTCCCCGATTTCGAAGGACGGCCGGTAATCGAGCCGGAGTTTTTTCTTTGCCGTTCGTAATGCCGGAATGAATGCTTTCCGCCCACAGCTCCAGCTTCTTTATAAAGCTTTGACGCTTTTTTCATAATTTTAATACTGTGCGCGGCGAGCTGTTCATTCCATATTTCCAACAATGCCTGGCCGTTCTCTTGTTTATTCCACATTTGCTTGAGCAGATTGTTTCTCTGGGTGACGATTTTATGGTATTGATTCAAGTCGTAAAGATATGAGGGTTGTATCTGGCCGATCTCCATATCTAGAAAACGCCGTCTTATGCCAGGATTCCCTTTCACAATCTCCAAATCCTCAGGCGCAAACATGACGACATTGACGGAACCGATGAATCCGCTCAGCTTTTTTTTGCTCCAGACCGTTGATTCGCGCCTTTTTCCCTTGGCCTGAAATCGTCAAATCCAGCTTGTACTCGCCGTACTTCTTATCGACTTCCCCCGTAATTCTGCACGCTGCCTCCCCCCACTGGATGAGCTCTTTGTCCTGATGAGTTCTGTGGGATTTGGTCAAGGCGAGTACAAACATGGATTCGAGAAGATTGGTTTTTTTCCTTGGGCGTTGGGACCTATGAATATGTTGATCCGCGCTTGCGTCGACAGTTCGAATTCCGCGTAATTCCTGTAGTGGCTTAAACCTATTTTTTTAAAAAAAACAACGTCAATCCTCCTGCGCCCGTCCGGAAAATCCGCGGCTGGCTATCCCGGCACGACTTCGAATTCGCCGCAGCTTCCACCTTGACCTGATCTCCCGGCACAAGCTTCTTTCCTCTGCGGTTCTCCGGTTCTCCATTTACCCGGATCGCCGTTTCCATCAAGAAGCCCTTCGCCTGCCCCCCGGTGGAAATGCAGTCCGCGAGTTTAAGAAATTGCCCCAGAGTAATGTAATCGGTGTGAATCGATATTTTCTTCATTGCGTTTCCTCTCAGTTTGTAGTCCGGTATGGAAGGATCAGCTGGAGAATGCTTGAATCGTCATCCGGTTTAATAATAATCGGCTGCATCGATCCGGTGAAGCTCATGCGGATTGAATGGCTGTCGATGACTTTTAAAGAATCCAGCATATACTTGGAGTTAAAAGAAATTCTGAGCAGCTCTCCCGTCAGGGCCTGCGCCTTGATCTGCTCGGTTACTCTGCCCAGTTCCGAGGAGCTGGAGGAAATTTCAATCGTCTGGTCCTCCTTCATCACCAACTTGACAATATTGGTCTTATCTTCTCTGGATAGCAGATAAGCTCTATCGATAGCTTCGGCCAATTCCTTCGTATTTACTACAAGCTCGGTCTGAAAAGATTGCGGGATCAACTTCGTCGTATCCGGATAGGTTCCGTCCAGAACACGTGTATAGAATAGAATGCTATGGATTTTGAACAGAACCTGGTTGTCCGATATAACGACATCGATCAAGGAATTCTGGTCGGGCAGGATTTTGCTAAGTTCGTTCAGCGTTTTTTCCCGAAATCACGATATTGTTAAAGCTGAAATCCGGATCGCCGCCTATCTTTGCTTCTCTCGTGGCCAGCCGATGCCGGTCGCAGGCGATGAGCTTCATTTCACCGCCGGAAACGTTCCACAGCACGCCGGTCAGAACCGGAATGCTTTCATTGGTGGACACCGCAAAGGAAGTTTGCCTGATCATGGCTTTAAGAAGGTCGCTTGGAATGCTGAACATTTTGTTGTCTTCGATTTTGGGGAGCAGCGGATATTCTTCGGGGTCGAGACCCATCAGCTGCACTTCGGACGATCCAGAGCGGATCGTGGTCTGAAAGCTTTCCTTGACTTCGATTTCGATCGATTGCGAAGGCAGCTTGCGGGTCATTTCCACGAAAAAAATTTGGCGGGAAGCACTACGCTTCCTTTTTTTGCTGCAGCTCAATAATGGACATGCCTTGCTGTTCATTGGGAATACGGCTTTGGATCGATATGTCGGTATCGCTTGCGGTTAAGGTGATTCCGCCGGCGTCTGCATCTATTTTAATCCCGCTTAGGATGGGGATCGTCGTACGGCTCGATATCGCTTTGGAAACATGCTGTATCGATTCGTTCAAAAAAATCTTTCAATACCGTGAATTTCATGATTTCACTCCTACCGGTTCTATGAATTGCTGTAAAGCATATTATATTAATAATACCTTTTTTTTTAGTAGTAATAATAGTAGGGCCTCTGGATATGTGGATATGTCTGTGTAAAGCACAAACAGCGAGCCTATCCACATGTGTACAAGCTGTGTATAGGCTCACGTATAAAATTATTCACTTGTGCATAACTGCTACAGCGTAGGATTTTTTTAATTTTTTTCGGTCAGATTGTGGATGATCTTATACAGCTCCTGATCGTTTTTTTAACGTAGTCGAAATTTTCTCATGGGCGTGTATGACCGTCGTATGGTCCCTGCCACCGAATGCTTCGCCGATCTTGGGCAGCGAGAAATCGGTCATCTCCCGCGCCAGGAACATAGCCACCTGCCTCGGAAAAGCAACCGCTTTGGTCCGTTTGCGGGCCCGGAAATCCTCGATTTTCATTCCATAAAACTCGCCCACTTTTTTGCTGGATATCCTGAATGGTAATCACTTTCGGCCTCGAAGAAGGAATAATGTCCTTCAGCGCATCGGCGGCCAGGTTCACCGTAATATCCTGATTGATCAGGGAGGAGAATGCCACTACCCGAATTAATGCGCCTTCCAATTCCCTGATGTTGGTATCGATCTGGTTGGCTATGTACACCATAGCTTCGTTCGGTATGTCCAAATTCTCGGCTTTCGCTTTTTTTTGCGCAGAATGGCGATCCGCGTCTCCAAATCCGGAGGCTGGATATCGGTGATGAGTCCCCATTCGAAACGGGAACGAAGCCGTTCTTCCAATGTGGGTATCTCTTTGGGTGGCCGGTCGCTCGAAATAATGATCTGCTTTCCTTCTTCGTGAAGCGCGTTAAAGGTATGGAAAAATTCTTCCTGCGTCTGTTCTTTTCCAGCCAGGAACTGAATATCATCTATAAGAAGAACGTCGATATTGCGGTACTTGTTGCGAAAGCTTTCGCCACGGTTGTCGCGTATCGCGTTAATAAATTCGTTTGTAAATTTCTCGGACGAGATGTAAAGCACTCTTGCATCCGGTTCATGTTCAAGAACATAATGGCCGATAGCGTGCATCAAATGGGTTTTGCCGAGCCCTACGCCTCCGTACAAAAAACAGCGGGTTATACGCTTTGGCAGGCGCTTCCGCAACTGCAAGAGAGGCGGCGTGGGCAAACCGGTTTCCTGATCCTATGACGAACGTGTCGAACGTGTAACGGGAATTCATCATATGGGAAGAAGCTCTTCCTGAAGGGTCGCCGGCGGTTTCACGGGTGCCGCAGCAGCCTGGTTAGACGAAAGGTTCGCTTTCTGCTCGTCTTCGACAATAATGCTGACATCAACATGTTTGCCTAAAAAATTCATAGATCGTCGAAGCGATCATTTTGGCGTAGCGGCCTTCCAGCCATTCTTTGGCGAAAACGTTCGGGGCGCAGATGACGATATGGGTGTCGGTAAACACGGTCGCTTTTGTGGATTTAAGCCATGTGTCATAGCTCGGTTTGCTTACTTTAGTTTGTATGATAGAAAGAATCTGCTGCCATTTATCGCTGATATGGCTTTCCACAGGTAGCTTCACTCCTTTGAATATTAACGATGTGGCTTGAGCCGGATGCGGAGGAACGCAACTAAATCTTTTGTCGAATTTTATCCACAAACATCAGAGATTGTTGAAATGAGTTGTTCTATATGAGGAGAAATTGTTCACATAGTTATCCACAGTCTGTTGATAAATCAGAGGATTATCGGAGTATATCCACAGAGAAAACACTATTAATATAACAAATACCTCCTTATTAATCAATGAATTGTTTTGTTTTATCCACAACTTCCATACCTTGTGTATATTTTTTTTATCTACACCACTACATATTGTTTATAAATTGTTTATATTTCGACGGCATTCTACTTTTTTATTAAAAAAACTTATTCACAGCTTCCCAGCGGTATATTGTGCCATTACATTTTTTTTCTTGACTTCCGGGCACGGAGGTGGTTTAATTGATAAAGGTATTTTTTTGGGAGATGGTTATCCTCAAGGAGGTGCGATAGATGAGACCTACATTTAAACCGAATGTAAGAAAGCGTAAGAAAGTTCACGGATTCCGTAAGAGAATGGGCACTAAGAATGGTCGTAAAGTCCTTGCTGCTCGTCGCCTGAAGGGAAGAAAAGTGCTTAGCGCGTAACTAACGAAGACCACTTTGAGTGGTCTTTTTTTTCTTAACGTTAAAGAAGTTAAAGTTTACTGAAGGATTACAGCGAAATGAAGCTTTCATTACCAAGAAAACCTGTCTTTAAGCCCGGGCGCTAATCCGGTATAAGTTTTTTTTAAAAAGATAAGACATGCATTCCGTGGAGCAGCTGACCGATTAATGAAAATTTTGTCCCTACTTGTTATTACGGCTGGAGAGGTCAGGCAGCTGTTTCAAGGGAGGCCTGCTCTCTGCAGGGTAAGGGACTATGTGAAGAGGCAACAACTACTGCGAATGGTGCATTTACGGCGATAGCGGAATTTTATTCCGTTATTCTCAGATTTGCCGCTCCCCGTGTGATATTAACGGAATGAAGTTCCGCTAGTTTGAGCAAACAGGGTATTTATCCACCCAGAGCGGCGTTTTTTGGCGATAATAACGGCAGCACAGTACGTTAATTCCGGGCAATAACCGGGAAATATCGCAATAGCAGCATAAAATTCCTTTAAATTCGGGAAGTGTTAGGGAATAGCACGGAACGAGGGAAGTCGGGAAAAAAAGTTGGTGTAGAAGCGGGAAACAGGGCCGGGAAGTGTCAGCGAAACGCCGGAAACGTGAAGACATATCGGAGTAGATGCAAGAAGGGAAAAAAAGGCCACGGTGGAAAATTTCCATTCCGCCTTTGGTGTCCGTTCCCGCCGCTTAACTCAACACGGCCGACATCAATAGCGGCACGACACCCCGGCATTGAATCCATGTTCTTATAGGTGACGTGGAGCCTCATGAACTCTGATTACTTTGTAACTTACTACCAATGGTTGTAGAGAAAACACGATTATGCTATTGATCGACAAGGTCCCTGCGATATGATGAATATCGACTGAATCCTTGGCTGCCGCTGGTTTAGGGAAGGCGGTTTTTTTTGTTAAAACTAGAAGTGCAGAGAGCTGCGGCCTGCCTTATTCTTTTTTTTATTTATGGAGACTTGATTGTGGAAAAAAGAGCATCGGCTGACCAAAAGAGAAGATTTCAACAAGGTGTATCGTTACGGCAAATCTACGGCGAACCAACAATTCGCGGTTTATTATTTGGCGCGTCCGGATCAGGAAACTTTCCGGCTTGGAGTTTCGGTATCCAAGAAGATAGGAAACGCCGTGGTCCGAAACCGCTTACGCCGGATGATGAAAGAGATTGTGCGCCTGAACGCGGATTCTATCGCTTCTAACTTTGATTTCGTCGTAATTGCTAGAAAACCGGTGGCCGGCATGGAGTACGCGGACATGGAGAGAAGCCTCAAGCATGTCTTGAAGAAGGCTTCCTTATTCAGCAAAAAATAAAGGTTCGGAGGGAGTGAACAGGCGATCGACGGAATCATGAACAAAATTCATAAAAAATGCAATCCGCAACCAACTTTTCTTTGAAACGTATGTTGTGGTATAGTTTAGCTTGGATAAGAATATTTAGGAGGATTTCACTTTGACTCGTCGATTGCTTCCGTTCCTGCCCTTTTTTTATTAATAGTTTTGATGGTGTCCGGGTGCAGTCCCAGCGCTAACAATTCGCCGATCAATCCGGAAAACGGCATTTGGGATCGTTATTTCGTATGGCCTTTATCGCAGAGTCTGGACTGGTTCGCCGGTCTTTTCGGGGGAGAGTACGGCTTAGCTATCATGGCTTTAACCATTATTGTGCGTCTGATCATCCTGCCTCTTACATTAAAGCAATACAAAAGCTCCAAAGCGATGCAGGCGCTCCAGCCGGAGATGAAGAAGCTTAAGGACAAGTACAAGGATGATCCGAAAAAAGCAGCAGGAAGAAACCATGAAACTTTTCCAGACCCACGGCGTCAATCCGATGGCCGGATGTCTTCCGCTGTTCATCCAAATGCCGATCCTGATTGCTCTTTACAACGCGATAGTGCGCAACGGCTCGATCTATGAGCATTCTTTTCTTTGGATGCAGCTTGGCAAACCGGATCCTTATTATGTGCTTCCGGCCATTGCAGCAGTGACAACATATATCCAGCAGAAAGTGATGACAGCTTCACAGCCGCAGATGAACAATCCGATGCAGAATATTATGTTCATTTTTTCCGGTGCTGATTTTTTTGTGATGTCGATGAACTTCGCTTCCGCACTGCCGCTTTACTGGATATTCAGCAATACGTTCACCATTGTGCAAACTTATTTTATTTACGGTAAACCTCAGAAAGACGGTAAACCTCAAAATAAGGGTGGCTAATCGAATGAAAAAAAAGTTGTGGTTACGGGCAAAACAATAAAACTTGCCGTTGAGGCAGGATTGCTTCAGCTTCAAACCACCGAAGAAAAAAAGTGAAAATTAATATACTCCAGCAGCCGGCAAAAGGGTTGTTCGGTTTTTTTTGGGACTAAGGAAGCGAAAGTGGAACTGGAAAGACTGCCGGACGCGATGGAAGAAGCCAAGCAGTTTTTTGCTCGATGTGTTTGAGTCCATGGATTTGACAGTCAACATTGAGGAGCAAATGAGCAGGGATGAGACAATCCTGCATCTGAACGGCAAGGAGCTAGGTATATTGATCGGCAGAAGGGGACAAACTTTGGATGCCCTTCAATATTTGATCAATATCGTGGCCAACCGCTATTCGGACAAGCATGTGAGGATTCTGCTGGACGCGGAGAATTTTCGGGAACGAAGAAAGAAGACTTTGGAGGAACTGTCCGTCAAGCTGGCTTCGAGAGTGATTCGTACCAAGAAAGAAGTCACCTTGGAACCGATGTCTGCCCAGGAACGCAAAATAATTCATGCCCAGCTTCAGAACCATCCTCAGGTGAAGACTTACAGCAAAGGCGAAGAACCGAACCGCAGGATTGTAATCGCCGCCAAATAGAGCGAAACGAACAGCCGCAATGACTTTGTCATTGCTTTTTTTTCTAACGGGTTGTCCGATGCACTGCGCGAGAGGGGCATACCTTGTTTGGCGGATTCATTTTAGGAGTTATCGAGATTGTTGAGACATCGGGGTGTGACATGTTAAAAGATACGATTGCAGCGATTACGACACCGCTGGGTGAAAGCGGAATTGCCGTCATTCGGGTGAGCGGGGACGACTCCGTAGAGATTGTGGAGAAGGTATTCTCTTCAAAAACAAAGCTTTCACAAGTTCCGACGCATACTGTCCACTATGGTTTTATAAAGGACCAAGGGGAACGGATTGAGGAAGTTTTGGTTACCGTGATGAGGCGCCGCGCTCTTTTACAAAAGAAGATGTTGTCGAAGTGAGCTGCCATGGGGGAATCGTCGCCGTAAAAAAAGGTGCTCGACCTGCTGCTACAGCAAGGCATTCGTCTGGCGGAGCCGGGAGAATTCACCAAGCGCGCCTTTCTTAACGGGCGGATAGACCTGTCGCAGGCGGAAGCGGTGATGGACCTGATCCGCGCCAAATCGGACAAAGCGTTCACTGTCGCCATGAAGCAGGTGGAAGGCAAGCTCTCTCTTAAGATAAAAGAACTGCGCCATACTTTGGTGGAAACGATGGCCCACATTGAAGTGAACATTGACTACCCGGAGCACGATGTGGAAGAATTGACGAACTCTTTTATCAAAGGCCATTGCTCCGACACGATTGCGGAAATAGACCACTTGTTAAATACAGCCAATCAGGGCAAAATATTAAGAGAAGGCATCGTCACCGCCATTGTAGGGAAACCGAACGTGGGGAAATCTTCTCTGCTCAACACCTTGGCGCAAGACGCCAGGGCAATCGTCACGGATATCCCGGGAACGACACGAGATGTAATAGAAGAGTATGTCAATGTTAACGGTATCCCTCTGAGGCTCCTTGATACGGCGGGCATTCGGGAAACGTCTGATTTGGTGGAACAAATCGGAGTGGAAAGGTCGAAAAAACGCTCTTGCGGAAGCGGACTTGATTCTTCTCGTGCTCAATTACGGGGAGGAGCTGCAGCCGGACGAAGTGAAACTGATGGAGCAACTGCGGCACAGGCAGGTGATTGTGATCGTCAATAAAACCGACCTGCCGCAGAAGTTGGATATGGACCGGGTGTATGCCGCTTTTTCAAAACAGCACATCGTGTTTATGTCAATTGCCGAGGGCAGAGGGACGGACGACTTGGAGAAGTCGATCTCGGATATTTTTTTTCGGGGGAAAGATACAGTCGGCCGAATTTTCTTATGTAAGCAATGTAAGGCATATTTCGCTGTTAAAAGGGGCAAAAGCTCATTTGCAGGATGCGCTGACGGCTGCCGATGCTTTTGTGCCTATAGATATGATCCAAATTGATGTCCGTTCCGCATGGGAGCAGCTGGGAGAGATTATCGGAGAGACGGCGGGAGATTCGCTGATCGATCAGATTTTTTTTCCCAGTTCTGTTTAGGAAAGTAACCTGGAATTCGGTTTGAATATAGGAGGGAAATAGAATGAGTTATACAGCTGGCCAGTACGATGTTATTGTAATCGGCGCTGGGCACGCGGGAGTCGAAGCCGCTTTGGCCTCGGCCCGTATGGGGTGCAGCACCTTGCTGCTGACGTTAAATTTGGATATGGTCGCTTTCATGCCGTGCAATCCGTCGATCGGCGGTCCGGCTAAAGGGCATGTCGTGAGGGAAATTGACGCGTTAGGCGGCGAAATGGGCCGAAATATCGATAAAACTTATATTCAAATGAGAATGTTGAACACCGGTAAAGGGCCGGCCGTCCACGCGCTTCGCGCGCAGGCGGATAAATTTATGTACCAGCATATGATGAAGGAAACGATAGAAAAGCAGCAAAACCTGACGATGCGTCAAGGGATGGTTGAAGATTTGATCGTCGAGGACGGGGAATGCAGAGGGGTTGTCACCAAAACCGGCGCCCGTTACATGGCCAAAGCTGTCGTCGTAACTACCGGAACCTATCTTAGAGGGAAGGTGATTATGGGCGAGCTTATGTATGAGAGCGGCCCTAACAATCAACAGCCTTCGGTGAAATTGTCGGAATCGCTGAGATCTCTCGGCTTGGAAATGGTCCGTTTCAAAACAGGTACGCCTCCGAGAGTCCATAAAGAAACAATCGATTTTTTTTCCAAGACTCAAATTCAACCGGGTGACGAAGAACCGAAATTTTTTTTCTTATGAAACGACGGAAGGGAAGAACGAACAGCTTCCCTGTTGGCTGACCTACACTTCTGCTGAAACTCATCAGATAATTAGTGATAATCTTCATAGAGCGCCGATGTTTTCCGGTGCCATTGAAGGAACGGGACCGCGGTACTGTCCTTCGATCGAAGATAAGATTGTCCGTTTCAGCGACAAGCCGCAGCATCAGATCTTCCTTGAACCGGAAGGAAAGTCCACTTCGGAATATTATGTCCAAGGATTGTCCACCTCGATGCCGGAAGACGTTCAGCTGCAGATTTTGCGTTCGATTCCCGGATTGGAAAAAGTGGAAATGATGCGCACCGGCTATGCTATCGAATACGACGCGGTTGTGCCGACGCAGCTCTATCCTTCTTTGGAAACGAAGAAAGTGAGCGGCTTATTTACCGCAGGCAGATCAATGGAACTTCGGGATATGAGGAAGCCGCAGGACAGGGCATTATGGCCGGCATTAATGCCGCGTGTAAAGTGCTGGGGAAAGAGCCGGTTATTCTCGACCGTTCGGAAGGGTACATCGGCGTTCTTATCGATGATTTGGTAACCAAAGGAACGAACGAGCCTTACCGGTTATTGACTTCCCGTGCGGAATACCGGCTGCTGCTTCGCCATGACAATGCCGATCTTCGCTTGACCCCGATCGGACATGATATCGGCTTAATCTCTGAAGAGCGCTACGAACGGTTTCTGCAGAAAAAAGGCGCTGGTCGAGAGGGAAATCGAACGTTTGAAAACAACAAAAGTGCGGCCTGAACCGGAGGTCCAGGAGATTTTGGCCGGTGTGAATTCTGCTCCTTTAAATAATGCGGTTGATCTGATTTCACTCCTTCGCAGGCCGGAGGTCCCTTACCGTTTGATCGAACAAATCTCGCCGTCTTCTGAAGAGTTGACTGAGGAAATGAAGGAGCAGGTGGAGATCCAGATCAAATACAGCGGGTACATCGAGAAGCAGCTGCTGCAGGTGGAACGGCTTCGCAAAATGGAGAAGAAGAGAATCCCGGACGATATTGTGTATGAAGAAATTCATGGGATCGCGATTGAAGCGAAGCAGAAGCTTTCCCAAATCCGGCCTATTTCCATCGGCCAGGCTTCTCGGATTTCCGGGGTAACCCCGGCGGATATTTCGATTCTTCTCGTTTACCTTGAGCACTATAACCAGGTTGTAGCAGCCAGGAGCGCCAATGGATGAAGTCGTGGAGCAGTTTTCCAAATTAACGCAATCCCATGGCATTGAGCTGTCAGCGGTGCAAAAGGACCAATTTGAAACTTATTATCAGGAATTGGTCGAGTGGAATGAAAAAAATGAATTTGACGGGAATTACAGACAGGGATCAAGTATACATTAAACATTTTTTTACGATTCTCTTTCTTTATCCTTTTTTCGTCCAACTGAAAGACGTCAAGACCGTGGCCGATATCGGTTCCGGTGCGGGGTTTCCCAGCATTCCGCTGAAAATCGCCTTTCCCCATATGCAAGTCACGATTGTGGATTCATTGAATAAGCGGATCACTTTCTTGAAGCATTTGGTAGACCGTCTTGGATTGAAGGATGTGTCATGCGTCCACGGCAGGGCGGAGGATGTGGCCCGAATGCCTGCTTACCGGGATCAGTTTGATCTTGTTACCGCACGCGCCGTAGCGAGATTAAATGCGTTGAACGAATTATGTCTGCCCTTTGTGAAACCGAAGGGACTGTTCGTATCCATGAAAGGCACGGACCCGAGGGATGAAGTCAAGGAAAGCGAGTTCAGCTTGAAAATACTGCAGGCAAGGCTGCTTGAGGTGGCGTCTTTTCAGCTTCCTGTGGAACAATCCAGCCGCCATCTCATCATCATTGAAAAAAAAGGCGGCTACGCCTGCAAAGTATCCTCGTAAGGCAGGGACCCCGATTAAAATGCCTTTAATCTAGAAAAAAAAGGGAAAATGTTCCACGTGGAACACTGTATGTCCTTAATTGTTAAAGGAAGCTTAGGTTCGCCCTGAGTGCGCGAAGACATTTCAAGCATAAAGAGGGTTCTTAATAAAAGAACACAACATGAATTACGGTTGCTCATATTAGTGAGGCGTCGATAGAGGGTTTCGAGTACAGTAAACTCACCGGATGGATCTCCGGAATAATCTTTTTTTGCAATGAAATCTATAATTCTATCAATTAAAAAATGCAGGAAAATCTTAGCAGCATTGACCGGTATGCAGGATAATTGAAACTTGTGGAGAATTCAATAATTAGTCCTATATTAACGGAGGAACAGAATTGGGTGAAATCATCGTATGAAAGATCATATTTCTAAACTTTTCGGCATATCCGAACGATCAAGTACTGATGAAGTGAAGAATATTCCCGTTAAAGACATTGTTCCCAGCCCCTATCAGCCGCGAGCTATTTTTTTGACGATGAACGTATAGACGAGCTCTGTCAAACGATAAAAACTCACGGTGTGATCCAGCCGATTGTGGTAAGAGTTCGCAATGGTGTTTTCGAATTGATCGCAGGGGAACGAAGATGGAGGGCTGTAAAAAAAGCTCGGGTTAGATACGGTGCCTGCGATTATTAGAGAATTTAACGATTCACAAGCTGCTTCTATCGCCCTGATCGAAAACCTTCAGCGGGAAGGCTTAACTGCGATCGAAGAGGCGGCAGCTTATCAGCAGCTTATGGAAATGCATGGACTTACACAGGAAAGCTTGGCGCAGCGTCTGGGAAAAAAGCCAATCTACCATAGCCAATAAAATTCGTCTGCTCCACTTGAGCGAACCCGTCAAGCAATCCTTGATGGAAAGAAAAAAAATTACCGAGCGTCACGCAAGAGCACTGCTTTCATTGGATGATACAGAGCTGCAGATGAAAGTGCTTCAGGATATTATCAGTAAAGAATTGAATGTGAAGCAAACCGAAGCCAGAATTCAATTTTTTTTCAAAGAGTCGGAGAAAATCAAGAGGACGAAAAGAGTGTCTTATACCAAAGATGTTCGCCTTGCGTTAAACACAATTCGGCAATCGGTAGAGATGGTATCTTCATCAGGGTTACATATCCACACAGCTGAGCAGGATAGGGAAGACCACTATGAAATTATCATTCGTATACCTAAAAAAAATAGCAATCGCTTGTGTTTCTTTCAAATATAGAAAATGTTATAATTTAGTTAAGCAGTGAAAAGCGGCCATCAGCCGTTTTTTTCTTTCTTTTTTTGTCGGTATGCTGCGCTGCCCTGTGCCACACTTGAACGTCTTGCAAGCAAAACCGACAGAACTTATGAAAGCCGTTTACCGAGATTCATTCCCGCTTGGATGCCGCTTTGGGTGCAGGCGGGAAATGCTCCAACGGGAGTATGCTTCATACAGATTGCTTTATTTTTTTTGCGGAAGTGGTTCTCCTTTGAAATGGAATGAAAACCAGGTATCTTTGGGCGAGGTGAAATACGATTGTCTAGAATAATAGCGATAACGAATCAAAAAAAAGGCGGAGTAGGCAAAACAACAACAGCTGTCAACTTGGGTGCCTCTTTAGCTTCATTGGGAAAAAAAGGTTTTATTGGTAGACATTGATCCGCAGGGGAATACAACCAGTGGAATCGGCATCAATAAAGCGGATGTAGTCAACTGCATCTATGATGTGCTGATTAACGATGTCCATCCTAAGGACGCTGTTATTGATACCAAGATTGACAACTTAAAAAATTATCCCCGCAACCATTCAGTTGGCAGGCGCAGAGATTGAACTGGTGCCTACCATTTCAAGGGAAGTCCGGCTGAAAAAGTCGCTTCAACTGATCAAGCATATGTATGACTATATTTTAATCGATTGTCCGCCATCACTTGGTATTTTGACCGTGAATTCTTTAACCGCTTCCGATTCTATCATGATTCCAATACAGTGCGAGTATTACGCTTTGGAAGGTTTAAGCCAGCTGCTCAACACAGTGCGGTTGGTCCAAAAAACATTTGAACACTGATTTGCAAATTGAAGGCGTTCTTTTGACGATGTTCGACGCCAGGACAAACCTGGGAATCCAGGTGATTGAAGAAGTAAAAAAAATATTTTCAGCAAAAGGTGTATCATACGATTATTCCACGCAATGTTAGGCTTAGCGAAGCGCCAAGCCACGGCCAATCCATAGTGACCTACGACCCAAGATCCAAAGGTGCAGAAGTTTATATGGAATTAGCGAAGGAAGTGATTGCCTAATGAATAAGCGATTGGGAAAAGGCCTCGATGCCTTCTGCCTTCTTTGAATATAAATGAGGATGATAAAGTGATTGAAATTCCATTAACACAGCTTAGAGCCAATCCATACCAGCCAAGGAAAACTTTTGATGAAGAGAGTATCAAGGAGCTTGCCACTTCTATTAAAGAGCACGGGGTTATTCAACCGATCATCGTTCGCAGCGTACTGAAAGGATATGAAATTATTGCAGGGGAGAGGAGATTTAGAGCCTCCCAAGTATGCGGTCTGAGTACCATTCCTGCCGTAGTGAAAAAAGTTCAGCGATCAGCAGGTGATGGAAATTGCCTTAATTGAAAACGTTCAGCGAGAGGACTTGAATGCGATGGAAATTGCCGTTGCCTATCAATCCTTAATTGAGCAATTTAATCTAACGCAGGAAGAGCTTTCTTTGAAGGTAGGAAAAAAAGCCGCTCCCACATCGCGAACTTTTTTGCGCCTGCTGCAGCTTCCTGAAGAAATTAAACAATATGTTTCACGTGGAACAATCTCCATGGGACATGCCAGGGCTATCGCGGGAGTCAGAGACGATAACACTAAGAAAGAGCTGGCTGATTTTACGGCAAAGCAGCAATGGAGCGTAAGAGAGCTGGAAGAAGCGATCAAAAAAGCTGGAACAGCAGAATGATAAAGATAAACTGAAAAAAATAAAGCCAAAAAACAGAGATCCGTACATCCATGAAGTGGAAGATCATCTGCGCGACCGGTTCCGAACCACAGTTAAAATAAAACATCAAAACAACAAAGGAAAGATCGAGCTGTTGTATTACTCCAAAGATGATTTGGAAAGATTACTGGAAATGCTTAAGGGTAAAATTTCGTAATTGGTCAAATGTCTGAATTTTTTTTCATTTTTTTTGTGAATCCACCGCATACAAAGCTCTGCCAAAACAAGGCATGAGTGAGTATGCTTTATTTTTTTTAGAAACAGCCTTTACAATGGATATAATACAAATGAAATAAGCAGCAAGGGCTCGGAGGAGGGTTGGTTTGAAAACCTATTATTTTGATCATGCGGCTTCTTCTTGGCCTAAACCGTCTTCCGTCATAGAAGCGATTAATGCATCCATACTTGAGTCTGCGGCAAATCCGGACGGGGAAGCCACCGAATGGCGGTTCAAGCCAGCCGAGTTTTGTTTGATGCAAGGAAGAGTCTGGCCAAACTGTTTGCTGTCAGAAATCCGATCGATATAAGCTTCGCGCTCAACACGACTCATGCACTGAATCAAGCGATAAAAGGATTTGTAAAAGAGCGCGACCACGTGATTTGCACTCACCTGGAGCATAACTCCGTGCGCAGGCCGCTGGTATATTTGAGAAAAAAACAAAAGCGGTAGACATCACTTATATCCCTGCAAACGAACAAGGTGCGATAGAGCCGGGGGACGTGGAGGAAGCGATTACCAGCCGAACCTCTCTTTTGATAGTGAACCATAGCTCCAATCTGCTGGGATCGATCGTAGATTTGGAACCTTTAGGCAGAATTTGTAAAGAAAAAAGGGATTAAGCTGCTCGTAGATGCGGCACAAACGGCAGGCACTTTGGACATCGACGTAGGTGCGCTGCAAATAGATATGCTGGCCTTCCCCGGACATAAAGGACTGCTCGGTCCACAAGGCACAGGAGGGTTATACATTCACCCCGATCTCGAGCTGGAGCCGCTGCTGCATGGAGGTACGGGCAGCCAGTCAGAAGCCGTGGACCAACCTGCGGTAAGACCCGACCGATATGAGGCAGGCACCCAGAATACGGCAGGAATCGCAGGACTAAATGAAGGGGTGAAGTATGTTCTTGGGGAAACGGTACAATCCATACACCAGCGTGAATGGAAATTTACACAGAAAATCATGGAAGAATGGCTGAGGCACCAGGAGATAGAAATTTATGGGCCCGAGTTAGGTGAGAAGCGCACCGGAATTGTCTCTTTTAATATAAAAGGAGCAGATTCCTCCGAAGTAGCATTCATACTGGATCAATCCTACGGGATCGCCGTAAGGGCGGGGTACCATTGCACTCCTTTGGCGCATGAAACCGCAGGCACTTTAGAATTTGGCGCAGTGCGGGCAAGTGTCGGGGCGTTTACAACCGAAGACGAGGTAAAGCATTTGATTGAAGCGGTAGTGGAAATCAGCCGGCATTATAAAAAAGAACAGCTGAGAGAATATACAACCTTAGTTATGAAAGAGGAAGAAAGAATGGGACAAGGATTGGACCTCGGAGTGGAGACCGCGATTATGATAGCGGGACTGTCAATGGTCATTGTTATTATTTTATTCATCATGATGATTAATGTCTTGGTGAAATTCAAGAAGCTGCGCAAACGATACGTTCAAATGCTCAACGGCGTTTCCTCCGCAGATGTAGAATCTATAATGATAGAGTTGCAGGAAAGCATGAACAGGCTGAAAGAGGAAAACCGCGAAACGAAAGAAGAGCTGCAGGCGCTTCAAAAGCAAATAAAGACGATGAAATCCAATGTGGGCGTGCACCGCTACTCCGCTTTTGCCGACGGAGGCAGCGACCTCAGCTTTTCGATAGCCATTGTGGATGACAATCAGGACGGACTTGTGTTAACGGGAATACACAGCAGGGAAACCTCATTTATATATGCCAAGCCCATCGTTAACGGACAATCCAAATATATGCTGTCGCCAGAGGAAAAAAAGAGGCGATCAATCGATCTTTACCAAAGGAGCCGGTTCGGACCTCTGCAGATTAAGCAAGGATTGGCAGAAGGCTTTGACAATGACGTCCGCCATATTCATGACCAGGCTTAACCGGGTATTTTGAAGACAAAATATTCCATAAAGCCGCCGACGTTAACGATGCCGGTGACATGGATATTGCCGACTGGAGGCAGATCTTTATTGACCCCCGCACCGGGTTTAATCGGGCCGTCCCCCAGCTGAATACAGCCGACGCTGGTCAGCTGGCCGAGACATGCGTCTACGGCGATAACAAAAGGCTCCTTGTGTTTTTTTGGTAAATGGAGGTCAGCGTATCATTTAAATTCATGGCATGGACAGGTTCTTCCAACGTACCGTATAGATAAAGATCTTTGTTAAGCTCGGCAAGCTTGCTGCCTACGAGAGGGCCTAACGAATCGCCGGTGGAGCGGTCCGTTCCTACACATAGAAAGACGATCGGCTTATACAGTGGAAGCGCCTGAAGATAGCTGTCGAGATAGCCGGAAAGAATATTAACAATATTCTCTTCTTTGTGGGAGATTTTCACGGACAACGGCAGTTTGTTTGACGGCATACCTAGAATGTTGGATAATTTCATACAATGACCTCCATACAGAGGGAATATAGTGCGGATTCTTAATAGTTTATGCAAATACACAAAGAAATATACAAAGTCTAGCAAAGTTGGCTTGGAGGGATCTCCCTGGACCATACGTTATTGATTGCCTTCGATTCGACGCAACAGGCGCTGCGGGCGGAAATGCTGCTGGAATACGCCGAGGTTGAAATCGATTTGTGTCCCACTCCCAAAGAGGTTACGGCAGGCTGCGCGCTGTCCATTCAATTCCCCGAGCCGCAGTTTGAACTTGTGAAACGGATTATACGCTCCGAGAAGGTGGAAATCCGCGGGTTTTATTGTGAAAAAAAACGGCGAATATGCTACCATGAATTGGGAGTAAGGAGGAGGATGTATCGTTGTTTATCGATTGGTTTGCAGTATCTACATGGGATCAGTTCCGGATAAAAAATAATAGAGTATTTTACGAACCCGAATGTATGGCTTCACATAGCGGGGATTGTCTTTCAAATTCTGCTTATTCTTGTACTGGGCAGGCTGGTTTCCAGGATAGCCCACAAAATGCTGGGGCATATGTTCGTGGATAGCGAAACGCATCCGCTCAGATTAGACCAGAGAAGAACGAGAACCATAGGAAAATTGATTCAAAATATGGTGGCTTACACGGTCAATTTCATAGTCCTGCTGCTGCTGCTGAACCAGATCGGCTGAATTTGGCTCCGGTGCTGGCAGGGGCGGGGGTGTTAGGGCTCGCCATCGGATTCGGTGCGCAAAGCTTGGTCAAAGACGTGATCACCGGATTCTTTATAATTTTTTTGAGGATCAGTTCGGAGTAGGCGACGTCGTTCAGATTGGGACGTATAAGGGTACGGTTGAAGAGATCGGCTTGAGGATAACGAGGCTGCGCAGCTGGACAGGGGAAGTTCACATTATACCGAACGGGACGATAACTCAAGTGACCAACTTCTCGATCCATAACGCGCTGGCCGTGGTGGATGTGACGCTTACGCAGGAGAGGGATGTGGAGAAGGCGATCTCGGTGCTGGAGGAAGAGCTGCCCAAACTGGCGGAAGAAAACGAGTATCTGATCAAAGCGCCGGAAGTGCTCGGAGTACAGACGCTCAGCGCAGCCGAAGTGGTGATTCGGGTGACTGCGGAATGCAAACCGAATACGAATGTAGTAGTAGCCCGCCAATTGAATCTGAAAATCAAAACGCTGCTGGACAAGCAAGGAATTTCTCACAATAACCAGGAATCTTAAAGGAGAAAGGATATGGAGAGAAAACAATTTCAATTAGGGGACATTGTCCAGATGAAGAAGCCGCACCCGTGCGGCACCAATGAAATGGAAATTATCCGCATGGGAATGGATATCCGCATCAAATGCGTGGCTGCAAGCACAGCGTCCTCGTGCCGCGGGCCAAGTTTGAGAGCAAATTGAAAAAAAAGGTGCTGCGCAGCGGGGGAGCCCCCGCTGACAGCGAATAAAAAGCAGCCGGTCCAGGCACGCGCAGCGACGGTGCACGGCGGGCGGTCAGTTTGCACCCGAATGGAAAGTTAAGTTAGCTGTTGCCTTCAGGGCGGGCGTTGTGATAGAATATCTCTTGTCCTCATTTTTTTTGTGGAAAGGTACCCAAGAGGCCCAAGGGGGCTGACTCGAAATCAGCTAGGCGGGTAACTCCCGTGCGTGGGTTCGAATCCCACTCTTTCCGCTCTACATAAGAGTATGCGAAACCTTTATACAAGCTTATAGAGGTTTTTTTTGTTGTCTTTATTCGGGTTTCCGTTTGTTGGCGTGAGTTCTGTGACTGAACCGGTCGGCTACGTATCCGATTAGAGCCAGGAGAGGGTTGTCAGCGCATAAAGGATCAGCAGATCCAAGGGGCGTACTCGTCCAGGATTCATAAAAAAAACAGGCCAGAACCATGCGGGTATGCTGAGGGAGTAAAACAGCAAATAGACAGGATGGGCGTCATGCGCAAAGTAATGGACGATCGACAGCAAGAGACCGAACAAGCCGAACAATAATGTGAATTTACGCATAAATGCCGCCTCCTTGTTGAATGGATAGCTCTTCCCTGGCTGTATGGTCCGCTGGTTAACGCCCAAAAAAAACGTGACCCTGGATGAACAGCCTGCCGGGAAGAACCGTGTGTGTTGTCAGTGATTCTTGCGTACCCATTTTCGCTCATGATTCGAGTTTTCGGGAAAACGGTCGCCTTTGCTGAGCTTCACTTGCTTAGGGTTGTTGATACCCGTATGGAACTGGTTCTCCCCTACTTCAATGTACTCCCCGTCATTTGGAGCCCTGTCTCCGGCCTCGAATTCTGATCTTTCTCCCATCTTGGAACACCTCCGTCTTTTGCTTTGTAGTATTTGCCGTTAGGGGGAGGAGGATGTATATCAAAAGCTGGAAGCGGACTAACGATCAGGCTGCACGCTTATTTGATGCGGATACTGAGCTTGCGATTTTTTTTACTTGTATTACAGAGTCCAATTTGATATAGTAATTTAGTGCGAGTTTTACTTAAAAGATGATTCTCGCTCCTTGCTCCCACTAACTGATGGGGGCCGTTTAGTCCAAGAGGAGGTGAAAGTACATGCGCAAATACGAAGTGATGTATATTATTCGTCCGGACATCGAGCAGGAAGCTGTTCAATCCACGATCGAAAAAATTCCAGAACATCATCAACAACGGTGGCGAAATTACAAAGCAAGACGTTATGGGTAAGCGCCGTCTTGCGTATGAGATCAACAAGTTCCGTGAAGGACACTATGTATTGGTGAATTTTACAGCAACTCCAGCAGTTGTGGCGGAGCTTGACCGTGTAATGAAGATTTCCGATGAAATCATTCGTTACTTGATCACTGTAGACGTAGTAGCTTAATGACGCTGCGATTGTAATTCATTGTGCTGGGAGGGATTGAGTTGTTAAATCGTGTCATATTGATCGGCAGGCTCACCAAGGACCCCGAATTAAGATATACTCCGGCAGGCGTAGCTGTAACCCAGTTTACTCTTGCCGTAGACCGTCCATTCTCCAATCAGTCCGGAGAGCGCGAAGCGGATTTCATCCCGGTTGTAACCTGGAGACAGCTTGCCGAAACGTGCGCCAACTATTTGAGAAAAGGCCGTTTAACTGCCGTGGAAGGCAGGATCCAGGTTCGGAATTACGATAATAATGAAGGCCGTCGTGTGTATGTCACGGAAGTGATCGCTGATAACGTCCGGTTCCTGGAATCGGCTAACAGCGCAAACCGCGAAGAGGCTCCAGCCGTCAGCAGCCGGTCCAACAATAATTCGCGAGGCAACCAAGACCCGTTCCAGGACGATGGCAAACCGATTGATATATCGGATGATGATTTACCATTTTAGGCAGAAAGGAATGAAGATCGAATGGGTTTCCAAAGACGTGATAACAACGAAGAGCGTGGAGAGAAGAAGTTCGGCGGCCGCCGCGGCGGTAAAGGCAAGCGCCGTAAAGTTTGCTACTTCACCGTTAACAAAATCACTCACATTGACTATAAAGATATCGACACTCTGAAGAAGTTTATCTCGGAGCGCGGTAAAATTCTTCCTCGTCGTGTAACCGGAACATCCGCGAAGTACCAACGTGCTCTAACGATCGCTATCAAGCGTTCACGCCAAGTGGCTTTGCTTCCTTACACTACCGAGTAAGGCAAATCCCGAAGACAGCTGCAACCGCAGTTGTCTTCTTTTTTTCGAAGTGGAAAAGGGTATCCATCGGTTAGTTTTTTTTGCACAAATGGAGAGGGTGCGTCCCAGGGATGCGCCTTTTCTTCTATTTTTTGGAAGGTCACTCACGGTTCAGCGAGGCGATTTCCTGGATTTATGGTTATGCCGCTCTATTATTTCTCATAAAAGAAGGAAGAACAGAGCTGTTGAAACGTCCGCGAGTATTTGTGGTATAATTTTATCTAAAGCTTTGGATAGGGGGAGACGTTCTGTGTCGGGCTGGGAATAAGATATGGACGTGGCGAAGCGGGCTAAAATCGTGGAGTGGCTGAAAACGGAGATTGTCGATCAAGTGGCCCTGAAAAAAAGTGAAAAAAGCATAGGGAAGAAAGGCCATCAGCTTGAAGAGTGCAATGGGGGATCTTTCCGCTTTGGAAGAACATATTCGTAAGAGGTGAACCGGTTGGGCAAAATGTGGTTGCGTTATATTCCCTGGAGTCTCGCTTATATTGTTATTTTATTATCGATTCTGACGCCGTTTAGCGTGCTGACGGTCAGTTTCCTTCTTGTACCTTTGCTGGTCCTTTATGTGAAGCTTCCTCAAAGGGTGTTTGTCATACAATATACCGTGATGCTTCTGCTGCTTTTGCTGCTGCCATGGACGGGAAGCCTGTTCCTGATCACGGTATCCCTGTTCTTTCTGCCGCCAGTTGTGGTTATGGGCAAATACTATAAAGCGAGAGCGAATGCGAGAAGAGTGATAACGGCCGGGGTGGTTACCCTGCTGGCGGAAATGCTGCTCAGTCTGGTGGCTGCCGCCGCTGCCGGCTGGAATCCTGTCGGCAAGATAAGCCGGTTTATGCTGGAGAGCATGAAGACTCTGCCGCCGCAGCTGCGCTCACAATTCAATGGGACGTTCTGGGATCAAATCGCCGGCTTGCTGGTGCAGATGCTGCCTTTTTTTTATCTGATTGTTGTGGCGCTCTATTTTACTATGGTTACTCACGCGGTCGGACGGAGGCTGCTCAATCGGTTGGGGGAAACCTGGCCAGGACTGCCTTTCCTCAGGGATTGGAGGCTTCCTAGAACCGTCGTCTTCTTGTATGTGCTCGCACTGCTGGTTGAAGCCGGCACCAAACCGAACGGAAGCCTGGTATCGATGATTGTGCTTAATCTGCTTCCGCTTTTGACATTTGCTTTTACCATACAGGGAATCGGCTTCTTGTTCTACGTCGCTTACTCCAACCGTTGGAATAAAGCTCTGCCCATTGCAGGCATTATAGTTCTGTTTGTTTTTTTCCGTTCTTCCAGTTCATATTCAGCTTGCTCGGCGTGATTGACGCCGCTTTACCGATTCGGCAGCGAATGGCAAGGAAATAACTCAGTCCGCCGGTTAGAGTAGATAGTTAGGAGCGTGTGTATGCCGAAGTTCCTTCTCAAACGTTGGCACGGATATCATGTGGTTGCCGCATTCGTGCTAATCATTGTGTTGACAGGCGTATTGTTCGTGTTTCAATGGCAGTTGGGTGTGACCGCGCTGGTGCTGTGCGCTTTTGCAGGATTCTATTCACTGCAGGCGGAACAGGCGTTCAGGCGGGATTTGAACCGATATATAGGCACGATTTCCCACAGGGTGAAAAAAAAGGCCGGCAACGAGGTCATACAGGAGCTGCCTCTGGGTATTCTCATCTATGACGAAGAGAAGCTTGTCCAGTGGCACAACCCTTTTGTGGCCAAGATGCTGGAAAAGGCGTCTGTCATCGGTGAGTCTTTGTACGAGGTCATGCCGATGTTGAAAAAAATAAAAAAAGGAAGAGACGTCGCAAATTACGATCGACCAGTCTGTGTACCAGGTATTTCACAGGCCGGAGGAGCGGCTGCTTTACTTCCGTGATATTACGGCATTGTCAGGGCTTGCAAAGCGTTACGAGGAAGAGAAGATCGCCATCGGTCTTGTGACCATGGACAATCTGGATGAAGCGACGCAGGGCATGGAGGACCAGACACGGAGCATCATGATGGCCAAAGTGACCGGAGAGATCACGGAGTGGGCCCAGAAGTTCAATATTTACCTGCGCCGCACGGCTTCGGACCGGTATTTGATTCTGATGGACCAGAAGGCGCTGAAAAGCCTGGAGCAGAACCGGTTTGAAATTTTGGACGATGTGCGGGACATCACGATTGAGAATAAGCTGCCCCTCACATTGAGCATCGGGATTGCGTCCGGAGCCGACAGCCTGATTCAGTTGGGTACATTGGCGCAGACGAGCTTGGACATGGCGCTCGGGCGCGGGGGGTGACCAGGTCGCCGTGAAGGTTGGGCAGCGCTTGACGTTCTATGGCGGGCGGACGAATGCCGTAGAGAAGCGTACCCGGGTGAGGGCGAGAGTGATCTCCCATGCGCTGAGAGATTTGATTAAGGAAAGCGATAAAGTAGTGATTATGGGCCACCGTTTTCCCGATATGGATTCGATCGGAGCAGCGATCGGCGTGCTGAAGGCGGCCCAAGTGAGCGGCAAGGAAGGATACATCGTGCTGGAAGGCGTAAATCCTTCGATCCAGAAGCTGATGGAGACAATCTATGACGACGAGAAGCTGAACCGATGGTTCATTACGCCAGAGCAGGCCATGCAGATCACGAATCCCCGCTCGCTCGCCGTGGTCGTTGACACGCACAAAGCTTCGCTGGTGGCTGAGCCCAGGCTTCTGCAGCAGACGCACCGGATCGTGGTGGTGGACCATCACCGGCGGAGCGAGGAATTTCTCAGTGAAGCCACGTTGGTGTATATGGAGCCCTACGCGTCGTCTACCAGCGAGCTGGTGACGGAGCTGCTGCAGTATATCAATGAGAGGATTTCAATGGATGTCATCGAAGCGACGTCGCTGCTGGCCGGGATTGTGGTGGACACGAAGAGCTTTGCCGTGCGGACAGGGGCCAGGACGTTCGAGGCCGCTTCTTTTCTGAGAAGGAACGGCGCCGATTCGGCGATGATCCAGCGGATGCTCAAGGAAGACCTGGATGCCTACATCCAGAAAGCGGATATTATCAAGCATACCAAAATCATTTATGATCATATTGCGATGGCGGTTTCCGAGCCGGAACGTAAATATTCTCAGTTGATGATCGCCCAAGTAGCTGATACATTGTTGAATATGACGAATATCAAGGCCTCCTTTGTTATAGGTGAACGGTCGGACGGACAGATCGGCATCAGCGCCCGTTCCACGGGAGAGATGAATGTGCAGATCGTGATGGAAAGGCTGGGCGGAGGCGGCCACTTGACGAATGCGGCCACTCAGCTGGAATGCTCGGTGGAAGACGCGGAGCAAAGGCTGCTGCAGGTTCTGAAGGACATAGAAGAGGAAGAGGGGTTATTCGAATGAAAGTGATCTTTTTTTGAAGGACGTCAAGGGCCAGGGGAAAAAAGGCGAAGTGAAGGAAGTATCGGAAGGGTACGCCCAGAACTATCTGATCAAGCAGGGTATGGCGGCACCCGCTTCCAATACAACTTTGGCCCAGCTTGAGGGGCAAAAAAAAGGCCGACCAGAGAAAGAAAGAGCAGGAGAAGGCCGACGCGCAAGAACTGGCGGGCAAGCTAAACGAAACGACGGTCGGGCTGAAGGCCAAATCCGGCGAAGGAGGCCGTTTGTTCGGAGCGATCACTTCCAAGCAGATTGCGGATGAGCTGGAGAAGCTGGGATTAAAGGTAGACAAAAGGGTCATTCAGCTAAAAGATCCGATTCGTACGTTGGGCGTCACCGAGGTGCAGGTGAAGCTGCATCCTCAGGCGACGGCCACACTGAAGGTGCAGGTTACCGAGGAATAATGCAGTCGCATGAGCGCATTTATCGTATAGATGATGGAAATTAAGGTAATAATTCAACAGAGACAGGAGAGCGGGAATGAGCGGGGAGTTATTTCTTGACCGGATTCCGCCACAAAACATAGAAGCGGAGCAGGCGGTTTTGGGTGCGATTCTGCTGGACACGGAAAGCCTCGTCACCGCGATGGAGCGTGTCACCAGCGATGATTTCTACCGCGGCGCCCATCAGCGGATCTTCGAAACGATGATCGAGCTGGCGGAGGCTAACGAGCCGGTGGATCTGATCACCTTGACGGCACGCTTGCAGAACAAGCAGCTGCTTGAAGAGGTTGGCGGCGTTACCTATTTGTCTGAGCTTGCCAACGCTGTCCCCACATCCGCGAATGTCGACTATTACGCGGCAATTGTGGAAGAGAAGTCCATGCTGCGCAGGCTGATTCGCACGGCGACGCAGATCGTCAGCAACGGCTACGCATCCGCGGACGATGTAGGCTTGATGCTTAGCGAGGCGGAGCAGCGTATTCTGGAAATCTCCAACCGCCGCTCCGGCTCGGGATTCATCTCCATACGGGACGTGCTGATGGACGTGTTCGAGCGCGTCGAGTTTCTTTACAACCATAAAGGGGGGGCCACAGGCATCCCGTCCGGTTTCACTGACCTGGACAAGATGACCTCCGGCTTCCAAAGGTCGGATTTAATCATTGTGGCCGCGCGTCCTTCCGTGGGAAAGACTGCGTTTGCCCTGAACATTGCGCAGAACGTCGGGGTGCGGGCCAAGGAAACCGTCGCCATTTTCTCGCTGGAGATGGGGGCGTCACAGCTCGTACAGCGTATGATTTGCGCTGAAGCGAATGTGGATGCGACCCGGCTGCGGACAGGGCATCTGGAGGCGGACGATTGGGAGAAGCTGACGATGGCGATCGGTTCGCTGTCGGAGGCGGAGATATTTATCGACGATTCGCCGTCAGTGACGGTGGCGGATATTCGGGCCAAATGCCGCCGGCTCAAGAAGGAAAAAAAGGCTCGGCATGATCCTCATCGACTATCTGCAGCTTATCCACGGCCGGGGCAAAGGGGATAACCGCCAGCAGGAGGTTTCCGAAATTTCCCGAACATTGAAACAGATTGCGCGTGAGCTGGAAGTGCCGGTTATCGCGCTGTCGCAGCTCAGCCGGGGCGTAGAACAGAGGCAGGACAAGCGTCCAATGATGTCGGACCTGCGGGAATCCGGTTCGATCGAGCAGGATGCCGATATCGTCGCATTCCTGTACCGTGACGATTATTACGACAAGGAATCGGAGAAAAAAGAATATTATCGAGATTATTATCGCCAAGCAGCGGAACGGTCCGGTAGGGACGGTGGAGCTCGCTTTTCTCAAAAACTTCAACAAGTTCGTAAGCCTGAACCATACGCATCAGGATGCGGCCGCAGGTTTTGGATAATCTGCAAATTTCCGAACGATTCTATATCTATAAACAGAATCGTTCGTTTTTTTATTGACTTTAGTGAACTACATTGATAAACTGAACATGGTGCTTCAAGCACAATTCAGAGGTGGATACACCTGACGGGGGTAATGCGGATGTCAACCGTTGTTGTTGTAGGAACCCAGTGGGGCGATGAAGGGAAAGGGAAAATCACCGACTTTTTTTGGCGGAGTCCGCAGAGGTTGTGGCCCGCTATCAAGGAGGCAACAATGCTGGCCATACCATTTTGATCCAAGACAAGAAGTATAAGCTGCATTTGATCCCTTCGGGCATTTTTTTTATAAGGAAAAAAGTGTGTGTCATCGGCAACGGCATGGTGCTGAATCCTGCCGCATTGATTGAAGAGATCAATTATATACACGAGAACGGATTTTCCACCCGCAATTTAAAAAATCAGCGACCGCGCGCATGTCATTATGCCGTATCATCTGGTGTTGGACGGGTTGGAGGAAGAAAGCAAGGGCGAGAATAAGATCGGCACGACCCGAAAAGGGATTGGCCCGTGCTATATGGACAAAGCGGCGAGAAACGGAATCCGCATCGCGGATTTGATGCATGCTGCGGAGTTCGAGAAGAAAGTAAGAAGGCTGGCAGCGAGAAGAATGTGGTGATCCAGCAGGTGTACAAGGCACAGCCTCTGGATGTGGAGCCGATCATTAAAGAGTATCTGGAATTCGCTGAAATCCTTCGTCCTTATGTGACCGATACTTCCGTCGTGTTGAACGACCATATCGACCAAGGGAAGCGTGTTCTGTTTGAAGGCGCCCAAGGCGTTATGCTGGATATCGACCAGGGAACGTATCCGTTCGTTACCTCTTCCAACCCGACGGCCGGGGGAGTATGCATCGGTTCCGGAGTCGGTCCGACGAAGATCAATCAGGTGATCGGCGTAGCTAAGGCGTATACGACACGCGTGGGCGACGGTCCGTTTCCTACCGAATTGCTGGACGAAATCGGAAACAGTATCCGCGAGAAGGGCAACGAATACGGAACGACTACGGGAAGACCTCGCCGCGTCGGTTGGTTCGACAGCGTTGTCGTCCGTCACGCACGCCGAGTCAGCGGAATTACCGGGCTGTCCCTGAACTCGCTGGATGTGCTCACGGGGCTTGAAACGGTGAAGATTTGCACGGGATACAAGTACAGAGGCGAGTTGATCGAGCATTACCCGGCGTCACTAAGTATGCTGGCGGAATGCGAAGCCGAATATGAGGAAATGCCGGGCTGGTCCGAGGATATAACCCAAGCGAAGACATTGTCCGACCTGCCGGCACTACCCGGAACTACATCGAAAGAGTGTCCCAGTTGACGGGAATTCCCATTGCGATCTTCTCCGTGGGACGCAACAGGGAGCAGACTAATCTGGTAAGGCCGATTTATTCGTAAAACTAACGTAAAACCCCCGCAGCCATCGATGCTGCGGGGATTTTTTGTTTTAACGCGGGACTCTCACGGCGCTCGTTGCGGCGGATATGGGTGGGGAGATCCCATATTGCTCCATTTTTTCTCGGGCCTCTCACTGCATTCGTTGTTGTGTTGAACGGTGTGGCTAGATCCCATTTTTTCTCCTGGCCTGAAAATCTCGTAAATGCGTCTTAACTGTATCATTTTGGTCAATACTTGAGAGAGTAGGTGAAAATTTTCCAAGGTGGTACAAGCAAATGAAAGCTATACAGTGGTTAACCAAGGTTATCTTAAGTACGATTCTAGTAACAGCTATTTCTCTATTGACTACGTGGGCCATCGTCTCGGTGGCTGTGCAGCAGCTGCTGGCGCAGTACAACATTAAGCTAAGCAGCAACGTGCTGTCTCTGCCTAATCTGCTCTCTCTCGTCACGTCAAAGCCCCAGGCTCAGACACCAATCCTGCGCCGCCGATGCCGGTTCAAAATCAGGATGCCGCAAAAGATAAATCAGTGACTGGTAATACTGACGGCAGCAGCTCCGGGAGCAAAAAAAGCCCGTCGCTGGTTCTAATCCGCTGGACGCTGTAGCGGCAGCCGGGCGTTTAAGCACCTCGCTGGAACAGGGAAATTCGTCCGCAGAGAGCCAAAAGCTCATCGTGACTCCAAGTGACTTGGCCAAGAAGAAGGACAGCATGTCCGCCCAAGACAAGCAGAGAGTGCTGTCAATTTTAGCGGCGAAGGTGCCCCAGCAGGATATGGACAAAATATCGTTCCTGATGGAAGACGGCATTACCGCCGACAAATTGAACCAGATCCAGGCTTTGTTGCAGAAAAGTTTGAAACCGGAAGAATACAAAGAGCTCGTTTCGATCATTCAAAAAATATTAGGCTTTTTTTACCCATCCGTATCAGCGTTTTGGCTATATTTAACGAAAGCACAGTGCGTTAATTCCGGGAATACCTTATTTGACGAATAAAATTCCTTTATTCCAGGAAATATCTAGAAAATATCAGGGAAGAGGCTTGGTTTACTGCGAAGATCTAAAGGCGCCGCCAGACGCTTTTTTTACGTTAAACGAAATCTTAATTCGATTAGAGTAAATGTTATAGCGGTGAGAGCAAGTCTTATGTCGTTTAGCGATATGAGACTTTTTTTCTTATGCGCAGATGTATCCCGTCCCGGTGAGTATCATTTCGATCGTCCCAGTTGAATTCAGTCACATCTCCATTTTTCATGCAACTGGCCATTAGCTAAGGGTATCGTGGTCACACCCGAATTTAATACGTTTTCATCGACATTTTTCGTGATGCTGTGACGAAAAAACCGGGAATAATGTTGAAAATACGAAAATCGTTGTGTAGAATGAATTAGGAAAAGCTTGGTCGGTTCTAGTAAATTAGTTGCAGGGGATGCGGGGCTCCCGTGGGAAGCCGCCTGATTTCGGACGAATTCGTCCAAGAGGCCCAAGTTCTTAAGGGGGCTATATCTCCGTTTGCAGGGCTAACCACTCTAAGGATCTGACAAAGCAGCAAGGTGCTGATGCCATTTTTTTGAGGGGTCTTGTCATATTTGAAGAAGGACCGGCATTAGCAATAAAACGATCGAAGGAGAAGCATATGCCATTTTTTTTGAAGAAACCGAATTGGATGAGGGGGCTTGCCGACAAGTCCGCATCGAACCGGTCCTCCATAAAGAAACAATGCTCCATAGATGCAGTTCAAGACAACGGCAAGGAAGACGCACAATCCGCGCAAAGGAATGAACAGAACAGCAAGCCATCCTGGGCGGCTTATCTCAGTAAACGTAAAAGAAGCATTACAGCTGCCGCAGCGTCCCTCGGTATCGTCGTCGCCGTCACGCTAGGAGCCATAACTACGTACAAGCCAACTTGTCGAGCACCTATCATGTCTTGGTCGACGGGCATGAGATCGGTATGGTCAGCGACCCCGGAGTGGTGGAGCGTTTCAAAAAAAAGCGAAAGCGGACAAGCTGCAAAAGGACAATCCGGACGTGCGCATGATGCTGAAAGCGCCGTCCATCCAATATAATCCGGAATGGATGTTTCATTACCAGGTCAATGACAAGGATGTTCTGGATCAGCTGGATAAGCGGCTGGCAGGACAGGCCGTCGGGCTGGAATTGAAGATTGACGGGAAGGTGTACGGCATAGTCAAGGACAAGCAGACAGCAGAGAGCATCCTTGAGAGCTATAAAGCGAAGTATATGCCGAAGCCAAAGGAAACAGGGACGGTTACGATCCTCTCCTCCGATGCTCCCAAGCCGCAAAACACCGGGGATGTAGTCGTGCAGAAAATGGATTTTATCCAAAAAAAAGTGGAGCTGAACGACACCCCTATCGAGAAAACGGAGTTAAATAAGCCGGAAGAGCTGCTCCGCAAGCTGGAAACCGGCGGCGTGCAGCGACCCAATACGTCGTCCAGCCCGGTGACTGCTTGTCCTGCATCGCCAAAAAAAGTTCAATATCCCGAAGCAGTCTATTTATGAGAGAAACAGCTGGATTTGGGAAGACCAGATCAAAGCGGGCCAGACACTGGATTTAACCGTATTGAAGCCGGCGCTGTCGGTCAGATCGGTCGAGCTGGTTGTCGAAAACCAGGAAGTTCAATATGATACGGTGGTTCAGCAGGACCCTTCCCTGAAGGAGGGAATAACGGAGACGGTCCAGCAGGGTAAGAACGGCATGAAGAAGCTGACGGTGAAGCTGACCAAGATCGACGGCAAGGTGGATGAAGAACAGGTCCTGAAAGAAGATATCGTCGAACCCCCCGTTTCGGCCGTAGTGAGAAAAGGCAGCAAGGTGATCCTGGGCGAAGGAACGGGCAACTTCTCGTGGCCGGTCATCGGAGCCTCCATCACTTCGACATTCGGTATGCGCTGGGGCAAAATGCACAAAGGAGTTGACCTGGTGGGCGGCTCAGGCATTGTGGCGGCCGACAACGGGAAAGTGATTTACACAGGCTATGACCACGGATATGGCAACCATATCATCATTGACCACCTGAATGGATATCAAACGTTATACGGCCATTTGAGCGCAATTCAAACATCGGTCGGCACGGTTGTGGAAAAAGGCGAGAAGATTGGCGTGATGGGATCGACCGGCGATTCGACCGGCACGCATTTGCATTTTGAAATACATAAATCTGGCGCTATCGAGAATCCATTGAAATATTTGAACAGGTAGGCACCGAAACAGGCATGGCAGCTCGCCCGATAGGGTGGTGCCGTGTCTTTTTTTTGTATGAAGATATGGTACTATAGAAGGTGAAAGATAGAGTTTGCGAATTACGCTCCTATAGGGGTCACACAGGCGGTGAATTCAGGATGTATGGGAAAATACTGGTGGTTGACGACGAACAACCCATTGCAGATATATTGAAGTTTAATTTGGAAAAAAAGAGGGCTATGAGGTCATTTGCGCTTATGACGGCGGAACCGCGGTCGAGCTGGCACTCAAGGAGGATCCGGATTTGATCCTGCTCGACCTGATGCTGCCCGTGAAGGACGGCATGGACGTGTGCCGGGAAATCCGCGTGCATCGCAGCACTCCGATTATTATGCTGACGGCAAAAGACACGGAGCTCGACAAAGTGCTGGGTCTTGAGATGGGAGCCGACGATTACGTCACGAAGCCATTCGGCAACCGAGAGCTGCTGGCGAGGGTGAAGGCCCGGCTGCGCAGGCAGAATTCGGCGCCCGAGAAAGTGCAGGAGACCAAGGCTCATGATGGAATAAAAAAATTCACGGCCTGTTAATCGATACTGACACTTATGTCGTATACAAAGACGGCACACCTCTGGATCTGACGCACCGGGAATTCGAGCTGGTTCATTACATGGCGAAGAATGTCGGCAAAGTGATGACCAGAGAGCACCTTTTGCAGGCGGTATGGGGATTTGAGTATTTTGGCGATGTGAGGACGGTCGATGTCACGATCCGCAGGCTCCGCGAGAAAATCGAGGACGATCCGAGCCGGCCGGATTATATTATTACCCGCAGAGGCCTGGGTTATATGATGCGAAACCCCAAAACGGGGGGAGCATAAAATGAAGCGGATTCGCTTATTTCAAGCGATTCAGGCCAAGCTGATCATTATCTACGTCCTCCTCATCCTCATAGCCATGCAGCTGATCGGCGTCTATTTCATAAAGACGGTGGAGAATTATTTCAAGACCGATTATATGAATTCCCAGAACGATCAATCCGTCACTGTAGCCTCGTTAGTGGACCGATTTTTTGAACCCGGACAAGAGAAATCCCGATGATAAGAAAAAATGAGCAGGAGTTGAACGATTTTGTCTCCAAGCTGTTCGCGGTCAACAACTCCGAAATTCAAATTATCGATGCCAACGGACTTATCCTCAGCACTTCGCTGAACAACCATCAGAATCTCGTTGGACAGAAGAACACCCAAGCGGAGGTAATATCCGCGCTGCAGGGGATCAAAAAATAACCACCGCATGTTCATGGACGTGGATGGGTTCCGCAAGCTGATCAACGCGACGCCGGTCACAGCGGGCTCGAAGGTGATCGGTGCGGTGTACATCGTTTCGTCGATGGAAATGCTTTACAAGACGATGAACCAGGTGAACCGCATTTTTTTTATCGGAGGGACGGTATTCGCACTGGCGCTGACCGCCATTCTGGGTGTAATCCTGTCGCATACGATCACAAGCCCGATTAAAGAGATTACGGAACAGGCGACCGCTGTTGCGGAGGGGAATTTTGACCGGCGTCTGAAGGTTCGGGGACAGGACGAGATAGGCCAATTGGCGGAGACGTTCAACACGATGACCAACCGATTGAAAGAAGCGCTGTGGATTAACGAGGAGGAGAAGGAGAAGCTCGCCTCCGTGCTGTCCAATATGAATGACGGGGTGATAGCCACGGACAGCAGCGGACGGATCATCGTTATCAACAGCAGTGCCATGCAAATACTCGGTACAGAGGACGAATGTATCGGACAGCATATGACTGAGGTGCTGGGTTTGTCCCTGGAAGACATTGAAGAGTTAACCTTAGGCGACGACAATGCGACGGTCTTGCAGGTGAACATCGCAGGAAAGGAACATCCCGTTTCGGTAAAAGCCGCATTTACCCCGATCCACCGGGGCGGCGAAGGCATTACAGGAACGATAGCGGTGCTGCAGAATGTGAGCGAACAGGAGAGATTGGAACAATCGCGCAAAGAATTTGTCGCTAACGTATCGCATGAATTAAGGACTCCGCTGACCACGCTCAAAAGCTATCTGGAGGCGCTGGACGACGGAGCCTGGAGGAGCCGCAGCTGGCTCAAAGATTCGTAGGCGTGGCGCGCAACGAAACCGAACGGATGATCCGCCTGGTCACCGATCTGCTTCAGCTGTCCCGGCTTGATAACAAACAGGCAAGTTTGTCCAAAGAGCCCACGGACATAACGGAGATGCTGGATGAAGTGGCGGACCGCTTCTCCTTCCAGCTTCGGCAGCGCAAGATTCAGATCAGGATTGCAGTCGAGCGCGGCTTCCGGAAGTGCAGGTGGACAGGGACCAGATCGATCAAGTATTGGACAACCTGATCTCGAATGCTATCAAATATACCCTGATGCAGGGAAAATCAATATTGAAGCAGGCCTCCAAGGCAAGGATTATATCGCAATCGGGATCCAGGACAACGGCATCGGAATTCCCAAAAAACGATTTGGACCGGATCTTTGAACGGTTTTATCGAGTCGACAAAGCAAGATCACGGAATATGGGAGGGACCGGACTCGGACTGTCCATTGCCCGGGAAATAGTAAAAGCCCATGGCGGGACTATCGCTTTGGAGTCCGAATTGAATAAGGGAACCAAAGTGACATTCACGCTGCCGGTTCCTCAAGGGGAGAGTGTGAGCGCGTGATAGAAAAGCTGAAAACTATTTTTTTTGACGCTGCTCGTAGTGACCAGTCTTCTTCAGAGCTTTATGCTAGGGTTTAACTCTCCTCAATTCGACCCGATTGCGCAGAACGGTTATGTGAAGGCGGAACCGCTGGGAAACAAGCTGGAGCTCGCGGATTTACTGGTACCCGACCAGATTGTTCTTCACACCGGAACAGCATCCACTCCGTTCTTTACCCAGGCACGGGCAACTACAACCTGGTATTGCAAGGATCAAGAATCGGGATATCGAGGGCTTCCGCAAGCTTAACGCCTTCGGCTCGAACCTGAATTGGGAGGAATACCGCAATAAACATATCGGTGTCGAAGTGCGATTCCGTGACGGCATTCCGATGAACCTGCTGCAGAAATGGATGCAGATCAAGGGGGACACCCCACCGGAGAACGATTTGGTGACCAGCATCTGGATTACCTCGAAAGAGAACAAGGACGAGCTGAAAACTTACTTTTTTTTGACGGATTCGCCCAATGTAGTCTATGAAGCGGCCAAAGCGGATTACACGAGCAAGGACCTGGAGAATTTTATGAGGAGCGCAGAGCTTCCTTACCATACAACGAACGGCGAATATTACCTGCCCAACAAACCGATTCAGGCGACGTCGTATAAGCTGACGTACAACCTGTTTACGGAAGACCAGCTGCGCCGCAGCCTTTTCGTAGACCCGAACATTACGCGCAATTTGCCGGACAAAGACGGTTCGATAATTACCGATTTTAAAAGAAGCCTTATCATTAAAAAACGACCAGCGGTGGTTCAGCTACTCCGAATCGGCGGTGCCGGTGGAGGGGAAATTCGATTTTCGAGAAAATATAACGTCCGCCATCCAATTTATTAACCAGCATGGAGGGTGGAACGGGAAATATGTTCTTGGCAAAAGCCCGCAGCTGAAATCGAATACGACGAGCCAGACGATCTTTTTTTCAGGCAGTATTATGATTCGCTCCCCATCGTGCCGCCCAAAAATGAAAATTTCGGATTTTTTTTAAGCTGGCGGTGCAGAAAGGAACGGTCTCCAATTACGACAGGCCCATGATCCGCGATCTCACTGAGGTGCGAAGCGCTCGCAAAGAAGTGACTCTTGCCGGAGGAGAAGAGCTGGATGCCAAGGTGGGCGCTCTCGTCCTGAGTGGAGCAGTCCGTGCCGTGTTTCCCGCGTACAAGCCGGTGTTTGGAGAACAATCGACGGTGGAACTTGTACCGGTGTGGGCTGCGGAAATGCGGGACGGCACGTATGAGTATTTGCAGTAAGAAGAACGCGGCGGTTTGATTTTGGGAGGAAAGGAGGGTTCCGATGGACTGGAGCAGAGCGAAGACGATTCTGATCATTACCTTTTTTTTGCTTGAATGTGCTGCTCTTTTATCAATTGAGCGAGGCCAGGTCGCAGCAGGAAGGCACGCAGGTGGACGTGAATATGCTTGTGAACGAGACGAAGAAGCTGCTGGAGACCAAGCAGATCAAGCTGACCGGTGAGATTCCGAGAGAGGCGCCCAAGCTGAAATTGATCAATGTGGACTTTACAGGCAGCGCACCCGCAAAAAATCCCGGTGGAAAAGCCTTTTAAATACAGCCCTAAGCCAGGCAGAGGATCTCTTAAAGATATTGAACCGAAATTCGGCATTAAACGTTGGGACAGCTATCAGTTCGATCCGGTGGAAAGCAAAAAAAAGAAATCTATGTGCTTAACCAGATGTACGGCAATTATCCGCTTTTTTGATGTGCAAATGGAGCTTTTTGAGACGAACGGTCAAATTGTGGCTTACAGACAATCGCTTGTTGAAGTACAATTGGCAGGGGACCAAAAAAACAGCAGAACGTAATTCCGGCGTATACGGCGATTCGCTGGCTGGCGGAGAATTATTTGCCGAGCGGCTCCGTGATCAAGGAAATCCGGTTAGGCTACCACGGCCAGCTGCTGGATTCGCAAATGCAGTCCGCGGTTCCGCTTTGGCCGGTCTGGAGAGTATCTTTGGAAAGCGGTGAATCTTACTATATCCATGCTTTCAATGGGGCCATCGAATCCGTGCAGCCGAACTCTCCCGTGCGCAAGCCGCTGCAGTAGGTTTTACGGCAACAGGATCAGGTTTTGGACGGCCGCGGCTGACTGAAGTTTAGGTGTGCGGGTCTGCGGCATCGGAGGGAATTATTGGAATATAAGGAAGAAGGGAATAAAGGAAATGAACTTGCGTTTTAGTGTGTTGTCCAGCGGTTCTACGGGGAATTCGATGGTGGTGGAGAACGAAGAGCATCGGGTCCTGGTCGATGTAGGCTTCAGCGCCAAGAAAATGGAAGCTCTGCTGGCAGAAAGGGAAGTGGCGGCCGCGTCGCTTGACGCTGTGATGATTACTCACGAACATTCGGACCATATCAAAGGATTAGGGGCTTTTGCCCGTAAATATAATCTCCCGGTCTATGCCAACGAGAAAACATGGGAGGCTCTGAACAATCAGATCGGGGAAATCGCGGAAGAGAACAAACGAGTGATGGATACCGGATCCGTAGTGGAATTCGGGTCGCTGCAGATAGAATCGTACGCTATTTCCCATGACGCGGCGGAGCTGTGGGCTATTGTTTTCATGAGAGGGAGCAGAAGCTGAGCCTTGCGACGGACTTGGGGTATATGAGCTCCAAAGTAAAAGAGACCATCGCGGACTCGGACGTGGTCGTGTTGGAATCGAACCATGATATTAACATGCTGCGCATGGGGAAATATCCATGGAATATCAAGAGGCGCATTCTGGCGACGAGGGCCATCTGTCCAACGAAGCGGCAGGAGAAGCGTTATGCGATATAGCGACCAGCCGAACCAAGAGGGTGTATATGGCGCATTTGAGCCGGGACCACAATGTAATGGATTTGGCCAAGCTGACGGTGACCGATGTTCTGCGGGAGAACGGCTTCTCCTGTGACGGCAAGGACGTGAAGCTTATGGATACGTACTTCGACCGTTCTACTGCGTGGGATCGCCTGGATCCGTAAAGGAATGTTGGTCAAAGGACGTGAAGCTTATGGACACGAACTTTGAGCGTTCTACTGCATCGGATCGCCTAGATCCGAAAAGGAGCGTTGGTCGATTTCCTTGGCTCTTTGCGAGATTTCCTGAGAGGTCAGCAGACCTTTTTTTCAATCAACAGCTCTACTACGGCGCTCATAATCAGCGTATTCAGGTAATGCTCTTCTTTCAGGTCAGCCAGTTTGCCGATCATATCAATTTCATTTAATTGTGATTGTATGCGATTCATAGGGAATCTCTCCTTTGCTATCAAGCTATCAATATTATTCGTTGAACACTGCTTTTGTAAGCGGGTAGATATGAAAACATTGCTGTAACCGAGAAAAAACTGTCGTTGATATGTAAAAAAAAATTTTAAAAAAAACTTGATGCTTCGTATAACTAGAATTACCCTTTTTTGTCAAATTGAAAACAGGTAAAGTTAATTTTTTTATAAAACTTTTCGTGGCGAGCGGCTTCATAGAAAAGTTACATAGTATGGCCAAGTAAGACGGAAGCTGTCACAAAGAAGTATAGATGTGCGGAGAGGGAGAGCCTATGAGTTTTTTTTGACGACGATTTCTATTCTACGAAAGTAAACCGGTGGAAAAATTCGGGGAGACGCTTTCTTAGCAAGAGGAAGACATGGGGAAAGCCTGCTGTTCTTATGGCGGGATCCGCTGTGTTCGGCGCGCTGGTCACGCTTATGGCGGTTGCTTTTTTTTGCAGGCGGGTTGGGCAGCTATAAGGGAGGCCCGGCGGAGGCCAAGGCTTCAGCTGCGGTGAAAGCCGACGACGAAGCTCGAACAAGCGATTCTGTGGTGCATACTGCCGAGAAAGTGGGACCGACGGTGGTCAGCATCATTGCCAGCGGGAGCAGCGGAGTGAAGCAAGGGCTGAGCATTTCTCACGGGTCGGGTGTGATGTTCCAGAAGCAGGGCGACAAAGTGCGCATTGTAACCAATAACCATGTGGTGGACGGAGCTTCACAGCTGGAAGTGGTGACCTGGGTCGGAGAACGGAAGAAAGCCGTATTGGTGGGCCAGGATAATATGACGGATCTGGCGGTGTTGGAGATCGACGCTGCAGGGGTGAAAGCCATTGCCGAGTTTGGAGATTCGGACCAGCTCAAAGCGGGTCAAACGGCCATTGCCATCGGCAATCCGCTGGGCATGGACGGCGCTCCCACTATAACCCGCGGCATCATCTCTTGGCCGAAGCGGACGATTCCCGTGCCGGTTGAAAAAAAAGACGGCGACACGGCATGGGAAATGGAAGTCATCCAGACGGATGCGGCCATTAACCAGGGAAACAGCGGCGGAGCCCTGGTCAGTCTCGACGGGAAGGTGATCGGGATCAACAGCATGAAGGTTTCCAGCGCGGGAGTGGAAGGCCTTGGTTTTGCTATTCCTGTCAATCAGGTTAAGCCGATTGTGGAGACATTGATCACACAGCATAAAGTGAAGCGGCCCTATATCGGGATCGTTTCGCAGGATTTGCAGTCATTTTCAGGAACGGATGGATTAAAGCTTCCTTCGGATGTGAAAGCTGGTATTATCGTGCTCGATGTGAGCGGTCCAGCCAAGGACGTGGGGCTTCGCACGAACGACCTGATTGTAGAATTGGATGATAAGCCTATTGCAAGCACAATCGCAATGCGCAAGCTGCTGTATTCGGAGAAAAAAGATCGGGGATAAGCTGAAGGTGACATTTTTTTATCGGGGGGACGAAGAAGAGCACTGTAACGCTTACGCTGGGTGAGTTGAAGTAGATGGTGGTGGGGATTGGGTGAGATGAGGGGTAAGAGTGGTAAGAGGAGAAGCGGGGCGAGAGTGGTAAGCGGATTAAAATGATAGAGCGAAAGCGGGATGAGAAATCAATAGCGTGGGAGTTAAAGGAATCGATGCCGGGACGAGGAATATTATTTTATGCTGAAGCGGGGTTTGCATATGTACGTGGTTTGTAAGGAACATCTGGAGATTGCCATTGATATGTTCGTGGATGAATATGAGGAAGCGCCGGATATTGTCGATTTGGAAGAAACCAAGTTCAAGGATTGGACCCTCCGGCTTGCTGTGAGCAGTGTGAGCGGAGTGGAAGGTTTTTTTGGTTGTTTAAGTGGGAGTGTAATGGGTTATGACCACCCACCGTGCAGCGCTGCAACGCATGCCGGGAGAGATGCGCGTTTGATGGGAAGGAGGGCTGAAGGTCTTCCTTTTTTTTAGTTGGCTGGCGTTTGGGAGTCTAGAATTGCAGTTTGGCTAAGGAGCGGATGCGATGAATATACAGATTGTGGCGGTTGGGAAGCTGAAAGAGTCGTATTTGGTGAAGGGTATTGCGGAATATGCGAAGCGGCTGGGGCCGTACTGCCGCTTAAGCATAGCGGAGGTGCCTGACGAGAAGGCGCCGGAGCATATGAGCGAAGCCGAAGAGCTGCAGGTGAAGCAGCGCGAAGGCGAGCGAATCCTCGCTCAGATCAAGAGCGAGGCGTTTGTCATTGCGCTGGCCCTGGACGGCCAGCAGTGGAGCTCTGACGAGCTGGCGAAGCAGCTCGATCAGTTGGCCACCTACGGGCGCAGCCACGTGGTGTTCGTCATTGGCGGCTCGCTGGGGCTGAGCGAGCCTGTGTTCACGCGGGCCGACGCGAAGCTGTCGTTCGGCCGCTTGACACTGCCGCATCAGCTGATGCGGCTGGTGCTGGTTGAGCAGGTGTACCGTGCGTTCAAGATTATGCGAGGGGAACCTTATCACAAGTAATGGTAAAGCGGTAGATAGAGCTTTAAAGACGGTTGCGGGAATGGCATGTTCACTCCCTCTTGGAGAAATGTTTTTTGCTGTGACCGTTCCGCTCTTTTGCGGTCTGTCCGACTTAACGGCAATCGCAAATAGCATTAAGTTTTCTTGTTTGTTTTCTGATTGAATACAATTGTTTTCATCAGAAAAAAAATATTACAATATAACTCGTCAGTGAAGTAATGCAGGTTAGACAAATCTTTCTAACTACTTGAATGTTTTATGAAGAAGTAACGTAGAGAACGCTTACACATAAATAAAATACCGGTAGTTCTTCAACATTGTGGGCATTTGCAGTTTGTACAAAATAACAGCTAAGAGTAGCAGTGGGAAAGAGGAATGAAATGAAAAAAAACAAAGAATTGAAGAGGAGTCTTGAAACGCGTCATATACAGATGATTGCTTTGGGCGGTACAATCGGAGTTGGGTTATTTATGGGTTCTGCAAGCACGATCAAATGGACAGGTCCATCAGTTATGCTTGCTTATGCAATTGTAGGAATTTTTTTTATATTTTTTCATCATGCGTGCAATGGGGGAAATGCAGTACGTAGAACCGAGCACGGGGTCCTTTGCAACCTTTGGCCATAAGTACATTCATCCTTTGGCGGGATATACGACGGCTTGGAGCAACTGGTTCCAGTGGGTCGTTGTCGGGATGGCGGAAATCATTGCCGTTGGGACCTATATGAAGTACTGGTTTCCGGATTTACCTGCTTGGATACCAGGTATTATCGCAATGGTGATTCTAGGTGCAGCCAACTTATTCTCCGTTAAATCATTCGGTGAATTTGAGTTTTGGTTTTCCTTGATTAAAATCGTAACAATCGTATTGATGATTGTTTCAGGGATTGGTCTAATTTTCTTTGGGATTGGCAACGGTGGAAACGCGATCGGGTTATCCAACCTGTGGCAACATGGGGGCTTCTTTACCGGTGGCTGGTCAGGCTTTTTTCTTTGCTCTCTCGCTGGTGATTGGGGCTTATCAAGGTGTCGAGCTCATCGGTATTACAGCGGGTGAGGCAAAAAAAACCCGCAAAAAAAACGTTAACGAGTGCAACTCAAAGTATTATTTGGCGTATTTTGATCTTCTATATTGGCGCGATTTTTTGTAATCGTAACCGTTTATCCTTGGAATCAATTGCATGCGATCGGCAGCCCGTTCGTTGCAACGTTTGCGAAACTCGGTATTACTGCAGCGGCGGGGCTCATCAACTTTGTCGTCATCACGTCTGCCATGTCTGGTTGCAATAGTGGGATTTATAGCGCAGGGCGCATGCTTTATACATTAGGAGTTAATGGACAGGTACCAAAAAAATATTTACGAAACTATCCGGTAACGGCGTGCCTCTGCTGGGAACGATTGGTGTGATCGTGGGCTTGGGCATTGGCGTGTTCTTAAGCTATATTGCACCGGAAAATCTGTTTGTACATGTGTATAGCGCTAGTGTACTTCCCGGTATGGTGCCGTGGTTTGTTATTCTGATCAGTCAAATGAAATTCAGAAAAAATAAAGGGAACTGAATTGGATAATCATCCGTTCAAAATGCCTCTCGCCCCAGTAACAAACTATGTAACCATTGCCTTTTTTTGCTTATGGTATTGATCGGTATGTGGATTAATGATGATACACGCATCTCCCTTATTACCGGAATTGCTTTCTTAGGTATTGTTGTGATTAGTTTTTTACGTTTTCGGAGTTGGCAAGGCTGTTCCGGTGAGTGCTCAAACCGGTGATGAAAATACGGGCAGATTGGTTGGCAAAGAATAGAAGCAATCCATCAAAAAAAGCGGATGCCCCAAACGGGTAGCTCGGAATGACTAAAACCCCATAAAGAACAAAAAAAACATCCCGTTTCTCTACCTAAGTGAAATGGGATGTTTATTTTTTTTAATGAAAGCGTGAAAGTTTTGCTTGACGAGATGAAGGGTTTTATGCGATTTTACTGGTGTCGAATAGGTAAAAGAGCGCGAGAAGCGAGAAAAGGTGAAACACTCTGAAAGCTAATCGGATGGAAGCATTCAGCGATGGCGTGCTGGCGATTATCATTACGATCATGGTGCTGGAATTCAAAGTGCCGGAAGGCCATGATTGGCATGCGCTAATCGAACTTGGCCCGAAAATTCTTAGCTATATCTTCAGTTTCGTATATGTCGGCATCTACTGGAACAATCATCATCATCTGCTGCACATGGTTCGAACGATGAACGGGCGGTTAATGTGGCTCAACTTGCTGCTTCTCTTCTGGCTATCCCTTATTCCGTTCACGACAGCTTGGATGGGAGAAAGCCATTTTGCAGCCACTCCAACGGCGCTGTACGGTATTATTCTACTGCTAGCGGCGCTCTCGTACTGGCTGCTTCAGCGCGCGATTATTAACCAGCATTCCGGCGATTCCTCATTCGTCGTGGCGATGGGCAAAGACTGGAAGGGGAAATTATCTCCTTTACTCTACTTGATCGCGGTCTTGACCGCGTATGTGAGTGCTTGGATATCCGGCTTCTTTTTTCGTACTCGTTGCCGTGATCTGGTTCGTGCCGGATAAGCGAATCGAGCATGCCCTGAGAGGCCATTAAGAAATGCTCTTCGAATTCTCGCGTGTAGGCGGGCTTCGAAGAGCTTTTTTTGGCTGATGCCGTCGTCTTGTAGCGAATGGAGCACCCGTTGAGTTTACATGCGCCAGGTCTAAACTCTGGACAGGAGCATCGATTTTTTTTCGCCGATAGACCCCGTGAAACTGAACCGTGTCACAAGTAACGGCAAGTTTTTTTGGTGGTGTGTTTTATGATACAGTAATTTTAAAGCTCGTAATGTTGTTAGGAAATAAAGAGATTAAAGGAGAGATGGAAATGTCCTATATCGTTGATTTTAAAAAATGTGTCTACGGTTGGTTTAGAGTCTTCACCTGTAGTAGATGCGCTTGCTGGTTTACGTGCCAATGAAGCCCGTTACTTTATGAACAAATACAAGCATGAATTTACGGTTGTACCGGCTAGTGAAAGTCAAGAGACCCTTGATTATGTGAACCGAATTTTGAAAGAACGTGATATTGAGTTTGCGGCCAAACCTTTAGAAACGTCGCGTTTTCAAGTGGAAAATATTAAATTTGCCTACGTCTTTTATGAGGATGGTCTTGAAGTCAATGTCATGTACACGGTTGATGACCTAAGAAGCGGGCCGTTGGTTTTAAGCTTTCTGAGGGGATGGAGGTGCCACAGGAGTTAGAAGGGAAGTTTAAGTTTGCTAGGCAGAAGTCCGCATTAGCTGGAACAATTCGGGGCTCGTTTTTTTGTAATTAAAGGAGAATATTAAGGTAAGGAAAAGCGCAATTGGAGGAATCGCGCTGCGAGGGACCAATCGGTTGCCTAGTTGCGACGGGCACGATAGTTGAACAAAGCGAGATCAAAGAAATGGCCATCCCGCAAAAGGATGGTCCTAAAACATGCCGTTACAGACGGCGCGGTGAACCATACCACAAATTATTTTGCCTAATTGATGATATGGTGGTAAGTAATACAAGAGATTTACAAATAAAGCGGACCCTCTTTCATCTCATGACAGCGGAAAGCAGCAATTCCTAAACCTGATCAGAGGCAATCAAGTGCGCTGCAGCCGCCTGTGGATAGTATGGACAGTCTATGGAGCGACTTACGAAAAAACAAGCCTTGCAGCAACAGCTTGGTTCTTCCATCTTCGGCAGTCCGCAAACTGTGAAAGATAAGCTGTAAGCCTTCCTGGACGATACCCAAGCTGACGAAATGATGGTCATCGCCCAGGTGTTTGATCACCAGGCTCGCCTGCGTTCCTAAGAAGCCGATAGACCTCTTATATTGATTTGACGAAACAAGATAGTATCAGGTAATCTATAATTATACATTATTTGTAAATAAATATAAATTTTTTAAAAGAAAGCGAGGATCACTGTATGTCTGAACCTTTCCTATCAAATCGGCCGTTTGGAAAAAACTGGCCTATTTGTATCACCGCTTTGTGTTGGTGGTGCTCCACTCGGTGATATGCCGGAAACCTTTGCCTATAGCGCACCAGAAGAAAATGCGCTGGCAACAATTCGTGCTGCCTTTGCAAGTCCGATCAACTTCCTCGATACAGCTGCGGCGTATGGTGAAGGTGAGAGCGAGCGCCGTATTGGCAAGGTAATTAAAGAGAATGGTGGACTCCCATCGGGCTTTGTGCTGGCCACCAAAGCTGACCGCTGCTTACAGACGGGTGACTTTAGCGGTGAACAAATCAAACGTTCCATCGAAGGAAGTCTCTTCCGCTTGGGGCTGGATCGCTTGCAATATGTTTACATCCATGATCCGGAACATTCCACTTTTGAAAATGTCATGGGACCGGGTGGTCCGCTTGAGGTGCTGAAAAAACTTCAAGGATCAGGGAGTCATCGATCACATTGGCATATCTGGCGGGCCCATCCAGATGCTCATTCGTTATGTACAAACAGGGGAGTTTAGCGCCGTTGAAACTCATAACCGTTTCACGTTACTCAATCGATCAGCTGAGCCTTTGCTTGATGTCGCCAGCCGATTGGATGTTGCTGTAATCAACGCAGCACCTTATGGTAGCGGCATGCTGGCAAAAGGTCCGGATGCATACGCCCGCTATGCTTATAGTGATGCATCGCCGTTGTTGCTCGAACGCGCAAGATTGTTTGCAAGAATCTGCCAGGAACACGATGTTCCCCTAGCCGCCGCGGCACTTCAATTCTCCATGCGTGACCCCCGTGTGACGAGTACTGTCGTTGGGATGACCAAGCCGGAACGAGTCGCCCAGACGTTGGAGCTTGCTAGTCACCCCATTCCTTCTGAGCTTTGGCCTGCGCTAGACGCTGTTGGATTTGATATTGACGATCCCGAAGCGAATAGATTTACATAATGGCATGACGTGATGAGAGCTATCGAGTTGCTTGGCAGCAAGGCATCGCATGATTCGGGAAGAAATCTCCAAGTTCATTTTGCTTCATAACGATGATTCCCCATAAGATGAATAGCTTCCGGTGACAAAAGTAGCTTATCACCAGAAGCAGAGTTTTTTACCGCGTGAAATTAATGCTGGGTTTTGTTGGTACTCGTTACCATTTGGGACTTGCTATTCGAATCTTCGGCTATCGTTGGAACCTTTTGTTGAGTCGATATCTCTTGTTTCTTATGATCGGATTTGTCGTCCTCTTCCCCATTGATCAGCCCTCTTGTCGCACTTTTAAACTCGCTCAGAGTACGGCCGAACGCTCGGCCGAGCTCAGGCAGCTTGGCAGGACCGAAAATAATCAAGGCAATAATAAGAATAAGGATAAGACCTGGAATTCCTATATTAGTGAATGGCAACTCGCTCATTTCCTATCAAAAAATTAAATTGGTTGCCGCAGTCTTAAAACTAAGGCCCATCGTTTCCGCTTTAAGTAACCTTCCAATTTTTTTTATTTCGCAGCGCCCTGGAACTCTTTCACGGCTTCTATACTACTCTTTTTTTTACCAAGCTTTATTACGCGGTACGGTTCACGACCATAGCCTTTTATTACCAGCCTATCAGGATAAATCCGTATGATGGAGTACGCATTGGTGTCGGCAGTCTCCACCATGCCTTTGAAGTTCACATAGGAGACACCGTTCTGCTCGGCATAGTTGCCGGCATGATTATGACCGTTAAAATAGGCAACCACATTGCCGGAGGACTCGAGAACCTTGACGAGAGCTTCATAATTCCAAGCGTTGTGCATGTTCTGTGGAGCAATCGGATGATGTCCCATTACTACTACCTTTTCTCCAGCTTGGACAGACTTGGCAAGTACGTCTTTTAGCCAAGTCATTTGATCCGAATCGACACCCCCGTTCCACGTCTGGGCATTGTCCGCGCCGCTCCAGCTTAGAACGTCAAAGACAGTCTTAGCATGTTGATATTTCTCAGAACCTTCGGGATTAGAATACAAGCTGAGGTCATTAGTATCGAGCATCACAAACCGCCAACCCTGGTAGCTGAAATCGTAAAAGAAATTTGGCATGCCCAGCACGTTGGCAACCTGGTTAGCGTCCATCGCATAATCATGGTTACCCAGTATATGGAACTTGGATTCTTTGAGTTGGTCGAAGACAGGCTTGATTTTAGAAAAAAACTCGAGGCGTCCCGGTCAATGAAATCACCCAGGTGGACGGTGAAATGGACATTGTTGTCGTTGAAGGTATGGACTGCTTCAGACAGCTTGCCAATTGAAGCGCGGTAATAACGGGTTGAACCAGCTGGCGTATCGATATCGGCATATTGAGCGTCCGCTACAAGTCCAAACTGGAAAGTAGGCTGACTGTAATCATATGTATCGTTCGAATCATTGGACGCTGCCAACACAGGTATACTGCCTAGGGGGTTGAATAGTGTTAAACCGAAAGTAACTCCGGCTAACTTGGTTGTCTTTTGCAAAAAAGGTACGGCGGTCTATCTCTTCGTTCAGCACATTCTCAAGTAAATGGCTGTACTTTTCGTGTGATTGCCCATCTTTTTTTTCATAAGTTTTTTCACCCTTCCTACCCATCATATTTTTTTTAGAATATTTCTTTTTTTTACATACTAACTAATTGTAATGGAAAATTGTAAAGGGAAGATTGCTAAATTTTTTAAGAATATATTTATTTTACTAGAGTCTATAATTTCCCGAAAAAAAAGGATTGTTCTGGAAGGAATAGAAATAGTACTTGTTTGAAAAGTGAGTTATCGTACGGATATTCAGTTACCATCCAGTGTAAAACACATTCTGGGGGACAGGCATGCTTTGTCCGATTATGTTGAGGAGTTCAGGTATATATCACCCTGATGTCGTGGTGGACATGATACCTTGCGTACCTGAGGCGTCATTTTTTTTGTCAAGACAGGGTATAATAAATTGGCAGATGCAGACATGTAAAAACGCTCCCTTGTGTTGAAAAGTAGGTCATTTAAAAAATATGCATAATATCCATACATGCGTGATGTGTAAAAGAAACTATGATACAACAAGACAAAAGAGGTAAAGGAGATACAATGACAGAGAATAAAGCAATAACTGAAACAGGATGGAACTTTGACAACAGTTATGCCCGTCTGCCGAAAACCTTTTATTCCAGCGTAAATCCCAACCCTGTGCGCTCGCCTAAATTGGTCATACTCAATGATACGCTGGCTGCGTCCCTGGGGTTGGATGCTCAGGGGCTGAAAAGCGGAGATAACGTAGCGGTTTTGGCTGGAAATCTGATTCCGGCAGGCGCTTCGCCTCTTGCTCAAGCGTATGCGGGACATCAATTCGGTTATTTTAACATGTTAGGGGACGGCCGGGCTGTACTGCTGGGTGAGCAGATTACTCCTCAAGGCGAGAGGGTAGATGTTCAGCTGAAGGGTTCAGGCAGAACACCATACTCCCGCGGGGAGATGGTTTGGCGGCACTTGGGCCTATGCTGCGTGAGTACATCATCAGTGAAGCGATGCATGCGCTTGGTATCCCTACCACCCGCAGTCTGGCAGTGGTGGAAACCGGTGAGTCGGTCATCCGTGAAACTGCACTGCCTGGTGCAATTCTGATCCGTGTTGCTGCCAGTCATTTGCGTGTAGGTACCTTTCAATACGCTGCACAATGGGGCACAGCTGAGGAACTTCGGATCCTGGCTGACTATGCTATAAACCGCCATTTTCCTGAAATTGAAGGTGATAACAATCGGTATCTTTCGCTGCTAAAGGAAGTAATCAAGCGTCAAGCTCAGCTTATTGCCCAATGGCAGCTGGTTGGCTTTATCCATGGAGTAATGAACACCGACAACATGACTATTAGTGGAGAAACTATTGATTATGGGCCTTGTGCTTTCATGGATACCTATGACCCGGCAACGGTGTTCAGTTCCATTGACAGGGAAGGCCGTTATGCCTATGGCAATCAGCCGGCTATCGCCGGGTGGAATCTTGCGCGATTTGCTGAGTCCCTATTGCCGCTGTTGCATGAAGATCAGGAGAACGCTGTCAAACTGGCTCAGGATGCGATTTCAGAATTTATGGAGTTGTATCATTCTAATTGGCTGGCGGGAATGAGAGCTAAGCTGGGGATATTCCATGAAGAGAAACAGGATGAAGCCTTATCGAAGATCTGCTTGGTATGATGCAGAAATATCATGCGGACTATACGAATACCTTCCGTGCATTGACTCACGATACGCCAAAGGATACAGTGCTGTTTGGGAACCCGGAATTCACTCAGTGGTATGATCAGTGGCAGGCGAGACTAGGCAGGCAGGAGGAGTCCAAGGCCTCGTCGCGTGAGCTGATGCGTAACAGCAATCCTGCGGTCATCCCTCGGAACCATCGGGTTGAGGAAGCACTGCAAGCCGCAGTGGAACAAGCAGACTATAGTGTAATGGAGCGGCTGCTTGATGTTGTCTCAAGTCCTTATGCCCACTCCCCCGAACAGGCCGATTACGCTGCACTGCCGGCACAGACAACTCGTCCTTACCGAACCTTTTGCGGTACCTGATACACAATATTTAGATCACAACGTTAGATTAACCAGCTAATTATCGAGAAAACTTTCCAACAATCTTTACAGAAACTGGGGGGGCTGTCAGTGCAGATTGGTGTGAGCACATTTGTAGAGACATCACCGGACGTGCAAACCGGCGAGGTGATGAGTCATGCACAGCGATTGCGTGAGGTCGTGGAAGAAATTGTACTTGCAGATCAGGTGGGGTTGGATGTATTTGGCGTGGGCGAGCATCACCGTAAAGATTATGCGGCGTCTTCACCCGCAGTCGTGCTGGCTGCGGCTGCGTCACAGACGAAACGGATACGTCTGACAAGCGCGGTCACGGTGCTGTCTTCTGCAGATCCGGTGCGCGTGTTTCAGGATTTTGCCACGCTCGACGGGATTTCGAACGGACGTGCGGAAATTATGGCGGGCCGGGGCTCTTTTATCGAGTCCTTTCCACTGTTTGGATATGATTTAAATGATTACGACGAGTTGTTCAACGAGAAGTTGGAGTTGTTGTTGAAAATACGGGAGTCCGAGAAAGTAACCTGGAGAGGCGGGCATCGGCCGGCAATACATGATCTGGGAGTGTATCCGCGTCCGGTTCAGGATCCTTTGCCGGTGTGGATTGGCAGCGGGGGGACGACCGATTCTATTGTCCGTGCAGGGCTGCTTGGACTCCCGCTTGTTCTGGCGATTATCGGAGGAAGACCCCTTCAGTTTGCCCAGCTCGTGGATCTCTATAAGAGAGCGGCAGTTCACGCAGGTCATGATCCGTCGCGCTTGCCGGTAGCGTCGCACTCGCACGGATTCATTGCGGACGATAACCAGGCTGCAGCGGACAAGTTTTTTTCCTTCCACGCAGGCAAGTATGAATAAGCTCGGAAAGGAGCGCGGTTGGGGGCATTACGACCGTGCAAGCTACGATGCCGCGCGAAGCTTCGAAGGAGCGCTGTACGTAGGGGACCCGGAGACCGTTGCCGGAAAAATCATTCACCTTCGTAAGAACGTCGGCATCACACGCTTTATGCTGCACGTACCGGTCGGGACGATGCCCCATGAGGACGTGCTGAGAGCTATTGAGTTGCTGGGAACAGAGGTAGCGCCGCGGGTTCGAGAAGAAATAGCCGGATAAACGGAAAACGGTCCTATATCTCCACCCGTTATCATGATGAAGTAATGCAAGAGATCCAGACCTTACCTTTACTTCACCTCAACAAACAACTCTATCTTCTCACGCACTTCCTGAGCGGTCGCACAGGAGTTGAGCTCCTGTACCAAGCGCGTACACGCGGTTGTGTCCAGCTGTGAAAGGGCGGCTTTCACCTTGTTTAGCGAAGCGGTCTCCATGCTCCATTCATCCAGTCCATAACCTGCAAGCACTGGAGCGGCGAAAGGGTCGCCGGCCATGCCCCCGCACATTCCGACCCATTTTCCTGCAGTATGGGCTGCTTCGATCAGGGTACGGATAGAACGGAGTACCGCCGGATGAAAGTAATCGTATAGATAAGATACTTTTTTCGTTCATGCGGTCTACGGCCACTGTGTATTGAACGAGATCATTGGTACCGATGCTGAAGAAATCGACTTCTTTGGCGAACAGATCGGCCATCTGGATGACGGATGGGATCTCGCCATAATGCCGACCTGGATATCATGGTCAAATGCAATGCCCTCACGCTCAAGCTCCTCATGGATGTCAGACACTACAGCACGAGCCTTTCTCCATTCGTCGATAGAGGAGATCATCGGAAACATGATGCGCAGCTTTCCGAAGGCGCTCGCTCTGACGATAGCGCGAAGCTGCGTATGAAGCACTTCCGGCTGGTTCAACCCTATGCGGATCGCGCGATAGCCAAGAAAAGGATTCGTTTCCTTCTGCAGTGCAAGATAAGGCAGTTCTTTGTCTCCTCCAATATCGAGGGTGCGAATGACGACAGGCTTCCCGTTCCACATAGAGGCAATTTCCTTGTAGACCGTGTATTGTTCTTCCTCGGATGGCATCCGGGCAGCGTTCATATACATGAACTCCGTGCGAAACAAGCCTACACCTTCCGCACCGCTGTCTACAGCTGATGCAGACTCTTGAACAGTGCCGATGTTGGCAGCGAGCTCGAATTGTTTACCATCCGTGGTTTGCGCCGGACGATACTGGAACACCTCAAGATTACCCCTCTCTTCAAGCAACCGGGCCCTTTTTTTTCAAGGTAGGATTGAGTCGTTTGTTCTGACGGGTTGACGATGCAGATACCGGACCCTCCATCTACAATGATCCGGGCACCGTTCGTAATTTGCTCCACTGAGGCACCTGCGCCTACAATGGCGGGAATGCCCATCGATCTGGCCAAAATTGCCGTATGTGACGTTTTGCCGCCAATTCGGGTGACAAATCCGAACACATATTCAGGATCAATGTCCATTGCATCCGAAGGTGTGATATCATGCGCGATGAGAACGGTGCCGCCCTCCACGCCGCTCAGCTCTTGCCGCTCAATTCCCTGCAGCGCATCCAGCAGCCTGCCCCCAATATCCTGAATGTCTTGCGCACGTTCGCGCATATACTCTTTGTCCATGTTTTGAAATAAAACAACGAATTTATCCGTCACTTTACTTGCGGCAGCCACCGCCGGCATCAGTTTTTTTGCGGATCAGCTTTTCCATATCCCCGGTGAAAGCAGGATCCATAAGCAGGCCCTGATGCCCGGCGATAATTCCTTTTTTGCTTGTCATCGTATCGGACTGCATTGCGCTCCAAAATATGCTGCAGCTGCTTCATTACTTCTTCTTTAGCGGCCTGCAGCTTGAGTAGTTGTTCCTCAACCTGCTCCTCGGAGATTGCGGCAGACAGATCGATGCTGCGCTCCACAGGCTGAAGCCCGTAGTGAACGGCAGTGCCGATCTGTACACCTTCGGAGGCAGCGATACCGTGAATTATGAGTTCCTTCATAGCTATTCTCCGAACCCGCTGTCGATCAGCCGGATCAGCGCCGCAACAGCTTGCTCCTCGTCCGGGCCTTCTGCAGAAATGGTAACGGAGGAGCCTTTTTTCAAGACCTAATGACATTAGTCCCAAAATGCTTTTTTGGATTGATTTCGTCATCCTCTCCAGTCGCAGTGAAGGTAATGTCGCTTTCGAATTTATTGGCAAGCTCGGTGAACAGTTGAGCGGGTCTTAAATGAAAGCCTTGTTCGTTCTGTATCGTTGTCGTTTGGGTCACCATGTGTCTCAACTCCCTTTATGCTTCTCTGTGTTAAAATTGTAAAGCTTGCACGATCTCCTCCGGCGTTGTCGCCTGCAGCAGCTGATTGCGGAAAGATTCATGGATTAGTTTTCGCGCTAATGTCGTTAAAATTTTCAGATGCTCCTGTCCCGCCTGCTCAAGTGGCACCCCGATCAGGAAAGCCATCGTGACCGGCTGCTCGTCAAGCGACTGCCATTCAATCGGCTGCGCGAATTTGGCAAAAGAGAGGGCAGGCTTTACTACTCCGGCTGATTTGCCGTGTGGAATCGCGACACCAAAGCCAATTCCGGTCGAACTGCTCTCCTCGCGTTTTAATACGTCGTTTATAAACTGACCGGCATCCGACACATATCCTTGCTCGGACAAGAGGGAAGCCATCTGCTCGACAGCGGCAGTTTTGGAGTCTGCGTTCAAATGAAGATCAATCGTTTCCTTCGTCAGAATGTCACTAATAACCATTGGAGTCACTCCCAGTGTTGTATTTTATTATGCGGCGTTTCAGGCTTTGCTTTTTTTTCAGGACACTAATCATGATTGCCGTTACAAACGTTCCTATCACAATCGATAACGCATAAAGTCCAAGTTGTTCCACGGCATGAGGAATGGGGAGAACGAAAATTCCGCCGTGCGGTGCACGAAGAGTAGCTCCAAACGCCATAGATAGTGCGCCGGTGACGGCAGAGCCGACCATAATGCTCGGAATGACACGGAGCGGGTCCGCCGCTGCAAAAGGAATTGCTCCTTCAGTAATGAAAGAAATACCGAGGACGGAGGCTGCTTTACCTGCTTCTTTTTTTCTTCTTTTGTAAACTTTTTTTTGGGAGCCAGCAGCGTAGCCAGGAACAGTCCAAGAGGAGGAGTCATCCCTGCTGCCATAACAGCAGCCATCGGACCGAATACATTGCTCGCCAGAAGACCGATAGCGAATGTGTAAGCGGATTTGTTGACCGGACCCCCCATGTCGAAGGCCATCATAGCACCCAGGATCAGGCCGAGAAGTACCGCGTTCGTTGAGCTCATGCCCGTTAACCAAGCCGCGAGAGCATCCATAATCGCTTTAATAGGGGCTCCGATAACATATTCCATTAATAAACCAACGATCAGCGTTGAAAGCAGCGGAATAATCAGGATCGGCTTGAGGCCTTCAAAGTTTTTCGGCAATTTAATGTATTTTTTCAGCGCATTCGCAACATATCCGGCGAGGAAGCCTGCGATAATACCGCCCAGGAAGCCTGCTCCAAGCTGGAAGCGAGCATACCGCCCACCAACCCGGGCGCTAAACCGACACGATCCGCAATGGAGAATGCGATAAATCCGGCCAAAACCGGCACCATTAAAGCAAAAGCGGCGCCGCCGCCTATATCCATCAAGGCCGCGGCCAGCGTGCCCTGTTCTTTGAACGCGGTGATTCCGAATACGAAGGACAGCGCGATGATCAAACCGCCTGCAACGACAAGCGGCAGCATGTTGGATACGCCTGTCATCAAGTGTTTATAAACGCCGGAACGTTGTGCGCTCCGCTCTTCCTTGGATTTTTGCACTTGTTCATACAAATCCTGCGTGTGCCCCGGCTGCTTGGCGAGTGCTTCATCCAGCAGGCGGTTTGGGTTCTTGATGGCTTCAGCCACCGCTACCTTGACCACCGGTTTTCCGGCAAAACGAGACTCCTGCACATCCGTGTCCGCCGCAATAATAATGGCATGAGCGTCACGTATTTCCTGGTCGCTCAGTTCGTCTTCAATGCCCATAGCACCGCGTTTTTCAACCTTTAATGAAATGCCTCTTTCGGCTGCGGATTTTTCCAGAGCCTCCGCCGACATGTAGGTGTGGGCAATACCTGTCGGACAAGCGGTTACCGCTAAAATTTTTTTTCTCCATATCCTTACCTCCCTGAATTAAATTTTGCTAACCTTAACCTCATCCACGCGCTGGTTGACTTCGGCCAGCGTACAAACTTGCGTTCCTTCTTTGGAAGCGGTTAACGTGCCGGCAGTCGTTGTCCAGGCCGCTGTTTCCGCAAGGCTCTTGTTGTGGAGCATACAGTAAATCATTGTTGCCACCATCGAGTCACCGGCTCCAACCGTGCTTTTTTTGGGATAATCGGGAATGGGGTTACGCGGAACGCTTCCTTATCGTTCATAGCGATGGAGCCTCTCTCACCCATGGAGACGATAAGGAGTGAGACACCCTGATTGATCATCTTTCGTCCAGCGGAGACAACATCTTCGTCCGTTAACAGACGGTGTCCGCACCACTGCTCCAACTCATGAATGTTTGGCTTCAGAGCGTAGGGTACTGCACGCATTCCTGCTGCCAAAGCTTCGCCATCCGCATCAAGCACGGTAACGATCCCTTTGCGGTTGGCCATATGGATGAGCTCGGCATAAACGGAAACCGTTATTCCGGGAGGAAGGCTGCCGCCCAGCACCAAGTGAGATGAATTCCCCAGGCATTGGTTGAAAACTTTCAAGAAAGCTGCAAGCTCCGCGATGCTCACTTCAGCGCCCTGCTCATTAATTTCTGTAGTGACTTGTTTTGAAGCGTCAACAATTTTTTAAATTTGTTCGGGTTCGTCCCGAAACCGGCGTGAAACGTAGAGTAAGCCCGGCTTGACGCAAGCTTTCAATTAATTCCTCGCCCTCGGCTCCGCCGGACAATCCGGACACCAGCACCGGTACATCAAAATTGTGAAGCAGACGGGCCACATTGATTCCCTTGCCTCCCGGATCCAAACGAACTTGCTTCGCTCTGTTCAGCATACCTGGCTGGAGCTGGTCAAGAACAATGGTTTTATCCAGGGAAGGATTGAGTGTGACGGTTAATACGGTAGGTTTCATCTCTATCAGTCCTATTCGAAGTCTGCGGTAATGACCGTAATGCCACTCCTGCTTAGACTTTTTTTTCTCTTCTTCGCGATACCCGAATCGGTGATGCAAACATCGATATCATCCAGGTCAGCAAATTTCGCAAAGCTTGATTTGCCGAATTTGGATGAATCCGTCACCAGAATGACTTGCTGCGCGCAGGATATCATTTTGCGCTTGATCTCGGCTTCCGTCATATTGGGTGTTGTGAGTCCAATAGAATGTTCAGCGCCATTGGTAGCAATAAAGCACTTATCCACACGGATCATGTTCAAGCATTGCTCTGTAAACATGCCGACCAGCGATTGGGTCTGTGGGCGATATGTGCCTCCGAGGAACAAAAGCTCGATGCCCGGGTGAAGCAGCTCCAAATAAGCGGGAGAAATGATTGCATTCGTAACGACGGTTAGATGATTGAATGTTTTTTAATTCCTGGAGTATATAAAATGTAGTCGTACCGGAATCCAGCAATATCGTGTCCCCGTCTTTAATAAACTCAACGGCTTTTTTTTGCAATCGCTTTCTTTTCGTTCGGATATTGGATCTCCTTCTCGAGAAAGCTTGGTTCTATCGTAACGCTTGGTTTGGAGATTCTTATCGAGACCGCTCCGCCATGAGTTCTTTTGAGTAAATTGGCGTCTTCCAGCTCCTTGAGATCTCTGCGGATGGTGGATTCGGAGACATCGAGCAGCTTACCGAGCTCAATGACATCAACCCGTTCTTCCTCTTCTAATATTTGGATGATTTTGCTTTTTTCGTTCTTCAACGAACACGATGTAGGATTCACCTCCCTATCAGGACAGATGGATAAACGGATTTTTTGATCGATTGTGATTGTTTGCGCTTATTTATGATTATATATTTTTTTGAAACCGCTGTCAATAGAAAAAAATTAAATCACATTCAGCAGTTAATAGTCAGATACGTTTATTTGATAAAAAAAACCGTCATCGCGGCTGAAAGCTGTTTTGCTCAGCGCTTACAAATTTTTATTTACAGATTGACCAGGAAGCAGTAATATAGTACTGAACTTGTATACAAGTATACCTGTAGACTTATTAGGTGGTGATCGATATCAAGCTAGGCATGATAGGTCTTGGTAAAATGGGATTTAATCTGGTGCAGAATCTGCTTGTCCATCGGCATCAGGTTGTCGTTTACGATGTGAATCCTGAGCCCGGAAAAAAAATTGACGGAGTTAGGTGCTGAACCGGCCGAAGCCATAAAAGATCTGGTCTCAAAGTTGGAATCTCCTCGTGTTGTATGGATTATGGTTCCGGCAGGCAAGATTGTGGATAGTGTGATTGATTCTCTCATCCCTATGCTGGAACAAGGCGATATCGTCATCGATGGCGGGAACTCCCACTACAAAGAATCTTTAGTTCATGCGGAGAAGCTGAATGCGTATGGGATCAAGTTTTTTCGATGTGGGTACATCGGGAGGTACGGAAGGCGCTGCGCATGGAGGCTGTTTTATGGTTGGCGGGGATAAGGAAGCGTTCGCAACTATCGAGCCTTTATTTGAAGGCATTGCCGTCGATAATGGATATTTGTACGCCGGCAGGAGCGGCAGTGGTCATTTTCTTAAAATGATTCACAATGGTATCGAGTACGGGATGATGCAGTCGATTGCCGAAGGATTTGAACTGCTGTCGAAGAGTGAATTTGACTTCAGCTATGAAGAGGTTGCCCGCGTCTGGTCGAATGGTTCTGTCATTCGCAGCTGGTTGATGGAGCTGACGGAAAATGCATTCTCTAAAGATCCCAACCTGGATGAAATTCGAGGGGTAATGCAGAGCTCAGGCGAAGGAAAATGGACTCTTGAAACTGCGCTTGATTTGGAAGCGAGTACACCGGTTATCGCTCTGTCCTTATTGATGAGATATCGTTCACTTGAGTCCGATACGTTCCACGGCAAGGTTGTTGCTGCTTTGCGCAAAGAATTCGGCGGCCACGCTGTTGTCCGAAATAATTAAGGAAACTCATTCCTCCAATAGAATCGTTCGGCTAATCTGTGCTAAAATCGATAATATCTATCGTTTTTTAATAGCCTGAATACGATTTAAATAGGAGAGTTGAGTTATGATGCGTTATCCTTCTGCGTGGCTGCAGGGCGTGTCCCTGGGGGAATCGATCGCTTGCGAACTAAGGCTGCAAATTATCAATGGAACTATAAAATCCGGGGATGTTATTTCTGAGAATCGGATTGCCGCTGATTTTGGCACCAGCAGATCTCCGGTTAGGGAGGCTTTGAAAACGTTATCAAATGAAGGGCTCATTCGTCTGGAACGGATGGGAGCGGTTGTTCTGGGGTTAAGCTTGCAGGATGTCGAGGAGTTGTACGATGTCAGGTATTTGATCGAAAGCTTTGCCCAGCAGCGTCTTGCCAGCGGTAACCGCGATCCGCTGCTTGCAAATTTGAAGCAAATCATCGATAAGATGGAAGTAGCGATAAAATACGATGACTGTGTGGAGTTTTCCTATCTGGACTTTTGCTTTCATGAAGCGATGATTGTTGAGGCCAAGCATACAAGAATTCTGCATCTATGGAACAGCATCCGTCGTATTGTATTGACTGTAATGCTGATTACCACACAGGAAGTATTCTCGGAAGGCCAGGCAAAGTTACAGAAGGTTATCGAGAAGCATCGAACTATAGTAATAGGCTTGGAGTCCAAGGATGCAACCGTTATTCAAAAAAAGTGGTGCAGGAGTATTTCGCGGATTCCAATAAAACCCTTCACAGCAGTATATCTTAATTTTTTTGCCGAACAGGCGGCATACCTGAAATATCTTAAAAGTTGTCGACCTGTATACAAAATGAAAGCGTTTATTTATTGAAATCGTTGTATAAAAGGGAATGCTGTATAACGTAAATACTAACGAGTTAAAATAGGAGGCCTCATCATGAGTACGATCTTCGGGTTCAGTCATAATGTGACATTATTAGTTTGGGCATTAATTTCTATTGTTTTTTTCTTATTGTGCTTATCGCCAAATATAAATGGAATCCCTTTGTCACTCTGCTGATTTCTTCTTTGCTGCTAGGCTTTCTTGCAGGGATGAAGCCTGCGGATGTTATTAAAGCGGTAACTGGTGGTTTGGGCGGTACGTTAGGAACGATTGCGATCGTTATTGGACTTGGTACTATGCTGGGAAAAATGATGGCCGAATCAGGAGGAGCCGAACGGATCGCTACAACGTTAGTGGATAAGTTTGGCGAGAAGCGCGTTCATTGGGCAATGATGATTGTCGGCTTTATTGTGGGAATCCCCGTATTCTTTGAGGTGGGCGTCATCTTATTGATTCCGATTGTGTTTATCGTAGCCCGCAAAACGAAGATGTCGCTTTTACAAATCGGTATTCCGGTTCTGGCCGGACTTTCTACGGTGCATGGACTTGTTCCTCCGCATCCGGCTCCGATGATTGCTATCGATGCATACAAAGCGGATCTGGGAAAAAAACGATTCTTTATTCCATAATTGTCGGATTGCCGGCTGCAATTCTTGCGGGTCCTTTATTTGGTAAATTTATCGGTAAAAGAATTCAGGTTGAACCCCCGGTCAATTTGGCTGAGCAGTTCACAAGTAAGTATAATCGAGAGCTGCCGGGATTCGGAATTACATTGTTTACGATTCTGCTGCCTGTTCTGTTAATGTTAATCGGGTCAGTGGCCAATATTATCGATCCTAAGGCGGCCAGCGGCCTCACGCAGTTTTGCGAGTTTATCGGGCATGAGATTATTGCACTGTTGATTGCCGTTGTGTTTTCATTTTTTTCTCCCTGGGTTTCTCCAGAGGGTTCACAAAAGATGACGTATCCCGATTTGCCAGTGAATGCTTGGCGCCAACAGCTACGATTATATTGATTATTGGGGCAGGCGGGGCTTTTAAGCAGGTATTGATCAACAGCGGGGTGGGCGGAGCGATTGCCGCGATTGCTACTCAGGCTCATATTAACGTTATTCTGTTCGCGTGGTTTGTAGCCGCTTTAATTCGCGTCGCAACCGGCTCGGCACCGTAGCTATGACCACCGCGGCCGGTATAGTAGCCCCTGTGCTTGTGCAGAATCCGAGTGCGAATGTTGAGCTTGTTGTATTAGCCACAGGCGCGGGCTCACTTGTGCTGTCGCACGTAAATGACGCCGGTTTCTGGATGGTAAAGGAGTTCTTCAATATGTCCGTGCCGCAAACCTTAAAATCCTGGACCGTTATGGAAACGATTTTATCTGTAATAGGATTGATCTTCATTCTTCTTCTTAGCACTGTGATTTAAGAGGTTGGAATTCATCAGGAAAGAAGGTACATCAAATGACTCAACCTATGTATATGATTGGTGTTGACATCGGAACAACAAGCACAAAGGCCGTTCTCTTCGAACAAAGCGGGAAGGTCGTGACCAAGGCGAACGAGGCTATCCTTTGTATACACCTACTTCGTCTGTCGCAGAACAGGATCCTGACCAAATTTTTTGGGGCAGTTCTGCAATCGCTGAAGCGGGTGATGGATCAAAGTCAAGTCAGGCCGGAGCAAGTGATGTTTGTGTCATTCAGTTCGGCCATGCACAGTGTCATTGCGGTAGATGCCGAAGGCAAACCGCTTACGCGGTGTATTACTTGGGGGGACAACCGGAGCGTGGCCTGGGCCGAGCGGTTAAAACATGAAATGAACGGGCATCACATTTATTTACGGACAGGGACACCGATCCATCCAATGTCTCCGCTGCCCAAATTGATGTGGCTTCGCCACGACCACGAGCATCTGTTTCAAAAGGCCAGCAAATTTATCTCGATAAAAGAATACGTTTTTTGCCAAACTATTCAATGAATACGTGGTAGACTATTCCGTTGCATCAGCAACCGGAATGATGAATTTGGAAAAGCTGGACTGGGATGAAGAGGCTCTGGAAGTCGCCGGGGTGTCGAGAAACCAACTGTCCAGACTTGTGCCCACTACCTATGCGTTGAATGGGATGAACTCCGTTTTTTGCAGAAGAAATGGGACTTGCCGTAAACACACTATTTATTGTAGGAGCCAGCGACGGCGTTCTCTCCAATCTTGGTGTGAATGCGATTGAACCGGGAGTAGTCGCGGCCACGATAGGTACAAGCGGTGCGATCCGGACCGTCGTTGACAAACCGGTGACAGACCCGAAAGGGAGAATCTTTTGTTATGCTCTGACTGAAAAGCACTGGGTGATCGGGGGGGCGGTCAATAATGGCGGTATGCTGCTTCGATGGGCGAAGGATGAATTTGCGGCATCTGAAGTGGAGACGGCAAGGCGTCTGGGGATTGACCCCTATGACTTACTGATGCAAATTGTTGAACGGGTCAGGCCGGGTTCGGACGGATTGCTTTTCCATCCCTATTTGACCGGAGAACGGGCGCCGCTGTGGAATTCGAATGCTCGAGGGTCCTTTTTTTTGGCTTAACCCTGCACCACCGGAAGGAACATATGATAAGGGCAGTTCTGGAAGGGGTCATTTTTTTAATCTGTACACGGTAATGTTAGCGATGGAGGAGCGTATCGGACGGCCCAAAAAAAATCCAGGCAACGGGGGGATTCGCCCGTGCCCCGCTGTGGCGTCAAATGATGGCGGATATTTTTTTGATCAGGAAGTGGTAGTTCCCGAAAGTTTTGAAAGTTCATGCCTTGGCGCTGCGGTGCTTGGTTTATATGCGATTGGAGAATGCGATTCACTGGATATTGTTTCCACCATGGTAGGCGCGACGCATGAGCACAAACCGATTAAGGCACATGCGGAGATCTACCATCAGCTGCTGCCAATATATATCCAAATCTCACGCAAGATGGCAGAGGAATATGAGGCGATAGCCAGATTTCAGCTGAAGCTTTTTTAACGAGTAGATGAAATGCATCAGCAGTTTGTTATTCAGAAAACAGCACTAAGTAACACTGAGTGTTACTTAGTGCTGGGAACCGGATACATACTAAAACTTAATTCCCTTTAACGATCTCCGATAAAATCTCATAAGAGTGCAAACGGGCTTGGTGGTCATAAATTTGGGCGGCGACAATCAGCTCGTCGACTTGGGTTTCATCAAGCACACGCTGTAATTTTTTCGCGAAGCGTGTCTTTAGTACCGGTGAGGGTGTAGCTCAACTGCTTTTGGACAATAGCTTGCTCATGGTCGTTCCACAGACCGTCCATACTTTCCACCGGAGGATTCAATTGACCGGTGCGGCCGCGGATAAGGTTAAGGAACTGCTGCAGCTGGGATGTTGCCAGCCTGCGGGCCTCTTCGTCCGTGTCGGCTGCAACCACGTTAATGCCGATCATCACATACGGCTCGTCCAGCGCCTCCGAAGGGCGGAAGTTGCTGCGGTACAGCTCTAATGCCGGAAGCAGATAGTCCGGAGCGAAATGGCTCGCAAAGGCGAAGGGCAGGCCAAGCTGTCCTGCCAGCTGAGCGCTAAAGCCGCTTGAGCCCAGCAGCCAAATGGGAATGTCCATCCCCTCGCCAGGGACGGCGTGTACCCCAAGTGTGCCGGAGCCGGTCAAGTAAGAACGTAGCTCGCTAAGCAGCTCCGGGAAATCCTGGCCGTTGCTTGCCGGGCCGCGCCGCAAGGCACGGGCTGTCAACTGGTCGGAACCCGGCGCTCTCCCCAGACCGAGATCGATCCGGCCGGGGAACAAGGACTCCAGCGTCCCGAACTGCTCGGCAATCACCAGGGGAGCATGGTTGGGCAGCATAATTCCGCCGGAGCTACCCGGATTTTTTTCGGTGCCGGCGGCTACATGCCCTATCACTAGAGATGTGGCCGAGCTGGCAATCCCCGGCATATTGTGGTGTTCCGCCAGCCAGTAGCGGTTGTAGCCCCACTTTTCCGCATGCTGCGCAAGATCAAGCGTATTTCGGAAAGATTCCGCCGCCGTGCTGCCTACCACTATCGGGGCGAGATCCAGTATCGAAACGGGAATCTCATGTATTTGCTTCATTTGTCGAACCTCCTGAAAATAAATGCTATGTATTGCTGAAACTGTTCCTGCAACAAGGAAACCCCGTACCCACGCTGGTTGAATTCAAGCACAAATGGCATATGCCGGTCTGTCCGAAAATCAAATTCATTATGAGGTATTCCGCGTTATTATATTCCCCTGTCTTACATTTTACCCACTGCGTAATTGACATTGCAAATTGGACCCCATCCGGGTGGCGCAAATTTTCATTTTGCCTGCCGGGTCTGTATAATAATCCTATATTTCTTTACTTACAGGAGGGCTCCATGTCAAACCGAAAATGGACTGTGGGGCTGTCAGCTATATTTCTTGTGTTCTGTTATTTTCTCGTTCAGTTCCTGTCTTCCACGATTACGATCGAGCGTCTGGTCCAGCAAATGCAGCAGAGTAAAGCCGACAACAGAAATGTAAAACACGTCGTGCTGATCTCCCAAGAGCTGGACAACCCTTATTGGCGAACGATGCAAAAAAAGGGGCCGAAGAAGCCGCAGCGAAAATGGGAATGGAAATAGAGTACACTGGCCCGATCCGTATTAACCCTGCAGAACAATTGAAACTTCTGGAAAAAATCAATCGCTGCCAGGCCAGATGCGCTTTTGGTGCAGGGGGTGAAGGACCGACAATATGATGTTCTGATCGGCCAGGCGATAGATGAAGGAATCAAAGTGATTACGGTGGACACGGACTCGCCCGACAGCAGGCGGCTGGCTACGTAGGGACGGATAACAGGGAAGCGGGCAGGCGGATGGGGGAGCTTGTGGCCGGGGACAGCAGTTGGAAGGGGAGCATCGGGGTCATTATCGGAAGCGAGCTTGCCGAAAACCAGCTGCAGCGTCTGGAGGGCTTTCGCTCTGTGATCGACAAGACGGCGGGGTTTCAAATTGTGGATGTGCGTTCGTCGAACATTTCCCGGTTCCAGGCTGCGGGGCAGACGGAGGCTATGCTGAGCCAATATCCCGGGATCCGGACGATTGTCGGTTTCAGCGCATGGGATGCCGTTGGAGCTGTTGAGGGAATGAAAGCAAAAAATAGGGCGGACATCAGGGTTTTCGGCTTTGACGATTTGGGGGAGACCAGGCAAGCCATTGCCGGGGGGGGCGATTATGGCTTCGGTCGTACAGCAGCCGAGCGAAATCGGGTATTCCTCTGTGTCTCTCCTGCATCAGTATTTCAATGGCGGTTCTTCGCCGGCCAAGCAATATACGGCTACGGAAATTCTGGATGCCAGCCGGTTGAAGCCGGGAGAGGTTCACCGATGAATATACGCAGGATGCTTTTTTATTTTCATTCCGGCGCTTGTCATTTTGAACAATTCCATTGCTTTCTTCATCTTTCAAAGCGGAAGGACCGTTCAGATGAGCTATAATGTGGCGCTGGAGCGGGTGCTGCTGTATAAGCAAATCGCCGGTCAAACAGAGGGAAATCTGCGGGCCTTGAACCTTTATTTAACGGACCGGAGCCAAAGCCGCCATTCCGAATATTTGCGTCAGAGAGATATCCTGAGCGGCTACGAGGAAGCCTGTCGGCGCAAGAAACGATCCAGGCGACAGGCGGCGCCGTGCGGAATTACCGGAATATGATCGACACTTTCATCGCCCAGGAAGAAGCTGTTCTGAGGGCTGTGGCCAGCCAATCCTCCTTAAGTTATGTGGCTCTGTACGAAGAGGCGGAGAAAACGGCGGGGTTCATCCAGGAAGAGGGCCATCAGCTGGTGGACACGGAGCTAAGCTTTTACCAGCCATTCTACAGGCAAATACTTGTCCATACGGATGTTATGAATAAATGGGGAGTAGCCATCTATATCCTGAATACGCTGCTCAGCGTCGCTTTCGCTTATTGGATCTCTCTCGGGATTTCCAGGCCGATCAAGCAGCTGGTGCAGGCCGCAAAGAAGATTTCATATGGAAATTTGCAGGCCGCCCCCCCACGGATCGGTGCCCATAACGAATTTGGCATTTTATCCGAGGCGTTCGGGCGCATGCAGGACAATTTGAAGGAACTGATCGCCAGAGACAAGGAAAGCCTGGAAAAGGACCGGCTGGTGAAAGAGCTTGAGCTGAAGGCTCTGCAAAACCAGATGAACCCGCATTTTCTTTTTTAATACGCTGAATGTGCTCTCTAAACTGGCTTTGCTCGAGGGCGCGGAAAAAACGAGCGATCTCACCGTGTCCATGTCCAATTTGCTGCGGTACAACCTGCGCAAATTGGATCGCCCTGTCACGCTGAGGGATGAGGTGAATCACGCGAAGGAATACTTCGTTATACAGCAGGCCCGTTTCAATGACCGGATCCGGTTTGTGACGGAGATTGACGAGGCCGCTTTGAACGTGCATGTCCCTACGCTGACCCTTCAGCCGATTCTTGAGAACGCTTTTGTCCATGGGATTGAGGGAAAGGAAGAAGGCGCTGTGATCCGGCTCACGATCGAACGCCTGCAAGATACGGTCCGGGTGGCGATTTCAGACAATGGCTTCGGCATGAGCGAGGAGGTCCGGGAATCCCTGCTTCGCTTTGATGCGGAGCCGGTGTTTATGCAGGACAGGGGGCAGTCGACCGGTTTGGGGACGCGCAATGTTTTTTTTAAGCGGCTTGAATTATTTTATGGACGGCGGGACCTTGTGGAAATTGACAGTAAGCCGGGCCGGGGAACGACTGTCATTATGCGGATTCCATGTACAGGAAAGGAGGGAGGGGATGTATCGGATACTGATCGCGGATGACGAAACGTTAGAGAGGGAAGGCATCGAATGGATCATAAACCGGATGATGCCCGATACCTTCGAAATTATTCACGCGGAGAACGGCCGCACTGCCATTCAAAAGGCGGAAGAATATCGTCCTCATATCGTCCTGATGGATATTAAGATGCCTGGGATCCAAGGCTTGGAGGCACTCAAGGAAATCAAAGCGCGCAATCCCCATGTAAAAAATGGTTCTCGTGACCGCTTACGAATATTTTGAATACGCCAAAGAGGCCCTGACCCTCGGGTGAAGGAGTATTTGGTGAAGCCGGCTAAACGCGATCAAATCGTGGCTCTTCTTCAGCGGCTGGCGGATGAGATCGAACAGGAGCAAACCAGGAGGGACGAGGAGCTTGTCGTACGAGAGAAGTTCTTTCAACTGCTTCCGCTTGCGGAAACGGAAATGGCACTGGCGTTTATGGCGGACCAAGTGCAAGAAACCGATCTGGAGCAGATGGCCGATATTTTGCAGCTTTCTATAGACCTAGGCTGTTCCCTTGTGGTCGCGCTATCCGAGCTGAGGCAATCATCTGAAGAGAGGTCAGACAAGGATAAGAAACGAATTTACGATACGATAAAAAAAAGCCTCGCTAAAGGCTTTGTCAAGGATAGGTACGGCTGTGTCGTGAGTCCCATGATCCATGGCATATGGCAATATTTTTTGATCGAAAAGGCGGAACCGGCGGGCCGCAGCTTTGCTGAAGATTCGCTTCTGCTCGGCTCAAAGCTTGTGGATTCCCTGCGTCAGCAGTGCGGTCTCGACTCCTCGGTGGGAATCGGATCAGTTAAATCGCATATTGACGGAATCAGGAGATCATACTATGAAGCCGTGTTTGCGTCAACTTACCATAAAACGTGGGGAAATGTATGCAGGTTTGACGACCTGAAGCTTCTGCGGACGGAAAATGAAGAGGAAGCTGCCCAAAGGCCTGGCATCGACAACACTTCTCAGCGCACGTATGTGGAGCTTGCGATCAGGCAGATCCGTGAAGAACGAGAGCAGCAAACATGGAATGTGCTTGACCGCGCGGCCGCGTTCATTAAAGAAAAGTTCCACGAGGAACTTTCCCTGGAAGAAGTGGCGGAGCATGTCCACTTAAATCCGCATTATTTCAGCAAAGTATTCAAACAGCAGACCGGAGAAACCTTCATTGACTATTTGACAAGGCTGCGCATTGAAAAGGCCAAAAAAACTTGATCGGCGACGGGCAGCTCAGTTTGAAGGAAGTCTGTTATCAGGTCGGATATAAAGACCCCAATTATTTTAGCCGCGTTTTTTAAAAAAAAGGTGACCGGGGTAACGCCGACCGAATACCGGGGCCAGCCCAAATAAAGTCAATGCCCGAGGGAGTAACGGGTTGGCTTGTGAGGTGTATAGATTTGGTTATTCAAACTGATTTAATACCCCAAAAAAAGGATCCCATGCCCCAAGGAGGCATGGACTTTTTTTGTGTTGGCGGCGCAAAAAAATATGCTAGTCGCGAGCAATTCACAGATGCGGAGGGGGTCGCACTCGATATAATGCTGTTAAACAGCAAATAAGTGAAGGGAATGGCCCGATATATCAGGTTTGATGCATGGTATAATGATTCCACGGCTCGTCACAGGTCAGAAGGTGGACAAGCCAGGTGAGTTTTCATGCAAATTTCTTGACCAATGGTAAAATATAAAAAAAAGGACCCGTGCAAGCACGGATAAGTCAGAAAGGAAAAAGTGAAGTGAGCGTAAACATCAACGCACAATACGAACAAGTAAGCGAAAATAACAAGAAGCAGGATGAGCAAGTAAGCATGAAATTTGTGACGCTTGTTTCGATAGTAGCCGCTTTAGGCGGTTTGCTCTTTGGATTTGACACGGCAGTTGTGTCAGGTGCCATCGGTTTTATGAAAGAACGGTTCCTCTTAAATGACGTGCAGGTTGGCTGGGCTGTTTCCAGCTTGATTATCGGCTGTATCGCCGGGGCTGCGGGAGCGGGCGTGCTGAGCGACAGGTTCGGCCGGAAAAAAAGTATTGATCTCCGCTGCGGTCCTGTTTATTATCGGATCCTTCGGTTCCGCCATTCCGGACACATTCACCGGTTATGTTATCGCCCGTATTATCGGCGGACTCGGCATCGGTATCACCTCAACTCTATGTCCTCTTTACAATGCGGAAATCGCGCCTGCCAAATATCGCGGCCGTCTGGTGGCGTTAAACCAGCTGGCGACGGTAACCGGTATTTTCCTCGTCTACTTCATAAATATGGGAATAGCCGGATATGGAGATCAGGCATGGGGCGTTTCAACCGCTTGGCGGTGGATGTTCGGATTCGGCGTTTTGCCGGGACTGCTGTTCCTTGTACTGCTGTTTTTTTGTGCCCGAGAGCCTCGTTGGTTGATCAAGCAGGGAAGGGCCGCGGAATCTCTTCCGATTTTATTGAGGATTCACGGAGAAGAATTGGCCAAAAAAGGAAGTCCTTGATATTAAAGAATCGTTTAAACAGGAAAGCGGCTCCGGCCGTCAGTTGTTTGCCCCGGGCATGAGGCTTGCTCTCACCGTGGGTGTGGTACTGGCGATTCTCCAGCAGGTCACTGGAATTAACGCGATTATGTACTATGCACCGGAAATTTTCAAACAAACGGGTGCAGGCACCAATGCCTCGCTGATCCAGACGATTCTGGTCGGTTTGATTAATTTTCTGTTTACGATCCTGGCCCTGTGGCTCATAGACAAGGCAGGACGCAAGGCTCTCATGCTGGTCGGTTCCGGATTGATGGCACTGTCCCTGTTCGTCATAGGATTCGCTTTTCATACAGGCCATACTTCAGGACCTATGGTACTTATCTTTATTCTGCTGTATGTCGCTTCCTTTGCTGTGTCTCTGGGGCCGGTCGTGTGGGTAATCATGTCCGAAATTTTCCCGAACCGCATACGCGGAAAAGCCACCGCGATCGCTTCCATGGCGCTGTGGGCGGCGGATTATGTCGTTTCCCAATCGTTTCCGCCGATGCTTGCTACGGCTGGGCCGTCGGTCACCTTCTGGATATTCGGCGTGATGTCTGTGTTCACTTTCTTCTTCACCTGGCGTGTTGTCCCCGAGACAAAGGGGAAATCGCTGGAGGAAATCGAATCTTTGTGGCAGTCGAAAAAAAGCATAATTACAAAATCGTCCAGGTGCCGGAAGCTGATTCCGGCATCTTTTTTTTTTGTTAATATCGTATTCGCCTTAGGCCCCAAAATTAGTATAGTAACTTATGAAGGAGGAAAATTAATTTACAAAAACAGGGTTGACAATTCGAATGGGACCTAATAAACTAATGTTAGTGAATAAATAAAAGTAAGCAATAATGAATTGGAGGAATTTATAATGGCAAAAAAACAAAATGGACTGTTGACCCTAGTCACAGCAGCATCGATTTTTCAGTGAAACATATGATGATCGCGAAGGTAAAAGGAACTTTCCATTCCTTTGAAGCGAACATCGAGGCTGACCCTTCCGACCTGAGTTCAGCTGACATTCAAATCATCGTCGACCTTAACAGCGTGGATACCCGCAATAATGATCGTGATACGCACCTGCGCTCCGCTGACTTTTTTGACATCGAAAACCAACCGAAGATGACCTTCCAATCGACACAGATCACTAAAACGGGGGAAGGGGAATACAACGTGACCGGTGACCTGACGCTGCACGGCGTAACTCGCCTGAGACTTTTAAAGCCTCGTTCGAAGGTGGGGGCCAAGACCCATGGGGAAACAAAAAAAGTCGGGTACAGCGCGGTCGGAAGCATCAAACGGAGCGACTATGGACTGACTTATAACGCTGCGCTTGAGACAGGCGGCGTGCTCATCGGGGACGAAGTGAAGATTTCCATCGAAATTGAAGCTGCTGAACAAGCTTGAGGAATAGGCTTGGAAAAAAGCCGCTGTCCGGCCAAGAAGGTCGGCCAGCGGCTTTTTTTTCCTTTGGATAGGAAACAATGATGTTCGGTGGCGTGGATAAAATGTTAGTAATATTCAGAATTTTATGAAATCGGCAGGAAAAATGGAATTGAAATGGAATTTATTTAATTACGGGAGCTAATAGTGCGTTGTCTTGACGAAACGGAGCCCTGGCGGTTTGCATAATTACGCCAAGTGTGACAAAGTAATACCGATTCCTATTATATATAGAGGAGGCCAATCTTCATGAACTACCATTTTTTTTGTAGGCAACGACAATGGAAATAGCGAGCATGACCTTATTATTGACGGAAAACCGGTCCAGCAGCCTAATGTCAACTGTACGGTGGACGAGCTGCCGTGGAGCGAAGAGCAGGCGCCTGAGAGCTTCATTAAAAAACCTGCAGGAACAGCTGGTCGTAACTATCGATTCTCCGGCGGCACGGCCGGGCATGTACTATATCGGAAAATTCGCACTGGAGAGCGGCGAGATCCTGGACAATCTGCAGATCGGAATCGATCTGAAATGCGACATGGATTTGCCGCTTATCAACACGCTTGCGCAGATTGCGGCTGTAGCCGTACAGAAGGCATATGAAGAAGAGAAGACCATTCCGGAGAGCATCGAGCTGGAAGTGGATATGGCGACCGCTCTTCCGGTTACGCAGCACACGGATGAAAATTCCGCCAAGTTCGAGAAAAGGTTTATGACCGGTTCCCACCATGTGACTGTGCATCTCGGCATCCAGCGTGTGAGCGTCAGAATGACCTTCAGCTTTACGAAAGTGGTTCCTGAAGCGACGCCTGTCATTTTTTTACACTGCAAAAAAGATGTGGAAGGCAACTGGAGAGAAGGAGACATTTTCCAGGAGTTTACCGAAACCTACGAGCTTGATGAGAAGTTCAACGGCAGTTATTTTAAGGATAAACGCATCCTTCATGTCGATATCGGGGACGGTTCGACCGAGTATCCGATTACGGAGGGCAATAAATTTCTGCGCCAGTTTGTCCACGGAAGCCATCATGGCGCAGGTTATGCCATTGAGGAAGCGTTGGATGAATTCAACCGGCTTATCCATCTTCCCGACAGCCGCGGCAGTTTTTTTTCAGCGACGTCATCAAGAATCCAAATCACAAATATCACGCCAGAGCGATTAAAACATTGAAAAGGCCCCTGGAAAGCCAAGTGAGACAGATCATCCAGAATGTCAAAAGACAGCTGACCAAGGCAAGAAACGAGATCGATGTGGTCTGCGTTTATGGCGGCGGCAGCATTTTGATGAGGACTATTCTGTATCCGCAGTTGAAGGAGCTTTGTGACGAGCGGGAAATCAAATTGTTATATATTCCTTCCGAATATGCGGTACAGATGAATGCGATGGGATTGGATGCTTTTGTCCGCGGAAAAAATCTATGAAGCTCTGAAAAAACAAGGCTATGCAGCCGGCTTAGAGATTATAAGATTCCCGGTAAAACCTAAAAGCGGCAGAAGGTGACATCCATGAAAAAAAACGAAACAACCCGGCGACAATATAAGTCTGAAAACCAAAAAAAACAGAAGATCCTTCCGTGATGAAGTGGATCAATGCGCAGACCAACCTGATGGATTCCATCCGTTTTCTGATCGAAAGGGAGCTGCATGAGAACGGGGTACGGAATCTGCAAGCTTTTGTACCGGCCGAACGCAGCTTTACGGCTGCAGTGCAGCAGGCGATTGGGCAAAGTCCGGTCGCGACATCGTCGGCAGCTGCGGCCCGACATATTGATAACAGGCTGATAGACGAGCTTCGGAGGAAGCGCCGAAAGTGAAGCCGCATGAGGAGCCGAAAGAGAAGGCGAAAGTGAAGCCGCATGAGGAGCCGAAGGGCAAAGCGCCGGCCGCGCCGGTCGAGGATGATATCGACGACGAGGACATTGAGTCATGGACTTAAGAGTATGTTGAAGATAAGGCAGTGCTGAGTAATCTTAAGTATTCCTAAGTGTTACTTTATGTCACTGGTCTTAGTATAGCAAAGTACGACTAAGTAATACTTGATAATACGAAGATGTGCCGCTATATGAGAAACCAAACAACTTTTCCGCATCTATTGAATTAGTTCTTGAATTATTTGTCTGTCACATATAAGGTGGACATCTGCGAACAGCAGTGTTCACTTTTTTTTATTTGGCATTTGAAAAAAATCTCCGCGGAATTAAATGGCGAGAAAAAAAATAAATTTGCATTTCAAATCAAAAGGTGGTAATATGAACTTATTCGTAAATTGAATCCTGAATTCACTTGTTGTAAAGGGTAGTCATTTGTACGATGGAACCTTTTTTCAATGTGTGAATTTTTTATTTTTATCAGAAGAATAAAAAAAAGAACATGTTAATAAAATTTTGGAGGTTTTCCTAATGGAAACAGGTACAGTAAAATGGTTTAACGCAGAGAAAGGCTTCGGCTTTATCGAAGTGGAAGGCGGAAGCGACGTATTCGTGCATTTCAGCGCGATTACAGGCGACGGCTTCAAAACTTTGGACGAAGGCCAACGCGTTCAATTCAATGTGGTACAAGGCAACCGCGGACCGCAAGCTGAGAACGTAGTAAAACTGTAAGCCAAGCGCAAGACTGCTCTTAACAAACGTTGGGAGCAGTTTTTTTTACATTTTTTTCAGGATTCCCCGCAAAGTACCAGGCATGACCTTCAAGGTTCCTGCTTTACTTTGCGGGGTTATTTTAATAAGGAGGGGATTTACAATGTATAATCGAAAAAAAAGTCGTTAGAGGACATACCACATGAAAACACTGCCATTTGGTCCTGCGAGAACGAAGATTGTACCGGTTGGATGCGTGATAACTTTGCTTTCGAGCATATGCCGACCTGCCGTCAGTGTCATTCCCCGATGGTGAGCAGCGTTAAGCTGCTGCCGCAGCTGATTAACACGAATAAAGACATGAAATCGCTGAAGAAAGGCGTGCACATTTCCTAGCCGGGGCCGCCTTGCTTAATTTTCATATTATAGAAGAAGGGCTTTCCTTTTGGAGATGCCCTTTTTTTCTATTTCGAAGATACGTGCATCCAATTGACAAATGAGGGATTCGCTCTGAAAATAGACATAGCCAATAAACACCACAGAAAACAAAGGAGCACATGGCAGCGGGAAGAGCAGCATCTTGAGCTGTGGGCCTTCGGGGACAAGCGGGATATGCAGGAAAAAATGGACGCATGAGCATGTGATGGAGGCGGCTTCGCAGATCGTGGAGGTGCAGCCGAACTTGGAGATGAAGTTCAAGCACGACGGCGTGGCGGTGAAAGGCAAGATTGCCGACTACGGCAGCCGGATTCACATCGGGCGCTTGAATGGACGGTATATGGTGATGATCGAAGTGAATAACTGGCATTCACGGCGATGGAGGGCATTTTAAATGAAAAAGGTATTGTGGCTCGGCTGCTTGTCTTATTTATTGATCGGTTTTGCGCATGTAGTGATCGGCTCGCTGCTGCCCAAGCTTCTAGAGCACTTCGGGAGAAATTACTCGGAAGGCGGTTCTCTCATTTTTTGCCCAATTTATCGGCTTCCTGGCAGGTGTTCTGGTTAGTCCGGTGTTGACGCAGCGATTGGGAAAGAAGAGTCTGCTGCTCAGCGCCATCGGTCTGTTGGCGGGGGCGGAGCTGGTGTATACGATCATCCCTTTGTGGGAGGCCCTGTATCCGATCGGCTTCATTGCCGGCTTTGGTTTCGGCACCATTGAAGCGATCATAGGTACGATTGTCATTATGGCGTTTACGGAAAAAAAAGCTGGCAGCGCATGAGCCGGTTGGAGGTTTTTTTTCGGGCTGGGAGCTCTGATCATGCCGCTGCTGGCCGGATGGTTCGTCGCTTTCAATGTGTGGAGGTGGTCCTTTGCATTCATTGCGGTCATTTCTTTGGCTGCCTTTGTCTTATGGGCAAGACTAAGAGCCGAAGAGCTGGAAGGTGGTCTGGACCCCGGAGAATCGTCGGCTGAGCAAAATACCCCGGTGAACAATAAATTTGCCAAGGAGGAGTTGCCCGTCCTGGCCGTCCTGATCCTGTTCTTCTTTCTGTACGTAGGTACCGAAATGAGCTTTGCCAATTTTCTGCCTTCGATATTCATAGACAAGCTGGGGGTGAAGGAGGCGTGGGCTGCGCTTAGCGTTTCCATGTTCTGGGGAACGATGACCATCGGAAGGCTGTTTGCCGGCAGGCTGTCCGAACGGATCGGTTATGCGCGTTACATACAAATCGGAACCTTCAGCGCGATCGTTCTGCTGTCCGCTATTACGGCTGCCGAGCACTTGTGGAGCGCTTATGCAGCGGTTCTTCTGCTTGGCTTGATGATGTCAGGGCTGTTCGCCATCGCGCTTGTGTTTGCGAACCGGCTGCTCCAGGGGAAGACGGAGAGGACCAACAGCCTTCTTATTGCATCAGGCGGGATCGGAGGGGCCGTGCTTCCTTTTGCAGCAGGGAGAAGTATGGATCTATGGGGCAGTACGGGCACATTGTGGTTTCTTGCTGGCACAGCGGCAGTCATGTTCGGTCTCAGCGCAGCCATTCCCCGCGTTTCCGGTTCTGACCGGGAGGAAAAAGGGCCGAATCCTAGCCGGTGAACGTTATTCTTTTTTTTCTTTCCGTCTCTTTTTTTTATTGCAGTTATGCATGGTGAGAGGTAAAATCGTAAATAGAGTTCCATTCGAAGCCTGGTCCTACATATTTTAGAGAAAGTAGAATGCTTCCTATGTTATGAAAACGTTCATAATTGATATGAGTGTGACCCGGCACCACGGAGAACAGTCATGCGGCAGAGGCAGTCGGCTTAATCACGTATGCGAAGCAGGGTTCGAAACCATACTACGGGATATCTGTATCTAACAGCAAAGGAGGAAATTTTTTCTATGTCAGAAACTACTGCTCAACAAGCAGCCGCGCAAGAGACGGTTGCACCGGAAAATTCCACATCTTCCTCGGCAAAGCAACCGGATGTGCTCGATCAGCTGATGAAGCCGGAAGTTCAGGAATCGCTTACGATGCTGGTGGAGAATCTGCCAAAATTGACGGAAATGGTGACTCTTCTGACCAAGACCTATGATTTCGCCCAGTCCGTAGCCACCGACCGTGTGCTGATCGACGATTTGGCAGGCGGGATGCAGGAAATCGTGAAGCCAATACAGGAAAAAGCAAAGGATTACGCTGCGGCGGCTATCGAAGCGAACGATCGCGCACAGGCGGATGCGAATACCATCGGCCTATTCGGCCTGCTTAGAATGCTGAAGGATCCGCAAGTACAGAAGATGTTCCGTTTTGGACAAGCCTTCCTGGATGTATTAGCCGAACGCCAAAAAAAACAAATAATCAAATATGCTGGAACAAAGGACGGAGGATGAGCATGGCGAAACATATTTTGATTCTGGGCGGCGGATACGGCGGCTTGCTAAGCGCAATGACAGCCCGCAAGTATATGTCGGCTGAAGAAGCTGCTATCACGGTCGTTAACCGTTTTCAGACCCATCAAATCATTACGGAGCTGCATCGTCTGGCAGCAGGAAATGTGAACGAGAAGGCCGTGGCGCTGCCGCTGGAGAAGCTGCTGCGCGGCAAAGACATTGATCTTAAGATCGACACGGTAAAGGAAATTTCGCCTGACGCGAAACAGGTTACCTTGGCGAGCGGCGCGAAATTGAGCTATGACGCTTTGGTCATTGCGCTGGGCAGCGAAACTGCATTCTTCGGTATTCCCGGACTGCAGGAGCACAGCTTTATCCTGAAATCCGTGGATGACGCTAACCGTCTGCGGGCGCATGTGGAAGCCGCATCGAAGAGTACAGCAGAACCAAGAACAAAGCGGACGCGACCTTTGTGGTTGGCGGCGGCGGACTTACAGGCGTTGAGCTGGTCGGCGAATTCGCTGACATGCTTCCGGGACTCTGCCGGCAGTACGCGATCGACCCTAAAGAAATTTCCCTGCTGTGCGTAGAGGCGGCTCCAAGCATCCTTCCAGGCTTTGCACCTGAATTGATCGAGCGCGCCCAGACAAGCCTGCAGAACCGCGGAGTACAATTCTTGACCGGCCTGCCGATCACCGAGATGAAAAGTACCACCGTTTCCTTAAAGGACGGCAGCACGATCGAAACCAAGACGCTTGTTTGGACCGGCGGCGTGCAGGGCAATTCCGTAGTCGCGGGCTGCGGTATCGAAGTGAACCGCGGCCGTGCAACGGTCAATGAGTTCATGCAGTCGACTTCCCATCGACGTATTCCTTGCCGGAGACAGCCGCAGTCGTGTTCGCACCGGAAGGACGTCCGTACCTCCGACAGCGCAGCTGGCATGGCAGATGGGCGAGAACGTCGGCTACAATATTTTCGCTTATTTCAAAGGCGCTCCAATGCAGACGTTCAAACCGGTGTTCTCCGGTACGTTGGCCAGCTTGGGCCGCAAGGATGCCATCGGCACCGTGGGCGGGAACCAGATCCGCTTGAAAGGCTTGCCGGCATCGTTAATGAAGGAAGGCAGCAACATCCGCTACCTTTCCCACATCCACGGCCTGTTTACATTGGCGTATTAATCGGAACAAGAGAAACTGTCTATGGAGGTTTTGGCTTTTTTTGAAGTCAGCCGTATAGGCAGTTTTTTTTAAATTTTAAAAGAGAGATTTGTTATTGCGCGGGAAATAAACCTGTGCATTTTCAATGAAAAAAAAGCTAATCTTCGAACCGAAGAGATACTATCACCTTTATTTTGGGTAATCAATATTATAATGAAGGAGGTTATGTCGATGAGTGATATTTTGAGGAAAGCCATTGCGCTGGGTCTGGGAATTACTGCCGTCAGCCGGGAAAAAAGTGCAGCAGTTTGTGGATGAGCTGGTTGTCAAAGGAGAATTGGGGCGCAACGAATCGAAGGAAGTCGTGGACCGTCTGATCGCAAGAGGAGAAGAGCAGCAGAGCGAAATCAAGCGGATGGTGCAGGACCAGATTCGCAAAATTCTGGCCGACATGGATGTGGCTACGAAGCAGGATTTGCAAGAGCTGGAGCAAAAAAACTGAAATCCTCCGAGCTCCAACCTTGTAATATGGCGATTAAAATCCGGCACACCAACCGCTATAAGGAAATTGTAGTGGCGCTGGTACGGCATGGCTTCGGATATATGGTAGAGGAATTGGGTCTGTTCCATTTGATTGCCCTTCCGAGAAAATGGATGCGGAGAAATCCTGAAGAAACGGCCAAGACGTCCGGGGAGCGGATTCGGCTCGTTCTTGAAGAGTTAGGCCCCACGTTTATCAAGCTCGGCCAGCTGTCCAGCACAAGGCAGGATCTGCTGTCCGAGGACATCATCAAGGAGCTGCAGAAGCTTCAGGATCAAGTGCCTCCTTTTTTTCAATTGAAGAGGTTAGAGCGATCGTGGAGCAGGAATTACATACTCCGATGGATGAGATTTTCAGCGAGTTTAGTGATAAACCGCTTGCCGCAGCGTCGATCGGGCAGGTTCATTATGCACGGCTGAGAAGCGGCGAGGCTGTAGCGGTCAAGGTGCAGCGCCCGCTAGTCGATAAAATCGTGGAACGGGATCTGGATATTCTGCTGGATCTTGCCGCTTTGGCGGAGCGCAGGGTCGATTGGGTGGCCAAGTACAGGATCCGTCTCATGCTGGAAGAGCTGGCCAAGTCGATGCGGGAAGAGTTGAACTACACACATGAGGGACGTAACGCGGACAAAATCGCCCGTCAGTTCCAGGGCCACCCTCATGTGTGTATTCCCAAAATATATTGGGAGTGCACCACGTCTAAAGTGCTCACCCAGGAATTTATAGACGGAATCACCCTCAACCAGTATGAAGAGCTGCAGCAGCAGGGGCACAGCATGAAGGATACGGCGGAGCATCTCGTTAAGGCCATCCTTCACCAGCTGCTGATCGAAGGGTTCTTCATGCCGATCCCCATCCCGGCAACGTCATCGTGATGCGGGACGGCAGGCTTGCGTTTGTCGATTTCGGTCTGGTGGGCCGGTTGAACGAGGATATGAGGGACCACCTCAGCACACTGGTTATAGCGATGATGCGCAAAGACAGCGACGGTATTGTGAGGGCACTGTTCCGGCTCGGGATTGTCTCGGATGATGTGGACACAGGGGCCTTGCGGCAGGACCTGGATATTCTGCGGGAGCATATTACGATATCCCGTTCTCGCAGGTCAGTATAGGCAAGGTGCTGAGTGAACTGTTTCTGGTGGCCAAACGGCACAATATTCTTATTCCCACCGATTTGATCCTGATGGGCAAGACCCTTCTAACCGTAGAGGGAGTCGCGGAAAAAAAATGTACCCGGAGCTAAGCTTGCTGGATCTGGCTGAGCCTTTCGGACGCCGTCTGATCAAGGAACGGTTTCATCCGGAGCGGATGCAAAAGAGATGGTGGCGCCAGCTCACCGGTTTCGTGGAGGCGATGGCGGGTTTTCCGCGGCAAGCGAGCCAACTCGCTGCACTGGTCAGGACCGGCAAGCTGAAGGTGGAAATCGGCATTCCGGAGATCGAGCTGCTGCTGCGCAAATTGGACCAGATCAGCAATCGTATCACGATCAGTATTGTCCTGCTCTGTTTCAGCATAATTATGGTCGGACTGATCATCGCTTCTTCGCTCGGCAAGGTGCCGGCGCTCATTTTACATTTTCCCGTCATGGAAGTGGGTTCAACTGTGGCCGGGCTGATGTTTTTTTGTGGCTGCTGTACTCGATGTTCAGGTCGGGAAAATTTTAATCGGGCAAGGCAAGTTTTAATAGGAAAAAAGAAGCACTCCCCGGAGCTGTTCACGACCTTTCGTCGACGGCCCCGGCAGGAGTGCTTTTTTTGGTATGGCATGTACAGCATCTGCGGATTTATGGTTAAACCGCCGATTCAAGGGATAGTTAACTCATTCAAAGATTGTACAACTGACATAGGATACGGTAACTGCCAAATTAAAGGGGTGATATGACGTTATGCCATTCGAAGGGTAAAGGGGAAAATGTTAAAAGAGTACACCATGAGAAAGCATAGAGTGCTGCGCCGGCACCTTCCGGAAACGCACTGGTATAGCGGAAAGCGTCTGCACGAAATGGTACGGCAGTATCCCTCCGTGTTCGTTAAGCCGGATAAAGGGAGCCAGGGAAAGGGGATTGTCAGGGTCCGCCGCCAGAGCAGGCACCGATATCAAGTGTCTTGGGGGCTTAAGCACAAGGAGGTTCGGCGCAGTTCTCTCCTGACAGAATTGAAAAAGGTGCTGCAAAGCCGTCATCGCTATCTCGTCCAGCAAGGCTTGAATCTGGCGAGGTACAGGAAGCGTTTGTTCGATATACGCGTATACATGCAGAAACCGAGGTCACACTGGTATGTTTCGGGTAAAGTAGTACGGGTAGGGGCTGCCGGACGTTTTGTCACCAATTACTATCAAGGGGCCCGTCCCGAATCGGTCGAGAAGGTGCTCGGATCTCTTTTTTTAATGACGAATCAAAAGTGGAAAAAAACGACACGAAAAAAAATCAATTCGATTTCCAAGATCTTGGCGAAAGTTCTCGACGGCAAGTTTCCGGGAATCCGCCATTTAGGTATCGATATCGGGATTGATGACGACGGCCGCATCTGGATCATTGAAGCGAATACGAATCCGGCCAACCAAACTTTCAAGCGCCTTAAGGACAAGAAAATGTACCGCAAAATTAAGGACAGGCGGCGCTACATTCTGAAGAAATACAAGTAAACGAACAGGCTGATCTCATTTGATATTTGCCGGAAGGTTTGGTATTCTCCACGTATAGGGGCTAACCGGCCTTTTTTTTCTTTTAGCCCTCTTTTGGATGAACGTAACGAAACGCACCAGAGACTGCAACCAGTGAAGGGGGCAAGGATTATGGCAAAAATTCTGCTTTTAATCTTTTTTTCATTCAAATTGTTTATGTTTCCGCCTTTACTTTGAGGATGATTCTTACGTTGAAAGGGCAAAAATACATCGCTGCTTTAATCAGTACAATCGAAATTACAGTTTACGTATTCGGTCTTAATCTGGTGCTCCAATATTTGAATCATGTGGCCAGTATTACCGTATATGCGGCTGGATATGGCTTGGGCATACTGACAGGCTCATGGATAGAGGAAAAGCTGGCTCTCGGGTACATTACCCTGAAGGTCATCTGCAACAAGGCGGACGGGAAAATGGAGAGTGTTCTTCGTTCCAAGGGTTATGGAGTGACGGCCTGGATCGGCAGCGGCCGGGACGGAGACCGGTTGGTGATGGAGATTTTGGCGAAAAGAAAGAATCAGGCGCAATTGTACCATACGATTCTTTCTCTCGACCCAAAGCATTCGTCATTACACTCGAACCCAAGCATTTCCACGGGGGATTTTGGACAGGTGTCATTAAAAGATAACCTGGAGTATTGATCGAATCGAGCACATAAGTTTACGGTTTTCATGGCATATTACCCCTGTCAGCTTCATTTGAAGAAGGGGGGATTCGAACTTTGAAGCGTTTAACCACACTTAGCGCCGTTGTGCTGATCATCGTCTCGTTGTTCATGATAGACGCTGCGCCGGCATTGGCAGAATCGCCATTTCATTTTGGATTCAAGAAAAGCAAAAAACCATAAGCCCGCTTCCATAGATGAAGAGGGGTTCAAAGGCATCCTTCGGCAGCACGGGGCCATTTTTTCTGGGGGGATACGTCCCGCAAGGAGCTGTACCTTACATTTGACAACGGGTATGAGAACGGCTATACGGTGAAGATACTCGACGTGCTTAGGGATAAAAAGGTACCTGCCGCTTTCTTCATTACAGGCCACTATATCAAGGACCAGCCGGAGCTTGTGAGGCGCATGGCCGCGGAGGGGCATTTGGTCGGGAACCATACCTGGAGCCACCCGGATATGTCGCAGATTTCCGACGCCAGGATACGTGAAGAACTGGACCAGGTCAAGACGGAAGTGGCCGCACTGACGGGACAAAAAAAGAAATGCGGTTTCTGCGCCCGCCAAGAGGCATTTTTAGCGACAGGATGCTGGCCGTCTCCAAGGAATGCGGGTACACGAGCGTATTCTGGTCGATCGCCTACAAAGACTGGGATACCAAGGTCCAGAGGGGCGCATCGTACGCGCACAACCATGTGATGGGCCAACTTCATCCCGGCGCGGTGGTTCTGCTGCATTCGGTGTCCAGGGATAATGCCGAGGCGTTGGCTTCCATTATCGATGATGCGAGAAAGATGGGCTATGAGTTCAAAAGTCTCGATCAAATGCAAACGAAAAGCTATTGAAACCGCGAGAGAACACTAACAGATTCTGTAGGTTCATTTGAGCCGGAGAGTCTGTTTTTTTTGAAAAAAAAAATTTGTCTAAGATTTGACCAACTTATGAACATTTTTGAGAACAAATGTGGTAATATAAAGAAAGAGTAAACATTACATAGCAAAGGGGCTAACAACCATGGGTGAAAAAAAAGAACTCAGAGCCGTTCAACTGCTGCAGGTTTTTTTTCCTGGATCGCCAATATAACCGGAATTTTGTTGATTATATTTAATGCGGCGGATTTCACAACGGAGAATATGAATTTGATGGTCGGAATGGGCTTCCTGATCGCAGGGATGGGAATTTTTTTTATCATGAGCTCGGTTTTCCAGCTGCTGCATGTAAACAACCGCGAGAGATTGTGACGATAATCGTGTGAGAATTCGATGAGATGATTAAAACCTCTTAAGAAACGAAAGTTTCCTGAGAGGTTTTTTTTGTGCTTAAAATAGCAATAGTTCGTAAAAGCACCATATTTCAACAAAGATATGATCAACTAGTGAAAATCTTATGAATACTTTTCAACAGAAATGATACGACTTTTCGAATTTTCATTTTGGCGTGTAAAAAAATCACTGAAAATGCTTTATGATGATGTAGCTGGTATTTTATTGATAACATTTATGCAAGGTTGCTAGAGAGGAGATGACAAGTGGTGGGGAGTAACAAGGGGAAGCTCGCTCGTATCTACCTGGCCGTCCTGGCTGCGTTCACTACGCTAATGCTTGCCGGATGCGACAGTAAATATGTAGTTTTTTAACCCGAAGGGGCCGGTTGCGGAGACTCAAGCCCGATTGATTATTTTATCGATTATTTTGTGTGCCGTTGTTGTAATTCCTGTCATTATTCTTCTTATTTATATAGTATACCGTTACCGGGATACTCCGGACAACAAAGCGCCGTATACTCCGGAATGGGATGACAGCAAGACACTTGAAACTATATGGTGGGGGATTCCGATCATTATCATTGCAGTTCTCGGATTCTTTACCGTAAGAGATACTTACGCGCTGGTCAAGCCGCCTGTCAAGGACACGACGCCGATCAAGATCGAGGTGACTTCGCTCGACTGGAAATGGCTGTTTACTTATCCCGACCAGAAGATTGCCACCGTCAACTATGTGGAAATTCCTACAGGCAAGCCTGTGGAATTCGTCCTTACCTCCGACGCGCCGATGAACTCCTTCTGGGTTCCTCAGCTGGCAGGACAGGAATATACGATGCCGGGTATGGCGATGCAGCTTTGGCTGCAGGCGGACCACCCTGGCGAATATGATGGTAAGGGAGCCAACTTCTCCGGATCCGGCTTCGCCCATATGCAGTTTAAGGTCGTTGCGAAATCTCAGGACGAATTCGATGCATGGGCCAAACAGGCTAAGCAATCATCGCCTGCTCTTACCCAGGAAGGCTATAATACTTTAGCTCAAAAAAGGGACTGCCGATAAAGCGACGTATTCTTCCTACTGACGGGCTGTTTGAATATATCGTAAATAAGAACGGCGGCGGAGAACACCATCATGCGACGAATGAAGACCGGAAGGTCAACGGGCCGGCCAAAGACAATCCTTTTAACGTAGTGCCGGCGCCTGAGAACGGCGACAGCAAGAAGCAAAATACGAACCAGCACGATATGTCAAACATGAAGCAGCACGATATGTCTCATATGAAGCAATAGAGAGAGGAGGGACCCCTTTTGTTAGATAAGATTAAAGCATTCGCTTCTACATTCTTCGTTACCGGCGACCCGCTCATTTATGGAGCGGATGTGGCGATCGGCTTAACTTCGGTAGCCATCGTCTTCATTCTTACTTATTTCAAGAAATGGAACTGGCTGTGGCGGGAATGGATCACAACCGTCGACCATAAGAAGATCGGAATTATGTACTTGATCGCCTCGTTGCTTATGCTTTTCCGCGGCGGCGTCGACGCCATCATGATGCGTTTGCAGCTGGCGCTGCCTAATGTGCAGTTCCTGCATGCGGATCACTATAACGCGGTATTCACCACCCACGGTACGATCATGATTCTGTTCATGGCGATGCCAATGATGTTCGCCTTGTTTAACATCGTCGTTCCGCTGCAGCTTGGAGCACGCGACGTAGCTTACCCGTTCCTGAACGCAATGAGCTTCTGGCTGTTTATGTTTGGAGCGATGCTGTTGAACCTGTCCTTTGTAATCGGGGGATCTCGACGCAGGATGGTTGTCCTATCCGCCTTTATCGGAATTGTATGGTAGTCCGGGGGTTGGACAGAACTTCTATATCTGGGGAATTCAGATCTCAGGAATCGGCAGCTTGGCGACCGGGATCAACTTCCTGGTAACGATCCTGAAAATGAGAGCACCCGGCATGAAATTGATGAAAATGCCGCTGTTCTCCTGGTCGGTTCTTTCCAGCTCAATTATGATTATTTTCGCGTTCCCGATTCTAACCGTAACCTTGGCTCTCTTGTTCATCGACCGGTTCTTCGGAGCCCATTTCTTTACGACGGACCTGGGCGGAAACCCAATGATGTATGTCAACTTGATCTGGATGTGGGGCCATCCCGAGGTCTATATCGTGATCATTCCGGCCTTCGGTATTTTCTCTGAAATCGTGGCCACCTTCTCCAAAAAAAATCAATTTTCGGCTACAAATCCATGGTATTCTCCATGATGCTAATCGCTGTATTATCCTTCTTTGTTTGGTCCATCACTTCTTCACTATGGGTGCGGGTGCAGACGTCAACGCGTTCTTCGCCGTCTCGACGATGCTGATCGGGATTCCGACAGGGGTTAAGATTTTCAACTGGCTGTTTACGATGTTCCGCGGGCGGATTCAGATAAAGCAGCCTATGCTGTGGACTCTGGGCTTTATCCCTTGCTTTGTCGTTGGCGGTGCAACAGGGGTCATGCTTGCAGTTGCTCCTGCGGACTACCAATACCATAACAGTTACTTCCTGATCGCCCACTTCCACCAAGTGCTGATCGGGGGCGTAGTGTTCGGCTACCTGGCAGGGATTTACTACTGGTGGCCAAAAATGTTCGGATTCAAGCTCAACGAACGTCTGGGCCAATGGGCGTTCTGGCTGTGGAATATCGGCTTCTATGTATGTTTTATGCCTCAGTATGCTTTAGGCTTCATGGGAATGACTCGCAGAGTGTACACTTACGGTTGGGACACAGGCTGGGCTCCGGCTAACTTCGTTTCCACTATCGGTGCGTTTTTTTGATGGGTATCGGGTTCATTTTCCAAGTATGGCAAATTGCTTACAGTATCAAAATGGGGGAGAAAGACACTACAGGCGATCCATGGAACGGACGCACCCTGGAATGGTCGATTCCTTCTCCGGCTCCTTTGTACAACTTTGCCGTTGTGCCTGATGCCAGTGAGCAGGACGCTTTCTGGAGAGCGAAGGAGAGAATGGAGAAAGCTCCTTCCAAGAAACAGGCCGTTCATCTGGAGCCGATTCATATGCCGAAAAAATTCGGGTATTCCGTTCATCATGTCGGCGTTTTTGGTTCCTTGTAGGTTTCGGGTTAACCTTCGGATGGGTGTGGATGGGCATCATCGGATTTATTGGAGTCGGCGCTTGTCTGCTGGCGAGATCCTTCCAATACGATACCGATTACTACATCCCTGTTGATGAAATTGAGCGCACGGAAGCTGAAGCTGCGATAGGGAGGGTTCGATAATGGCACATGCTGCGGCACATCATGATCATCATGATCATCATGGGGAGCAGGAAGCCCTGAAGAAGCTGGGCTTCTGGATCTTCCTCGTAACGGACTGCGTTCTGTTCGGTTCCTTGTTTGCGACCTTTGTCGTTCTGCGCTCTCATACCGCAGGCGGCCCCGTGGGCAAAGAGCTGTTTGAAATTCCGATGTTTATGGCGGAAACTTTCATTCTGCTCACAAGCTCCTATACAAGCGGATTGGCGTCACTCGCTATGCACAAAGGTAAAGTAAAAGCGCTGATCGGATGGCTGATCGTTACGGCTTTGTTGGGATTAGCGTTCATCGGTCTCGAAATAAACGAGTTTGTACACTTGGTGGGAGAAGGAGCGTCCATTTCCACCAGCGCATACTGGTCGGCCTTCTTCACTCTGGTAGGTACACACGGTCTTCACGTTTCGTTGGGATTAGTGTGGATGATCGCGATCATGATCCAGATTAACCGCCGGGGAATTAATGCGATTACCGAGAGAAAAATGTTTAACGTTACGCTGTACTGGCACTTTCTTGACGTGATTTGGATCTTCCTGTTCACCGTCGTCTACCTGTTGGGGGTGATGTAGCATGTCACAACATGAAGCACACGAAAGCCATGGATCTTTCAAATCGTATACGATCGGATTCATTCTTTCCATCGTATTGACCATCATTCCGCTGGTTCTGGTGGTCAACACCGGCATCAGAGGATTGCCGCTGATTTCTTCTTTGCTTGTGGCGGCAGTACTGCAGTTCCTTGTTCAGTTATTCTTCTTCATGCATATTAAGGAAGGCGACAAGCCAAGATACAACGTGATGGCATTGATTCTTGGTGTCGTCATCGTCTTTACGATCGTAGCCGGTTCGGTTTGGATTATGACATTTAACTCGACTGTGCAATAATTATGCGGCGGAACCGTCGGTTGGTAGTGATACGTCTTTTGGTGTAAAATGGATTACGGAACATTACACTGAACAGAGGAGGGAGAAATGGTGAACAGCCTCTCGCTTTCACACTTCGCTTCCATCGTCATCTCGCTGATCGGCGGTTTAACCGTTATTGCGTTCCGGATGCGCTCATCGGACAAGCCGACAACTTTGAAAAAAAATCATTATCCCTCCGCTCGGCATGGCTACGGGGTTCGGGATGTTTATCGTTCCGGCTGCGCGAATACCCTGGACTTGGGGATGATCGCTTTTGTGGCGGGAGCTTGCTGTTCTCCTATCCGCTGATACGGGCATCCAGGTTCCATGTAGTGGACGGTGAGATCTACCTGAAGCGTTCCAAGATGTTTATTGTGTTTATATTCCTGCTGCTCATGCTTCGAATTGTGCTGCATGATCTGGTGGAGCAATATGTGAGCATTATGCAGACGGGCGGTATCTTCTTCATCCTCGCGTTCGGCATGCTGGTGCCGTGGAGGCTCGCCATGCTGCGGGAATATAAGCTGTTGATAAAGCGATGCAAGGAACAGGGGATTCCCCTGAAAAAAAATAACGAATCGAGGCCTTGAGAGGCCTCGATTTTTTTTGTGCAACTGAATTACTGCGACAAGCATGGCTGAAGACCGGAATGAACAAGTCAGCCTTTCTCTAGTCGCTTTCAATTTTCACCGGTATAAGGTCCGGGGCGCCAAGTCCGCTAAAAACAAAGCGAGTGATCTCCGCGACTTTGACATCGGTAGGAATTGTAGTTCCGCTAAGCAGCGCTCTCGTCACTGCGGATTCCGCGGGAAACAGCACAGCACCCATAACAAACATCGTGGCAAGTTCCGCAGATTCGTAATGGAAGAAACCTTTCTTTCTGCCTTCCTCCAGCATTTGACGCAGCCTCTGCCACAGAGGCACGGTGTGCTCTTTCAATTGCTCGCCCCGCGGGCTCTGCGTGACGATTTCACGAACGGTAATGGCCGCCATTTCGGGATCCAGATCGCGAAAGCGGATCACCTCCCGGATTACCAAAGCGACACCGCGGACGGGATCTGTCAGGATGTCTTCATATAGCGAGATACGGCTCGTTGGGAAAAAAAGTGTCATACAGCGCGTTAAAAAACCTTTTCCTTGCCGCCAAAGTGATAAGAGACCAGCGCTACATTCGCTTCGGCCTCCTCACAGATTTGGCGCACGCTTGTTGCATCAAAGTCCTGATGGGCAAAAAAGCTTCTTGGCGGCGAGAAGGATACGCATTTTGCCATCCGGTTCGGAATTGGTCATACGGCTTCTCCTTTACGAAACAACGGGATGAATAACCAAAACAAAACGCTCTGCTGCCATGGAAACATCTATTGAAAAAAAAGCAACCGTTCGAGTATCTTGAACATAGTCACTAATCTATCAACTGCCTTGGGAGGAAGCTTGATGTTAAAATTGGGAGCGATTGAAGCCGGCGGGACAAAATTCGTATGCGGCATCGGCAATGAAAACGGAGAGATTATGGAAAGAGCCAGCTTCGAGACAAGGCGCCCTGAAGAGACCGTCTCCGAGGTCATCGATTTCTTCAAAGGCCATAACATAGAAGCGATGGGGATCGGCACCTTCGGCCCTGTAGATTTGGACCCTTCGAGTCCCACTTACGGCTATATCACCTCAACGCCCAAACCTGGCTGGAGCGGTTATGATCTGCTGGGCGGGATAAAGCGGCATTTTGAGGTACCGGCGGGCTTCGATACGGATGTCAACGCGGCGGCGCTTGGCGAAGCGGAATGGGGAGCGGCTAAAGGGCTGGACAGCTGTGTATACGTTACCATAGGAACCGGGATCGGGGCAGGAGCGGTGGTGGAAGGCAATCTGCTGCACGGACTGCTTCATCCGGAGATGGGCCACATTTCGGTGATTAAGCATCCGGAGGATGAGTTTGCGGGAGCGTGTCCGTTTCATGGAGGCTGCCTTGAGGGTATGGCGGCCGGTCCGGCAATCGAGAAGAGATGGGGCAGGAAGGGGGCCGAACTGGTCGCGGAAGGCCGGGTTTGGGAGGTGGAAGCGCATTATCTGGCTCAAGCGGCAGTGCAGTTCATTTATATCCTGTCCCCCAAGAGGATCATTATGGGCGGCGGCGTAATGCAGCAGGCCCAGCTGTTCCCGCTCATCAGGCAAAAGGTGCAGGAGTCGTTAAACGGCTATGTGCAAAAAAGAAGAAATCCTGTCGGGGATAGACCGGTATATCGTACCGCCGGGGCTAGGCGATAACGCAGGCCTGTGCGGAGCGTTGATGCTGGCGAAAAAAAGCTTTGTCTAAATAATCTCATGTTATAGGCGTTATCCGATTGGACGCTAGAACGTAGTAAAGCCCAGCAGCCCTTGCAGCCGGTACAGTACTCTCTTGACAGGAACCATCTTGTCCTCGTAAGCCGGATAATCGAGCGTATACTGCGCCCCGTCGTTGCTCCACAGCCTGCGGAAATAGGCGCCCGTCTCCTGGGCCACCCGGCTGCCGGAAGGCGCGGTGACAAGCAGATTATTTTCCAGATTCAGATCGTCCAGATTTCTGGGAGTAAAATTCGCGGAACCGCCCAGAATAACGGATTGCGTGGCATTGGTCACCATTAACAGTTTGGTATGATACTGCTCTTTCAGTGTGTTATACCAGCGGATTTCGATGCGGCCATTCGATTTCTCCATCAGCTCCCTCGCCACCGGGCGGTTGGGGATGCCGATTTTATCCTGGCCGAACGCGTTCTGGTTGGGGTCCAGGATCAGGTTAATTTTCACGCCTCTTTCGGCCGCCTGCAGCAGCTCCCTTATCACCGAACGGTCGGCCAGGTAGAACATCCCCATCCATATCGTATCGCCGGGCTTGCTCGCTTTTATAGTATCCAGCAGATGGCTGTAAATTTTGCCTTCCGTTAACAGCTGTACGCCAGTGTCCCCCGATTCCCTACCGTCGCTCTTGTACTCGGGCAGCTTCGGTCCCCCAGCCAGATCGGACACCGCCTGCTCTGCAGTCAGCGAGTCCTCTATCAGGGCGCTTCCTTTTACTTCAAAACCGATATTGGAGTTATAAAAGCTGGCATCGTGCGCATTGGCGGACATGACAATGGCGGTGTTCTCCGTGATTACGGCTTTGCGGTGGTTGGCCTTTACATTGAACAGCTCCAGATAAGAGCGCAGCGTCATGGGAGGAGCGGTGTTCGCCATCGGGTTCGGAATCCACCCTTTGCCCGTTTGGCCGAACCACTGCAGGAAAGTACGCCATACCGCGGAATAGAACGGAGTGGAGTCTCTCAGCTGATCCGTGGGTGTAATAAGGCAGGGGATGCCCGCCGCTTTGAGCTTTTCCAACTCGCGGGCCGGATGAGAGCCATAAGAGGTGTTGACCTCGTCGGACAGAACGATGACCTGCAGCCCAGGCACCTGCTTCTTGCGGTCGATCAGTTTCTGCGCCAGCGTTTCGCTTAGAGGGGGGAAAGATTTGTTTTTTTATCGTAATATCCGTTGAACAGAAACATGTCCACTACCACAAATTTTTTTTGCGCGGAGCCGATCGCTTGATATACATGGTCGAAGATCCTCTGGTCGTAGGTCTGCGAACCGTCCGGCTTTTTTTTATAGGATAAATCCCAAAGAAAGTCGACATCCTGCACGTGGTGGACCTTTCCTTCAAAAGAAACTCCGGCCGGGAGCGGCTTCTGCGTCTGATACAGCATCACGGCGGCCAGCCACAGGATTACAATGACGAGAACAGCCTGGACCCTGAGATGGCGCCGCCGGCGGTTATGTACTTTCTTTATCGGGTATAGCGGATTTGCGGCATTAGGTTTCATGGCTGGGACCCCAATCAAGCGAAATAGTATGACAGTAATAAAACCAAATGAACGGGTTTGAAGCATGCAAATAGTGGCAGAATTCAGAAAGAAAGCGCAGCGGCACCGCTTGCTGGCCTGCGTCGATTGTGGTCGACAGCAGCTCGCGCGGATCAAGTATGAAGAGCCTGCCTGATCATGCAAGAAAGTAACACCTGCCTGCCAAATAGAAAAGAGCGGCCCGGAGCCGCCCAAGTAATGCCCGTCATACGGCGGGGGTGTTCCTGTCAATCGTATCTTCATGCAAAAAAATCCCAGCGCCGAGGCGGAAATCCCCACGACTAAATGGATGACGGTGAGAATCGGAGTTACACTCATGACTCCCATCAGTTGGCTGGAAAACAGTCCGGCGAGGCCCAGCAGCAGATAAACGACGCCGATCATCCGGCAGCACATCGTGCTGTGGAAAGATCTTGTGCAGGCTGTGAGTGCCGCCATTCCCGTGATGAAGTAAACCAGGCCGTGTACCGTGGCCAGCTGCATCGTATCCCGGAACGGCGCGTAGAAGCTGAACAGTCCCAAAGCCACGAAGACAACACCTAGAATTTGGCTGTAAGTTCTTACGAGCATTATTCCGCAGCTCCTTTCGGTTTTTTTGTTCTTTTATTTAACCTTTTTTTCGCCCGGTCAGAATCCTTCGTTCCTGCGGTTTTATTACTGTGCCTTTTGTATGGTATGATGTCCCTGTAATGGATTTTATTATATATAGAATTGGGAGGAGTTACATATGGTAAACAGCATTCAGGCGACGACGGAACTCAATAACGGAATTAAGATGCCGTGGCTGGGTCTAGGAGTTTGGAAAGCGGAGGATGGGGAAGAAGTAAAACGCGCGGTGAAAGCGGCTATTGAGGCCGGGTATCGAAGCATCGACACGGCTGCTGTATACAAGAATGAGTCCGGAGTGGGCGAGGCGATCAAAGAATCGGGCATTACGCGGGACGAGCTGTTCGTAACTACAAAGGTATGGAACTCTGATCAAGGATATGAAAGCGCTTTGAAAGCTTATGATGAAAGCCTTGAGAGATTGGGCATGGATTACGTGGATCTCTACCTCATCCATTGGCCGGTAAAAGGCAAGTACAACGAGACCTGGAAAGCTCTGGAGAAGCTGTACAAAGACGGACGTGTCCGCGCGATCGGAGTGAGCAACTTCCAAATTCACCATCTTCAGGACCTGATGAGCAACAGTGAGATCGTACCGGCGGTCAATCAGGTGGAGTATCATCCGAGGCTTGCGCAGAAAGAGCTGCTAAGCTTCTGTAAAGCGAATTCGATTCAGCTGGAAGCCTGGAGTCCGCTTATGCAGGGTAAAGAATTAATCAACCATTCGACCCTGATCGAAATCGGGCAAAAAAAATACAACAAATCCGCGGCACAGGTCATTCTTCGCTGGGACCTGCAGAACGGCGTCGTAACCATTCCCAAATCGGTGACAGAGTCCCGCATCCGCGAAAATGCCGACATTTTCGACTTCGAGCTTTCGGCGGAGGACATGGCGCGTGTGGATGAATTGAACCAGGACAGGCGGGTGGGCGCCGACCCGGACAATTTTGATTTCTAAATTTGAAGGAAGAGGTGGTGCAAAATGAGAGCGGAAACGTCAAAGCTTCTGAACGGCGTGCAGGCGATCGTTGAACTTTGTATTGCCGCGGGCTATGTGCTGTCTTTGATCCCCTTTGTTTATCTCTGGACTTCCGGCTGGGTCATTCCCTGCATTTTCATCAGCATGGTGCTTGGTATCGTCAACCGCAACGGAACGGTAACTTTCACGGCGGTCAATCTGGTTATGGGTCTGCTGGGCTTTATTCCGGCCTTGGGGTACATACCGAGAATAATCGGGATTATCATTTCCATTGTGACGATTCTGGCTATGAGAAGAAGTCCCCGCTACTAATACTGTTCAGCTGTAAAAAAAAGAACCCGCTCTCCCTCCGAGGAAAAGCGGGTTCCTGTAGTTCAATCGTCTTGTTCATCGCCTTGTCCACGCCCGTTCCCGCGGCCATGGTCATATTTGTTTTGTTTACGCTGCTGCTCCAGCCATTTATTGACTTGATCCCTCATATCCTGCTGTTTATCCCGTTTCGGTCTCGGCTGCTGCACTGTCGGCTGTTGAGGCGGCGGCAGCTGCGCGGCAGTCTCTGCGGGAGGTTGATCGGCAGGTTGGGACTGAGCCTGCTGGAACGGGTTCACATAGCCTTGAGGCACATTGAACGGCATAGGCGTGGTGCCTTTCAACGCCCTGACCATAATTTCGCGGAACAGCACCGCCGGAGCCGCGCCGCCGGAAGTGGTCAGGTAATGGTTCTTATCCGTTTTGTCGTAGCCCAGCCAGATCGCTGCGGTGAGCTCCGGTGTGTACCCGACAAACCAGGCGTCTTTGGTTCCGTTGTTGCCGATGTCGGCAAATTCCTTTGTGGCCGGCAGCTGGGTCGTACCGGTCTTCCCGGCGACAGGACGGTCCAGCAAGGCATTATGGCCGGTCCCGTTCATAACAGCATTTTGCAGCAATTGTGTCATGGTATAAGCGTTCTGGGCGCTCATCACCTGTGTGGGGGAGGGCTTGGCTTCGGCCAATACTTTGCCGTCCGCAGTGGTGATTTTGGTAATGGCATGGGCCTTGAACATAGATCCCTGATTGGCAAAAGCGGAAAACGCCTGCGCCATCTGCAACGGGGAAACGCCTTTCGATAAACCGCCCAAGGCTATACCGAGCTTACGGTCGTCCTTGGTTAAAGGGATCCCCAACTTTGTCGTAAAATCCATGCCGGTCGTAATGCCAATCTCATTCAACAGCCAAACTGCAGGAATGTTCCAGGAGTTCATAATCGCATCCTGCATGGTCACCTGGCCTCGGTATTGTCGGTCCCAATTCTGCGGTTTATACCCATTGATATCGAGAGGCCCGTCGTAGAGTATGGAATTAGGGGTGTATCCTTTTTTCCAAAGCCGGGGCGTACACCGCTATAGGCTTGAATGCGGATCCAGCTGATTCGCCAGCTCCGTAGCATGATTAAAGCCTCTGGCTGCGCTGTTCTTGCGGCTTCCTGCAATCGCCTGGATTCCGCCGGTATAATGGTTCAATACGACGGCGCCGCTCTGGATCAGCTGGTCGGGCTGACTGGTCGGGAAGAAGTCGTTATTGGCGTATACTTCATCCACAGCCGCCTGCACGGCCGGATTCAGCTCGGTGTATAGTTGCAGACCTCCTGTTGTAATCTGCTGCTCGGTAAAGCCGTAAACCTTGGTCGCCTCATCAATCACATAATCCACGTAGCCGGGTTCTTCCCTTTGAGGTCGTCGGGCTTCTCGGTTGCCAGAGCGATAGGCGCTGCCAGCGCCAATTTGTACTCTTCGTCGGTAATATAATTCTGCTCCTTCATGAGTGCGAGCACCACATTTCTTCTGTCCAAAGCCGCCGTCTTGTTCTTCACAGGATTGTTCGCGGAAGGCGCTTTAGGCAGGCCCGCCAGCAGAGCCGCTTCTTCGATGGACAGGTCGGCTGCGTTTTTTATTAAAATAATGCTTGCTCGCTCCCTGTACCCCATACGCGCCTTCTCCGAAATAAATTTGATTCAAATACAGCTCCAGAATCTGGTCCTTTGTAAAGGTGCTGTTGATTTTATAGGCGTATCCGGCTTCCGTCATTTTGCGTCCTAACGATTTATCGGTTGGCAGGAACATATTCTTGGCGAGCTGCTGCGTAATGGTGCTTCCTCCTTCAGCAAAGCTGCCCATACGTAAATCCCTGTACAAAGCTCGCGAGATCGACACCAGATCGACTCCGGAATGCGTGTAAAACCGCCGGTCTTCCACCGCGATGATCGCATTCTTCATATGCTTCGAGATTTGCTCCAGCTTCACGGGCTCCAAGGTTGAGCTGGACAGCTGCGACGCCTTCGCACCGCTCCGGTCATAGACATAGGACGGCGCAGGCAGCGGCTTGCTCAATTTCCCGATATCGAGGGATTTTACCCATACCCATGCCATTCCCAGCGAGGCCAGAACCCCCATTCCCACAACGACGACAAGCGCAAACCATAAGTGCCGTGCCTTCCACCGGCGGATCTTTGCTTTTTTTCGAGGGCGACGGTTCCTTGGGCGGTTCGGCGTCGGCCGGGCTTTTTTTGGATGCAAATTAAAAAATCTCACTTTTCCATGTAGCTGCATGCCTTCTTCATCCCCTTAACTCTCTATCTCTGTTTGTTAAAAGCTATATGTATAGTATTCGCACCGATTTCGCCGTATGTGTAGGGAGAGGCAGCCAAAGCCTGCGGCTTCGCGCCTGTTTTGTAAAAGGCGGACTTACCTCAGATAAATGCGGAGAAATGGTTTTTTTTACCTTTTTTTAAACGGGATTTGATTGGAATAATCAAGTGGTTGAGCCTGAAAAAACAAACTCCGTCAGCAGCCGATGCGTTTTAGGCGAAATTCCTGAAACAGAAAGCGGTTTCGTATAGATGTTATGGAAATTTAGTATTATGAAAATGGAGAGAAGGGGAGAAATGCTTTATTGGAGGAAAAAAACCATCCTCGCGTGCGGCATGCCGCTGCTGTTAGGCGCTCGCAGCGCCCAATCACACAAGGATGACTTATCACTATTCTTTATTATTTTTTACCCGCTTTAGCCGTTTCGTCGTAATTGACCAGTGCGTTCGTGTCCATTGCTTCTTCAAGCGTGTCGTTAACCGGAAAGATGTCGACGGAGGACCTGCTGGAAGGCGAAGTCGACATAGCCGCCATCCTGCGGACCGCCGCAGCCGCCGGCTATGAAGGATGGCTGGCGCTGGAACTGTGGCACCCCGGCGGTTTGCAGCCCCTCCGTTCGATGACCGAGGATACGAAACGTTCGGTTGATTATCTGCGCGGTCTGATATAAAAGGAGTGCAAACGCGAAACCTGCTGGTTACCCCCGCTGTCTCCAAATATAGCGGATTTTCGAGGCGTTATCTTGGTCCTTTTTTATACTTTTTTTTAACCTGATAACGCCGTTCGAAGTCCTTATTCTTTGAGTTGCCGGCTTCCTCCGATACTATTGAACAGAATAGAGACTTGCAAGTCCGTTATTCCTCCTGAGAGTGAACGATATGCGGAATAACGCCCTTCGAATCCGCTAATACTGCTGCTCCTATGGCGTTCGCCAGGAAATTCAACTCCATGTCCTGGTTCTCCGCATTCATGTTCCCTGTGCCGGTGTAATTGTAGTCGTGCGTTTTGTTTTCTGGCATGATTTTGGCGGTCTCCTTTCGTTGCGACTCTTCTATAAGGTGGGCCAAAAGAGGGCTTTTTTATTATTCGTCACTAGGCCCTTCGAATTCCACTCTTGCCACGCCGCTGATCAATATCCCGATATCCTCACCCTCGCAGATTTGGCTCATGGACCCTGCCTTGTCAAAGTTGAAGACGTGCAGAGACAGCTTATATTCTCTCGCCAGGATGAAGGCGGATTGGTCCATAATTTTCAGATCACTCTTGATCACCTCGTCGTAGGGCAAAGACACATATTTTTTTCGCTTGAGGATTGTGCTTCGGATCGCCGTCATATACCCCGTCAACCCCCTGTTTGGCCACAAGGATGGCATCGCTGTTCACTTACAACGCGCGCTGGACGGAAGGATAGTCGGTGGTTACGTTAGGCTGGCCGTTGCCGCCGGCGAAATGACGATGTAGCCTTTGTACATTTCGCATTTTCCTTCAAAGGTTCTTAATCGAATTCCGGTAATCGGTGGGAGAGCGGCCGTACATTTTGCGGAACTGCTTCGAAAAAATACAGCGGGTCGCGGAAGCCGACTGAGAATGCGATCTGCTCCACGGTCAGCTCCAGCCGTTCACGCAGCATCCGACGTGCATTGTCGAGCCGCAGCCGTAGCAGAAAAGTGACCGGAGTGATTCCGGTATGCTCCTTGAACAGCTTGGACAAGTAAGCGCGGTTATAGCCGAGATTTTCCGCCATCATTTCCATCGTGATCGGTTCCGAGTACTGGCTTGATAAATAATGGATAGCCTGCCGAACGGTTTTTTTTCATTTCGTTGGTCTCGTCGGCGCCTTCAGTCTGAGGGCGGGAAGCCTCCTTGTATTCGGCGAGCAGAAGATGCAGATACCCGTTGACTTTTAGGTTCAAGCTCGGCTTTCTTAGCTTTAATGTATTTTTTTTGATCCTTTGAAAAAAAAGTGCGGAAATGCCCCGTCCTTGCGAATGAAGGACAGGCTGCCTGGGCGACAGGCCGGTGGAGCCACAAGCCCGGAGGCCAGCGGCCCGCTGAACGCCACCCATTGATAAGACCAAGGCACCTGCTCGTCGGCTGTATAAGTGATCAGCGTGTCGGGCTGGATGAGGAAGCTGTCTCCGGCCCCCAATTCATACTGCTGGCCCAGCCAGGTGAAGGTGCCTCTTCCCTCCGCGACATGGTGGATCAGGTAATAATCAACGACCTTGGGGCCGACTTTATGGCCTGGGACTGTCTGGCGCTGCCGGAAAACAGCACAAGCAGCTCTATGGGGTCGGGAAAAGGATTGGAAATGACGGAATAGCTTTCCGGTTTGGGCACAGTGTATCACCTCCACGAGCGGATAGAGTAGTTCCAGTATACCACGGCATAGAACAAGTTATCGAAAAAAAACTGACATTTTTCCATATAGACCTGACATCGTTTCCTGGCGGCAATCCTTGATGTGCTGTATACTGACGATAGAATCAATCATACAAAGCAAATAACACAACACAAAATTCTGCTTAGGGATGGTGTTTTGGGATGACGGATATAGGGCAGTTGAAAGACCGGTTTATCGCGTTATACGGAGGCAATCAAGAAGCGGTTCGCGTGTTTCACGCTCCAGGGCGCGTTAATCTGATCGGAGAGCACACGGACTACAACGGCGGCTATGTCTTCCCTGCGGCGCTGACGTTTGGAACGACGATGCTGATCCGTCCAAGGGAGGATGGGCAGCTGGGGCTGGCTTCCACAAACTTCGAGCTCCGCAAACAAATCTCCACAAGCAGCTTGAAATATGACGAGGCCGACGATTGGATGAACTACCCGAAAGGGATCGTCGACCAGCTGCTGAAAAAAGGGGATTACCGTAGGCGGTTATGACGTGCTTTACCACGGCGAAATCCCTAACGGGTCCGGCCTTTCCTCTTCCGCTTCCATTGAGGTGGTAACGGCTTACGCACTGTTGTCGATGGAAGATCAGCCAACCGATACGGTAGAGATCGCTCTCCTTTCGCAGAAGGCCGAGAACCAATTCGTCGGCGTCAATTGCGGCATCATGGACCAATTCGCTGTAGCTAACGGGAAAAAAGGACCATGCGATCCTGCTCATGTGCGACACGCTCGAATTTCAGCATGTTCCTTTCCGGAGCGGCGATTACAAGCTGGTTGTCGGCAACACGAATAAGAAGAGAGGCTTGGTCGACTCGGCTTATAATGAAAGAAGGGCCCAGTGCGAGCAAGCGGTCGAGGATTTGCGTGAAAAAATTTACCGATATTACGCTGCTTGGCCAAGTAAGCGCGGAACAATTCAACGAGAACGCCGATTTGATCCAGGACCAAGTGGTTCGCAAGCGTGCCAAGCACGTTATTGAGGAGATCGACCGAGTCCTTAAATCAATGGAAGTATTGAATAACAACGATCTTGAAGCATTCGGCAGGCTGATGAAGGAATCCCACGAATCGCTGCGCGACCTGTACGAGGTGTCCTGCTTCGAGCTCGATACGATGGTGGAAGCGGCTATGCAAATTCCTGGCGTATTGGGATCCCGCATGACGGGCGCAGGCTTCGGCGGCTGCACCGTGTCGCTGGTTCATCAAGACAGTGTGGAACGTTTCATTGAACAAGTAGGAGCCGACTACAAAGAGAAAACCGGACTCACAGCCGCATTTTATGTTTGCGATATCGGCGACGGAGTTAAGGAATGGAAGGGAGAAAACTAAGATGGCGGTATTAGTGACTGGCGGAGCGGGGTACATCGGCTCCCATACTGTGGCGGAGCTTTTGGACAAAGGCGAGGAAGTCGTCGTTGTCGACAACCTGGGGCAGGGACACAAGGAAGCGCTGCTCGGTGGCAAGCTATATGTGGGAGATCTGCGCGACGGAGATTTTATGGATACGGTGTTTAAGGAAAATACGATTGATTCGGTAATTCATTTTGCTGCGAATTCCCTGGTTGGAGAGAGCATGCAGAACCCGGCCAAATATTATCACAACAATGTCTACGGAACACTGTGCCTGCTAGACAAAATGAACGAGTACGGAGTGAAGAAAATCGTTTTCTCCTCGACAGCGGCCACTTACGGCGAGCCGGAGAATGTGCCGATCCTGGAGACGGACCGTACCCTGCCGACCAATGCCTATGGGGAAACAAAGCTGGCTATGGAAAAAAATGATGAGGTGGTTCGACACCGCCCACGGCATCAACTATGTATCACTGCGGTATTTCAACGCGGCGGGTGCGCATGGAAGCGGCAAAATCGGGGAAGACCATTCTCCCGAAACGCATCTGATCCCGATTATTCTTCAGGTGGCGCTGGATCAGCGTGCGCACATCTCGATTTTTTGGCGATGACTATGCCACCCCGGACGGAACCTGTATCCGCGATTACATCCATGTGACGGATTTGGCGGACGCCATATCCTGTCTTTGAATCAGCTGCGCGAAGGGGCGGAAAGCAAGATTTACAACCTGGGCAACGGCAAAGGCTTCTCCGTCAAGGAAGTGATCGAGGCTGCGCGCAGAGTGACAGGACATGCTATCCCGGCCAAAGTGGAAGCGAGAAGGCGGGGGACCCGGCCATTCTTGTCGCCTCGTCCGACCGTACGAAAGCGGAGCTGAGCTGGAAGCCGAAGCACGATTCTTTGGAGCAAATTATTGAGAGCGCCTGGAACTGGCACCAGAGCCATCCGCAGGGCTACGGGAAGTGAGCAGGAACAGGGATACGGAAAGTGAGCAGGAATAGAAGCGTGTCGTGCAATTAAGCTGTCTGTTGACAGCCCCTTTGCTTGAAGCCTATTCATCCATGCCTGAAGGCAAGGGCTTTCTCAACCAGATTCTGTAAGGAGGAGGGCGTGAAGATGGACCAGACTAAAGAGAATGCCGCTTTACAAATAGAGAGGCTGCTGCTGTTCGCCAAACAAAGAAGGCTGATCGAGGCGATGGATGTGTATTCTTGCCGCAATACTCTGCTGGATCTGCTTCAGATTGAAGAGCCGTATGAAGGGCAAGTGCCGGCTGAGGAGCTGGAAAGTGCGGTGCCCATACTGGAAGCTTTGTTGGATTACGCTTTTGAGCAGGGAATCCTGGCGGAGAACAACTCGACTTACAGAGATTTGATGGATGCGCGGATCATGGGTCTGGTTATGCCCCGCCCTTCGGAGGTCATCCACTGCTTCTGGTCTACGGCAAGACAGCAGGGAATCGAGCGGGCGACGGACGATTTCTACCGTCAATCCATCGACTCGAACTATATCCGGATGGACCGGATCCAAAAGAACGAATACTGGCTGGCGCCGACAGCGTACGGCAATATCGAGATTACGGTGAACCTGTCCAAACCGGAAAAGGATCCTAAAGAAATCGCCCTGCTCAAGACGGCTCCGCAAAGCAACTATCCCAAATGCCTTCTGTGCATCAGCAATGTGGGGTATGCGGGAAGGTTGAATCACCCGGCCCGCCAGAACCTGAGGGTCATCCCGCTGGAGCTGGACGGAGAACCTTGGATGTTCCAATATTCTCCTTATGTGTATTACAACGAGCACAGCATTATTTTTAATAAAGAGCATGTGCCGATGAAAATATCCGAGGCGACGTTTGAAAGGCTGCTTGATTTCGTGGAGCAGTTCCCGCATTATTTTATCGGATCCAATGCAGATCTGCCGATTGTGGGCGGTTCGATCCTGAACCATGACCATTTCCAGGGAGGACGCCACCGGTTTGCGATGGAAAAAAGCGCCCTCAGAGCGCAGCTTCAGCCACAAGGATTTCCCGGATTTGAAAATTTCCATAGTGAAATGGCCGATGTCGGTCATCCGCATTTCCGGCCACGAGGAGGATTCTCTGCTCAAGCTGGCCTCCCGCATTCTGGACGAATGGAGAGAGTACAGCGACGACGAGGCGGAAATCACGGCCTATTCTGAAGAAGGGGCCAGCAGGACGCCGCATAATACGATAACGCCGATTGCCAGGAATAACGCGCACGGCGAATATGAGATGGATCTGGTGCTGCGCAACAACCGGACTTCCGAGGCACACCCGGACGGAATCTTCCATCCGCATCAGGATCTTCACCATATCAAGAAAGAGAACATAGGCTTGATTGAAGTGATGGGGCTTGCGGTGCTGCCTGGCCGCCTGCAGCGGGAGCTGGCGATGATTAGCCGGATTCTGACCGGAGAGGCTCCTGTTTCGCAGGAGCTTAGGGAAAACAGCTCCCACGAGCTGAACAAGCATGCGGCATGGATCGACGAGCTGCTGACGAAGTACGGCAGCGCCTTGTCGGCTGCGGAGGCGGAAGAGAAGCTGAAGATGGAAGTCGGCGCCAAGTTTCTGGCCGTACTTGAGGACGCCGGCGTGTACAAGAGGGATGAGCAGGGGCAGCAGGCGTTTGTCAAATTTTTTGACGCGGGTGGGCTGCGAGGTATTATAGTGCATTGTGTACAAAACAACAAAGCGAATGACCGAGAACAACAAAACGCCCCTCCAGGCAGAACGGGATCTCCCCAATAGCCCTATAGTACAAGGCTGATCTGCTTGGAGGGGTGCTTCTATTTAGACGGCCGAAGCCGGCTCATTAAAATGCCGGAACGACCGCTCCCGCATATTTGTCCTCGATAAACTTCTTCACTTCCGGGCTGTTCAAAGCTGCAGCGAGCTTTTTTTTCATGGCGTCGGAGTCTTTGTTGTCGGGACGGGCGACCAGGATGTTGACGTAAGGAGAGTTCTTATCCTCCAAAACAATCGCGTCTTTCACAGGTTGAATTTCGCTTCCAAAGCGTAGTTGGTGTTGATCAGAGCAAGCTCGACTTCATCCAGAACGCGAGGCAGCATAGCGGCTTCAAGCTCTTTGATTTTGACATTCTTGCTGTTGGTCACGATGTCCTTGACGGTGCCTTTGATCCCTACGCCATCTTTCAGCTTAATCACGCCGGATTTCTCCAAAAGCGCAAGTGCGCGGCCCCCGTTGGTAGGGTCGTTAGGGATGGCGACGGTGGCTCCGTCCTTCAGTTCGTCAAGCTTCTTGATTTTTTTTGGAGTAGATGCCGAAAGCTCGATATGCACGCCGGCCACTTTTACAAGATTCATGTTCTTGTCTTTATTGAACTGCTCCAGATAAGGGCTGTGCTGGAAGAAGTTCGCGTCGAACTGCTTCTCATTGACCTGTACGTTCGGCTGCACATAATCCGTGAACACCTTCACCTGTAGATCCACGCCCTGCTCTTTCAGCTTGGGCTTCACAAATTCAAGTATTTCCGCATGAGGGACAGCGGTTGCCGCCACCTTAAGGGTTACTGTTTTATTATCGCCACCTGCCGATGGTGCAGGGGAAGAGGAAGTGCCGCCGTCGGACGGCTTTTTTGCCGCAAGCGGCGAGCGCGAAGATTAACGCAAGAACGGTGAAGCTGACAATCCATTTTTTCATCGTGTTTCTCTCCTTTAATTTGAGTATAGAAAAAAAACGCCCGAAGACGCCATTCACGAACTTATTTTCTTACAAAACGCTTCACTAGCCAATCGCCCGCCATCTGCAGCAGCTGCACCAGCACGACCAGCAGGAATACGGTCACGATCATCACTTCGGTCTGGAATCGCTGGTAACCGTAACGGAGCGCCAGATCGCCCAGTCCCCCGCCGCCGATAACTCCGGACATGGCCGTGTAGGACACGAGGGTGACTGCAGTAATGGTAATTCCTGCTATCAACCCCGGACGGGATTCGGGAAGCAACACCTTCCAGATAATCTGCCAAGGGCTTGCTCCCATCGATTGCGCCGCTTCCACCACACCTCGGTCCACCTCTCGCAGAGAAGTGTCCACCAGCCTGGCGAAGAAGGGGGCCGCTGCTATGATCAAAGGGGGGATGGAGCCTTCGACTCCGATCGTTTTGCCCACGATGACCTTGGTTAAAGGGAACAGCATGATCATCAGAATTATAAAAGGGACCGAACGCAGTACATTAATGATCAAAGACAAGATGAAGTAAATGGCACGGTCCAAAGAATTATGCGTTAAAGCGTTCCTTGAGGCAAGGTAGAGCACTATGCCTAAAGGAAGCCCAATCAAGACGGTAAATAACGTAGAAACCGTCAACATCGTAAGCGTATCCTGAGCAGCTTGCCAGATCTCCGGCCAATCGATCCGGTCCCAAGAGAATATGAAACCGTTCATACGCGGGCCACCTCCGCTTCCACTTCGACTCCGCGGCTTTGCAGAATTTCAACGGTCCTGCGGACCTTGTCTTCCTTGCCGGCCAATTCCACAACGAGCTGGCCGTAAGGGGTATGCTTCATCGTCGAAATCGTGCCGTGCAGAATGGCGAAGGTGCAGCCGGTTTCGCTGACTGTTTCGAACAGTATCGGCTGGTACGTCTGCTCACCCAGGAAGGAAACCTTGATGATGGACCGGTATTCTTCGCTGGCCAGCGCGCTGGTATAAGCAGGGAGGTCGGTCTTCTCGCTGACCTGCTCGATAAAGTCCCGCGTTACCTCATGGCGGGGCCTGAGGAACACTTTGGTGACCGGGCCTTCCTCCACAATGCTGCCGTTATGGATAACGGCTACCCGGTCGCAGATCGAGCGGATAACCTGCATCTCATGGGTGATCAGCACGATGGTCAGCTGCAGCTTCCGGTTGATGTCGAGCAGCAGCTCAAGGATAGAGTTCGTCGTTTGCGGATCAAGCGCCGACGTAGCCTCGTCGCAGAGCAGAACCTGCGGGTCGCTGGCTAACGCGCGGGCGATGCCTACGCGTTGCTTTTGTCCGCCCGAGAGCTGCGACGGATAGGAGCCGCCGAACGCCTCCAGGCCCACCAGTTTAAGCAGCTCCTCCACCTTGCGGCGGATTTCAGCCTTCGGGCGTCCGGCAAGCTGCAGCGGAAAAGCGACGTTCTCCGCCACCGTTGCCGAAGACAGCAGGTTGAAATGCTGGAAGATCATCCCAATTCCGCGCCTTGCGGCTTGGAGCTTGCCCCGGCTTAACGCGGTCAGCTCGACGTCTCCGACCCAGACTTGTCCGGACGTTGGGCGCTCCAGCAGGTTGATGGTGCGGATCAGCGTGCTTTTTCCCGCGCCGGAATGTCCGATAATCCCGTAGATTTCCCCGCGGCTGACCTCCAGGTTGATACCGTTCAGGGCGGGGATCGCCTCTTTGCCCCTTGTATATTCTTTATAAATATCGCGCAGTACGATCAATGCTTTCTTCACCTCCACAGCAGAGAACTATGCTTGTCCAACCATTCTTAAGCCTTGGCGAAACAGCGGAAAACCCCTTTAAGTCAAAAGACAAAAAAAGGGGTTAGCATACACTGACACCCTTCTCATCTGCCAGAACCGAGACCGATTCTGAAGGAATTGGCACCACATTTCATCAGAAAATAGGTTGCCGGGCTTCATAGGGCCTTTCCCCTCCGCCTCTCTTGATAAGAAGTGTTCTATTTGAAAAACGATTATTCAACCGCCGGTTAGAATTAAACACTATAAACGAGAGTATACTTACAACCTGCCGTATTGTCAAGAGGCAGGCAGCCGGGTGTCACGGGGGCCGTGCAGGCTGGTAAAAGGGCGCGAATTTCATGCCAGACAGTGGATCCCCGAAGCGCAATTTTCCGTCACTTTAAAATTAAACGGAGTCCATAACGGCTCCGTTTAATTTTACAATTGAATACCACGTTCACGCCATCCACTCCTGCCTCAACGCGAACAGCTCCCGAAGATCCTCGGTCGACAGCTCGGTGATCCAGCTTTCTCCGCTTCCCACAATTTGCTGGCTCAAGTTCTGCTTCCGCTCGATGAGCTCGTCAATGCGCTCCTCTAGCGTGCCGAGTGTGACGAACTTGTGCACCTGGACGTGGCGGGTTTGCCCGATCCGGAACGCCCGGTCTGTCGCCTGGTTCTCCACCGCCGGATTCCACCAGCGGTCAAAGTGGAACACATGGTTCGCCGCCGTCAGGTTTAGCCCGATGCCGCCCGCCTTCAGCGAAAGGATAAACACTCCGCACACCTCTTCATCCGGAACCGCGTCAGTCTCCTGGAAGTGCTCGATCAGCCGGTCGCGTTCCTTCTTCGGCGTCCCGCCGTGAAGGAACTGAACGGGCTCATTCAATTCGCTGTGCAGAATATGCTGAAGCATGTGGCCGGACTGGACGAACTGCGTGAAGATGAGGCACTTGTCACCCTCCTGGCGGAGCTCCCCGACCATCTCCAGCAGCCGGTCCACCTTGTTGGAGCGCTGCTGCCAGGGTGTGTGCAGGCCCTCCTTGGTGAAGAGGGCGGGGTGGTTGCAGATCTGCTTCAGCCGGGTGAGCGAGGCGAGAATCAGTCCGCGCCGCTCCATCGAGGAGATGCTGTCGATGCGCGAGAACATATCCTGGATGTAATTCTCGTACAATGTGGCCTGCTCCGGCGTGAGGGACACATAGGTTTTGTATTCGTTTTTTTTGTCCGGCAAATCCAGCTGGATCGACGGATCTTTCTTCACTCTGCGCAGGAGGAACGGGCGGATAAAACGCTGCATTTTGGCGATTAACTCCGGATCCTTGGCTTTTTTTTCGATACCTTGGACAAATTTTTTGCGAAAAAATCACGCAGGCTGCCAGGTAACCCGGATTGAGAAAATCGAAGATCGACCAAAGCTCCGTGAGCCTGTTTTCGATCGGAGTACCTGTCAAGCGACCCGGTGATAGCCCTCCAGCTTGCGTATCGACGCAGACTGTTTGGTATAAGCGTTCTTAATATTCTGGGCTTCATCCAGACAGATGGAACTCCACTCGATGGAACCGAGCTCCGCCTCATCGATATGGGCCAGCGTGTAGGAGGTCAGCACAAGATCGTACCCTTCCACCGACCGGGCAAAATCCTCGCCTTTCGCGCGATTCGGCCGTAGTGCAGATAAACGTTAAGCGTCGGCGCAAAACGGTTCAGCTCCTTCTGCCAATTTCCCAGCACCGAAGTGGGACAAATGAGGATGGAAGGGTGGGTGGGTGCTCCTGTTCTTTCACGGTCAGCAGATAAGTAATCCATTGAATCGTTTTGCCAAGACCCATATCGTCGGCCAGGCATCCGCCCAGTCCGAACCGGCGCAGAAACAGCAGCCAGGAGATCCCCTCGATCTGGTACGTCCTCAGCTTTCCGCGAAATGACTCGGGAGGACTGGCCATCGGAACCGCCTCAGCGTGCTCCAGCTGTGCGAACATTTGGTGAAGCTGCTCGTTCAGTTCCACCTCCAGCTGCAGGGCGTCACTGCTTGGCCCCATTCGTCGGAAGGGTCCCCGGGCGGCGTTCCCAGCAGATGAAGCTCCATGACATCGCGGAAGGAGAGACCTTTCTTCTTCTGCATCCGCTTCATAACCTGCTCCATCTGCGAAAGCATGGCGGGATCCAGCTGAATCCAGGTTCCGCGGATTCTAACCAGATTCCGTTTCTCCTCAAGCAGCTCGCGGAACTCTTCTTCGGTCAGCTCCAAATCCCCGACGGCAAGCTTCCAGTCGAAATCCATCAGCTGATGGAGCCCGAACATCGACTGACGGCCGGCACCAATGGAAGACTTCACGCGGCTTTTAATCTCGGCCTCCATTTGCGGATGCGCTCCCACCAGGCCGGAAGGAATACGGAGTATCCGGCCTCCATCAGGCGCAGGCTGCCCTCCGTCAGAAACCGCCAGGCCTCTTCTGCCGTAAGAGCCGTACGCAGCGGTTGTTCAAGCGGCTCCCCGTCCTTTTTTTTCAGCCACGGCAGCAGTCTTATCCAGCGGCTGACGTCGCGTGGCGTTTTTTTTCCAAATCCTCCTGCCAATGCTCGGGAAAAGACCCTTCCAAGGGGGATAATTCTTCGTCCAGAGGCACGATCACATCCTTGTTCTCCCTGTCCTGCAGCAGAATATGCAGCTTCCAGCTGACTCGCCTTCCTCCGGCTCCGACAGGCGCAGGCAGGTTCTAAACGCGCTGCGGTCCTGCTGCCAGCCGATCGACACAAGCCAGTCCTCTTCGTCCAGCCAGACGTTTGCTGCCCGTCCGGCCCGCCGCAGCAAAGGGTAAGACTGCTCCAACTGCCTAAGGTTCGCCCTGACCTCCGGATTCTCTTCCGCCCATTCCCGGATCAACTGGCTGATCCACCCTTCAGGGAGGTCGGCGCCGCTGATCATCCGGTTCCCGGCGAGCTCGAGCTTCCACCCGATTTCGCCCGCCTGCCATGCTTCGTAATCCGGCATAAAACGTCCCTCGACTAACGACTGATGGATCGCGGGAGCCTGCTCAATCAACTTGGCGCTGTCTTCGGACCATTCTATCGGAAGATGCTGCACAGTCTTCGGCTCACGGAAAAAAATCGAGAGCAGGCAGAGCGGAGAGCCGCAAGCCTTCCTTGTGGTCCCATTCGGCGGTTTCAATAAAAGTGCCGTAAAAAAGAAGGCTCATGCCAGGCGAACAACATCATTTTGAGCTCTGTCGCATCCCATATTCCGCCGCCCCGGCGGCGCCCCATAGAAAGAAGTACCCGGAGGGAACCCAGGAAGCGTGAACCGTAAGTTGTCCATTCTCCGTCATAAGATCCATTTTCCTTTCTTGAGCTCCTCCTGAAACGCGCGCAGGCGCGAATATTTAATGGACAAGCGATAAATATACTCCTGCCACAGCAGCTCCCGCCCGGTTTTTTTTGTAGAGGCCTTCCAGCTTTTTTGAGCAGCTTGACCGCAGTTTTATAGGAGGCCCGGTTCTTTTCCATAATCGACCGTTCCACCGATTGGTGGTATAAAGGCAGCAGAAGCTTCCGGTCCGCGCTTTCAACCGCTTTCAGCTCGGTGGAGTACAGATTGAGCGGCGAAATTTGGTTGGACAGCTGGAGATCGACCCATTGCTTGTAGCGCTTCGACTGGAGCAGATAGGCGGTGTAGTAATAGTACGTTCTTGGCAAAAGCTCCAGCATCACTTTTACCCACTCCTCATCGGAGTCCAAATGCTTCACAGTGTCAATCCAGTACTGGCACACCGCGCGGAATTCATCCTGCTTCGCCCGGGGAAGCGCAGGCTGCAGCCAGCGCAGCCATTCCAGCATCCGTCCCCAATCCTGCTGCGCATAGAACGTGTCCAAATAACCGAAGAAGTCGCCGACCTCCTTGCGGTTCAACCCGGAAAGCCGGTCCCGCGCAGCATCGTCGTGTCCCCGGATTACGTCGAAATGGGCCCTGGCGATAGCCAGTACATCTCTTCTGCGGGGAGTCAGGTCCGTCTTCGCGAGCAGTTGATCCAACCGCCGCATTTCCTTGCCCATGGCCTCGGGATCCGCGAGCTTGCTCCAGAGGGACCTGTAGGCGGCCAACCAGTCCACGGGTGTTTCCTTCGCCTGCAGCGCCAATTTGCCCAGCAGCTCCAGCGTTTCCTCCAGCTTCGCTCTGACGGAGGCAAGCTGCTCCCGCTCCGTGCGCCCGACAACCTCGTTCCACTGCTCCACACACTGCAATGCCGCCGCCCTGCAGCTTTTTTTTCCAGATAATAGGAGAGATAGGAAGTCTGCGTTTCCTGGTAGAACTGCTCGATCCGCTTCATCATAAATAAAAGCACATTCAGCCCGTAGACGGTGCGAACAGGAGAGTCCCAACCGGCCGCGCAGCCCGTCAGCTTCTCCCAGGCGGATGTATAAAAGGATTCCACAGAGGTCTGGTGGGATAGCGTGTACCCGTAAAACTGCCCTTCAAAATATTTCTGCCAGGCCGGCACCGAATCCTCAGGCGAAGGCGTGACGATCCGGTCTGGAGCCTTCTTCGCCTGTTTGCCGAGAGTGGCCTTCTTGCGCACTTTTACCGCCTGCTTGAGCTGGTTCAGCAGCAGTTCCGGCCTTCCGAAGGGGGTGTACAGCTGAAAAAATAACCGCAGCCTCATGTCTGCAGCGAGGGCCTTGCCCGCATTCGCATTCACTGCCCGTGAACGAATCCAAATCGATAGAGACCCGGTATCTATGCGGAACGCCCACTTTGGCCGTGACGATGCTGTGCACCAGCTCGACATCGTGGACGACGCCTTGTGAAAGTCTTCCCAACCCTGCTCCAGCTCCGTCGTATCAAAATGCGCCTGAAGCTGCTGAAGCAAATAATTTATGCGGTTTTTTTGGGGATCTGCAGCTTTATCATACTTCCGAAATTCCCTCCGAACGTTAAACCTCTATCCCTTCATCATACCACATTTTTTTTCCGAAAATGCCCATTTCCTTAGCATATCCTTTTTTTTAAAAGAAAGAACCTGCGCTTGATTAAAAGCCGACGCTGAGGGTTAAGAGGTGTTATACTATAGTAAAAAAGGCGGTGTCTTCATGTTGCCGACTACAATGGAGCAATTGGAACAGATTCGAGCGGAATGCAAAAAAACTCGTGACCAAAAGAGCTGCAGCATCCGGTTCAGCTGCCTTAGTGCCCCTGCCAGGTACGGATATAGCGGCGGATCTTGCGATACTCCTGGAGATGCTACCCGAAATCAACTACCGGTTCGGCTTGTCGGAGGCGCATATTTCCCGCTTGGACCATGAAAAAAAGGCATTGCTGTACAGCATAATCAAGACGGTGGGAAGCAAACTGGTGGGCCAGATGATAACCAGGGGGATTCTTCTGGGGATTTTGAAAAAAGTTCAGCAAACGCATTGCGGTCAAGCAGGCGGCGAAATTTGTGCCGGTCGTAGGGCAGGGGCTGGCCGCAGGTCTCAGCTTTACCGCGATGAAATATGTAGGAAATAAACACGTTGAGGATTGCTACACAGTCGCGAAGAAGATGCTGGAGCATACGGCCGCTGCAAAGGCGTTGCCCGCTCCATAGCAGACCACACACAGTGAAGTGAAGCTGTCGAAGCGAAATCCGAATACTTTGCGGGGAGCCCCAATGATCTTGATATGGTGCCGGGGAGGCGAGAGAGATGAAGCTGTCCGAGGATCAGATTATGGCGGAACTTACGACCCTTCACGATTGGCATCGCGACGACCGCAAGTGGATCGTCCGCAAATATCGTTTCAAAACATTCAAGCAGGCCGTCGGGTTCGTGTGCGAGCTGGCCGAGGCGGCCGAAACGATGAACCATCATCCGTTTATCACCATTGATTTCAGGTTGGTGACCCTACGGCTGACGACATGGAACGCGGGCGGCCTGACAAGTGTGGATTTTCAAGCCGCCCGCGCTTTTGACAAGCTTTATTCGGGCGAGGAGTGATCCATGGAGGAGCAGATCTCAATGTAATGACCGTCGGGATCCGAAATGTAAGCCACGGTCTGCCCCATGGTTTCAACGCGGGCTTGGTCAATACGGGTACTCCATGTGCGGACAGGCGTTCAATCTCCGCCCGCACGTCCTCTACGACAAAACCGATTTCAAACGAATGGGAAGTCTGGTTGGGTACCGGAAACTCCATCATTTCGCGTACAAATTCCTTGGTGTTTAGCGCTAGCATAGTGCTGCCCGTATCGAATTCGATGTATGTGCCCTGCTCCCGCCTCACCGGCAGTCCGAGAAGATCGCGGTAGAAACGGACGGAGGCTTCGCGGTCGCTTACATAGAGAATGATGTAGCGCATGGCCATTTTCATAGGGAATCAGTCCTTTTTTCAAAGATTGTCAGCAATGTGCCTTACTATATATATTCATTGCTTGTCATTTATTTCCTTCTTGTGAAAAAAACCATGCAGTGAAACTCCAACCAGCCAACGGGCGTTTTCTTTCTATATGTATCGGTCAGCTCAAAACCGGCTTTCTCATACGTGCGGCATGCTCTCGGATTGTCGGTGCGGACCTCCAGATCGATTTCATTAACGGGCTCTTTTCTCGCCGCTTCCAAGGCAATATGGCGTACAAAAGAAGCGCCAAGGCCTTTACCGGTCAAATCGGGACGCATGCCGATCCCAAGCCGGGTAACACCTGCCATCGGGAACAGTTGGGCGAATCCGCAAAGCTGCCCTTTTTTCGTCCGTTATTGCATAATACTGCTTTTCACGGATATCCGGATCGGCAAATTCCATGCCGTGAGCGGCCATTTCATGCCAAGCGGGCCAGTTGTATTCATCGTACGGCGCTCGTAAGCCCAAGTGCAGATTTCCTGCCCCTGCCGCTCCGACATCGGTTCCATCCGCCAATGGATCGCTTGCGCAGAGCTTTTTTCTTTCTTTCGTCTGTTTTTTCAGCCACTTCCCCCACCTCTTTCTGTCTTTTTTTTTTACCCGTTCCCGGCGCCTTTTAACCCTGCGGTTTCAGCATGTTCTGCCCTATTGTAACAAAACTCAATCCCATGTAGAGTAGATCCATACGGATTTTTTTTCACGATAAAAGGCAGGAGGAACGGCAGATGAGCTCTTCGGTGGAAATACGACTTCCCTGGAGAACGCGCGGGCTGGAAGTTTTATGAGCGGATGGGCGGCATAGCAGGGGATTGGCTGAGTTATTCGATAGAATTCTAGTATTAGCGGTACATAAGTTCAGCGAAAACAATGGCAGAAAAAAACAATGCCGACAAACGACAGACAGCAAACAATTCCAAGGAGTGATTATGGTGAAAACGATTTTGAGTACGGAATGGGTGGCCTCGCATATGGAGCATTCCGATGTGGTGCTGGCCGACTGCAGATTTGTGCTGGGCCAGCCGCAGGCAGGCAAAGAAAGCTACGCCAAGGATCACCTGCCGGGTGCGGTGCATTTCGATTTGGAGCAGGACCTCTCCGGCTCGAAAATGCCCCACGGAGGACGGCATCCTTTGCCGGAACCGGCCGCTCTCGCGGAGAAGCTGGGACAGGCGGGCATCGATGCCTCGAAAAAAAGTAGTCGCCTACGACGACCAGGGAGGAGCGATGGCTTCCCGTTTTTGGTGGCTGCTCAAATGGCTGGGACACGAGGAAGTCTACGTCATGGACGGCGGCTACTCCAAATGGAAAGAGGATGGTTTTCCGGTGACGCACGAGCTGCCGGATGTGAAACCGGCAGTGTTCAAATCGCAACCGCACCCTGAGCTGCTGGCTCGATGAAAGAGGTGCGGAGCAAGCTGAACCGTCCGGGAGTCACGCTGATCGACTCGCGGGAAAGCAAACGGTACCTCGGCGTGGAAGAGACGATCGTCAAGGCGGCCGGCACATTCCGGGAGCACGGAATGAGTTCTGGAAGGAGTCGCTGACCGCAGACGGCTACTGGAAGCCGGCCGAAGACCAGCGGCACCGGTTTGCACATCTTTCGCCGGACGACGAGATCATCGTCTACTGCGGCTCTGGTGTTACGGCGACGCCGAATTTTATGGCGCTGACGGAAGCGGGCTTCCCTAATGTGAAGCTGTACGCCGGCAGCTGGAGCGACTGGGTTTCGTATGAAGACAACCCGATTGCAACGGGGGAAGAGTAAGAGCGGAGAGGCCGCGTATGACGTTGGTTTTGGGGCTGTGACAGGTTGCTGGTTGATGATCTGTTACGGCCTTTTTTTTGGGCTTTTCGTTCAACGGCTTGCAAACAAGAAATCGAGGAAAACAGTTTCAAAAAAACCCGGAGTGAACCACAGCCCGACAGTCGGGACAGATGGTTGTTGAATCAGCCAAAAGATTGATACTAGATGAGTAAATCAATGGGCTGCCCACAAGACAGTCCATCACTCCGCTAACGGGATCTATAAGCCAATATATTGAACCCTTTAACGATTAGCCAAACGGCGAGAATCATTTCATTCGCAGCTACCGGCAGGGCCAAAATCGCACCCCAAGTAGAAACTTGTTCAATGACACCGAACATAACGAACAAGCTTTGAATAAAAAATAAGCGTTGCCCCTGATATACCCAAGATAGGTATAAATCTGGGTACGAGCTTGGATTTATAAAATATGTAACTGTACATCATCGTGTTGATGCCAAGCATGAAAGCGGGCCCAAGAACAAAGGTCCAGTCGTGTACAGCCTTTAATAATGTACCTGAAATTTGAAATGAGGCGGTATCCGGGCTTCCTTCTGCTACGAATTCCCGACTTAAGGTCAATAGGATAGTACGCTAATTATGCCGATAGTGATGATAACAGCTTCAAGAAACCTGAAGCAAAGATGCCAAAGAGCGATCGTTTCATTATATTTTCTTAAAATCGGAAACATGGTGGTCGCAGTACCGACCGCTGAAACGACAAGAATTAATTCCATCACCGCTCCTAATATCACCTGGTTGGCGTGAGCGGAACCTTGTACTAGGTAATCGGGATCGTTGAGGATGGGTTTGTATAAAATAAGACCGCCAATGACCGACGAAACGGCTGCAAGGATAAACAGGACTCCCACAATCAATGAGCTCTTTCTGATAGAAAAAATCCATTTGCTTTTCTCCTCCAATGAACATCCTTATTGTTACTCCTTTGTGTCATCCCCGTAAAAGAATACCTCTTCCAAAGGCAAGTCGAAGGCGTGAGCAATGCGAAAAGCCAGTTCCAGAGACGGGGAGTAGTTACCCTTTTCCAAGGATACGATCGTCTGTCTTGTTACGCCCACCTTGTCAGCCAATTGCTGCTGGGTCATTTCATCATGATTAAACCGTAATTTTCGGATGTGATTGCCGACAAGATTTTTTTTCCCATCTTAGACTCCTTTCCGATAGTGATAAAGTTTCGTAATGGATCCGGTTACATCGGCAATGAATCCGGATAAGATCAGGATCAAGAACATCACTTGTGACGGCTTATCAATGACCAACGATCCCATAGCCAGAAGAAAGCCGAGGATAAATACGGCAAAAGAATTTCGATTCGACTTCAAACCGATGAGCTTATCCAGTTCATCCTCGAATGCGGGTTCCTTCTCTCCGGTCGCCATTCTTAAGAAGATGTTGAAAATAATGCTGATGATAATATGCGCAACAATCGAAACCAGCATTAAGACGAGAACAAATGATCCCCAATAGTGAAAGGTTTCCGAAAGTTCCGGGCTACCGTCGGGATATCGTGGGTACATGTACAAGCAGTACGATCCAAAAAAAATGAGTATGGTGCTGATCAATGATATGATGCTCTTCTTTTCTTGATAGGTCATGCTTTAATCCCCTTGTCAGATATTTTTTACTAAATGTAAAATTATATATACATAATGTAATTTAAGTTTTTTATTATGTCAAGTATAGTTTACATTGCATTGGTACATAAAATAAATAAGGCTGCCGATCTATGAACTAATACAAAATCGGTAGCCTATTCCGCTAAGATTTATTCTTAACGGGTACGATACTCAATTTGTCATAACTCGCAAACAACCATTCAACAGATATCGTTCGTATTGGTCCTCATGGAGATCTCTGCAAATAAGCCCCGCTAGCATGCGCACAACAGCTGCAAAAAAACTTCCCCCTAACCTGTTTCAACCGCCGCCCCCAAGGGTAAATAACCATAACAAAAAAAACCTGCGCAGCTTGTCCACAGACTTAGCCGAGCGGGGCAGTAATTTTGCTTATCATCGTTCAATTAGTTTTCGTCCGTCATCATCTGGTCGTAGAGATCGTCCCAAACCACACGCCGCGCAGACACATAACGATTGGCGTAGTAAGAGCTGTCCAAGCTTGAGATGGTCACGCCACCCTTCGTAGCCGAGTGGGCGAATTTGCCGTTGCCTACATACACTCCTACATGGGAAACTCCTACACCGTCTGTATTGAAAAAAAAGACGAGGTCTCCGGGTCTTACGTTACTTTTGGAGATCCACTGTCCTTCGCCATTCTGACCTTTGGAGCTGTGAGGCAGATCAACACCGAACTTGTTGAATAAGTAAGAGGTAAATCCCGAGCAGTCAAATCCTCTTGTCGAGGTTCCCGCATATTTGTAGGGAGTGCCTACCAGCGAATTCACCGCTTTGCTGAGCAGACTTTCTGCGGATGCGGAACCGGCAAAAAACCGACACGGACATAACAACACCTGCTGCCAGAGCAAAAGCCTTTTTTTAACACGAAAAAAACTCCTTCCACATGCCTACGAAGTTAGCTTGAGGGTTCGGTTGAAGGTTCCCTATGATCACTCTGAAGCGAGATCAATTCACCCAAGACAATGGTTCCCCCGTTTTCCGTCACGGAAATTCGACAAATAGTGTGTTTTTTTTTATTTGCAGGTCTAAACTTTCGATAAAGAAACTGGTTTTCCTCCCTTTGTCACATAATGTTCACATTTTAAAATAATAAAAAAAATCGATATAAAACGTCAAAAAAAAGCCCCTTCCGCAGAAGAGGTTTTTTAATGTTATAAGGCTGTTACTCCAGATACACAAGACAAAGTCAAATCTGCGAAAGTGTGGCTCGGTAATGCAGCACTGGTTTGACTGCTGATTGAAACTGCCGTTATTCAAACTGCTGTTCACACGTCTGTCCACGCGTCAGCCCAACTGTTCACGCGTCTGTCCACACGTCTGTTCACACATCGATACGCTGAGTCCAATACCTGATCTGCGAGGCGATCGCCCATATTTTGCCGAACATGTGCACATACCGGTAGGCCTGGAACAGGATAAGAGCGGCGAGCCCGGCCCAGAATAGGGAAGCGGACACAACCAAAAGAGTGAGCGTGCCCGTGATCGATAGAGTGACCAGTCCGAGGAGCATAATCGGCAGGCTGTAGCGGAACAGGAAGAGCAGGGAATACAGCGGCTTTTTACCCATCGCCTTCCCTAACTGCAGGTAAAGGAACACGAGATAGAGCAGCCCGCCATAGAGCAGATAGCCGCCTAAATAGGGGGAAATCCCCGCCAGCAGAGCGGAATTGCTCTCGCTTTTTTGTGTAAATCCTGTACAGCTTCGGAAGCAGGAAATACAAAGGGCCGAGAAGAAGCGCCATTTGCAACAGATAATAGCCGAGGAAGCTGAGGCCCAACGTCCGTATGCCTCTCACAAACCGGTAGCCGGAATTCATTTCCGGGTGGGCCAGGGAATAGTAGATGCCCGCGTTCAACAAGGAATGAATAGCCATCCGCATAAGAAGCAGGACCAATAACAGCCATAGGTAGGAATGGGTCAAGTCGGTCTTCATCAGCCGGAACTGGCTTTCGGCCATAACCAACTGCAGCGATTCTCTCGGCAGCAGGTTTCCGGGATACCGGTGCATAAGCGGCACCACAATTCCCTGTACGATCCGGTAGAGGAACAGCCCCCACACCAGCTGGTAGATAAAAAAGGGTGATCACCGCAAACGGCTGCCTCAATGTCGTTCTCCATCCTTCTTTCATAGCGCTCCACATCGTTTTTTCCACCTCACCAGGCGACCCAGCCGAACAGGGTCTCAATGATTTTTTTCCGTGCCGAGACTTAACCGGATGTTCCATTTCGGGTCGATGCGCGTCTTCATGAAGTTGTTGATGCGTTTATTCTCCAGGATCATCGAGTGCCGGGGATCAATAGACACCCAATCGACAGGGGTTGTATTGGTGATTTTGAATTGGATTTCGGCATCCCTGCATCCCAGGCTTTTTTTTCCATCATGCTGCCGTCCCTGAAGTGAAATTCGATCGGAACCGAGGAATACTGCCCCCCGAGCCGGCGGACCGTGACTGTGCTTTCATAGCTGCCCGAAGTGTCGGATTTTTTTTGAAAGAGATGCGGTCCACCGCATAATCGGACATCATGCCGCCGTACACATACTGCTCGAAGAAGGGCTGCCAATCCATTTTGGTAACTTCCTCAAGCACTTTTTTTGAAAATCCTTCGTCGAAGGATGGCGGAATTTATACCGGTCCACATAGGTGCGCAGCACTTTCTCCATGCCGGACTTGCCTAACTGCTGCTCAATGGACAAAAGTACCAGCTTGCCCCTTGTATACACATTCTCCGCATAATTATCGTGGGTTTTAAAATCCCAGGCGTTGCGCTGAAGCGATTCCGGCGCAGTAATATAGCTGGCTTCCATCGGTGTGTTGGAGCGGGCGCCGTACTCTTTTTTTTGCATGACCTTGTCTTCGGCGTAGGAAGTGAAGCCTTCATCCAGCCACGCTTCTTCAAACTCGTTCGACGCCACCATGCCATAAAAGTACTGGTGGCCGATTTCATGGACGATCACCCTTTCCAGCTCCAGGCTGGTGTTTTTTTCTCATCCGCGCCCCAGCCGTTACAAGGGTAGGGTATTCCATTCCGCCGGCTCCGTTGCCGCCCTTGGGAGGGACCACAATAGACAGGGTGGAGTAGGGATAGGTGCCATACCACTGGCTGTAGTCGGACAGCGATTTTTTTGGCTGCGGCCATGTAGCGGTTTTTTGAATTCGGCGTGGTCCGGATCCAGATAGAGCTTGATTTTGACACCGGGTACGCCGGGAGCGGAGAAAGACTCTTCCACATATTGGAAATTTGGAGAGGCCGCCCAAGCGAAATCGTGGATATCGTCGCCGTAGAACTGGTACGTTTTGGTGCCGGCTTCTTCAACGGCAGGGGATCGGGTGGGAAACCCGGTGGCGGCTACGGTGTAATTGGACGGCACTTTGATCTTCACGTTATAGATGCCAAAATCCGCATAAAATTCCGAATTGCCGTGGTACTGGTGGAGATTCCAACCTTCTGCCGACCGTCCGCGAGTGCCTTTCGTTTCGTAGACGGCGATTTTGGGGAACCACTGGCCTGCCATGACAAAATCGCCCGAATACCCCATCCGCGCAAAAAACGGCAGGGAGCTTGACTGTAAAATCGGTATGCAGAGTGATTTTTTTTCTCCGGGATTGACGGGATTGGGCAGGGTAAGTTTGATCAGTGTCGTGTCCTTTTTTGTTGCCGTCGTCGGGCTGCACATATTCGATCCGGTCCTTCAGGCTCTCGCCCTGTGCGGTCTTCATCGAAAGAATGTCCATCTGTCCGTAGCTTCCCTCTTTCATCCGGTCTTTGCGCAGCTTTCCCCCCGACTCCTGCATGAAGGTGGAATCTTTGGATTTGAACGCGTTTGGGTAAAGGTGAAAATAAAGCTCGCCCACCGGCTGAGCACCGGGGTTCGTCCACGTCATCGTTTGCTGCCCTTGGATGGTCTTCGTGCCGGCTTCCAAAGCCGCTCCGATATGGTACTCCACAATACGCTGGCTGAGCGGAGCCGGAGCGGGCCTGTCCACAGGCTTCTGGGAATTGCCCGCCTGAGGCGGTTGCGGTTCGTTGAGCGCTATGCTGGTGGAGACCGGCTGTTCCGGCGCAAAAAAAGAGGTTGAGCGATCCAGGAAGCCGCCAAAGCGATACAGCAGGCCCCGGCCCATGGAATCAGTCTGGCTGCGGACAATTTCATCATTATTCACCCCGTTGACAAGCTTATAGAGCATGTATATGTGGGGGGTGCGCGGAATATTTACGGGAATGGAAAAATAATTGCGGTCCGGGGCAGCGGAAGAGAGGTTGCGAGAAGTTGGGGGTTTGGCTACAATAAAAGAACGGATCTCGACGACTGTGGAAAGTACGTGAGACGGGGACGGGTGCTTCCTCTAATCGCGTAGGGTTGAAGCAGGAATTGCAAATATGGGCAAGTGTCTTATTTGTTTATTAAGGGAGGAACGGTGCGCTATGAACCTGAATAATAAAGACAAAAAAAGCTGAACGCCTTAAATATCGTAAAAAAAAATCGACCACAAAGGCTTCGGAGCCGGCTCCATCGATCTGAACAATGTCTCGAGCATCATCATTGACGGCGACGAAGCTTATCTGGACAACGGAGCTCTCCATGCGAAGAGCAAAGTGGAGAAGGGGATCAAATTCTCCGCGAACAAGGAAGACGTGCCGAACGGCCGCAAATGCTTCCTCGTCTGGGTTGCCGTAGACCGGAAAGAAGAAGGACCCTACTACGCCGGCGTAGCGGCCTGCGAGATGTGGGTCGATCCGGCAGCGAGAAGGGGCTGGAAGATTCTGGCCGACCATGTGAACCGGATGGATAAGGCGATGAAGCGGCAGGTACTCTTGGAGAACCTTGACGATAAAGAAAAGGGGCTGCTGAAAGAAGCTCTGCAAAAAAACACAATAACGAGTGGTGGGACCGCTCGGAGGACGCGCTGAAACAGGCTCTCGCTTAATTGTGTCGATTGTGTGTCATAGATTGTCCGTCCTGTAGGTTGGGAGTATACTGATTACCAGTATATGTTACACACCATATACTAGGACAGCGAAAAGGCAGACCCCATGGGGTTTGCCTTTTCGCGTTAACGAACAAAATCACCCTTCGGGTGAATAAAGACAGAAACCTGTTTCTAAGGACAGGGACTGTCTTGTTCATAAATTATATACCGTTCCATTCTGCCGAGTGGAAGCATTGTGTTTTTTTGTGGAGGGGTATGAGAGACAGACTTGGCTGGCCGTTCCGGTCAAAAGATGTAGAGCGTCATTTTAAAGAATTGATAAGACGGCGGTCTTGATGGGGAAAAAAAGTTATGTACAGAAGGCTGGCCGCCCTCTTCTTTGCGAGGCAATGGTGAAGGGTTGCCCGGAATGTTCTGGCCCACGGCATACTGGGTTGCTTTGATTAACGGGAAAATATGCTGCTATTTGCTCAGTTTGATTGCCTTGCTGGTCATATAACTGGAAAATGTGCAGTTAATTCAACCCATTCGGGTCAAATATTAAAATAACCACTGATTTTGATGGAACTTTTCCAGTAAAATGCATCTCCAACCAAATCGAAGTCAAATTAAATGGAGGAATTCCCTTTAATTTTTTCCCATCCCGCGACTCTCCCGGCGCATTGACACTGCACGACAAGTGCTCAGACCGTAAAGCAGGGGAATATCCGCTGAAGCTGAATCGATCCAACACAACCATAACACAGAGGGCGCAAAGATGTTGTTCTGGATTGGAATAGAGGTTTCCAAAACAACATCTCCCAGCGGATGAATATATTTAAACCAACACTTATCCACAGCCACCGAAAATCATAATTTCCTAGACAACGAAGAAAGGCGGATCCCTTGGGGTCCGCCTTTTGGTTTTTTTCGCGTCCATAAACAGCCGGACTCAAGTCATTTCTTTGATTGCGCCGATGATCCGCTCCCTGTTTATTTTCCTAACTGATTGTATTAACTCTGTTCGGGATTATTGGCTGCCGGCGTGTTGTCGAGGGCTGTTCTCAAGCAGCCTCAATTTCTCCGCTACCATAGGCGTAGTGCTGGCCTGAATGATCAGAGTCGCCAGAATGACGACAAACGTGACGGCCGAAATTAATTCCCCTTCAGGGAGTCCCGAGCTGGCTGCTATTCCCGACAACGCAGCTGCAATCACACCGGTTTCTCGGGTCCAGAAAAAAAACAGCACTTCGGAACGGCGCCATTTCGCTTTCCTGTCCGGCAGCAGACTGGCAAGCACGGTGATCGGCCTTGCAACAAGCATAAAGACAGCAGCAACGGCCAGGGCAAGCAGCCATATTGCTGCAGGACGGCAAAGTCCACCTGGCTCCCGAGCAGAATAAAGATCATCATCCGCAGCTTAAGCCCAATGGCGTCTACAAACTGATGAGCTTCATGCTCCTGATCCGGCAGTATAGTGAGTCCCAATGATTTTGCATTGCCAATCATCAATCCTGCGACAAACGCAGCCATAAACCCGCTGGCATGAACCTGTTCGGAAATCAAGTAAGCTGCAAGAACGGTCAATGCGACAACCATGGGCGTAAAATCTCGCAGCAGTCCCCGGTCATTCTCCGAGATGAGAAAGGCGGCAATGCAGCCGACAACGGCTCCCGCAACGACACCACCCAAAGCAAGCCGTAGAAACTGCAGGGCGATGTGCGGCCAATCGATTCCGGCACCCGCCCCGGATAACGCCAACCCGAACACGACAGTCGTCATGATAGCTCCGGTGGCATCCGTAAAAGCCGACTCTATGATCACCGTCTGGGCCACTTTGTCACGTACGGGGAACTTTTGAAAAAATAGGAACGAGAGCTGCCGGATCGGTAGAGGCTAGAATAGCCCCCAGCAGCAACGCCGTTATAAACGGCATTTGAAATAAATATGCCGCGGCCGCCGCCACGATAAAGGCCGTTATGAGTACCCCGACGGTAGAGAGTAAAGTGATGGTGCGCCACACTTGCTTCAGAATGTCAAAACCAGTAATAAGCCCTCCATGAAAAAATAATAAATGCGGCCCCGAACAGCAGAATCATTTGATTGGGCACCGAGTTGCCGGGTATATCGATGATTGACAGCGCCGAGGGACCGAGTACAATACCGAGCAGCACATAAATCGCTACATCCGGCAGCCCCATTTTGTCTGCAAGCTTGCCGCCGAGCGTGCCGATTAAAAAAGAGGAGAAAAAAAGGACATAAGGTACTGCTGTGCCAATAATACGTTTTCCGAATGCATTTAAACCTCCCGGGATGGATGGAATGCCCAAAAAACAGCAAAGAGGAGCCTTGTTGACAGGCTCCTCCGGATAGCATTTCCATTTATTATAATTACATCAATTATAGACGGCAACACCAGCCAAATCAAGCAGCGGCTTCTAGTTGCTGAACCACCGCTTCAAATCCTCCCATAAGGAACGGCCGGGTTTGGCCTTGTCCTTCCTGGAGTTGTCCGTGCAGTAAGCGGTCGGCTGCGTTCCGGTGATGAACGCCTCCACCCGGGAATTTGGGCAATCGTCGTTGGCCAGCTTTCCCGAAGCGGGATCGATGGAGGCCACAATCACACCTGGTGGAACCGCAAACTGCTTCGGCGGCACAGTCTCAAGCGAACGCTCCGTGAATTCCGCGAAGATTGGCGCGGCTTTGATCGATTCCACAGAGCTCACGGAGCGGTTCTTGTCGTATCCTACCCATACTGCCGTAGCAAGCTCAGGCGTAAAACCTATCATCCATGAATCGGTGTCGGTGGTACCGGTTTTTCCCGCGACAGGCCGCTTGATGATGGTTGACACCCGGTTGGCGGTTCCCCCGGGTTCGAATACACTCTGCATCAAATGCGTCAACACATACGCGTAGGATGGTTCCACGGCCTTCTCCTTTACGGGGGCCGCCTCAAACAGCTTATCGCCATAAGCGTCCTCGATTCGTGTAATCGCAACCGGCTCCACTCGTTCTCCAAGATTGGCAATAGCGGCGTAAGCGGACGCCATCTCTAACGGACTGACCGGGAATGTTCCCAGCGCGAGCGACGGAACAGGATTCATCGGGCTGGTAATCCCCAATTTGCGCGCGGTTTCGATGACCTTGTCCGGACCGACGTCGATAACGGTATGGACGGCGAAGATGTTGTCCGATTTGGCGATCGCTTCTCTCAGTGCGATTTCGCCGTGGTACTGGTTCCCGAAGTTGCTCGGGGTATAGGTTTTCTTGCCGTCGTCATAGGTAAATGTCGTCGGTTCGCTTTTATATTTGGTCAGGGCCGTGTATCCGGCCTTTTGGAGCGCCGTCAGGTACACGACCGGCTTGAAGGACGAACCGGTCTGGCGGGAGCCGGCGAGCGTGCGGTTGAACTGGTTCTCTTTGTAATCGCGGCCGCCGACCATCGCCTTGATATAACCGTTTCGCGGGTCGATGGAGATCAGGCGGCCTGCAGCTCGCCGGTGCCCAGAAGCTGCTTGGACACCGCTTCTTCAGCGATTTTCTGCGCCCTCAGGTCCAACGTCGTATATACTTTTATGCCGCCTTCGTCAAACTGGTCTTCGGTGATCCCGAGCTTCTCCGTTGCGATCTTACGCACGTAATCCCTGAAGTACGGGGCTTCCGACGGCTTTCTCTCCTTTTGAGGCTGAAAGGTCAGATGCTCCTGCGACGCTTTGTCCGCTTCCTCCTGCGTGATGAATCCGTCCCTTACCATCGTTTCCAGCACGATTTTCTGCCTATCCAACGCGTTCTGCTTATTCAGGTAAGGGGAGTAATACTTCGGGCCTTTCGGGATCCCTGCAATCAGTGCGCTCTCGGCCAGGGTCAAATCTTTTGCATCCTTGTTAAAATAGAGCCTGGACGCCGTCTGGATACCATATGTGGAATGGCCGTAATAGATCTGGTTCAAATACTGCTCCAGGATCTCATCCTTCGACAGCTGCGTTTCCATCTGCACGGCAAACAGCGTTTCCTTTATTTTCCGCATCCATGTTTTGTCGTGGGTCAGGTACAGATTGCGCGCCAGCTGCTGGGTGATCGTCCCGGCTCCCTGGACTTTGGACATGTGCTGTATATTAACGATGGAAGCGCGGGCGATCGCCTTCAGGTCAAAGCCAAAATGATTGTAAAAGTTGCGGTCTTCTATCGACAGCGTAGCTTTCACCAAATAAGGAGAAACGTCCTTGAGAGATACGACCTGACGGTCCTGCCTGTATAAAGGGAATCGATCAGCTCGCCTTGGGCGTCATAAATTTGGGAGGTTTGGATGACCTTGGTCACCGGGAGGGCCTGGGAGCGAAAAAAACAGGAACAGCAGAACAAGCCCTGCCGCGCAGAGCAGCAGCGAAGTAAAGGTGAATGAGATAATCTTTTTTTTACACGGGCGAGCCTTCGGCTATAAGGGTCTTCTTCCTGCAGCCGGTTTACGGCTTGTTTGTCCTGCGGTTCAGACATGGTTCCACCTCCGGGCATTCGTGTTCCGCGATGCGTCATGATATAATCAGTATGGAAAAGCCTGGCGGCCGCTATACCGCTTTTTTTCCCTGCATAATCTTAAAAAATTTGGAAACGGCGGCATCGATTTGCATTTTTTTATGTTATAAACTATAATACAATTTGTATTCCGCGCAAACAGACGGTTACAGTCGCGACGCAAGGTCAAGGCTTACTACATAAGGATGAAATTCAAAGAAAAGAGGGATTGTACATGGAACTATGGTATACGGAAAAAACAAACGGAAAGTTTCGGCATCACCGCGAAAATCAAGGAAACTCTGGTATCCGAACAGACTGTTTTCCAAAAGCTGGATATGATCGTCACCGAGGAATTCGGGCGTATGCTGGTACTGGACGGTATGGTGATGACCACGGTAAAGGACGAGTTCGTGTACCATGAAATGGTGGCGCATCCCGCTTTGTTTACACATCCGAATCCGAAGAGCGTACTGGTTGTCGGCGGCGGCGACGGAGGCGTCATCCGCGAAGTGCTTAGACACCCGGGCGTTGAGAAAGCGGTTCTGGTCGAGATCGACGGCAAAGTGATCGAATACAGCAAGAAATTCCTCCCCGAGATTGCCGGCGAGCTGGATAATCCCCGCGTGGAGGTCATCGTTAACGACGGCTACATGCATATCCATGATAACAAGAATACGTACGATGTGATTATGGTAGATTCTACGGAGCCTGTAGGTCCGGCGGTGGAGCTGTTCACCAAGGGCTTTTATCAGGGAATTTACGAGTCGCTTAAAGATGACGGCATTTTCGTGGCGCAGACGGACAATCCATGGTTTAAGGCGGACCTGATCCGCAGCGTGAACCAAGACGTGAAGGAAATCTTTCCGATAGTCCGCGTATACTGCGCCAATATTCCTACTTATCCAAGCGGACTGTGGACGTTCACTATGGGAAGCAAGAAGTACGATCCGCTGCAGCTGGATGAAGCACAAATCCCGGAAATGGATACGAAGTATTACAGCCCAAGGCTGCATAAAGCGGCTTTTGCGCTGCCGAAGTTTGTTGAAGATCTAGTTAAGTGAACTCGTGCCTGGCACGGACGGATGAAACAGTCAAGCTTATTGTGGAAGGAAGTGCCCCGCTATGCGTTTTGATGAAGCTTACTCAGGCAACGTGTTTATTGCCGCTTCGCAGGATTACAAACAATCGAAGGCCGTGTTGTACGGAATGCCGATGGATTACACCGTCAGCTTCCGTCCGGGTTCCCGTTTCGGTCCCGCCCGGATCCGGGAAGTCTCGATCGGCCTGGAGGAATACAGCCTTATCTGGATAAAAGCCTTGCCGATATCTCATACTTCGACGCGGGAGACCTGCCTCTGCCTTTCGGCAACGCCGGCAGAGCGTTGGAGCTGATCGGCGAATATGTGCGCGGGCTGCTGAACGACGGCAAGTTCCCGTTGGGCCTCGGCGGCGAGCATCTGGTGTCGTGGCCGGTCATCCGCGAAGTGTACGCGAAGTACCCGGATCTCGCGATCATCCACTTCGACGCTCACGCCGACCTGCGCGAGCAATATGAAGGGGAGCCTCTGTCCCACTCCACACCGCTGCGCAAAGCCGCCGAACTGATCGGGGGCAGGAACGTGTACCAGTTCGGCATCCGTTCCGGCACCAGGGAAGAGTTCGAGTATGCGCGCAAGAACCTGAACTTCCATCCGTTCGACGTGCTGGAGCCGCTGAAGAAGGTGCTGCCCGAGCTGTCCGGAAGGCCGGTGTATCTGACGATCGACATCGACGTGCTCGATCCGTCGGCCGCGCCGGGAACCGGCACCGCGGAAGCCGGCGGCATCACGAGCAAGGAACTGCTCGCTGCGGTCCACGCGATTGCCGCGTCCGGGGTGAATGTGGTCGGAGCCGACGTCGTGGAAGTGGCGCCGGTGTACGACCCTTCGGAGCAGACGCAGATTGTTGCATCCAAGCTCGTACGCGAAATTTTGCTTGGATTGGTGAAGTAACCCGTTTTGATTAGCAAAGGCGCGGAGCCGATTACGGCTTCGCGTCTTTTTTTGTTGTATAGGAAATTATGATTTTCGGTGGCTGTGGATAAGTGTTGGTTTAAATACATTCATCCGCTGGGAGATATTGTCTTGGCAAATCCCCTCTATTCCAATCCAGAAGATTACCTTTGCGCCCCTGCGTTATAGTTGTGTTGGATCGATTCAGCTTCAGCGGTTATTCCCCTGCTTTAACGGTCTGAGCGCTTACCGTGCAGTGTCGCATCGTCGCCCGGAGAATCGCGGGACGGGAAAAAATTAAAGGGAAATCGTCAATCTAATTTGACTTCCATTTGGTTACAGATGCATTTAACTGGAAAAAAATGTAATCGATTCCATTCTTGGCCGGAACTTATTTATTTATTGTTAGAAATGTTTAGTTTTCGTTATATCAAGGAAACTTTTCATCCTCTATGCTTGCAGTATAGGAAAAAAAATTTAAAGACGCAACGCAGGAGGGGTTCTTTTATGAAAATCACATGGAATCGATGGGCCGCAGCAGGTCTGTCAGTCGCGTTGGCAGGAGGCCTGCTCGCCGGTTGCTCGGACAGCAAGCCCGCTCAGGAAGCCCCCAAAGCGGGAGCCAAGCCGTTCGAAGGCAAGAATCTGACCATCGTAACGGCCAACCATCCTTGGAGCGAGGCGATCAAGCCTTTGCTGCCCGAGTTTGAAGCATCAACAGGGATGAAGGTAACCGTGCAGAGCTTTTTTTGAGGACCAGCTTACACAGAAGCTTACCGTTCAATTCACCTCCGGTTCGGCAACGCCGGATGTGTTCATGTACCGGCCTCTGCAGGAAGGCAAGCTGTTTTACAAGAACGGCTGGGTGCAGTCTTTAGACGATTACGCCAAGAAGGATGCGGGTTACGATTTTAACGATTTTTTCCAAGTCCGCGGTCGGGACGACTACGGTCGACGGAAAGCTTGCCGGCATCCCGATTATCACGGAGCAGGAAATCCTCTATTACCGTAAAGATTTGCTGCAAAAAGCGGGTATTGCCGTTCCCAAAACGTTGGATGAGCTGACGGACGCAGTAAAGAAGCTCCACGACCCGAAGAATGAAATTTACGGCTTCGTCGCAAGAGGACAGCGCTCTCCGCTCGTGACCCAGGTATCCTCTTTCCTCTACTCGGAGGGAGCCGACTTTACGCAGGGCGACAAGGCTGCAATAAATACGCCGGAAGCGATCAAAGCATTTACCACATACGGTTCTCTGCTGAAGGACTACGGCCCGCCGGGAGTCCTGAACATGTCCTGGCCGCAAGCATAGGAATTTTCGCACAGGGCAAAGTAGCTTTTTTACACGGATGCGAACTCGATTTATAACAATGCGACGGATCCGGAAAAAATCCAAGATTGCCGACAAAGTCGGATACGCCGTATTCCCGGCAGGCAAAGCCGGCTCCAAACCGTACAACATTACCTCTTGGGGTCTGGCGATGAATGCGAAATCAGCGAACAAGGATGCCGCTTGGGAGTTCATTAAATGGGCGACAAGCAAAGAAAGCGTAATGAAGACCCAGCAAAAAAGGCAACCCGGGAGCACGCGCCTCTGTGTGGGATAAACCTGAAGGCGCCACAGGCTTCCCTGCCGAGTTGGTTCCCGTCATTAAGGAATCGGCTAAAGGCGGAGTTGACCATGACCGCCCTACGGTGATCTCCGTCAGCGAAGCGCGTGATGCTGTCGGTGAAATTGTGCAAAAGGTGATGAGCGGCGAAACGAACATCAAAGGCGTCGCAGACAAAGCAAACCAGGATCTGCAGGCGATCATGGATAAAGATAAAACGAAGTAGTCGTACCATCCGCGAAATAATCGAATAATCGATAAGATCAGGAAATGGAAGGGTCATCCGATGACTCTTCCATTCTTAATCGCCAGAAGGAAGGGAAGAAACAACGTGCGCTACAGCTGGTTTGACCGCAATTTGAAATGGATTTATACGCTTCCCGCGGTTTTATTCGTTCTGCTTATGATGCTGTTTCCTATTTTATATACGGTAAGGATCAGTTTTTTTCGAATGGAGCATGTCGGCGACGACCCCTCCGAAGTGGGTGGGACTCAGCAACTATTTGACGCTGTTCAAGGATGGCCGCTTTTGGCATGCCGTCGGTTCGACCTTTTATTTTACCATCGTTGCGTTGGTTCTGGAGGTTGTTCTGGGGGTGGCGATTGCGCTGCTGCTGTTTAGGGATTTCCGGGGCAAGAACCTGGCCAAGACGATCTTCCTGCTGCCGATGGTAGCGACCCCTGTAGCTATGGGACTGGTATGGATGCTGATTTACGAACCGACGATCGGTGTGGCGAACACGTTTCTCAAATCGGCGGGCTTCAAGCCTCTGCTCTGGCTGGCATCGACACAGCAGGTCATTCCTTCCCTCATCCTGATCGACGTGTGGGAGTGGACCCCGATGATTGCCTGATCGTAATGGCGGGATTATCGACTCTTCCTTCCGATCCGTATGAGGCGGCTGATGTGGACGGGGCGTCCGTCTGGCAGAAGTTTATTTCCATCACGCTGCCTCTGCTGAGACCGACGATCCTTGTGGCTGCTATGCTGCGGCTTATTGATGTGTTGAAAACCTTCGATATTATTTACGCCACAACACAGGGCGGCCCCAATTTTGCGTCCGAAACCTTGAATTTGTACGGCTATGTCCAAGGTTTCCAATACTTTAAGCTAGGGATGGCTTCGTCACTGCTGGTGATCTTCTTCGCGCTGGTAATGGGTCTGACCTTATTCATGATTTGGATGAGAAGAAGATTGGAGGCGGCGCAATGAAAAAAAAAGAGAGGGACCACGTATTTGTTATCTCTGCTAACCGTTGTTGTGCTGCTTGCCTTCGCGTTCCCTTTTCTCTGGATGCTGCTCGCTTCCTTTAAAACGCAGGCGCAGATCATGTCGACCGGGCAGTTCTTCTCTTTCAGCCCGACATTCAAAAAAAATTACACTAGCGTGTTCCGCGAATACGATTTCACCAAGTTCATTATCAACAGCTTTATCGTCGCGGTTGGCTCCACTTTCTTCTCGCTCGTGCTCGGACTTCCCGCAGCCTATGCCATAGCTAGGCATCATCTGCACAAATTGGGGCTGGTTATTCTTGTCGCGCGCATCATACCGGGTATTACTTTTCTGATTCCCTGGTTTATCCTGTTTTCGAAAATCCATCTCGTGGACACGTACACCGCCCTCGTACTCAGCCATATGCTGGTCGGCCTGCCGTTCATCATCTGGATTATGATCTCTTTCTTCGAGGCGTTGCCCACTGAGATCGAAGAGTCAGGCTTGATCGACGGCTGTACGCACCATCAAGTGTTTATGAAGATCATCCTGCCCATATCGGGCCCCGGCGTCATTACTTCTTCCTTGCTGTCGTTTATTTTCTCATGGAACAATTTCATGTTCTCGATTATTCTGGCCGGCGACAAAACCAAGACTTTACCGATTGCCGTGTTCAACTTTATGTCGTATTCTGAGATTAACTGGGGGGCGTTAATGGCTGCAGCCTGCATTATCACGCTTCCGGTTCTGATCATCGCCTTACTGGCACAGCGCTATATTGTGAGCGGACTGGCGGCGGGGGCTGTAAAAGGGTAAAGGCGGAGAGGAAGCATGAGCATGGCCGGAAAACTCAATATTTTCAGCAAAATGATGATTCTGGTCATCCTTCTTCTTATTCCCGTGCTTCTTCTGTACAGTTTCTCCAATCACATCAGCAAACGTGTAGTGCAAGAGCAGCTGCAGACGTCGAACTTGAACCAGCTGTCTTTCTTTCTTCACCAGTTGGATTCCAATATGGATCAGCTGTCGATGGCGCCGGTTATTCTGAGCAGCGATCCTTATATCAGGGAATTCATTGATAAAAGGGAGCAGCCGCAGTACGACGTTTTGAAAGCGCAATCTCGCATCACCGAAAAAATTAAGCCTGCAGAGCGTGTCCAGCGGATGGGCGAACGATCTCGCCATCGTGTTTCCTAAAGAGCAGCAGATTCTATCGTCGAATATTTTCCAAAGCGGCGATCAGGCGCTGACCAAGGGCGCTATCCGCAATACTTGGACATATGAGGCGGTACGCCATAACGGAAAGACCCGGAGCTACTTTCTGAGGGAAATCACCGAGCCGGCTGCCGTGAACTCGAAAGATCAGGCCACTGCGGTTTTTCAAGTCGGCTTTTCCGGCCAGAATATCGTCGATCTGCTGGATGTTTACAAGAACGACAAGCACAGCGATCCTTTCCTGTTTCACCAGACGGACGCGCCGATCGTCAACAGCAGCACGTCAGAGCCAAGAATCAATGAGCTTCTAACCCTTCTTCGCAAGGAGACGTTACCTGATTCTGGGCAAAAGGTAGTTACAATGGAGGGACAGTCCTTTCTCGTAAGCTTCGTAAAATCGGCGGGGCTGGGTTGGTACCTCGTTGACTATGTACCCTGCAGAGCATTCTGGCTCCCATTACTGCGAGTTCCTATCTGTTCTATTTTTTCGACAGGTCTGCTTCTTGTTACGGGTGTTCTGGCCTGCTTCCTGCTGTACCGCAATGTGCAGATTCCGATCCGCAAGCTCACAAGGAGCGTACAGCGGATTAAACGCGGGGACCTGTCAGCCCGGATTGAGATCAGGTCCAACAATGAATTTGATTTTTTTGATTGCACGGTTCAATGAAATGGCGGAACGAATCCAGGAGCTGGTCGAGAATGTGTACGCCGAGAAAATCCGCTCGAGAGAAGCAACGGTCAAACAGCTACAGTCCCAGATCAATCCGCATTTTTTTGTACAACTCTTTATTTTTTCATTATTAACTCCGCCATGCTCGATGACCGGGATTCCGTCGTGGAGATGTCGCAGAACCTGGCTGAATTTTACCGTTATACGACAAGGGTGGAGAATCAATGGGTGACGGTCCGCGAGGAGTTGAAGATGGTCAGCCATTATTTATCGATTCAAAACCTGCGGATGCAGCGGCTGGAATTCGAGGTTTCCGTGCCTGAGGAGATGATGGAGCTGCGCATACCGCGATTGATTGTGCAGCCTTTGGTGGAGAACGCCATTATTCATGGCATTGAGCAAAATGCCGCCGGCGGCCTCATCAAAATCACCGGTGGACAAGACAACGTGCTGAACAAAATCATGGTCGAGGACAACGGCGCCGGAATGACGCCCGAGCAGATAAAACACCTGCATTTTCAGCTGGGAATGCCTATGTCGGACGAAATCGGCTGCGGCACATGGAATGTCCACCACCGGCTGTACTACCAATTCGGCGAAGGTTCGGGCCTTAGCTTTCAGCAATCGCCGACGGGCGGGGTCAAAGCGGTCATTGCCTGGAACCGGACTGTTTAGAAGTCATCATTACGACTTGGAGGTTGCGGGATGTATCAATTGCTTATCGTCGATGACGAGGTTCATGTGGTGGAGAGGCTGTCCGCTACCGTACCTTGGCTGTCGATGGGAATCGGACAGGTGCATAAAGCCTACTCCGCGTCGGAAGCGCTTTCGCTGCTGAATCAGTTTTCCGTTGATATCGTCATCACCGATATTCAAATGCCGGGGATGTCCGGGCTCGAATTGATCGCGGAAATCAGCCGGAAGTGGAAGAAGACGAAGACGATAATTTTGTCGGGTCATTCGGACTTTCAATATGCCAAGGAAGCGATCCTGCACCGGACGGAGGATTATCTGCTTAAGCCGGTCACAGAGAAAAAATTTGCTGGAGACCGTACAGAGAGTGATCGATAAGTTGAAAAAAAAGAGTGGGAAGAGGTGGTGTCCCGGCAGCGGCTGGATCTTGCATTACAAGAAAATTTGCCCGTGCTCAGAGGCAACTTGCTTGGCGATCTTCTGCAGGGTAAGAAGGTATCTCCTGCGTCCTTGGAAGAAAAAAATGCAGATACTGGAGCTTCCCAAGCTGAATGGGGAGGCGTTTGCCCTCATGATCGTCCGTCTGGAGGAACATTTTATCGAATACGATTTTCAAAGCCTGTCTTTGATGGAATATGCGATCGGGAACATGGTGGAGGAGATTTTCGGGGAACGGTTCGAGCTCTGGCACACGAAGGATGCCCATGATTACTTGGTCTTTGTCGTAAAGGGCAGAGATCAGGCTTCTGCACCGGAGCAAACACAGACGTTTGAAAGAGCGGCTTCGCAGCTGCAGACGGCGGTGAAAAAACTTTTTTGAAAGGCAAAATTTCCATTCTCGTCAGCTCCTGGGGTATGTTTCCCGATCACCTCGCAGCTCTTTACAACAGCTCCGTCTCCGCTTTCCGCAAAAGAATCGGCAGAGAGCAGGAGTTTCTGCTCAGGGTGGATGACGACTTGCTCAAGGTCGAAATCCAGTCGCTGCACAGCTTATATGATACGCCTGCCTTGATCCATTTGCTGGAGGCCGGAAGGTGGGACAGCGCAGCGGACAAGCTTCAGCACATTTTCGAGGAATTGGAGCGCAAATGGGCCGAATCCCAAGAGCACCTGCTGGAAGTGTATTTTTTTTCCGTTTCTTCGGCCTATGCCTCCATAGCTCATAAAAAACGGCCGCAGGCTGTCGGAGCTGTTGGGCGCCGATTACGACAAGCTTATGGAAAGTGCTGCTTTCCGCTCGGTGAACCAGCTGCGGGAATGGTCGGTCCGGACGCTGAATAGATTACAGGAGACATGGCCCACGAGAACAAGAACGCGAGGATTTCAATAATCAACCAAATCCGGAAATTTGTCGACAGTCATTTGTCCGAGGATGTTTCGCTGCAGGCCATAGCCGATCATGTTTATATGCATCCGGTCTATGTATCCAAAGTCTACAAGCTGGAGACCGGGGAGAATCTGAGCGATTACGTGCAGGGCGCCCGGATGGACAAAGCGGCCTATCTTTTGAAAAAACAGCCATGAGAAAGTCTATGAAATTGCGGCTGAGCTAGGTTATCAGCGGCCTCACTCTTTCAATCACGCTTTTAAAAGGCATTACGGGGTCACCCCCCAAGAGTATCGCGACGGAAACGGGCAATGATCCATACAATACCGTAGAAGGTAAAGGAGACGATCGTATGAAAATCACGAAGCTGGAGCTTTTCAAAGTGCCGCCGAGATGGCTTTTTTTCTCAAAATCGAAACGGATGAAGGCATTTCGGGTTGGGGTGAACCGGTTGTCGAAGGGAAAGCGGATACGGTTGCCGCTGCCGTAAAGGAAATGAGCGGCATGCTGATCGGCCAAGACCCGATGAGGATTGAAGATTTGTGGCAGACGATGTACCGCGGGGGCTTCTACCGCGGCGGCCCGATCCTCACGAGCGCCATTTCCGGCATAGAGCAGGCACTTTGGGATATCAAGGGCAAGTATTACAATGCCCCGGTCTATGATCTTCTGGCGGAGCCTGCCGGGACAAGACCCGTGTGTACTGCTGGATCGGCGGAGACCGCCCGAGCGAGGTGGGGGAAGCGGCGCTGCGCCAGGTGGAGGCCGGTTTCACCGCCGTCAAAATGAACGCGACTGAGGAAATGCATTATATCGACTCTTTCGCCAAAGTCGAGCAGGCGGCGGCCAGAATTGCCGCCGTACGGGAAGCTGTGGGAAAAGAAGTTGGAATCGGCATCGATTTCCATGGGCGCGTACATAAATCGATGGCCAAAATTTTGGTCAAAGAGCTGGAGCCTACCGGCCGATGTTTATCGAAGAACCTGTACTGCCCGAGAATAATGAAGCGCTGGCAGAAATAGCGCGCCATACCTCCTGCCCGATCGCGGTCGGAGAGAGAATGTACACCCGCTGGGGCTTCAAGGAACTGCTGGCCCAGGGATATGCGGATATCATTCAGCCTGATGTGTCTCATGCGGGCGGCATTATGGAAACCCGCAAAATCGCCGCTATGGCGGAGGCTTATGACGTGGCGCTCGCTCCGCACTGTCCGCTGGGGCCCATTGCTCTCGCTTCCTGCCTGCACGTAGATATTTGCTCGCCGAATGCATTTATTCAGGAGCAGAGCTTGGGCATCCATTACAACCAGGGCAGCGATCTGTTGGATTATTTGCAGGATCCGGTGTGTTTGCCTATAAAGACGGCTTTGTGAAAAAATTTGAAGCTGCCTGGGTTGGGTATCCGTGTGAACGAGGATAAGGTGAGAGAAATGGCATTGATCGGGCATGATTGGAAGAATCCGATTTGGCGCCAAGAGGATGGAACGATTGCCGAATGGTAGAATAGTCCCTGAAATTTGCGAGGAGGTCAAGGATGAACGGACTGCAGAGCTTGCTGCATCATAAAATTATCGCGATCGTGCGCGGAATCCCTGCGGAATCTGCGGAGCCGGCAGCGGAGGCGTTGTGGGAAGCGGTATCCGCCTTCTGGAGGTAACGATGAACACGCCCGATGTGCTCGGCATCATCAGCCGCTGGCGCGAGCGGTATGACGGCCGCATGTGGATCGGAGCAGGAACGGTGCTGGATCTCGGTATGGCGAAGGAAGCTGTCGCGGCAGGCGCGCAGTTTCTCATTTCTCCGAATCTGGATGAATCGGTCATTGACTTCGGCTATGGCCAAGGGATTGATGTATGGCCGGGTGTGCTGAGCCTACGGAAATCGTCAATGCCGTAAAGGCCGGAGCCAAGGCGGTCAAAATCTTCCCGGCAGGCTCAGTAGGCGCCCGCTACATTCAAGAGATTGCCGCACCTCTGAACGGCATCCCTTTTATCGCAACCGGGGGCGTAAATCTGGAGAACATTGGAGAATTTGCCCGGTGCGGCGCGGCGGCGTTCGGCTTGGGCGGCAGCTGCTGGACCAGCGGTTGATTCGCGAAGGGAAGTTCGAAGAGCTTGCCGAGAGGGCGAAACGGTTTACCGCTGCCGTGCAGGAGGGTTAATAGCTATGGCTCTAGCGTGAACTATAGCTTTACATGATTGCTAACATGAGCTGTACGCTAATTTTGTTACGATAGCCAAGATACTTGTGTGAACTAAAGCTTTATCTCATTGCTAACGAGAATAACGTGCGCGACAAAACGCTTACGAAGAGTCCTTGCCCAGCGTATAGCGGGGCGGGGGCTTTTTGAATAGTGCTTTAGGGCCAGATTATTCCCGCTTAAGACACTAGCCTCGTTCCATGCATGAAAATAACGATAAGAATTCAGTATGGACCTGCCTACCTGTCTACCTGTCTACCTGTCTACCCGGCAACCAAAGATGTGCTCCCAGCAAATCGACAATATCAGGTAAAGAGCCTAATAATCCTCATTTCACATTAAATAGCGGAAAATCCCGCCAATCCCCTCACACAGGAGCCCACATCGAGCTCCTCATTGAATTTGAACCGAGGATACTATACACTAGAAGCTAAATTCATTGTCCCAATTGTATAGGTCCATCTGGGGCAAAAAAATGTCAGGAGCACCACAATGAGCGTCGACAAGAAACAAGTGCGCGTGCGCATCGAGAGTGAGTCCGCCCAGCAAAAGATCGTCCAGAATGTGGACGGTGAGCTGTACTCCAAAGGCGACCATTACTATGTGAGATATGCCGAACCGGACCCGGAAATGGGCCGAACGATGACAACGCTCCGTTTGGATCCCCGCTCCGTGCGGATTATCCGGCATGGGGATGTAGCTTCAGAACAGATGTTCACTGCAGGCGAGGAGCATGTCAGTCCATACGCGACAGCACACGGCACATTAGAGATTAAAACCCGGACAGATCAGCTGCATTTTCAATTGTCGGAAGGCTTGGGAACGGTGCGCTGGACATACCGGCTCACCGTCAGCGGAGAGGATGCGGGATTGTATTCGTTAACTTTAACTATTCAGGAGGCTCACCCGGAATGAGTGTATTGGAGCAAATGAAAGAGAAGGTCAAGTCGGCCATAGCCGAAGCAGTTATAAAAGCGGGTATAGTGGAAGAAGACCAGTTGCCGGAAATTATTCTGGAGGTTCCCAAGGAGAGGCAGCACGGTGATTTTGCCACCAACATTGCCATGCAGCTGACCAGAATCGCCAAGAAAAATCCGAGACAGCTCGCCGAGCAGCTGGTTGCTGCCATCGACCGTGAATCGGCGCGCATTACGAATATTGAGGTAGCGGGTCCCGGCTTTATCAACTTCACGGTGGATAAATCCTACCTGTACGACGTAATCGGCGAAGTGGCGGCGCAAGGGGAAGACTACGGGCGGGTTTCGCTGGGGGATGGCAGGAAGGTCCAGGTGGAGTTCGTCAGCGCCAATCCTACAGGCTCGCTTCATTTAGGGCACGCCCGCGGGGCGGCTGTAGGCGACGCTTTGTGCAACGTGCTTTCTTTTGCCGGCTACGATGTGACAAGAGAATACTATATCAACGATGCCGGAAACCAGGTGCTGAATCTGGCCAAATCGATCGAAGCCCGCTATCTCCAGGCACTTGGCCAAGAAGTGGAAATGCCGGAGGACGGATACCACGGAGAAGACATCAAAGGGTTTGCCCAAGAGCTGATCAAAGAGCAGAGAGACCGCTTGCTTTCGATGCCGGTGGAAGAAAGGATTTCCTTCTTCAGGCAGTACGGCTTGCAAAAAAGAACTCGATAAAATCAAAAGAGACCTGGCTCGGTTCGGTGTAAGGTTTGACGAGTGGTTCAGCGAAACCTCGCTTTATGAGCAGGACAAGACCGGAGAGATTCTGCAGCTGCTAAAAGAAAGAGGGCAAATCTTCGAAGTCGACGGAGCCGTTTGGCTGCGCACCACCGATTACGGGGACGACAAAGACCGAGTTCTGATCAAAAACGACGGCAGCTTCACCTATCTGACGCCGGATATCGCTTACCACAAAAAATAAATACGAGCGCGGCTACGACCAAATGATCAATATTTGGGGAGCCGACCATCACGGATATATTCCGCGGATGAAAGCGGCTATGTCGGCGCTGGGCTATGACGCGGACAAATTGACGGTGCTCATCGCCCAGATGGTGAGCCTGTTCCAGGACGGCGAGAAGGTCAAGATGTCCAAACGGACCGGCAAAGCCGTAACGATGGAGGACTTAATGGATGAGGTCGGTGTCGACGCCATCCGTTATTTCTTCACGATGCGCTCGATGGACTCTCACCTGGACTTCGATATGGACCTGGCAATTTCCAAGTCCAACGAGAATCCGGTGTTCTATGTCCAATACGCCCATGCCCGGATTTGCAGCATCTTCCGCCAGGCGGAAGAACAGGGAATCACTCTGCCGGATGTCCCCGGCGTGGATCTGTCCGCCTTGCAGTCGGAAGCGGAGTTCGATCTGCTGCGTAAGCTGGGCGAACTGCCGGAAGAGGTGGCTGTCGCCGCGGAACAATACGCTCCGCACCGTTTGATCCGCTATGTGTATGAGCTGGCGGGACAATTCCACAGCTATTACAAGGCGGAACGGGTCATCATAGAAGACGAGAAGGCGATGCTTGCCCGCCTGGCTCTGCTGGATGCCGTGCGCGTCGTAATCGCGGGCGTTCTGCGCCTCGTCGGCGTATCGGCTCCGGACCGTATGTAGAACGCGCGCCCTGGACGGTGCCTGTACGCCATGCGGGGCGTGCTAATTAAAGCTTGCCGCCCTAACCGGAGCGGGTGCGGGAGCCGAAGCCCGATACAGAGCCCGAGCCGGACACCGCGTTCACCGCGCGTTTGGCATGAATGCCTCCTGGTCCCTTGACGCGGCCTTTGATCAGGGGGGTGGCTGTTTTCATTAGGATTTGCTTGATCTTAAACGGCTTCAGCCAGGTTTCACGGCCAGCATAAGCGCCACGACCCCTGACACATGGGATGTGGCCATGGAAGTGCCGCTAAGCTCGTTGTACCTCCCGCCCAGCCAGGTGGAGAGGATTTTTTTTCGCCGGGTGCATAAATATCGATTCGTCTGCCTCTGTTGCTGAAAGGGGCTATTTTACTGTTCCTGGTGATGGCTCCGACAGAGATGACCTTCGGCAAACGGGCGGGATAGTCCACGCTGCCTTTCATGCTGTCATTCCCGGAAGAAGCGATAATGACAGCGCCGGACTGGTAAGCGCTGGTTACGGCGATATCGAGAAGATTGCTGTAGGTTTTCATGCCGAAGCTCATGTTGATGATGTTCACGCCATTCTGCACACACCAATCGATGCCCTCGATGATATCGGACACATACGCCGAACCGTGAGCGTCAAAAGCTTTCACCGGATGGATCACGGCTCTCGGCGCGACTCCGATAATTCCGCTCGCGGAGCTGTAAGCCGCTATCGTCCCCGCGATGTGCGTTCCGTGCCCGTTGTCGTCGTAGGGGAGAAGGCTTCGGTTTATAAAATTGATCCCTTTGCCTATCGCACCCCGGAGGTCCGGATGGCTGTAGTCGATCCCGGTATCGACCACCCCCACCTTGATCCGGCTGCCCATCGTCGTTTTCCACGCCTGGGGCGCCTTTATTTGCTTCACTCCCCAGGGCACCTGCTGAGTCCTTTCCGGCGTAACCTTGCCGTCCGATTGATCAGGCAGCGATAATTTCGCTTTATGGAGCTGTATTCTTGCATCTTCTTCCGCCGACTCGATAAAAGGAAATGAGAGAAGCCGTTCCGATGGCACAATAGAGCAGGCAATGGCCCGAATTAGTCCTATTTGCCTGATAGAGGGAAGAGACGTTCGCGCAGTTCCCAGGAGTTTCCAGTGCTTTATGCACTCGGCATACTCTCTTGGGCATTTAAAACGGATAATCGTATGGCCTGCCGGCTTTTTTGCGTCCGTATTCTACTTGTTGTTGGAGGTATTGCAGAAATTTCGCCGAGTTCAACTGTTCATCTCCCCCAGTACAGTTGGATTATCTTGGAGTTATCATATGTAGGGGGCCGAAAGATGGATTGAGTAGGGAGCCTTTTTTCCAAATAAATGGGTTGCGATTCGTGTCATTCGGCGTTCTCCAACATACGATAAATAGAGAGTTACTTGTTAGCTCTTGCTCCCACGAGGTGGCGAGTGATCGCCAAAGTGGATACAGTCGAAAGCGGAGGAAGCTTCCTTCGCTTATTTTCTGTTGGCGCAACTTTGGGATTGGATTCCGGGGCTCGGACGATTCTTGCTTTTTTTATTTAAAATAGGTTTTACTTGGAGATACTGGATATGGTATAAAATATACATTATGTATGAAAATGTCCGAAGGGATGTGCCGAGATCTTATGAGTTCCGAATACGCACTTAAAATATCAGCAGAGCAGGCCAAAGAAATGCCGATGGTGGACCTGGCCTTCGAGCTGTTGAAATCAGCGAACACGCCATTCTACTACCGTGATTTGATGAATGAGATCGCCAAAATCAAAGGCCTTTCGGACCAAGAAGTCATGCAGGTGATTGCTCAACTATATACTGAAATCAATATTGACGGCCGTTTCGCGTGCGTAGGCTCCAACCTTTGGGGCTTGAAGCGCTGGTATCCCGTGGAGAAATCCGACGACACCGTCGGCAACGCCAAGCGTCCGCGCATTATTAATGACGAAGACGACGATCTGGACGAGGATATCTTCTCCGAAGAAGAGGACACGTTCAGCGAAGAGGATTATGATACGTTCGACAAGCCCCGGGATGAGGATGCCGAGGACGATGCGGATACGGATACGGAGGATGACGAATTCTTCGAAGAGGAAGATATCGAGGAAGAGGCAATCGAAGCGTCCGAAATCGATGAAGAAGTTGACGGTTTGGGAGACGATGATGACAAGGATTCCGAAGGCGACGACGATTACGACGATGAAGATTTGGACGACGACGAGAAGAAATAAAACAATTCCATCAAAAGGTTGACAGCACGATGCCTACAGAGTAAACTATTGCATGGGCTATTGAAACCATGTAAATATTTATTGAAATCAAAGTGCCCCGTGTCCTGCGGGTGTCACTTTTTTTTGTTTTTTTCAGGGTAGTTTTGAAGGTTCCCGTACAAGCTAAACAAACCAGGTTTATACTAAGAGGGGAGTTACATATGACCAAATATATTTTCGTGACAGGCGGAGTGGTGTCCTCATTGGGCAAAGGAATAACAGCGGCGTCTCTTGGAAGGCTGCTTAAAAATAGAGGGTTAAAGGTTACCATCCAGAAGTTCGATCCTTACATTAACGTAGACCCGGGAACGATGAGTCCCTATCAGCACGGAGAGGTGTTTGTAACCGATGACGGCGCCGAGACGGATCTCGACCTGGGCCACTACGAGCGGTTTATCGACATTAATCTGTCCAAGAACAGCAACGTAACCACAGGCAAGATCTATTCCTCCGTTATTAAAAAAAGAGCGCCGCGGCGAATATTTGGGCGGCACCGTTCAGGTGATTCCCCATATTACGAACGAAATAAAGGAACGTGTTTTCCGCGCGGGCAAGGAAGCCGGTTCCGATGTGGTCATTACGGAGATCGGAGGCACGGTGGGTGATATCGAAAGCCTGCCTTTCCTTGAAGCCATCCGCCAAATCAAAAGCGACATCGGCCGCGAGAATGTTATGTACATTCATGTGACTTTGATTCCATACCTGAAAGCAGCGGGAGAGGTCAAAACAAAGCCGACCCAGCACAGCGTCAAAGAGCTTCGCAGTCTTGGGATTCAACCGCATGTGATCGTGTGCCGCACGGAGCAGCCGCTGCAGGAGGACATGAAGCGCAAAATCGCGCTGTTCTGCGATATCGATTCCAACGCAGTAATCGAATGCAACGATGTCGATACGTTGTATGCGGTGCCTACCATGCTAAAAGAGCAGGGTTTGGACGAGATTGTCGTCAATCATTTGAGGCTGGAAACGAATCCTTTGGATATGACCGAGTGGGACAGCCTGGTGGATAAAGTCAGGAGCCTGAATGGGACAACCGAAATTGCCATCGTCGGTAAATACGTTGCTCTTCACGACGCTTATTTAAGCATAGTAGAGGCGTTGGGACATGCCGGCATCGATAGCAACACGGAAATCAAAATCCGCTGGGTCAACGCGGAAGAAGTGTACGACCACAACGTGGAGGAGCTGCTGCATGGAGTGGACGGCATTCTCGTACCCGGGGGCTTCGGAGACCGCGGTATCGAGGGGAAAGTATCGGCGATCCGCTACGCCCGCGAGAAGGGTATTCCATTCTTCGGCATTTGCCTCGGCATGCAGGTAGCCGTTGTGGAATACGCGCGTTCGGTTCTGAACCTGGAAGGAGCCAATTCCTCCGAGATCAATCCGGTAACCTCCTATCCGGTCATCGATCTGCTGCCGGAACAGAAGGATATCGAGAACCTGGGCGGTACGATGAGACTGGGCTTGTATCCGTGCAAGCTGGCTGAAGGCTCACTGGCTGAACAATGCTATGCCGACGAGCTCGTCTATGAGCGCCACAGGCACCGGTATGAGTTCAACAACGAATACAGGGAAACGATCGAAGCGGCCGGCCTGATAATTTCGGGAACCTCGCCGGATGGCAGACTGGTCGAGATTGTGGAGCTTCCCGGACATCCTTGGTTCCTGGCGGTCCAGTTCCATCCGGAATTCACTTCCAGGCCGAACCGTCCTCAGCCCTTGTTCCGCGAATTTGTCAAAGCGGCCTTCCAGCAAAAAAAGGTAAAAAAAGTAAATTTTAGCTAAAAAAATTGTTAATTTTAAAATTTCTTGCAGGAAAATCCCGAAAAAACATCGAACTACTACCAACACATGAAATAAAAAAAGTACGGTATTCGGGAGGATTACGGTGAAGAAAAAAAACTGCTGATTGTTGATGACCAGAATGGAATCCGCGTGCTCCTTATGGAGGTTTTTTAACAGCGAGGGGTATGAAACTTACGAAGCCTCTAACGGCAAGCTCGCGCTGGAGATCGTCAAACAAGTGTCTCCGGACCTGGTGCTGCTGGATATGAAAATTCCCGGAATGGACGGATTGGATATTTTAAAGCACGTCAAAAGTATAGATCCTTCGATCAAAGTGATAATGATGACCGCATACGGAGAACTCGATATGATCAAAGAAGCGACGGACTTGGGGGCATATCCCATTTTACGAAACCGTTCGATATCGACGAACTTCGGTCAGCCGTAAATCAACAGCTCAAAAAACGACCCGCGCGGCGGGATGGTGATAGGATCCTGATGATTCAGGATTCTTTTTTTTGCATTTCTTCGAGGAGCGGTTACTCCAAACCCGGGATGGGGAAAATGAGAGTGGAACAAATAAAATACAAGCGGATTCCGCCTTTCATTACAATTGATGAATGATTGTGGTATAATATCACAGTGCGATTGAATGACAGGCTATTAGAGGAGGATTCACAGTATGCCATTGGTTTCTATGAACGAGTTTTTTACCCAAAGCAAAAGCGAATAAATTCGCCGTTGGCCAGTTTAACATGAACAACCTTGAGTTTGCTCAAGCGATTGTCGAAGCTGCGATGGAATTGAAGTCGCCTTTTATTTACGGGGTAAGCGAAGGCGCTTTGAAGTATATGGGCATCGAGTTTACGGTAGCGATCGCCGAAGCGGCGGCTAAGAAGTCAGGACTGCCGATTGCTCTGCATCTGGACCACGGCAGCAGCTTTGAAGTGGCAATGCAGTGTATCCGCGCCGGATTCAGCTCCGTTATGTTCGACGGATCCCACTATTCCTTCGAGGAGAACATCCGCTTGACCAAAGAAGTGGTCAAAGCCGCTCACGCGATGGGCGTATCCGTTGAAGGCGAGCTGGGCACAATCGGCGGAGTCGAAGACGACATCTCGGTTGACGAAGCCAATGCAAGCCTGGCCAAGCCGGAAGAAGCCATCCGCTTCTACGAAGAGACCGGAGTGGACTGCCTGGCGATTGCTGTGGGTACAGCGCATGGAATGTATGCAGGGGAACCGAACATCCATTTCGATATTATTCAAGCCGTCTCCGGCAAAATTCCGGTTCCGGTAGTTCTGCACGGCGGATCCGGAGTACCGGACGAAATGATTAAGAAATCCATTCAAGCCGGCGTCGGCAAGATCAACGTCAACACGGAGAATCAGGTCGCTTGTACGGACGCAATCCGCGAAGTGCTGAACAAAGACTCCAAGGTGTATGATCCTCGTAAATATCTCACTCCCGCCCGCAAGGCCATGGTTGAAGTAGTTAAATCCAAAATCCAACTATTCGGCAGCTCAAATCAAGCCTGAATTGAATACGGGGGAAATCATTTACTATGATTTCCTCCCTATCTTCTTTGTCGCAGCGTCAGCAGCTTTATGTTTGCACCCAAGTTTGGCCTAATGTAGGAGGAAGAGTAACGTATGGAGAAGTTGATGGTCGCAGGAGGACGTCCGCTTCGCGGAACGGTTCAGATTAGCGGCGCAAAGAACAGCGCGGTTGCCTTGATTCCCGCAGCAATTCTTTCGGAGACAGTCGTCGTACTGGACAATTTGCCCCAGATCAGCGATGTGGGCATTTACACGGAAATACTGACGGATTTAGGCGGAGTGGTGGAGTGGCAGGGCGATCAGATGAAGATCGATCCGAGCAGGATGAAATCCATTCCTATGCCTAACGGGAATGTGAAGAAGCTAAGGGCTTCCTATTATTTGATGGGAGCTTTATTGGGTAGATTTGGCGAAGCCACCATCGGTTTGCCCGGCGGCTGTGATTTTGAACCTCGTCCGATCGATCAGCATATCAAAGGTTTTGAAGCTTTGGGAGCTATAGTAAGCAACGAGCAGGGTTGTATTCGCATAAGCGCCAAAGAGTTAACCGGCGCCAAGATTTATTTGGATGTCGTCAGTGTAGGAGCTACCATTAATATCATGTTAGCGGCTTCGCGCGCTAAAGGTCTGACTACTATTGAAAACGCGGCCAAAGAGCCTGAAATTATAGATGTTGCTACACTATTGAATTCCATGGGTGCCCGCATCAAAGGCGCAGGTACGGAAACCATCCGTATAGAAGGCGTAGATTCCATGCAGGCTGCCGCCATTCTATTATACCCGACCGGATTCAGGCGGGAACTTATATGATTGCAGCCGCCGCGACCTGCGGGGATGTAGTCGTCGATAACGTGATACCGAAGCATATGGAAGCTGTTACCGCTAAACTTCAGGAAATGGGCGTACATATCTACGAAATGGATGAGTCCATCAGAGTGGTGGGACAGCCCGAATATGGAAGTGTTGACGTTAAAGCTTTGGTGTATCCCGGTTTTGCCACAGATCTTCAGTCCCCGATGTCCAGCTTGTTGACGCAGGCCAGGGGGGTCAGCATTCTGACGGATTATATTTACGGCAACCGTTTCAAGCATATACCCGAATTGGTAAGAATGGGCGGCAATATCAAAGTGGAAGGCCGTTCCGCTGTCATAGAATACAGCCAATTGAACGCCGCCAAAGTGAGGGCGACCGATCTGCGGGCGGGCGCGGCGCTCGTGGTCGCCGGTTTGGCAGTGCCTTCGGGCGTTACCGAAATAACAGGCGTGGAGTACATCGACCGCGGATATGACAATTTGGTTGATAATTTGACTGCGCTCGGCGCGGAAGTATGGAGAGAGCGAGATTAGGCAATAGATAGAATCACAGGAACTGCAGACGGCTGTTCTAAATTATAAAGTGTGGTGGTTAAATAGATGGATATGCACCTGGCGCAGCTGGAAGCGCTGAAATTGACCGAATTATATCAACTGGCTAAAAAAAGCATCAAATCCCCTATTACGGAAAAAAATGAACAAAAAAAAGAACTCATATTTGCGATTTTACGGGCTCAAGCCGAGCAAGGCGGGCTTATGTTTATGCAGGGCGTGCTCGATGTACTCCCGGAAGGATTCGGTTTTCTGCGGCCGATCAACTATCTGCCCAGCTCGGAAGATATTTATATATCCGCTTCGCAAATCCGCAGATTCGATTTAAGGTCCGGCGACATGGTATCGGGTAAATGCCGGCCACCCAAGGAGAACGAGAGATATTTCGGGCTTCTTCATGTGGAAGCGGTCAACGGAGAACCTCCGGAAACGGCGTCCGAAAGACTTCATTTTCCTGCACTTACTCCTCTTTATCCGCAAAAGAGAGTGGTTTTGGAATCTTCCCCATCCCAATTGTCCACCCGAATTATGGATCTGATGTCTCCCGTAGGGCTTGGGCAGCGCGGATTGATCGTGCTCCGCCCAAAGCGGGAAAAACCCTTCTTCTGAAAGAAATAGCCAACAGCATTTCCACTAATTATCCGGAAATCGAGCTTTTCGTGCTGCTTATTGACGAACGCCCTGAAGAAGTGACGGATATGCAGCGCAGCGTCAATGGGGAAGTCGTGGCTTCTACTTTTGACGAGCTGCCCGAGAATCATATCAAAGTGGCTGAGCTTGTCCTGGAACGGGCACAGCGCCTCGTTGAGCATAAGAAGGATGTCGTAATCCTGATGGATTCCATCACCCGTCTGGCACGGGCCTACAACCTGGTGATCCCGCCATCCGGGCGTACGCTCTCCGGCGGTATCGACCCCGGCGCCTTCCATCGTCCCAAGCGTTTCTTCGGAGCGGCCAGGAACATCGAAGAAGGCGGTTCGCTCACCATTCTGGCCACCGCTTTGGTGGAGACCGGATCCCGTATGGACGATGTCATCTATGAAGAGTTTAAAGGAACCGGAAACCTCGAGCTTCATCTGGACCGCAGGCTAGCCGAACGCCGTATTTTCCCGTCCATCGATATTCGCCGGTCGGGAACGCGCAGGGAAGAAATGCTTTTAAGCAAGGAAGAGCTGGATAAGGTTTGGGCACTGCGCAAGAGCATGAACGATTCCCATGAATATATAGAAGCGTTTATTAAGAAAATCGGTGAAACGAAAACGAACGTGGAGTTTTTTTTGGAAACTTTGGACTCTGCGAATGGTTCGAACGGAACGAACAACCCGAAGAAATTGAAGAACTCCGCTTCTTAAGTCAAAGGAGCTGAAAACATATGAATTTGGTCTACTCGGATGCCGAAGGCAAAGTATATGACCATTCGGAATTGCTCGGCTTGGGCCGGAATGCCGAAATGATAACTGAAATTTTGGAAGACGAGCTGATTCCCTTGCCGGAAGGAGCCACTTTGGTGAGTCTGCCTTTTACCCGGCCGGTAGGAATGGACCCGGACAACGGGGAGATGAAGCTCTTTCCCGGCGATTACCATGCCGTAGGCGCTTTGCTCCCCCAAGGCTACACCCGGCTGCTGCTGCCTGGTTATATCAAATCGGACAAAGCGCAGCTGCTCCCGCTGTTCGGTTACACAGCCGTTGTATGGAAGGACGGGGGGTTCCATGTGGCTGCGCGTCTCAGTGACGACCCTCACCCCTGGAACCCTGCTGGCTGCGACCCGGATGTGCTCGAAGTTCGGGTGAAGCAGCTTCTCGCCAAGTATCCGCAGAATCGATTGTTTGAACACCTTTCCAATTGCGCGTTGGGGTATGAATGCTTGACCGCATCCAACACGTTTTTTGAACCGATGGGAGGGGGCTGTCCCGGTCTCTTATTCCTGCAATGCCGGCTGTCACGGTTGTATTTCCGAACAACCGGACGACAGCGGCTTCGTCGCCCCGCAGACGCGGATGAACTTCAGGCCCCATGTGGATGAGATTGTCGAGATTATGCTCGAGCATTTATCCACGCCCGAGAGCATCATCTCTTTCGGCCAAGGCTGTGAAGGGGAACCTTCGACTCAAGCCTCGCTTATCATAGAGGCGATGCGTAAGGTTAGACAGCAGACGAAGCTTGGCTATATCAATATCAATACGAATGCGGGACTTTCAGATCATATCAGAGGCATTGTGGACGCCGGGCTGGATTTGATGCGGGTGAGCACGATCAGCGCCATGGACGGCCATTACAACGCCTATTATAAACCCCGCGGCTATACGCTCAAGAATGTGGAGAAGTCTTTAAAATACGCAGCGGACCAAGGGGTCTACACTTCCATCAACTATTTGATCTTTCCCGGTGTAACCGACCGCGAGGAAGAAGTGGAAGCGATGATCGAATTTTGCAGAAGGACCAACCTGAAGCTGATTCAACTGCGCAATCTGAACATCGATCCCGAAAGCTATCTGGGCATTATCCCTAAAGCCCAAGGAGAACTGCTGGGCATGAAGCAGGCGATTGAGATATTTACGCAGGAGCTGCCGGATGTCGTAATCGGTTCTTACACTCATGTTCCCCCGGTGGGGGAAAGAAGATTCCCTGCACCCGGAATCTAAGGAATAAGTTATTGCTTTTCTGATGGTAATGGTGATATAATGTTGCCATGTGTCGACATAACTCTGGATCTGCATACAGAACCAGGGCGGAAAGAGGTGAAGGAAATGAAAGAAGCTATTCATCCCAAGTACCACTTGACTACGGTGACTTGCGCTTGCGGCAACACATTTGAAGCGGGTTCCGTCAAGCCCAACCTGAAAGTTGAAGTTTGCTCGAACTGCCACCCGTTCTTCACTGGTAAGCAGAAGTTTATGGATGTGGGCGGTCGTGTGGATCGTTTCAAGAAGAAGTACGGAATCTAATTTCCGTTTTCCTGCAGTTGAACAGCATAAAACCACCTTCTTTATCTATCGTTTCGATGGAGTAAAGGAGGTTTTTTTGCTGCGCGTCCCGGCAAACTAGCAATTTATCCCTCCAAGTTGATATTTCGCGCATTATCGGATATACTTATCTCTACCGTGCTAGATGGGGAGGTAGCGGTGCCCTGTAACCCGCAATCCGCTGTAGCGGGGTTGAATTCCTGTTAGAGGTCTTGTCAGTGTGAGGCCTGGTATTTACACGTGGTGTTGACAGTCGGGTCCTCCGCAATGGACGCCAACGAACCCGGTCAGGTCCGGAAGGAAGCAGCCGTAAGTAGGATGTTCCATGTGCCGGAGGGTGGCCTAACCGAGCTAACGGTGAAGGTGCCGCTTGGACTGTAAGATCAATAACAGGTGCACGATACATACTGCATGAGAAACACGCGTTAGTGGATTTTGTTCCAACGCGTGTTTTTTTTGTATAGAATTATGCGAAGCAATTTCTGTGGATGAAGGGGGCTCCCCCAAAAGTACTCGGAAGAGGCTTCGAAGGTTTGCCTCACTTTTGGGGGATTTCTTCTCAAGTTTTTTTCGGGCTTGCGGGATACGTAGAATTTAGAAAAAACCTGGGAGGACGTATTATTGGAAGGAAAATGGGAGTGGAGGGAGAATTGTATTAGGAATCTATAAACTGTCTGAGGTGATAGGATGCTTCCAATGAACTCAATGCTTGAAATTTCCCTGCAGGAAGTTGAGCGCTATTTGTATTATGAACATCAACCGATGATCGTTTTGGATTCGGAAGAGAGGATCGTGTTCTGCTGTTCCAATTTCGTCAAATGGACGGGGCAGAGCAGAAAAGAGCTGACGGGCCGATCGGTCGCCGGGTATATCAGATTTCATGAGCCGCTGGTTTCGTTATATAATCGTTTCTTTCAAATCGGCGAAAGCAGCGGACAGATTCCTCCTTTGGAAGTGCTGCAGGGCCCGTCTCCAAGAATCGTGAAGAACTACATTGTATTAGGCTTCCAAATACAGTCCGAACCCCATTTTCTTTTAATTCTGAGGGGAGCCGAGTACAACGTGCTGCAGCGGTTCGCGGGAACTTTTTTTGCGAGATGTGAATTTGGGTGTGCTTTTGATCGATCCTGATTTTCATCTTGTGGATATCAGTGAAATGGCCTGCAGAGTGCTGGGTCTGGACAAAAGCAGCATCCTTAATCGATCAATGGACGAGATTTTCGCTTCCGTGCCGAATGAACATAGAATCGTGCAGCGTACGCTGCTTGACGGCCAAGTCGTGAGAAACCAGGCGGTTTCCTGGACGAACAATACGGAGAGATACGAGCTTCTGCTGGATTCCAATGTGCTGAGAAATCAGGACGGAGAGATTGTCGGCGCGTATGTTATGTTTAAAGATGTGACGAATTTGCGTTCCCTGGAGCAGCAGGTGCAGAGGAGCGATAAACTGGCGATGATAGGACAGATTGCGGCGGGAACCGCCCATGAAATACGTAACCCGCTGACGTCCATAAAAGGTTTTCTGCAAATGTTCCGCAATACTTTTACGGAGAAGGGGATGGATAAAGAGAGAACCTATACTCAGGTGATGCTCGATGAAATTGACAGGATCAATGAGCTTCTCAATGAATTTTTTTGCTGCTCAGCAAGCCTAAGCACATCTCTTTTGAGCAGGTTGATGTATCGAAGGTGCTTCAGGGTATCCTCCCGCTCATCAATAACGAGGCCATTCTGCACAAAGTGAGCGTCAATTACGAACCTGAGTCTCCTTCCGCGCACATTATCGCCGATAAAGAAATGCTCAAGCAGGTGTTTTTTTTGAATCTCTGCAAGAATGGGATTGAAGCGATGTCCGAAGGCGGGACGCTTAGTATTACTGAAAAAAGCCGACTATTCCGAGCGGTGGTTGTACATCGATATCCACGACACGGGTCCGGGTATTCCGGTTTTTTCTGATTGATAAAATATTCGACCCTTTTTTTTACGACAAAAGAAAATGGCACCGGGCTGGCTTATCGGTGTGCCAAAGAATCATCCACGATATAGGCGGATGGATCCGCGTGTCTTCCAAAGGTTTTGGGACGACGTTTACCGTGGGCCTGCCGCTACCTTAGCATCCTGACTCCTTTCGGAATCGTTTCCGGCAAGGAGTTTTAATTTTTTGACTTACTTCATTCCTGCATAGGGTTATAGTATAATAAAATTATTATTACCTGAAGTTTAGAGAGGGTTGTTATGGCACAACATATAGCTTTATACCGCATGTGGAGGCCTCAATCCTTCAGGGAGATTGCCGGCCAGAAGCATATTATACAGACACTGCAGAATTCGCTTCGGGAGGGGAGGTCTTCTCACGCTTACCTTTTTTAGCGGTCCCAGAGGAACGGGAAAGACGACTGCCGCCAAAATTTTGGCAAAGGCGGTTAACTGCGAGAAAGGGCCTGCGGCCGAGCCCTGCAATGAATGCGCTGTATGTCAAAGAATTACAGAAGGCACGGTTGTGGACGTGGTAGAGATTGACGCGGCTCCAACCGGGGCGTGGATGAGATCCGCGATATCCGCGACAAGGTGAAATATGCGCCCACCGAAGTGAGGCGGAAGATCTACATCATTGACGAAGTACACATGCTGACAACGGAAGCGTTCAATGCGCTGCTGAAGACCTTGGAGGAGCCTCCTGAGCATGTGATGTTTATTCTTGCAACGACAGAGCCCCACAAAATCCCCGCCACCATCATTTCGAGATGCCAGCGCTTCGACTTCCGCAGAGTGTCGCTTGGCGAGCAGATGGCAAGACTTGAGCATATATGCGGCGAAGAAAACATTCAAGTGGATGAAGACGCGCTGCAATATATTGCGAGGCTGTCGGATGGCGGAATGAGGGATGCCCTCAGCCTACTGGACCAGATTGTTTCCTATTCAGGCACCAGGGTCAGCTACGGCGACGTCATCGCGGTAACCGGCGGCCTGGCCTCGGAGCAGTTCGGAAAGCTCGCGCAAGCGATCAAGGAAGGGAATGCCGGGGATGCTTTGGACTTGATCGATGCTTTCATGCAGGAAGGAAAGAGCGCCGAGAAGTGTATTGAAAGCCTGGTCCAGTATTTAAGGGACATCCTGATGGTACGCATGATTCCCCATTCCAAGGCGGTCACGGAGCGGATCTTTCACACCGACGAGTATGTACGCATATCCGATGGGTTTACCAAAGACAAATTGTTCTATATGATTGAGATGCTGACCGCTTATCAAGCGGATATGAAATATTCATCGCAGCCGCAAACTTTGCTTGAGATTGCCGTCATTAAATTGTGCGGCGATGCTCCTGCCCCGGCGTCCGCCGCCGTACCCTACGAAGCGGCGTCCGAGAATTCCCAAGAAATCCTGGCCCCCCTGCTTAGAAGGATTGAGAAGCTTGAAGAGAAGCTCGCCCACCTGTCGCAAGGGGCGGCTGCGCAGGAGCCTGCTAATGCGAGAACTTCCGCCGCATCCAACGGCCGCGCCGTATCTTCCGCTGTCGGCAGAAGATCGGGCGTAAAGCTTGACCATTTTGTGCAGTCTAAGGATGAGACGCTGACCCGGTCGGTGGTCAACAAGTGGAGCACGGTGTTGGCGCAAGTGAAGGAAAAGAAAGTGCAGGTCCACGCGTGGCTTATTAACGGAGAGCCGGTCTCGAGTTCCGGGGACACTGTCCTCATTGCATTCAAGAATCTGATTCACCGGGACACTACGGATAAGCCGGAAAATAAGAAGCTAATTGAACAAGTGCTTACCGATACAATAGGCCGGCCTTTGAAATTAATGGCGGTCATGATGAATGAATGGAATGCCGTGCAGCCGGGGGCGGCCGATTCGCGGCAGGAGCCTATGCAGCTGATTCCCGAGGAACCGGCATTGCAGGGCAGCGCCAATCCTGAGCATGTGGATAAGGCACTGGAGCTGTTTGGCGAGCATTTGGTTACTATAAAAGACTAGATTATTCAATTCCAATAAGGAGTGTTTACCTATGCAAAATATGAATCAAATGATGAAGCAGGTAAAGAAAATGCAGGAGCAAATGCTTAAAGCGCAAGAAGAATTGGTTAACAAAACGGTGGAGGGAAGCGCGGGGGGAGTCGTTACCGTGACAGCCAACGGCCAGAAAAAAAGCTTCTGAGCATCTCCATCAAGCCTGAGGCTGTTGACCCTGAAGATGTGGAAATGCTGCAGGATTTAATTATTACTGCTGTCAACGACGCTTTGGCTAAAGCGGATGAACTGGCTAACTCGGATATGTCCAAATTCACCGGTGGAATGAAACTCCCGGGATTATTCTAATTTTGTCAGCTAAAAGGAGCTATTTCATTGTATTACCCCGAACCCATTGCCAAGTTAATTGACTCTTTTACTCGTCTTCCGGGCATCGGTCCCAAGACCGCGGGGAGATTGGCGTTTCATGTGCTGCGGATGAAAGAGGATGAAGTGATCGAGTTTGCCAAGCTCTGGTCAATGTCAAACGCAATCTTCATTACTGTTCCGTCTGCTGCAATATCACCGACATTGATCCTTGCCGGGTATGCCAGGACAAGACAAGGGACGGTTCCGTCATTTGTGTCGTGCAAGAGCCGAAGGATTTGGTGGCGCTTGAGAGGACGAAGGAGTTTCACGGGTATTATCATGTCCTGCATGGAGCCATTTCACCCATGGAAGGCATTGGACCCGAAGAAATCCATATTGCCGAATTGCTGAAGAGATTAAGCGACGAGAAGGTCCACGAACTGATCCTTGCCACAAATCCAACTATTGAAGGCGAGGCCACGGCCATTTATTTATCCAGGCTGACCAAGCCGTTTGGCATCAAAGTTACCCGTATAGCTCACGGATTGCCGGTAGGCGGAGACCTGGAATATGCGGATGAAGTCACATTGAGTAAAGCTTTGGAGGGTCGAAGAGACCTTTAAATACAGTGATGTAAAACAAGCACAATATAGACAATGATTTTAAAAGGAAGCACAGGCAATGCCCGACAATTGTTATTATCGGGGCCTGGAGGCTTCTTTTTTTTGGTTCTAAATCGCTCTTCCCCGGCTATATCTATTATATAAGGAATAATTTCAATTTATTGGAAGGACGGGGATCGGGGAATGCGTTGGTGGAATTTACGGTCTCGGGCGGATAGGAAGCAGGGTATAGCACTGCAGCAGGATCGGCTCTCGCTTTATCAAGAAATTGTACAGGCCCACAAGGATTGGGTAGCGGCGCAGGAGCGGTTTAATTATGTCTCCGGCAACGACCAGGTGGATTATGCGATTTACTCGATGGAAGCCGCTCAAAAAAAGATACGAGATGCTGATCAAACAAGCGAAGCTGTTAAAAGTCTCAAGGGAACAGCTTGGCGCTGTAATGGAGGGATAGGTAATGTCAACCGTCTGGTGGGTTATTCTGCTGGTTTCCTCCTTTTTTGCTGCTGGTTCTGCTTCTGAGGAATAGAGCTTCGTTTCGCTGGCTTAGCGGCCTCGGGATACACATTATAGCGGCATTTATTTTGCTGTATGGGACCCAGCTGCTCAGCCTTATACATCATTCGAGCTTCCGATGAATCTGACTACAATAGGCACGGTGGGAATTTTAGGCGTACCTGGCCTGTTTTTTACTTATTGCATTAAAGCTCACTTTGGTATAGTATAAACAAACGCCGCAAAAAACCAGCTGTCAATTTAGAAACTCTGAAAAAAAAGTTGTTGACACTGTGTTGGC
>BBFE01000001.1 GCA_001313085.1 Paenibacillus sp. JCM 18996 | reverse complement strand
TTCTTCGGGAAGCCTTCGAATACGACTATCGCGATATTGCGGACTTCGTAAACAAGACGGAGCTCGGATGCCGCAAGATCTACAGTGGCCTCAAACGAAAATCCAAGACGAACCGCCAGTCAACGGTATATTGTCCCAGGGAAAACAATTGTTTGGCGTTTCATATTCAAGATTAGTAGCAATAGGTATCAGCGTCTGATGCTGAAAAGTATGCTTACCCACATCGGCTGCTTTACCGAACAAAGTCCAGAACAGAAAATTTTATCCGCTTAAGGACAGCCCGCGGAGAAACCGTTGCACATGGGGCCACCTTCTTTTCACCGGTCTAAAATTACATATCAGGTCAGTCCGTGCCAATCCCTGCCATGCGATACCTCCATCCAGCGCTGGCGAATGGCCTCCACCTGCTCCTGCGGCAGGGAACCCCGTCCGGCAAGCTTGGCGTTCTGCACCCATCTTTCGGGGTTGGAGGTGCCGACGATGGCCGTTGCAACGGCGGGAAGGCTAAGAGTGAAGCGCAGCGCTGTTTCTATCGAGCCGGTCAGGTCGCCTCGCAGGAAATCGTAATCCAACAGCTGCAGCCGCTCCCAGTAAGGCATATGGTAGGAGCTTTCGGGTTTTTTGTCCGGTTTTCCAGGCGGCGTTGGCGATCGGGCGCTTCGCGATGACACCGATCCCGCGGGTCTCCGCCTCCGGAAGGGTGGTTGATACAGCTCCTGATCCGCAATGTTGACGGAGGTCTGAAGGGTGTCAAACGCCCCGCAGGTCACCGCATACATCGCTGCAGACCTGTCTCCGCTGTATCCTATGTACCGAACCTTGCCGGCTTCCTTCGCCCTTTTCAGTACGTCGATTACATCTCCTTGGCGCAGCAGTTCCTCCGAGCAGCTATGCAGGTGAATCAAATCAACGTAATCGGTACCGAGGCGCCGCAGGCTGCGGTCTATGCTCTGACTGAGCATTTGCGGATCCCAATCCGGCTGCTCGAATCCGGAAGCATGCCCGCACTTCGTGAACAAGTAGTACTCGTCGCGCCGGTGTCCGACCGCTTTGCCGATTAACTCCTCGCTTGTCTTGTAACACTCGGCCGTATCAATGACATTCAGGCCTGCATCCAGAGCGCTGCCCAGCAGCCGCTCGACCTGCGAGACCGACGAATCCTCGTATCCGATCTCTGCTCCGCCGAACCCGAGTATGCTCACTTCCATGTCGGTTTGTCCAAGTTTTCTCTTTAACAAGTGCGCTCACCCTCCCGTCGTTTACTTATCGCTGATCCTGTCGATTTGCATGACTTCTTCTTCCGTCAGCCGCTCCCCAAGATGGACCACCGCATCGGTGATATGCTCAGGCTTCGAGGCGCCAAGAATGGCCGAAGTAATCTCGCTATGGCTCAGCACCCAGGCCAGAGCAAGCTGAGCCAGCGTCCAGCCTTTCGCTTCCGCTATCGGACTCACCCGCTCCACAATGGCAAAATTCCGCTCATCTTCCATCAACTGCTTCAGCCGCTGTTCCCCTGCAGCTCCGCGCGTACCTTCCGGCGGAGCTTCTCCAGCGCGGTATTTGCCAGTCAGCATGCCCCGGCCGAGAGGGCTGTACACGATGACGCCAACCTCCTCCGAGCGGCAAAAAAAGGCAGCAGCTCCCGCTCCGCTTCCCTAGCGATAATGCTGTACTGCGGCTGCACGCTCTCGTAGCGGTGCAGATTGCTCAGGCTGCTTGCGCCGTGGGCCTTGGCAATCTGCCATGCCTGAAAATTGGAGCAGCCAATATACCGCACCTTTCCGTCGCGGATTAAATCGTCCAAAGCCCGCAGCGTCTCATCAAGAGGAGTCTCATCGTCGAACGAATGGACCTGGTAAAGATCGGTATGGTCCGTCTGCAGCCTCCTCAAGCTGTCTTCGACCGCTCGCATAATATGGTAACGGCTCTGCCCCGCATCATTCGGTCCATTACCCACACGGCCGTGTACTTTGGTAGCGAGAATCACTTTGTCCCTTTTTTTCCCTTCATCCAATGCCCGATAATCTCCTCAGACTCTCCCGAAAGCAGCGGATCGCGCCGGTCCATGCCGCGTCCGTAGACATCAGCCGTATCAAATAGCGTAATACCCGCATCAAGCGCCGTATCCATAACCCGAAACGATTGGGCCTGATCGATCCAACGTCCGAACGCCATGCACCCAAGCGCGATTTCCGATACCTTCAGCCCGGTTTTTTCCCAGTCTTCTGTGATTCATTCTCTCACTCCTCCTGGATAGGTTTGTCCTAAACAACAGTCTTTGCTCCTCCAGTATAGCGTGATCAGCCAATTCCATAAATTACTGAAAAAAAATGGTGCACTGCTTACCTCAAGTAAAGTCATGGGGAAGTAATAGATACCAGGCTTGCAGCAAGACAACAGCGCTCAAATCCTGTCCTCCTTTAATTGAGAATGGATTCCGGCCAGAAACGTATCGATCAGCATTCCAAACGAAACATCGAGATCAAGCGGAAGACCGAATCCTCCCGCACTTTCGATGGACGCGAATCCGTGCAGAATGCTCCGCAGTCCGCGAATCGTATGCAGCGAGTTGTCGCCCTTCAGTTCGTAGACACTCAGCACCTGGACGACAAGGTCAACGACCTGCCGCTGCGCCAGGTGAAGCTTAGGATCACCGGAATCAGGGGCGCGAAAGGTCGCGTCGTACAGTCCAGGATGCTCACGAGCGAATCCGGCATAGGCTTCGCTTAGCGCACGCACGGCCGTGTCTCCAGAACGGCCGACGGCTGCCTGCGTCATTCTTTCATGAAGGCGATTCAATCCGTAAATGGCCAGCTTCTGCTTCAATGCCGGCAAACTGTCAACGTGGTTGTAGAGGGATGCGCCCGAACGTTGAGCCGCTGGGCCAATTCCCCGAGTGAAACGCCGTCGAGCCCCTTCTCATCTGCTATCTCGGCCGCCTTGACCAATACAACGCTAACATCCAAACCCATCCTTGGCATCGCAATACCTCCTTCTTCCGTCGATTAATGCATTCTGTTCGTCTCTGCGATGGCTTCACCGATAGTGCGCATGGGATTTTCGATCATTCTGCCATGTCCGACAGCGAGCAATTCCGGCTTCAGCTCGGCCAGCTTTCGGGCGCTCGCTACCGCGGCTCCCGGTTCCAGGTTGCCCACGCCGGAAACGGAAACCATGGCTTGACCGTCCCGCTAACCGCTGCGCCTCCGCGTGTCTGAAACGCGTCTCCGGCGATCAACGCTTTGCTCCTCGTGTCCAAGAAGGCCATGGATCCGGGCGTATGTCCCGGGGCGGAGACGGCTTCGAGCGAACCGATTCGGTCCCCTTCCTGAAGCAGCACGTCCGGCACGGTCTTCACGTTCTTCGGGATTCCTCCCCGGATCAGGGTGTCCGACTCGCCTGGATCCAGCGACCGGTCGCCCGACAGCAGACGAGCATCCCTTACGGAGATGCTTACCGTCGCATGAGGCAAAGTGTTCCGCAAAGCATCCAGAGCACCTACGTGATCGTTATGGGCATGCGTCAGCACGAGGTTCGCAATCGGTTTCCCGATTTTCCGGGCTGCCTCCAGGATGCCCTTGGCGCTGTAAGGCAAAGCCGCATCGATTAGAGTAAGCGTCTCCTTCTCTTCGATGAGGTAACAATTAACCGGGAACAATCTTGGCATAAACGTTACTTGATAAACTGCGCCTATTTTGGTTACTTGCATTGACACCGCTCCTTTACTATTTATATTAATAAAATAACTAATTTAATTAGTTTTTTTTGCAACTGAAGTTTATGAAAACAAAAAAAGGACAGTTCAAAACCCCAAAGGAGAGTTCCGGACTGTCGCGCTTTAGGCTATGAACTACAAACAGTGTACATTCACTTGATGAATTCTTTTTTTCATCAATTGCCTCGAATATTTTCTCGAAGCACAGATACGGCACGAGCCGAAAAGGAAAACGAACCACGCCTCTCGCTCATAGCCGCCCGTTCGTACATCCTTACCGCCGCCGGATTTTGCGTGTAAACATCGAGCCGGATACTGGAGTATCCTCTATCCAGCGCATACTCCTCCGCGAAGCTCAGCAAGCTTTTGCCCAATCCCCTTCCCTGAAACTCGGGGTGCACCAGACTAGAAAAGTGCGCACCCCGGCTTCGAGCAGAAACACCGTGCCCCACATGGCATTCATAATTCTGATGACCTTGCGGAAATAAGCGATACTCCATTTTCGGGAAAAAGCAAGCCGGCCCGCAGTAAAAGCAGCTTTTCGCTGACGCCCATCATGACCAGGACGAGAGTCAGCATAAAAGTGAGCAGCATCAGTACGCCAATCGCGTCAGGCGCGTTTACAGTAACGTCATAATAAATTTGACCTCGTCAAACAGTGAAATACGTCATTATTACGGTTAGTAGGCTATATGACTTTCTGTACTATAGACTTGTGCGGCAATTCGCTGGATAACCATCATTTGGACAACAAGCCTGGCAGGAATAAGTAGTGGAGCACTAGCGCGTGGCTGCCGAGGGCTATTTGATAAAGGTAATACACAAAAAAAAAGCACCCGATCACATTGGGATGTGACCGAGTGCTTTTATTGCTGATGTTTATGCTCTTCAAGCAATATTAGTTCTGGTTGGATTGCTCCGGGTAGTAACCTTTGATCTTCTTCCAATTCTCGCGGTTAAGTTTATGACGGTCAACGGAATCCGGCCGTGAGAAATCCATGTCCGAAGGATGAACTGCAGGCTGATTTGCCGTTGATGCCGTGCTGTTCGCTGGTGCCTGAGTGCTGGCAGACGCAGGGCTGCCGGCTGGTGCCTGACCTTCATTATCGACCCAATATTTCGTTTGCTCTACTGTATATGGAGCAAAGTTCGGACGGCTGGTAAAAGAATTGACCATCGGTATTGCAGCAGCATCGAATTGGGTCATCGGCTTCAAACAGAGAATCAGCTCCATGGTGCGAAGCATCGACGGCGTATCATAGAAGGTGCTGTCGACTTTGCCCGTTTGCGTGTAAGGCTGATTGCGAGCGCCACGCTTCGGTGAGCGTCCACGTGATCCACTCCGCCTTGTGCATCGTCCTCCACAACAAAAAAAATAGCCGTATCCTTCCAGTATTTGGAGTGACTGATAGTGTCAACGAGTTTGCCAAGGGCCAGGTCATTCTGGGCAACCATCTGCTGCGGTCCCCACTTCGAGCCGCCAGTGTGGTCGTTTGGCAAATATATAGTTTCAAATTGCGGCAGGTTGCCATTTTTTCTCGAATTGTTTGAACTCCTTCTCCCACTCGTAATATCGGACCATGTCGGAGATGTTCAAATCCCAGCTCGGATAGTTGGGGTCATAATTGCCTCTGAAGTCAGTCGTCTTGGGATTGTTGGGCAAATATTGCTTGGTGGCCGGATCATAATTATAGGCAAATTCCCCATAATTGCGGAAGGTCAGGCCGGCTCTCATCGCAACGTCCCATATATATCCCGCTTTCGGTCTGGTATATGGCGCGTCATCCAGAAGGCTGCCTCCGCCCCCGCCGTCAAAATCATAATCGCGGTTGCGGCCGGAATAGTCGGCAAGCCAGTTCTTTTGCACATAGTCGTTAGCCTTGCCAGCGGTTGTCCAGTTATGCCCGTCTGCGCTCACTTCGCGTCGGCATAAAAGTTATCAAGGGTAACGAATTGATTCGCGAGTTTATGGTGGTTAGGCGTAACATCCTTGCCGTACAAAGCCAGGCTCGGATCGCCGTTGCCCTTGCCCAAATCGCCGAATACGTGGTCGTACGTTTGATTCTCTTTAATGACATAGATAACATGCTTAATAGGTGAACGGTCCTGGCCATCGACGCGGGAGATAGGAAAATCTTTTTTTTATCCGAATTATTGTCTTCCGTCTCTTTCACACGGTTGTTGCCGTTGACCTGGCTGGTGTACGTCTTAAGCTGCTGTTTATCCGGAACATTAATGAAGGACATGGTGCCTTTGATCATATTTCCGAGCCATTGATGATTCTGGCCGTTGGGTCCCGCTCCAAGCCCTTTGGCATTGAGAACCATCAGTTTCTTATCGGCTTGACCAAGGTAGACGCCCGTCGGATACCAGGCGGTTGGTATCAAACCTTCGACTCGCGCTTCCTGATCCTTTTCCCCGCTTTCACCCAAGCTGATCACAGCAATATCGTTATTTAAGGAATTGGCTGCGTACAACGTTTTGCCGTCAGCGCTCACCGTCAGAGCATCGGGCTGGCTTCCAGCAGGGGCCCCGCGGTACGGAGCAAGTGATACAGTTTGAATGACCTGCTGTTTTTTTCGGGTCGATGACGGAAATTTCATCGCTATCTGAATTGGCAACATAAAGGAAGCCGCTGACCGGATTTTCCGCTATAGCGTTCGGATGCAGACCTACTGCGATCGTCTTTTTTCACGGCAAAATCTTTCGTATCCACCACACTTACACTGCTCTCGCCCCAGTTGCTGACGTACAATGCGCTTCCGTCACGGCTTAGCACCGCAGCATAAGGCATCTTGCCAACCGGAACGGTTGCGGCAATTTGTCCTGTGGCAAGATCGATGCGGGACGCCGAATAATTCAAGTTGTTTGCTACATAAAGGTATTTGCCGTCAGGGGACAGAGACATTCCGGCAGGATAAAAAAATTGGTATTTTTATCATCTTTCATCATAATGGGGGATTGCTCGGTGAGAGAGCCCTTATCGAAGTTGAACACGCGGATTTTATTGTTTCCGCCGGCTGAAGCGTACAGTTTCTTGCCGTCCGGACTGAAGGCGAGCCCGATATACAGAGCTTCGGGAGATTCGTAAGAGATAGTTTGGACCACTTTCTGCTGCTGCGTATCGACTACCTGCAAAGATTGAGTACCTGTTCCGGCGTTGGCTGCCACGAAATATTTCTTATCAGGGCTAACCGCGCCATCCATCGGAAAATTCCCCAGCCCCACCTGAGTGCCGGCCGGTGTCAGATACCACCCGCCGGAGGTCACACCTGTGCCGTCGGCCTTTGGCCCGGCTGTCGAATATGCTGCGTACACGCTTGAACCAAACAGCAATGATGCCAGTGCGATGCTTGCAACGATCTTTTTTTACGCTTGAGGTTCATAAATATCAAATCTCCTTTTCTATGCGATTTGAACTATATGCAACATAGAAAAGTATACAAGTCTTTTGTTAACTGACATTTTCCACAAACTAAAGTAATTGTAAAGCGCATCCATTTCAGAGCAAAGCACCCGACAAGACGGATAGGAAAAGCTCCTGCTAATCTTGCCCGGATACGCTCTGAAGGATCCTTTTGCGGGAAAAGCTCCCGTTAGATCCAATACGTACATCTAAGAAAGCATATTAACGGGAACTTTTCCTGTTTACTTGATACGTAACCCAATCGATTTCAAACTTTAATTCAACTATATAGATTAGTATAAGGACCGCCACAGCAAAAAAAGTCGCATAAGCCTCCCAGCCGGTCCAATCGGCAAAAAAAAGCGCCTGCAATTCGCGCACAGTCGGCTTGCGGCCGAGAGCCAGCCGCTCTTTGACGGCGTTGCGAAGTCCCGCATCGCCGATCGGAAAAGCGGACGGATCGCGCAAACAGCGCATCCGGACATAATGCGCCGTCCACGGTCCCACGCCGCGGATCCGCAGGAGCTCCTGCTGGGCCGCATCAAAGCTGCCCAGCGACAGTAGGCGTGCGCGCGACAGCACGCCGCGCTGCATCAGATCGGCGGCTTCCAGTATCGCCGCCGCTTTCATCTTTGTGAGCTGCAGGCCGCACAAATCTGACAGGCTTGCTCCCGCGATTTCATCGGGCAGCGGGAAGAGGCGATAGGTCCTGCCATCCCACTCCAGCGAATCGCCGAATGTCTCCGTCAATCTTTGCTTCAGCTTGTATGCAAAAGCAAGGTTCACCTGCTGGCCCATAATGGCCCAGCAGAGCGCTTCAAACAAATCGGGAATTCCCACCAGCCGAAGACCGTAAAACTTCTTGCCGAGATCGCTAAGCAAGGGATCAACCTCCGCCATCCGGTAGAACTGGCCGAGATCCCGTTCCAGGTCAAACCAGTCGCGGACGAAGCCCGCCGCTTCTGCTTTGACCTTGTCTCCCGCTGACCGGCCTTGCATGGTTGTTACCTGCAGGTGCAGGTCATCGGGACAGCCGATCCGGACCAAGGTTTTCTTACCGTCAATACGGAGCAGCCGGATGATCTGCCTATCCTCAATCTCATACAAGCATTCGTTAGGCGAACGGGACAAGTAGTCAAGACAGTGCTGAAACCGGAACTCCTTCGGCAGCGGAATTTCAAAGCACGAATCGCGCGTGTCCAACGGGCTCAACCCGATCAACTCCTTCGAGCTCCAGCAAGGCGAGTTTGATGCTTAAGCCTCCACGGTAACCGGTTAACTTGCGGTTCGTGCCGATCACCCGGTGACAGGGAAGCAGGACCGGCAGAGGGTTCGCGCCATTAGCGGCTCCAACGGCCCGTACAGCCGAAGGCCGACCCACCGCTTCGGCCACTTCCCGATAACTGCGTGTCTGACCGTACGGAATCCGTCCGAGCTCTGTCCAGACCGCCTTTTGAAAAGGCGTGCCCCACAAATCTAACGGCACCTCATCAAACATCACCAGCTCGCCCTGAAAATACGATTCAAGCAGCCCCTTCACTCCGAATTCCTCGAAGATGCCGTTCTCCTCCACCAACGCCAACCCCGCTGCATGGCGGTGCAGCCAAGGCAGTGCCTTCTCCAGCGTCTCGTGAGGAAAAAAAGGACGCGGCACAGTCCTTTCCCGGTGGCGAGCAGTGTCCAGTTTTGCCCCATCGGCTTTATGGTTGTCCAAAATATAGTGTCCTCTCTCATTGCCGGCCTCCTTGTTCCGTTCCCTCGTTATTCCCCGCAAAACCCAGCCTTGTCTTCTTGCGGAAGCTCGCGATATTCCTTGGGGGAAAGCCCTGTCTCCCGCCGGAACCACACGGCAAAATGCGAAGGGCTGCGAAAGCCCACAGCCGCTCCGATATCCGCGATGGAAGGGGATTCTTCCGCCAACATCTTTTTTGCGGCTTCAATTCGCGCCTTCTGCAGCTGGGCCGCCGGACTGCGGCCGGTGAACCGCTTGTACAGCCGCTGCAAATGAAACGGGCTGACCGCGAGCACAGACGCCAGCGTCTTAAGCGTCAACGGCTCGCCAAGCCTCTGTTTAATCAGAGCGTTCACTTGCTCGGCCAGCGCCGCATCGGTCCGTGGGGACCCGGCTGTTCCGGCTTGCATCTTTTGCACGGCCGGAATCCTGCACGTATCGCTTCGTCCACCGTGCCGAACAGCATTATGTTTTCACGCTTCGGGGTTCGCGCCCGGCAGGACGGCCGGCATACGATCCCCGTTGTCTTGACGCCAGTGTAGAACAAACCATCATAGGTGCTCTCCTTTTTTTCGCGATCGATTCGTACACTTGGTTAAACAATTCCGCTTCCAGCGTCCTCACCTCACCTCGTACCGAAAGTATAACCCGACGTCACGCCCATTTAAAGCTTTCCTGAATACGACAGCAACATTTCGACAGAGGTCTTGAAGTCTGGAGATAATCAGTCTCCCTTTACTGATTGACCCGTCGCCATATGAGGTAATAACTCGTATTCATTTTGGCCGAGAGGGGACCTGACTATGAAGAATACGGAGACGGCACAGGGCGGTAGAGCTTCGTCAACCACTGAAATCGCGGCCCGTGAAGCCATCACGGGAAGACGGAAGGGTATTAAAGCGCTCATCCCTTTTTTAGGGCCGGCGTTCATTTCATCGGTAGCTTACCTGGATCCGGGCAATTTTGCAACCAACATCCAAAGCGGCTCGCAGTTCGGCTACAAGCTGTTATGGGTCGCCTTGTTGGCGAATCTGATGGCTATGCTGCTGCAAAATATGTCCGCCAAGCTGGGCATTGCCAGCGGACGGAACCTTCCAGAATTATGCCGCGACTATTGCCCGAAATGGCTGTCGGTCATCATGTGGATCGGTTCGGAGATTGCCGCTATGGCAACGGACGTGGCTGAATTCCTCGGTGCGACCCTCGCCATCCATCTGCTGTTCGGCACTCCGATGCTTCTAGCCTGCCTGATTACAGGCATCGTGACGTACCTGATTCTCCAGATGGAACAGAAAGGCTTCCGGCCTCTGGAAAAAAAATTTATCGCCGCGTTCGCGCTCTTCATCGGGCTCTGTTATTTGGCGGAAACCGTGCTCTCCCGGCCTAATTTGGGGCAGGTGGCATACCACAGCGTCGTCCCCTGGCTGGGCGGCCGGGAGAGTATCATGCTCGCTGTCAGCGTGATCGGCGCTACGGTAATGCCGCATGCCCTGTATCTGCATTCCAATCTCACCAAAGACCGTGTCGTTCCGCGGAACGGCCGGGAAGCGGAGAAAATCCAGGAATTCAGCTCCAAGGAGATCATTATCGCCATGGCCCTTGCGGGATTCGTGAATATCTCAATGATGTATATGCCGCGTCCACCTTCCACTCTACCGGAAACCATGAAATCTCGGACATCACGACAGCCTACCAGACGCTGACACCGATATTGGGCACAGCCGCAGCCGGAATTTTTTTTGGCGTCGCTGCTCGCTTCGGGAATTTCCAGCTCGGTTGTCGGCACGATGGCGGGGCAGGTCATTATGCAGGGGTTCGTCGGATTCTCCATTCCACTATGGATTCGCCGGATCGTCACGATGCTGCCGACTTTTATCATTGTGGCGATCGGAGTCGACCCGACTTTGACGCTCGTCTTCAGTCAGGTAGTGCTCAGCATCGTGCTTCCTATTCCGATCCTGTCGCTGATCTACTTCACTCGCCGGAAGGATATCATGGGCGTGCTCGTGAACCGGAAATGGGTGACAGCCGCATCGATCTTATGTGCGGTGATCATTTTATCGCTGAACATTTGGCTGCTGATAGAGGCCTTCGCCTGATAAAAGACAACAAGGCAGTTCCGGTGAGTAAGTGGTGAAATCCGCATGAGGCCGGCTCTTTCTTTAACGTTAAAAGGGCCGGCCAGAGAGTATAGCGAAAGTTTTTTCCGCTAAAACGCCATTTCCCGGATATTTCCCAAAACTAGCGGATCTGGTTTCAGTTATATTTTGAATAATTTAGATAGAACGCTTGAAAAGCCCGGTTTAAGATGAATAGCGGCAAAAAAAAGTTCTTAATTTTAAATGGAGACTCAGTTGGCCCTGGTGGCCAAGAGATGTCCGAGCCTTATTGTCGCGTTTGCCATCAGCAGATTTCCACTGTTTATTATCGTTGTTGCCATTTCTGTTTCAGATGCACCATCTGCTGCTCGCTCAGAAGAGGGTCAAGCGGCAACACTTTTTTGTGAGCACGTCTTGGCATGAAAAAAAAGACTGTCCCCAGATATTTCTCTGCTTTTGGGACAGCCCCTTGGTCCGCCACAGGTCCGGCCGCTGTTTCCACCGCTGCTGAGGCCGGCACTGGTCCTTTTGTATGATTAATACGCGCCGCGAATATATTGGCTAACTTCGTCTTCATAAAATTTTCTGAGGCGCGCATGTTCCTCCAAAGAAAACGGAGATACCTCCGAAGCGGCAAGGTTATCCTCCACTTGGGCGGCATTCCTGAAGCCCGGGATTACGCAGGTGATGTTGGGATTATCCAAAATCCAGCGCAGCGCAGACCGGGTCATATTCTCTCTGCCTTCAGCAATCCACATCAGCTTGCGGCTTAGCTCGACGCCTTTCTCGTAAGGTAGGCCTGCGAAGGTTTCGCCCACGTTGAAGCTTTCCCCGTTGCGGTTAAAGCTGCGGTGGTCGCCAGCGTCGAACGCGGTGTTCTCCCTGAGCTTGCCGGTCAGCAGTCCGCTTGCCAGCGGCAGTCGCACCAGAATTCCGACTCCTTGTTCATGAGCTTGGGGGAAGAGTTCCTTGGCGGGCTTTTGCCTGAAAATGTTGTAAATCACCTGCAGAGCCTTCACGTTAGGATACTGCAGGCACAGCAGCCCTTCCTCCACAGTTTCCACGCTCACGCCGTACTCACGTATTTTGCCTTCATCGCGTAGCTTGTCCAGCACGGCGAACACCGAGCCATCGCGCAAAATTTCAATCGGCGGACAGTGGATCTGGTACAGATCGAGTCGCTCCCGCTGCAGCCGCTTAAGACTGGCTTCGCAGAAAGAACGGACCGAACCGATAGAGTAAACCGAAGGATCGTGGATATCCGCAGACCGGCAGAACTTCGTCGCAATGTGGATCTGGTCCTCCTTCCCTTTCGTCGCCTTCGCGAGAAGCTCCTCGCTGTGTCCGTTCCCGTACACATCCGCCGTATCAAAAAAAAGTTAACTCCTGCCTCGATCGCACGCGCGAGAGCGTTCAGCGATTCAGAATCGTTCACCTGCCCCCATGACCCGCCAATCGCCCACGTGCCGAAACTGATTTCGCTTACGCACATATCCGTATTTCCCAGTCGCCTGTAGTTCATGGCCTGACCTCCATTATTAAGTTGAATTTTCTTCACGTCGGAAGCGCTTTCCCCCGTGGGAAGTCAAACACCGCCGCCTGTCACCGGAAAGACTTGTTTTATCGCCGACACAACCTCGCCCGCCATACAAAACACACGCCTCAATGAGGTCGTCTGCAGAATGTGAAACTTGTTTCCACCCATGACGTTGACGATCGCCGCTATACTATAGTCCCCGACGGCAGGCAGCGCCTTGCCCATACTTGTGCCGGCTCAAGCGGCATGTTGGACACCTGGTACATCTCTACCGAAGCTGGCTGCCCCAGGCACGCGTCAATAGCCAGAATTTTCTTCCCCGAGGGATTTCGCTCAGCCTCTGTTGCATGTTGCTGCCGTCGCAGGGATAGTTCAACGTTCCGACCACTCTGGTGTATCCCGCTTCCTCCAGCAGTGTGCCGACCAGCGGCCCGATCGCATCCCCTGTCGAACGATCCGTGCCGATGCATACAAAAACCAGCCCGTCCAGAGAGATTCCCTGCTGCCTGATTTCCATGAAGAACTCCACCAGATGCTTGCCCCTTATCTTTTTTTCCGATAGCGTTTCGACACCAGCTCTTCCCGCTCCAAAGCACTGCTGCTGCGTGCCTCCTCCCCCTCCTGGGAGCGCCCCTGCTCCGTGTAAGTCCTATCAGGCATAAGACAGCCTCCCTTCCGCTTACTGTATGCTTTTTCCACACGAAAAATGGTAGAATCCCAACACATACTTATTCCTCAAGGAGGAGCCGATGTCCTTCATTGACCCATCCAAAGAAAAGCTTCCCTCGTTTCCGACATTGTCGCAGCCTGCGAGGAGGAATCTATTATATATGAAACCGTTCCGCACCTGCTTAAACAACGTGTCCGCGGCTCGAGGTCATAGCTGAGCAACCGAAGCAGTTTGGAAAAAAGGGAGCAGCGTTCTCGATGTGGCAAATCTTGATTCAGATTGTTGTCAGAACTATTTTTTAAAACTGGCCTTTACCGTAAATCATCAGGTTGTCGTCGCTATCGACAGTCGCCAATAAAATGGTGGTTAGATCGTCATTGTATGTTGTCGTTCCAAGTTTGTTTATCAGCCACTTTTCATCTTTTCCGGCTTCGTTGTACCGCTCCTGGTTATACAATGTGAATCAACCATTGCATCTGAAACCAACTGCTTTGAAGATAAACCACGAGGCTGCCCTCCAGCGGAATGAAATCCGCTTTAGGACAGCCTCGTTCTTGCGTTCGCCGGCCACAGCCCACAGCCGGTTCACCTGTTATGCTTGTTACGGGCAAGCTGCTCCTGAGCCATACGGATCAGCTCCTTGACCATCGTGCCTCCGATGCGTCCGCCAACTTTGCCGGCTTCCTCCGTCGTCAGCTTGCCGTTGTTCCCCTGCTTGAGCGGTACGCCCAACGACCGGGCCACTTCGTATTTTACCAGATTGGGCCTCGCCTCGTTTACTGGATAACCCTCGTTCTTCATCACTTCGGCTTTAAACTGCTCCATATTCCCGGAGGCTTCGGGAACGACTAGTCTGCGGGGACGTTTTCTGGCCATGGGCGAGTCTCCTTTTTTCTTTTAAGAGTAAGGTCCCCTTGCCCCGGAAAAAAATATACCTTCGACCATACCAGCCGTTCAAATAATTGAAGGCCGCATGCACTGCGATGGTTCTTCGTCTCCAGCGCCTAGGCATGCTCCGTGCGCACTTACAGCGAATTCATGTACTCGCGGCCTTTTTTCCGCATTATAGACGCCTTCCCATTTGGAGATGACCACCGCGGCCAGGGAGTTGCCCATCACGTTAACCACGGTTCTCGCCATATCGAGAAGCCGGTCGATTCCTGCGATAAAAGCGAGCCCCTCGACAGGAATGTTGACCGTGTGAAGAGTGGCCAGAAGGACGACGAACGAGACCCCCGGCACGCCCGCTATTCCTTTGGAAGTCAGCATCAGCACAAGGAGCAGTGTGATCTGCTGGCCTATAGAGAGATTGATTCCGTACATTTGGGCGATAAAAAATCGCCGCTATCGCTTGATACAGTGTGGAACCGTCGAGGTTGAACGAATAGCCGGTAGGTACGACGAAAGAGGTCACGGACCTCGGACAGCCGAATTTTTTCCATTTTGTCCATAATCCGGGGCAGGACCGCTTCCGAGCTTGCCGTGGAATAGGCCAGTATCAGCTCGTCCTTGAGAATTTTAAACAAACTGAATATCCGTATCCCCGCCCATTTGGCGATCAGGCCGAAGACCACAAGAATAAAGAAAATCATGGCCCCGTACACGACCAGTATCAATTTTCCTAAAGGAAGCAGCGAGCTCACTCCGAACTTGGAGACCGTCACGCCGATCAGCGCAAATACCCCGAACGGAGCAAAACGCATCACCTGATTCGTTACATAGAACATCGCATCCGCGACGCCCTGGAAAAAAACTCAGCACAGGCTTGCCTCTCTCCCCGATTGCCGCAACTCCCAGCCCGAAGAAGACGGAAAAGAAAATAATCGGCAGGATGTCGCCTTTACTGATCGATTCGAACACATTGCTGGGCACAATATGCACCAGAGTATCCGCAAACCCTTTTTTTCTGCGTCTCCCCGGCTGTGTCCACATATTTGCCGATGTCCGTCCGGGCCAAACCTTCGGGATTCACTCCCATGCCGGGATGCAGCAGATTCGCTGTCAGCAATCCGATCACAATCGCGAGCGTCGTAACCAGTTCAAAATACAGAATCGTTTTGCCGCCAAGCTTGCCAAGCTTCTTCATGTCCCCTACCCCGGCGACGCGATGATCAAAGTGGAGATAACGATAGGAACGACAATCATTTTGATCAACCGGATAAAAAAATATCCCCGATAGGCTGAAGATACGCAGCCACCTGGGGATTTCCGTAGAACAGCGCCCCGACAAAGATACCGAGGGCCAGTCCGATGAGAATTTGCAGCGCAAGTCCAAATTTTTTTCAATAGAACCACCTCTTTATGAAATTCTGGTTGTTATGGCGAGGAATAAGCTACGTTGTCAATTCTGCGATAAGCAGGTCCAGCTCCTTATCGGTCATCGAATCCAGCCTAAGGTCACACTCACCTTGACCACATCATCCCGAGTGCGGATCGCGTCAAAATAAGAATAAATGCCGAACTGATGCAAATAATCTTCAACCCAGGAGCGTGGCGAGCTGGAGGCCAGTCCGATTTTTAACCCGGCATTCATAGCTTACTCCTTACCCATTTTGTTTATTGCAAAAGCCATTATATACATTTTATCAGATATATACAAAATTTTATTTAGAAATACTTGGAGAGATCCAATGCCGCCACGCTGCTTCAGCCTGACGGCTTACAAACACTACATTTCCATATAAGTCCTGTAACCTACTCTCGCCTTGATCAGCCGGTGTCCTTCGTCCTCGTGCCTCATTAGCCTGTTCATGAATCCGATGCTGAATCTGGACAGGTATTTGTAATCCGGACGGGTAGCCTGCCTCAGCAAATAGGCGGACCGGAGGAACAAGCCCCCTCTTCTCTGCATATTCAGAAAATGGATCATCTGGCGCTTCGGAATAATGCCGACTCCGTGTCCGAAGTAGAGGTCCCCGCCCATATATACGACATTCTCCCTTGCCACTCCGGAGTAGCGGGGTTGAAATCGGGATTGTTGAAATACAGCACGTCACCCGGCAAGAACTCATTCTGGTCATAGGTCGTCAGCCCGAGGTCCTGGTCATAATGCCAATCATGGATAAACAAGCCGCCAAACATCCGGTCGAAATTGCTTGCGCCGATCGATTTGAGCACCGCGCCATAAAATACGATGACCATGGCCATGCTGCATTCAAAAGCGTAAAGCGGGCCCCGGTAATAAATATCCTGTATAGCATCAGAGGATTTCATGCCCGCCCTCAGCTGAAACCCCCCGTTAGGTAAGCATCCAATATTCCGGATTGCACCTGGATTCGTCATAATTGGCGAAGCCCGCCCCGCTGAAGTTGAGCGCCTCAGCGGCACCAACGGTGTTATACCGCAGCGTAAGCTCGAATTTCAGCTGTTCCATCGAATCGTAGCTGTACATTTCCGGGCTTCTCGCCATGGTTTCGACAATATGCCGCTGAACCTCGTTTAACGGAACTTGCGAAAAAAAGCGATTCAGGGTGTACCGGAGCTTGCATAACGGTGATCATGCCGCACCTTCTTTCTTTTGCTTATACCGTTATATATATATGTGGGTACCCGCTCAGGTGTTTATATCGCCGCAAACTTGGTTAAAATCGTAAAGCTGACTTATGAGAAGCCGCTTAAGAAAGGAGTCCTGCGTTTTGAAAGACAGTTTATTTCATACCGGCTTGGTGGACTATTTGATCATCAGCATTTATTTTGTCTTTGTGATAGGGATCGGGTTAATTCTTAAAAGCCGGATGAAAACAGGAGAGGACTCCTTCCTGTCCGACCGTTCCATTCCCCCGTGGATCACGTCCATGCTTTTTTTGTCCGCCAATCTCGGAGCGCTGGAAGTGTTGGGGATGGCGGCAAGCGGCGCCCAATACGGGATGCTGACCTTCCATTACTATTGGGTCGGTGCCATTCCGGCCATGCTGTTCCTCGGCTTGTACATGATGCCATTCTATTATTTAACCAAGGTCCGGTCCGTGCCGGAATATTGAACTTCGATATAACGAAGCGACCCGTGCGGTGAACGCGATTTCGTTCGCTGTGTGACCGTGCTTACCTCAGGCATTTCCTTATATTCGATGGCGCTTATTTTTCAGGTGATGATCGGATGGTCCCTGACTGGTGGGGCGTTGTTTACGCTGGCCTTTGGCCTTGGCTTCCTGCTGTGGTCTTTGAAGGAAGAGAGATTCGAAGACTGATGGTTGAAAGCGATTGGTGCGGCCTCTCACCTGAAACTCGCCAGGTTGATCTTCCTTTTGTAGGCAGCGATGCAGTCCAGATATTGTTGTTCCATAGGTTCGGGCAAATTTCCCAAATCAAAATACCTAAGCGCTGTGGACTCAGCTCCTTCAGCTTTTGTCTCACCCGTCACTTCCTGCGCAGAAAATAATACAGTAACCGAATAAAATTCATCCCCATTAGAGATTTTGCCGTAGTAGTCGGGTCCGGATAACACATCAATTAATTCCAGTTCTCCAATTCTTAATCCGGTTTCTTCCAGAGCTTCTCCGCTTGCGGTGCCTGCCAATGCTTCTCCCAAGTCCATAAGTCCTCCCGGCAATCCCCAACTGCCATCTGTTCTCTGCTGCAAAAGGATCTGTCCGGATTCATTTCGTAAAATCAATAACGATCCAGGCAGTTTAATGGGATTACGTTCAACACAAGCTCTAAGCTGTTTAAAATATTCCAAATAACTCACCCCAATAATATCAATAGATCCAGTCCTCTGTTTCGTTCGCTGAGTGCCTGTTGGGACAGCCCCGGATCAGGTTAGCGAATCCTGCTATTCGACTCTGGCTTCCCGGGGTCGCAGTTCGGGGGCTCCACCTCGGATACCAGAGACAGCTTTATCAGATAATAGCACTCTTCCCTCGCCATATGGTCCGCCATCAGCGGCATCAGCGTTCCGAGCGTCTCCGCTTTTAAATCCAGCTCCGCGAGTTCGTTCAGAAATCTGCGGAACAGCAGCATCTCGAGCTCGACTTCTTTATTGAACCTGGACAAAGAAGGAAACTGCGTGAGCGTCGTGCGCAAATATCCCGCCATCTCGACGGCCTTCATATAAAAAAATGCTGAAACTGCCTGCCGAATTCCTTCGATTTGTTCTTCAGGTTTTTTTTCGACCGGATCCAGCGCGGCGTCCATCGAATCGGAATGCCCGACCGCATCCAGAAGCCACAGAAGATGGAGATGAATATCGCTGAATACAGGTACATTTTCCCCGGACGCAATCGGGCGGTAGGTGCGAAGGGCTTCTTCCGCTTCATTCATCATATGGTTAACAAAGGTCGGAGGCAGATGGAGCCCCAGTTTCGGTTCGGTCAGATGCCTTTTTTTAACAAATGTAGCTTGAAGGTTCTGACTTCTGCGATCGCCTTGTAAGCGGCCTGGTTTAGGCTGGCAAATTTCCGGGCGTCTGGCCTGCAGCCACCATACTATACAGCTGGTCAAACACACCGATAAAATGCTCCGCCCGCGCAATTTCCTCTTTTTTTCATCCGGCGAAAGGCTGCTCTTGATAAACCGCGCGTGATCCCCAAACACCTGCAGCCAGAACCGGTGCTCGAACATAACAGAAGCTTCGTAGCCCATTTCTTCTCCTCCACATCAAATGTGATATTGAAGGATATGTAAGCCGTGCAGGAAAAAAGAATGCGGGGCCGCGTCCTTGAACTCGAGAGTACTTAAGGAAGCTGGCGTTAAGGGGAACCTTTGGTTCCATTCCTTAACGGCTCCTTTGCTCAAACTTCGATGCGTCTCTTTGGCTTATGTACTGCTAAAGGCCTATCATATGTATTTACCTGGGTGCAGACTTATTCAATTCGTATATACACATGAATAATCTGCTGAATCACCTATACAAATTTTTTAACAATAAAAAAAGCACCCCCTTCTTCCATTGGGAAAAAAAGAGAGTGCCGCAAACCCTAGGAGCTAACCTTTCAGCAAAAAAAATTCGTTGCCATCCGGATCCTGAAACCGGGCAAAACCGCCCCAATGCATCACCTTCGGCTCTTCCAGAAATTTAACGCCCCTGGCGGACATTTCGCTGTAGGTTTTCTGAATGTCATCGCATTCAAACACGATGGAAGGCTTGAGCTCCGCCCAATTGTTCATCATCGCTCTCGGATAAATGACAAGCCGCGTATTCTGGCCCTCCGGCCCCACTTCCAGCCAGAACCCTCCCGGCCCCATCGACCGCTCCGCCGCCACCGCGAATCCGACCTGCTCGGTCCAGAACTTTTTTCGCTTCCTGCTGGTCTTCCACATACACCGCTACGGTTCCTATTTGTTTAATCATGCGCAGATCCTCCTATGGATTGTAATCGCTGACAGCTTGTCAGACACTGTGCATCATAACATTAATTCAATCATTTATTTTAAGCTGCAATCATTTTATACTGAAAAAGTACAGCGAGCAAGATCAACTAAACATTTTAACCTCCAAGGAGTATACGCTATGAACTCTGGTAAAAGCTTTCCCATGCCGATGTGGCTCATCCTGCTGATCGGGATTGCAGCCATTTCCTTCTCATCGATCTTTGTCCGCTGGTCTGAAGCGCCCGTTTCGGTCATCGCGATGTACCGCTTATATATTACAAATCTGCTTCTTTTGCCTTTTGTGTGGAAACACATACCTGCCATTAAAGAGCTGAAGCCGCGCACCTGGGGCCACCTGTTCATTAGCGGATTGGCGCTGGGGCTGCATTTTCTGTTCTGGATGGGTTCCCTGCGTTATACTACTGTAGCCAGTTCCACCGCCATAATGGCGCTGGAGCCATTCTTGTAATGCTTGGGGCTTATATCGCGTTCAAGCAAAATGTGGGCTTGTGGCCGCTGCTCAGCATGATTACCGCGATTTGCGGTGCCCTATTGATCGGGTGGGGCGATTTCGGTCTGTCGGCCAGGGCTCTGAAGGGGGATCTGCTGTCTTTGCTGGGCACAGTTGCGGTCGCCTTCCATATGCTGTTCGGCAGCTCCCTGCGCTCGCATCTTTCCGCCTTCGTCTATAGCTTTGTCGTGTTCTTCATCGCTGCAAGCGTGCTCGCTGTGTACAATGCCGCATTGGGATATCCCTTCGCAGGTTATCCTGCTCGCGATTGGGGCGTGTTTCTGCTGCTTGCGCTCGTACCGACGATTCTGGGACATTATTTGTTCAATTGGCTGCTGAAATTTTTTTGAAACCTGCCAGCGTGTCCATGACCGTGCTCGGCGAGCCAGTGGGAGCCACCCTTCTTGCCTACTTGCTGCTGGGTGAAAAAATCACCGCAATTCAAGCCTTTGCGGGTGTCGTGCTGCTGGCGGGAGTATGGCTGTTTATCGGCCATAACGAAGCCGAACAGCCGACTGTGTTGGCGGAGGGTTGATGGGAACCTATAATAAATAAGGCTGTCATGTTATCACGACAGCCTTAAGGCGAATTATAATGCCCGGTATAGCAGGTCCATAATATGCACAGCTCCATACTGTCCTGCAGGCCTGCCCGAATGATCCCTTGCTTCATCTGCAGCAAACAGCCCGGATTCGATGTCACAATGACGTCGGCTTTAGTTTTGCTGACATTTTCCATTTTCCCGTCCAGGATTTGCATCGACATATCAAAGTTCGTGATGTTATATATACCGGCCGAACCGCAGCAGCTTTCGGCATTCTGCATTTCGGCGAAATCCACTCCGGGAATACTCTTTAACAGTTGACGGGGCTGATTGCGCACCCCTTGTCCATGAGCCAAATGGCAGGAATCCTGATAAGTCACCCGGATATTTAAAGCTTTACTGAACGTAATAGGCGGCAGTTCCGCAAGCAATTCATTGGCATCACGCACTTTTGCCACAAAAGCCATCGCCCGCTCTTTCCATTCCGGATCATCATGGAACCAATGGTGATATTCCTTCAGGGCAGCTCCGCAGCCGCCCGCGTTACCCACGATAAAGTCCACGCCCGATTTCTCAAAAGCTTCGATGTTGCGTTTCGCCAACTCAACCGCCCCATCCTTTTCCCCGGCATGTGCATGCAACGCCCCGCAGCACGCCTGATTATCGACGAAAATCACATCACATCCGACTTTAGTGAGCAGCTTGGCCGTTGCCTCATTTGTTTCAAAGAACATAACATCCATTATACATCCAGTAAATATGCCTACTTTATAAAGCGATTTATTCTCGGCCGCCATAATGGCCCTTCGTTTTTTTGCGTTTCAGCGGAGAGGCTATTTTATCTACAGAGTGCTGCATTTCCGCCATTTCCCGCGGAAGGATGCGAATTAACCCTGTCTTGTTGGCCAAACCCTGCAGCCTGCTGCTTGGGCCGCCATAAAGCTGTGCCTAAAGCATGAATCCGTTTCGGATGCGGAAAAAAACTTTATCAAATACGAGCTTGCGAATGAATGGAGTCCGTCTTTCGCTCTTCTTCTTGTCTTCCACGACTTTACGTGCGGTTTCAACCATACTCCCATAAGGGACTCCGGCAGGGCAGGCAGTTTCACAGGCACGGCATCCCAGGCACGCATACATATTTTTTTTCAAATTCTGCATCGACTTCCAGCTGCTCCTTGGCAACTCCTTTCATCAATGCGATTCTGCCCGGGGGCTATAGGATTCCATTCCCGTTTCGCGGTAAGTGGGGCAGGAAGGGAGACAAAAAACCGCAGTGCATGCAGTTCATAATATCATCCATGTTGAAATTGTTCAGAAGGGCGGATTTCAAATTTTGCGTTTCAAAAGAAGGTTTTTTTGGCCGATGCTCATTTTTTTCACCACCACTCTTCGACGGGCGCTGTTCGCAAATATTTTGCCGGGATTCATGATATTGTTCGGGTCGAATGCCGCTTGATCCGTTTCATTAATTCAACTCCGCCCTCACCTACTTTGAGGTGGAGATAATTCATTTTGGCCATCCCTACTCCGTGCTCTCCGGTGATGGTCCCTCCCAAACGAATGGCGGAGTGGAATATCTCTTCAAAAGCTTGCTCAACGCGATGAATCTCTTCTTTGTCACGTTCATCTGTCATACAAGTCGGGTGGAGGTTGCCGTCTCCGGCATGCCCGAAGGTACATATCCGGACTTGATATTTTGCTGCAATCCGCTCAACTTCCTCCACCATTTCAGCCAGACGGGAACGGGGAACAGTAGCGTCTTCCAGAATCGTAGTGGGGCGCAGCCGCGAAAGAGCCGCCAGAGCCGAGCGCCGGGCAGCCAACAGCTTGGAGCCTTCCTCGAACGTCTGGGCTAATCGCACATCGGCCGCGCCTTCGCTCCGGGCAATTTCGGCGATCCGTTCGATATCCCGGATGACCTGGTCTTCAATCCCGTCCTGCTCGATTAACAGCATGGATTTCATTTGCAGCGGCAGGCCGAGCTTTGCAAACTCATCGACCACTTTCATAGTGGACTGATCCAGAAATTCCATTGTTGCAGGAATAATCTTGGAAGCGATTACCCGCTCTACAGTATGGGCGGCATCCGTCAGATTGTGAAAATAAGCCACCAACGTCCTTTTTTTGTTTCAGGTAAAGGAACGAGCTTCACTGTAATTTCTGTGATAATCCCCAGCGTCCCTTCGGAACCGACCATCAACCGGGTCATATCGTACCCTGCGACATCCTTTACGTTCTTTCCTCCGCAGCGTAAAATTTCTCCCGAAGGGAGCACATATTGGAGGCCCATTATATAATCTTTGGTTACCCCGTATTTCAGTCCTCTCATTCCGCCGGCACATTGGGCCATGTTCCCGCCCACCGTCGAAATCCGCATGCTGCCCGGATCGGGAGGATAGAATAATCCTTCGGCCTCCACTGCTTTATGGAGATCCGCCGTCGTTACCCCGGGCCCTAACGTAGCAGTTAAATTCCTCGCATCAATTTCATGGATCTGATTGAACCGCGTCATATTGACAACGATTCCGCCTTCCACAGGAATGCATCCGCCGGCCAGATTGGTGCCCGATCCGCGGGGTACGATCGGAATACCGTGTTCATTTGCCAATTTTAATATTTCCGACACCTCTTCCACGGCACCCGGGATGATCACTGCATCAGGCATGGCTTGAAAAAAAATCGGAGTCGCATCGTATGAATACGCATACAATTCGTTCGGGGTATCAAGATAATATTTCTCGCCGACAATGGTTTTCAAGCTTTGTTTTAATTCTGCTGAAATCACACAATAGCCTCCTTAAATTAAGTTAGCAGGTCATCAGATCATTTCCTGGAGTATATCATAATTTCTTAAAATATAGTAGATTATTAATATCATTTTTTTTGTGTGGACAGGAGCGGACTATGAATTTAAATCAAAAAAAATTATGAGATTATCGCGGAAGAATTACAGCGCAGAATTCAAAACGGGACGTTAAAACAAGGACAGAAGATTGATACGATAGAAAATCTGGCAAAGCAATACCGGTAGGACGGTCGACCATCCGGGAAGCGCTGTCTTATTTAAAAGCCCATGGATTGATCGAATCCAAGCAAGGCGGAGGAACCTTCGTCTCTTCCAACGCACTGCAAAATACACTGGAACAGTTAAAATCCGCAAACCAAGATAATTTGTCTCAGCTTATGCAGGTGCGTGCCATCGTGGAAATCGGATGTGTCGAGTTAGCGGCTCAATACCGTTCTGTGGAAAATCTGCAAGAATTAAACAATATGCTTGGGCAAATGGAAGACGCCGTCGAGAATGAAGAGATGAGCCAACTGTATGATGCTAATTTTCATCTGGCGATTGCAAAAGCCACTCAGAACCCCTATTTGCAAACAATGATGGAGGGATTGTCCGAGTCCCTTCATGGCACGATGCAAGTTTCCAGAAGGTTATGGCTGGAGCAGGGGACTCAATCGTTGCGGCAGTTGTTCGAAGAACACCGGGAGATCTATCTGGCGATTGCCCGGCAAGATGTTCACAAAGCTTCGCTTTCGATGAAAAAGCATCTGGATCAGGTTATGAAGGCTCTGCAGAAGTAGCGAAGCTGTTCGATTGTAAAATTTTTTTTATTTAGCATATTGTCAGTTCTGTGAACATGTCTTATAATCATGACTATCGGAAAAGCGCTTTCACAAATTCATCTGATGACCCTATCACCGCACCTTTTTTTGTCAGTTGACGAAGTGCTCTACATATCCGGTATTAAAGACTAGCTATGATGCCGGATATCTGGTAAACGATTTATAAATTATGATGAGGGTGATAATTATGTCATGGACACAGAATTTTATGCCAATCAACGGAAGCTTGGGCCCGTCTGCCCTTGTCGCCATTGTGCCTACTTTATTTTTTCTTCTGGGCTTTGGCGGTCAAGAGAATGAAAGGAATTTATGCCGGATTCGCGACATTGGCGATCTCCCTTGCAGTGGCCATTATAGCGTATCGGATGCCGGCGCCCATGGCGGTAATGTCTGCAGTGCAGGGAGCAGTCTATGGAATTGTTCCGATTGCCTGGATTATTGTAACCGCTGTCTTCTTGTACAAGCTGACACAGAAGACCGGGCAATTTGATGTTATCCGATCTTCCATTGTTTCGATTACCGAAGACAGCCGTTTACAGGTATTATTGATTGCGTTTTGCTTCGGCGCCTTCCTGGAAGGGGCTGCGGGTTTCGGGGCCCGGTGGCTATCTGCGCAGCGTTGCTGGTAGGGTTGGGATTTAACCCTCTATATGCCGCCGGTTTATGCATGTTTGCGGATACTGCGCCGGTTGCCTTCGGATCAATCGGGATTCCGATCACCGCAGTTGCCGGTCCAACCGGATTACCGGTGTCCGACATTTCCAAGATGGTTGGCCGGCAGCTGCCGTTTATTTCAGTTTTAATTCCGCTTTACATGGTTTTTTGTGATGGTCGGATGGAGAAAAAAACAAAGGAAGTTCTTCCCGCGATTATGGTCACAGGTGTCTCTTTTGCCGTCAGTCAGTTCTTCACTTCAAACTATTTGGGACCCGAACTGCCGGACATTCTTTCCTCTTTGGTGTCGATCCTCTGTTTGACCTTTTTTTCTTAAAGGTTTGGAAGCCGGCATCCATCTTTCGCTTTGGGCAAACAGAAGCTGCTGGCGCGCATTCAGTGGATGCGGCTGCAAAGAGTGCTATTGCTGCAACGGCTGAATCCTTCGACCGATATACAGCCGGCCAAATTTTCAAAGCCTGGTCTCCATTTTTAGTGCTTACGGTTTTTTATCTCATTATGGGGTGTCAACGGTTTCAAAAGTGCTCTAATTGGCGGATATAAAGGATCAAACGGGTTCCTTCAGGCGGTAAACTGGCTCGGCAATGCATTAAGCTACCATCCGGCTGTACCCGGACTCCATAATCTGATCATCGGATCAAACGGCAAGCCCATTGCCGCCGTGTTTAAGCTGGAATTGCTTGGCGCTGCGGGGACAGCCGTATTTGTCGCGGCGATCGTGAGCAAGTTCATACTGGGAATCTCCTGGAAAAACTGGATTATTACTTTCGGTGAAACGATTAATGAATTGAAGATCCCCCTTTTAACGATTTGTTCTGTCGTGGGTTTCGCTTACGTCACCAACGCTTCCGGCATGAGTGTCACCTTAGGTAAAGCTTTGGCTTCGACGGGAGCTTTATTCCCCTTTGTTTCTCCGATACTGGGCTGGCTCGGCGTCTTTATCACCGGATCGGATACATCATCAAACCTGCTTTTCGGCAATTTGCAAAAAAATATCCGCGGCCGGCGTAGGCATGGATCCTGTGTTGGCTGTTGCAGCCAACTCCAGCGGCGGGGTGATGGGAAAAAAAATGATTTCTCCCCAATCCATTGCAGTGGCCTGTGCGGCAGTAGGCATCTCAGGGAGCGAATCGAGCCTTTTCCGGTTTACGGTGAAACATAGCATTATCCTTCTTTTTTGCGGTATGTGTCATTACTTACTTGCAATTTACCGTATTCTCCTGGATGATTCCTTAAATTAAGGTAACCGGAAGCCCGACAGCCCGATTCAATGAAACGGGCTGTCGGGCTTCTTCTGCCTTACCGGTCCCCTTTCTGAACATGCTGGCGGCAAATGCAATTTGGAAAGGCTTTCAAATTTCTTTTGACAAATGGGCTTTTTTTTGGCGTAAAACAGAATTGAACAGGAGTTCCGGACTTCTTACAAGACAGCTTGGTTAATTTACATCTTGAAACTATAGGAAAGAGGGGCATGACGCGCGATTTCCGGCGTCCTGCCTTTTTTTCTTACCCGTTTTTTACCGGGCTACCGTAATCTGCGTGGAGTGGCTTCCAAGTCAGCATGGGGTCTGAGTCGGACCTCCCGACGTGAGCGCCACAACGTACGCCGGGAGAGGTAAGCGTTGGGAAAAGATACCTCACTTCGCAGGTGACTTTAACTGAAATGGAGATGAAGGGGATGGATGACCGGCGGTTGCTGAAAGAGTTCGTGACAAACCATTGGCCCTACTACTTGTTGGCGGTTATTCTCATTATCGCTTCCAACATCGATCAAGCGGCTCTCCCCCGTGTGCTGGGACAGTTTACGGATGCGCTTCAGCAGGGAGACGTGAACAAAGCGGATATTATTCACTACAGCGTTCTGCTGCTGGCCATCGGAGTGTCGTACGGCATTCTGTTCGGACTGGGGCAGTACACTGTTATGCGAATGGGACGCAAGTTCGAATTTACCACCCGCCAGACACTGTTCCGGAAGTTTTCCAGCCTGAGCGAGCATTATTTTTTCCAAACAAGGGATCGGCAAGCTGCTAAGCTACGCGATGAACGATGTAACGTCGGTCCGCGAATCGATTTCCAACGGAGTGAATCAGACGACGAATGCCGTATTCCTGCTGCTCTCCTGTATCGTTATGATGGCCTTGAGTTCCATCCCTTTTTTACCTGATCGCCATCTGTATCTGCCCGCTGCTGCTGATTCCGTTTCTTGTCGTCTTTTTTCGGGCCCAGAATCCGCGAACGGTCGATGAAGGTGCAGGAGTCACTGGCCTCGATGACGGAATCGGCGGAGGAGCAGCTCGGAGGGATACGCGTAACCAAAATTTTTTTTGCCACTGAGGACAGATCCAGACACCGGTTCGGCATAAAAGTGGACGCGATTCGGGACGCCCAGCTTCGCCTGGTGCGTTTGTCCTCATTGTTTCAGGCCCTTCTGCCCCTGCTCGGAGCGATTTCTCTCGTCGTTTCACTGCTGGTTGGCGGGTACCTGACACTCCAGCACCAAATTACGCTGGGCAATTTCGTCGCCATTACGCTGTACTTGCGGATCATTATGGGGCCGCTCCAGCAGATCGGCAACGTCATCAATATGATGCAGCGCTCGCGTGCCTCCCTCGAACGTGTGAACCGGCTGCTGTCCGAGGTGCCGGACGTCAGCGAAACGGAAGACGCACAGCCTTTGAACCATCTCGGAGAAATCCGCATCCGTCATCTTTCTTTTGCTTATCCCGGCGCCAAGGATGAGGCTTTGCAGGATATCGACCTGAAGATCAAAGCAGGCAAAACCGTCGGCATTGTCGGCAAAACCGGAAGCGGCAAAACCACGCTGGTAAAGCTGCTGCTCCGTGTCTACGAACCGCCCCAAGGCGCGATTCTGTTCGACGGCACGGACATCCAGGACATCACGCTCGAAAGCCTGCGCACTCAGCTTGCCTATGTTCCGCAGGACGGCTTCCTGTTCAGCACCACGATTCACGATAATATCGCTTTCAGCAACCGTGAAGCCCCTCTCAGCGATGTGGTACGGGGCGCAAAGCAGGCAATGATTTACGATAATATCGTTCAGTTTCCTGAAGGCTTCGAGACCAGGCTCGGGGAACGAGGTATCACCCTCTCGGGCGGCCAGCGTCAAAGAACAAGCCTCGCAAGGGGATTGATCAAGGATTCGCCTGTACTGATTCTCGATGACAGTATGAGCGCTGTAGATGCCGTCACGGAGAAACGGATTCTCCACAACCTGCGCAAGGCGCGTCAAAATAAAACGACTTTGATCATCTCCCATCGAATCAGCGTCGTCCAGCATGCGGATGAAATTATCGTATTGGACAAAGGAAGGATCGTACAGCGAGGCACACATGAGCAGCTGCTCGCCGCCGGCGGAGTGTATGCTTCCCTGCACCGCATCCAGGAGGAGGGGTTGAACCATGTCTAGCAACGCTGCGGAGGGCAGCAAGATCAACGTTCAAAGCAAACGCCTGGAAGCTTTCAAAGCCATTGTGGCCTACGCCGCACCGCACCGTTTAACGTTTCTCGCCATCTTTTTTTCTGTACTATACTTGCAATTGCGGCGGATCTGATGCAACCCTACCTCGTCAAGATTACGATAGACGACCATTTATCCAAAGGAAACACGGATATAGCTTCCTGATCGGGATCGCTGCGATTTATTGCGGACTGTCTTCGGTCAGCTTTATTTTCACTTATTTGCAGAATAATCTGCTGCAGCATGCCGGGCAGAGCATCGTGGCCCGCATCAGAAAAAAAAGCATGTTCGACCATATTTCCCGGTTGTCGATGTCTTTCTTTGACCGATTCTCTTCAGGGAGCCTGGTGACCAACGTATCCAGCGACACGGAAGCCATATCGCAATTCTTTACCAAGTGTTCCTCAGCGTCATCCGTGACGGTTTGACTTTGGTGCTCATAATCGTATTCATGTTTCGCCTGGATCCAGCGCTGGCATGGTATTCCCTGCTGGTGCTGCCGGTTATCGCCGCCGTGGCCATCCTGTTCCGCACTTATTTGAGAACAACATATCAATTATCAAGAAGCAGGCTGTCCCGCATGATCGGATTTTTTGGCGGAGAATTTGGCCGGTATGGGCCTCATCCAAGCTTTTCACCAGGAAGAAGAGCAGTTCAAACGCTTCACCCAGCATAACAAAAGCTACTGGCAGGCCAACCTGCGGGAAATTCGCTCCAACGTATTTTTTTCAACCGGACTTTCGATATTCTTGGCAATGTGGCTCTGGTGATGATCGTTTGGCTCGGGGGGATGGCATTCTTTCACCATAAAATCGAATACGGGGTGCTGTACGCGTTCATCAGCTATATCCGCCAATTTTTTTTCCAGCCGATTAACCAAATTACGATGCAGTGGAACACTTTTCAGTCAACGATGGTGTCTATGGACCGCATTTGGAACATTCTCAGCACCAGGCCCGAAGTGAAGGACGCGGATCCGAAGGACATTGCAGATGTAGACCTGCAGACCGTCCAGGGAAAAAAAATCGACTGCAACAGCATCCGGTTCGGTTATAGCGAAGACCGGCCGATCATCCGAAGCTCGATCTGCATATCCGTCCCGGCGAAATGATCGGGATCGTCGGCACTACAGGCGCCGGCAAAAGTACGATGATTTCCCTGCTGAACCGGTTCTACGACGTTAACGGGGGCAGCATCGAAATCGACGGCGTCGATATCCGCCTCATCCCGCAGCACAAGCTGCACCGGATGATTGGCCTAATCCAGCAGGAACCGTTCCTGTTCTCCGGTTCCATCATTGACAATGTGCGCCTGTTCCGCGACGACATTACACGGGATGAGGTGGTGGAAGCGTGCAAATTCGTAGGCGCGCATCCGATGATCGCACGGCTGGCCGATGGGTACGACACCCTGCTGTCGGAGAGAGGCAGCGGGCTGTCGGCCGGTGAAAGGCAGCTGATCTCCTTTGCCAGAATCGTCGTGTTCCAGCCGAGCATTCTTATTCTCGACGAAGCTACGGCGAATCTGGATTCGCACACGGAGCAGCTGGTACAGCAGGCGCTCCAGACCGTGTCCGAAGGACGGACAACGCTCGTCATCGCGCACCGCCTCTCCACCGTTATGCACGCAGACCGAATACTCGTGATGAAGAACGGGGAGATCGTGGAGCAGGGAACGCATGACCAGCTTGTCGCCATGTGCGGTTACTATGATGAACTGCTCCGCCACGCCCGCCAGAACGACAAGGATGCGGGCCGGGTGGCCAGCCATGACGCGGGTTGAACGATGTATATTAATCAGGGGAGCTGAATTAAAGTTTGAAATGCAAGGCCAAGCAATCAAGCAACAGGAAAAGCTCCATCTAATCCGCTTGCTTGGATGTACGTATCTGATTTAACGGGATTTTCTCCCTGTGATTCGGCAACTTGAGCATGCAGGAGACATTTTCGACAACATTAACTGGAGCTTTTCCAGCAAAAGGATCCATAACAGCACATCCGGGCAAGATTAACAGGAGTTTTTCCTGTTCGTCTTGTCCGTTGCTTTGACCTCAAGTGCGTGATTTGCGCTCAAGTGTGTGCGTTGCCGCACCATTTCCCACCGATGCTGCAGAGTAATCAATTACCGCGCCGCCGGTATAAAAAAACTATAACTGTGGTACCGGCATTTCTGGCACTTTCTATTTCAATCGTCCCTTTATGCAGCTTCACAATATTGCTTGCAATGGAAAGCCCAAGGCCGGTTCCCCCCGATTTCCGGTCACGCGACGGGTCCACACGATAAAACCGCTCAAAAAACACGGACCTGGTCTTCTTCGGGTATCCCTATCCCTGATCTTTTACACGGATTTCTACACCGAAGCGTTCGCCGTTCGCGGCTGCTTTCTCAGATAAAATGACTTGAATGACCCTGCTGCTGTACTTAAGCGCATTATCGAGCAAAATCAGCAGAAGCTGTTTGATCTTCAGAGGATCTGCCCATAAAAACATTTCTGTGGACGTCGAAAGCACCTCGATTTCCCTTTGGTACAAATTCCGGAGCATATCCGTGCAATCCTTGCAAAAGGAAACCAGATCGATCTTTTCATTCAAAAGCTCCGGCTCATTCTCGGTAGAAGCCAAATCCAACAGCTGCTGCGTCATTTTCTTCATCCGCACCGCTTCAGAATGGATAGTGTTCGCCGCATCCCTGCCGATTTTTTTTCATTCTTCAATCCCCATCTGCGGAGCATGCTGCGTAGCCTTCTATAATGGTCAGAGGAGTTTTCAACTCATGGGAAGCATCGGAAACAAACTGTTTTTTGCCTGATAAAGCTGCTCTCAATCCTGTCCATCATTCTATTGAAGGTGGAGGCCATGCCGCTCAGTTCATCTTTCGTTCCTTGGTGCAGGTCGATTTTCCTGAAGACAAGGCTTTTTTTTCAATCTCTTCCATCGTACGGACCATTCCCGTAATCGGCCGCAGTATAAATTTGGATAACCATACACTGCCGATGACATTCATTGCTGATACAGCCAACGAAGAAATAACAAGAATGTAAATGAGAATGTGAATATTCTCTTCCAACGAATCCAGTTCTTCCGCCATTTCTAACGTGGCTGGTTTTCCAATTGCGGATTTAAAAGGAATACGGACGACCAGAACCCGATGAATCCCTTCTTTATACAGCCCGGATTCGAATGTTTCCACGAACTCGGGCTCCAATTGACTCGTTATATCCTCTGCTTGTACGCTTTCTATAATTTGGCCTTTGGAGTTAAGCACTCGAATAAAACCTAAATCAGGTAAAAAAGCTGTGAAGAAGTTCATTCTCCCCGCCTTTTAACAGCTCAGCAGGGTCAGCTTTTTTGAAGAAGCCGTTTCGCTTTATCGGTTAGGATCTCCTGCTCGCTTTCTGTGGCAATCCGTATGAAGGCGAAGTAAACTATGATATTGAAGACTACCATTAGACCAACCAGCCATAAAGTAGTTATTATTGCGATCTTGATCTTGATGCTCATTTCACGCTGCCCTTGATGCTGTATCCGACTCCCCGACAGGTTTGAATGAGCGGCTCGCTGAACGGATAATCAATTTTCTTTCTCAAATAATGGATAATGACGTCCACTGCATTCGCATCCCCTGTAAAATCGCTTCCCCATATTTTATTAAGTATTTGTTCACGGGTAAGCACTCGGTCATGGTTTTCCATGAGGTAGAGCAGCAGATCGAATTCTTTTAGCGTGCAGTCGATTTTTTTATATTCTTGCGGGTGACTTCTCTTGTTTTCAGATTTACCGTCAAATCCCCGACTGCAAGCAGAGGAAAGTCTTCACCGATAGGGTGGCACTGAGTCCTGCTGCGCAGGCAGGCCCGAATCCGGGCAAGGACCTCCTCCATTTCAAAAGGCTTGGTTATATAATCGTTTGCCCCCTGATCCAAGCCTTGGACTTTATCTGGCGTGGCGTCACGGGCAGTCAGCAAAATGACCGGTGTGAAAGCGTCTGTTTGGCGAAAATGGCGAAGCACTTCCATACCGCTCATTTCCGGCAGCATCACATCCAGTAAAATTATGCTCCATTTACCGGAAAGCGCCCGCGCAAGCCCTTCTTTTCCTGTAGAGACGCATTCAACGACAAAACCTTCATGACAGAGCTCCATCTCAAGAAGCTGGGCGATTTTTTTCCTCGTCTTCGATTATCAAAACAGGTTCATCGGCAGATTCCCCTTTCCTTTTCAAGGGCGTGCATCGGGCCAGGCAGTATCCTGCGGTCCTTACTAAGCTTATTCTTTGAGACTGGTTAAAATAATCGCTGCCTCCGCTAATTAAAAAAATTCTCATGTTGAACACAAATTGAATCGCATACATTCTTGTCGACAGAAAAAAAGAGCTGCCGGGCAGCTCATTCGTCGTATCTTTGGTATGTCAATTCGGTGGGCTATGGAGCGGCCTCCCATGATACAGAGGGAATCCATATGGAAAATTTAGTCCCCTTGCCCTTTTCGCTCTGAACATAAATTCTACCGTTGATGGCTTGAATGATTCGATAACTTACCATTAGCCCAAGGCCAGTGCCATTTTCTTTGGTGGAATAAAAAGGATTACCCAGTCTTTGAATTTGATCATTCGTCATGCCGATCCCGGTATCAATGACATCAACTACTACATATCTTTTCTTCAAATATCCATTGATCTGGATCATTCCGCCCTCTTCCATCGCCTCGACGGAATTTTTTTAATTAAATTAATGAAAACCTGACTTATTTTTTTTGGAATCAGCAATTATAAACAAGGCTTCCTCCAGGCTGTAACTCAATTCAATGCCATTGTAATTCACATAGGGCTCCATAATATTGATTACATTAATCAGCTGCTTTTTTCACATCAATCGTTTCTTTCTTTTCCATTTCGGGCTTAACATAAGCAAGATAATCGCTGATGATGGATTCGGCACGATCCAGTTCCTCAATTGCCATTTTTTGCGTAATTAAGGTCCGTTTCATTCGTTGCTCGAGATCTTAATAATTGGACAAATCCTCTTACCACCGTCATAGGGTTGCGAATTTCATGTGCAATGGCTGCCGCAAGTTCTCCCAAAACCTGTAACTTCTCTGCACGCTGTATTTCATTCCGCATTTCTATATTTTCCCTCATTGTCTCAATTAAAAAAAATCGCCATCCACATACATAGGACGTGCAGGGTAAAGTAACCGATAAAAAACGAATCATAAGTTTCATTTAGTACAGTGGCTTTTTTTGCAATTTGATAACACTCAGAATCGTTACTAACCCTGAAGCGAATAAGGCTAATGACACTCCAACCAAATTTTTACTTATTGACGAAAGTTTACTGTATGAGCGCAAGAAAAAAACAAAGTCAGAACGGTTGTCGCAGAGTATGCAAACACTGTCAGTTGCAGACCGTCGCCGCCAATATAAAGCCTGTATGCAAACAATACTATGAGAACAACGCATCCAGCGGGGACGCCGCCATAAAGCAGGGAAATCAGTAATGGAATAATCCGCAAATCATAAATGTATCCAGGGAAGATTTGAAAGGGAAATGACATGCATAAAATTACTGTAAAACTAGAGAGGAGGCCGATTATGAAGGCGTTCCGATTCCTTTTTTTTCAGATAGAAGCCAAATGAAAAAAATATATAAAGATCGATATTAATATAAAAAAAATATATTCAAAAGAAGATGAGCAATCCCAAACAAAGAAACACTCCTTTCCCGATAAGCTCCGCCGCGTCCTCCGGGACACTTGTGGTTTTACTAAATTTAACAATTACAGTGTATCACCGTTATTCTATCATAAATCTGTGCCGGTTTTTATTAAAAAAAATCACCTGAGGTCTCGGCATACAGAAAAAAGACCGCCCGGCTGAGGAAAACCGGACGATCCTTTTCGTAACATTTATATTCCCCATTCTTTACGGGCCTCTTCCATGGTGACAGTACTGCCTTCCTGCCAGGCATATGTGCATGAAAACCCATATTCCAGCCTGAAGGATGAGTTGCAATGACCGAATAGAGAGAAGACTTATCCATAAAGAATCCTCCTTTAAATAGGTTCACATCAATGATCGACACACCTTTTGCGTTTAATTAGTATACCATATACTGGAATTTAAATGGCCGGCGCTCCACGATTTAGGATAAGACGAACTCAAAAAAACACCATCGACTGATCGATGGTGTTTTACCATTCAATATACGACACTTCCCGCATTAACAACGATATGCCGTCAAAACGCCAACCTGAGCGCCATCATAGACAGAATCCCCGCCACAACGGTACATAACAGGCTCCTCGTCAAGATTGCCGCCACAAACGTTGGAATTAAAGCCAATAATTTCTCGTTATGGACAAGAGGCACCATTTTATTGTTGTAAGTTAATAACTCCTGTGCGACCAGCGCTGCCATTACTGCAACCGGCACAAAATTCAGGAAGCGAAGCGCCCAGTTCGGCAGCTGAATACGGCTAAAAAAACAACCAGCGGAAGAACCCTCGGAATGAACGTGACAAGAGCTGTGCCTATAATAATCCAAAGAACCTGCTGTCTTATTTCCATTTTTTTTCCAACACCATCCCCAGACATGCTGCTAAAACAGTGGCCGCAATAACGGCGATGTATCCTGATAAAACAAAGCTGAAGGCTACAAATAACGCGACCGCTCCCGCGACAACGAGCAAATCCAGAATCACTTTCTTGCGGCTTATGAATTGCAGCACGAGAAGTCCGATGAACATGGCCGGCAAAGCGAAATCGAGACCGTATTTTTTTCAGGTGAAGGGATCCACGCTCCTAAAAAAAGCCCCGGCTATATTCGCAGCAAACCAATTGATATGGGCTGTAATGTTCAGGCCGAGCATCCATTTATCTTTATTGTGCATTTCGTTGGTTAAACGGTAGATCGCCACACCGAAAGTCTCGTCCGTCAGCTGAGAGCCTATCAGCATATTTTTTTTCAGAGGCGAATAATTCCGAAAAAAAGGGAGACACCGCCGCACTCAGCAGCAGATGCCGGATATTTACAAAAAAAGATAGTAAAAAATAATAGAAAAAAGCCGGGCTGCTCGCCGCAAACATTCCCGCAAATATAAACTGTGCGGACCCGGCATAAAGCAGCAGCGACAGCAAGGCAATTTCAGGTATGCTGAGCCCTGCCGTTTTCTCGACCACCCCTGCCGCAAATCCGATGCTTAGATATCCCAATAACGTGGGGACGCAGTCTTTTACCCCTGTTAAAAAAACTCAATTCATCCCTTGCCTGGACCGCGTTTGTTTTCATGCCAATGTTGCTTTGCGCCATTCATCTCACCTTTGAAGTTAAAATCACACTGTTGTAACCGAACCGGCCATTTTCGTCTCAGGTTATTATATCATTATAAAGGTATTTTTTCGAACTCTTAAATCTTTCTCCTCTTTTTTTTATATTTGTCTCTTGACGTGGGCAATCTTGACGCCGATAAAAAAAACAGAAGGACAGACTGCCTGCGGCGATCTGTCCTCGATCTACTTCGTTGAGCGTTAACCTGGTTGTCGTTATTGCCTCATGTTTGGCTGAGTGCCGGCGGACATTTGAGCTTGCTGCAGCTGCTGCACGGCCATGGCTATCTCCTGCTGGATTTGCTGAAACTCGCGAAGCTGTGCTTGCGCTTGGGTTTGTACTTGATTCTGTGCGTAATGGAGACGTTCCATTAAAAAAATTGAAGCTGCTGAGCGATTTGCTGCAATTGCTGCGCAAAGTTGCCTGCGCCTGCCCGCTCCAGCGCTTGGTGCAGATTATCATCACCCGCCGGATTTTGCGGCATCGCTGCCTGCGAGGAAAAGTCTCCCCAATTTCTGTTTGGCTCTTGAGTGCTTAAAGGCATTTGCTGTAAGCTCATTCCTTGCTGCGGCTTTTGCGAATATGGCTGCATACGAATAACCTCCTGATTACGTTTAAGGCTGCCAGGCGGAGTCCGCCGGCAGCCTGCTGTGAGTTCAATTATTGATGTTTGACTGATTACTGCGGCATCGAGCCTTGTGCGTTCGGGTTGCCATACACCGAAGCGCGGCTTGCCTGGTTCTGGGCGGAGGAACCGCCGCGGCCTGCGGTCGGATATGTAGAAGCTCCATATCCCTGCATTCCTCCGTACTGCGCGGAATCGCCGTACAGGACGCTTTTTTCTGGAACCTGCATTCAGACTACTGCTCATCATACTGCCGCTGCCGGCCATGTTCGGGTTGGCATAATTTTCGTTGCCGTAAGCGGATTGGCCTGCGTAGCCCGGCATTTGTTCACCATATCCCATACTTCGTCCGGATTGGCTGGCATACGCCGCACTTTGTCCGCTGAATCCCATGTTTCTTCCGGATTGGTTCAGATATCCCGCCGTTTGTCCGGCATATCCTATGTTACCACTGGATTGGCTCGCAAATCCTGCTGCTTGTCCGCCGTACCCTGCGTTACCCCCGGCTTGTTCCGCGTATTGGGCCTCAAGAGCTTCGTTTGCCGGCTGGTAGCTGTGAAGGAACGTTTCGGCAGTCTGGTTTTTTCAATGTCGGAACCTGGTACAATCCCTGCTCATTCATCAACAGGAACACCTCGTACGCCTGATTGGCGCAGGATGCCGAACTGTTCTGCAGCATCCGGCGCAGATTGGGATCGGCGCACTCCAGGGAAGCCAAGCAGCATTCCGGGCACCGTTTTTTATGGCACAACAGCATAGCGATCGCAATCTCTTCGTCGCTCAATGAGGCGTCGGACTGCGGCGCAAACTGCGGCGGTTTGTTCAAGCCGTATTGAATCTGCTGCTCGCTGACCCCTTTGATGTCCGTATTAGGCGGAATCGGGGAAAACCCTTTGTTTTCTCGTATGTATGCCACAATTTCATTATACGACAGGATCTCCTCCTGCTGGTGGCGTGCGATCATGTCCTGCAGCTGCGGGTTTTGCGTTTCTTTCGCGTAAAGGTTGAAATGGGTAATCGCATTGATTTTCTCCATCAAAATCTCATGCACTTCCATCGTTTCGTGCGCGCCGTACGGCATTGGGGTTCACTCCTTGAATTGTTTTTTACTGCCAAAGATTACTATTTCCTGGCCCCCAGCCGATTATACGCATAAATTTCGAAGCAACCCAGGTTTGCCGCAGTTTGCCGCGACAATTTAAGCGGGTGAACGTTGCAACAGTATCTCAAGTCGATACTTAACATCGGACCAATCCCCATCTATGACAGCCTCACTCACCGTTCAAACACATCCCGACCTTCAGCATGCGGAACATTCTATCGGAAGCGTCACGGAAGAGCTCGACCGACCTGGCCAAAGCTTCATCTAGACCCATGGTCCTGTTCACCGTCACCATAATGCTGTCAATGCCGTGTTGATATACCGCTTCGGCGCCTTGTCCCATGATGCCCGCCATCGCCACTACGGGGATATTGTGCTTCTTGGCGCGGGCGGCAATACCAATAGGCGCTTTGCCGAAAACGGATTGCCCGTCTATGCACCCTTCCCCCGTGATCACCAGATCGACATCGTGCAGCAAATCGTCAAACCGCACAAAATCCAGGACCGCGTCAATCCCTGGCTTAAGCTGCGCTTTAAAGAAGACGACTAAGGCAGCGCCTAAGCCCCCGGCAGCGCCGCTCCCGCCATTTCCGTTATATCCACCCCGAACTCACGCTGGATGACATTCGCATAATGCATCATGCCGGACTCGAGCTCTACCTGCATGCCGGGCGTCGCTCCCTTCTGCGGCCCGTAAATATAAGTCGCGCCGTCCGGACCGGTCAGCGGGTTGTTCACATCGCAGATGACGGTGATCTTGCTCTCGAGGATTCGGGGATCCACTCCGTCCCTATCGATTCGGTGAATCTGCTTGATCCTTCTTCCAATCCCCATGCCGATCGATTTGCCATGCCTGTCGAGGAACTTGACGCCCAGCGCCTGGGCGAAGCCCGTTCCTCCTTCGTTCGTCGCACTGCCGCCCAAGGCTATATAAAAGTCGCGTATACCCTCATCCAAAGCGGCCTTCACCAGCTCCCCCGTGCCATAGGAAGTGGTAAGCAGCGGATTGCGTTCCTCGGGAGCAAGCAGCGGGAGGCCGGACGCTTTGGCCATCTCGATAATCGCCTTGTTATCCGGCGTCACCGCGTAGTTAGCCTGAACAGGCCTTCCTAAAGGATCCGTCACCGCAACGGTGCGAATCTGGCCTCCGGTTGCCCACACCAGGCTTTCCACGGTTCCTTCTCCGCCGTCCGCCACTGGAACCTGCAGAAACTGCGCATCGGGAAAATGCTTGATTGCGGATTCTTGCAGCAGCTCTATCGCCTGTTGAGACGTAATCGTACCTTTAAAAGAGTCTGGAGCCAGCAGAAATTTCATATGTACCCTCCTCGTATATCAGCTATTCCTGTCTATTCTATCATAGAAAATTTTACGGTAGGATTAAAGTGTTCTGAGATTTGCCTACACACTATAATCGGGACTGGCTCCCTGCTTCACGCTGTGCTCAGTGACTGTCCCGGACACTCCCTCCTGCAAAGTACCAAGTATATCCCTCACGATGAATTCGGCCCCCTGCCGCTTCGACAGCGGCTCCATCCTGCGTTTGACTTCTTCCGCATAAGAGGGATCCGACAGAAATCTGCCGATTTGAGCCGCCAGCTCGCCTATGCTGCCCGAGAGGAAAGCCATCTCCTTGCGCTGGAAGAACAAAGCGTTCTCTCTTTCCTGCCCGCCGAACGGCTGAATATAAACAGCGGAATCCGCAAGACCAGCGCCTCCGACAGCGTGAGCCCTCCGGCTTTCGTTACTATACAGGTGGAGACCGCCATTAATTCATGCATATTTTCGACAAATCCGAAGATATGGAGGTCCGGCTGGGCCGGGCAATGCTCTCTCAGCTTCATGCGGAGCTTTTCGTTCCGGCCGCAAACGACCGCCAGCTGGCACCCGCCGAGCGCTAGTATCGCATTCACCGTTTCTATGATCTCTCTATCCACATGAAAGGAGCCGGCCAGTAGGAGAACGGTCTGCCGCTTCATGTCCAACGATTCGCTGAATCCGTTCCCCCGTAAAGGCTCTTCCTCATAAAACGCTTCCCTGATCGGAATGCCGCTCACCTCAATGCAGTTTCGGGGAACTCCCCTGTTCACGATCTGCTCCTTAAGCTCCTCCGTTGCAACATAGTACTTGTCCGTAAAAGGATGAAGCCAGCGAGCATGCAGTGCGTAATCGGTAATCACGGTATAGGTGCGAATCGCCGAATCGCGGCAAACCTGAGGAGCGGCGCCGAACGGAAATGTGCTGACGATAGCATCGAGGCGCTCATTCCGGATTTCTTCCAACAATTTGTTTCTACCAAGAAAATTGAAATATTTATACAGCGGGCCGAGATGCTTCCGTTCCCGAGTGAGATAGTAGCTCCAACCGTAATAATCGAGGCCGAACCTGGACAACAGAGGGCTTTTTTTTGTATAACCATGCGGAAAGCCCGTTCAGTAAAGGATGAGCTTCTTCCATCAGATCCATGATCCGGATGTCCTCGATTCCCTGACTATGAAAAGCCTGTTCCAGCGCCCAGGACGCCTGCCAATGCCCATCTCCATAGGAGGCGGTGAGAATAAGAATCCGTGGTGTGCGATTTGTCATCAGAAGGCCTCCTCTCTTAAACTACTGGCACACTCTCTCTTCATAACCGGAGAAAGATGGAACAGTCTGCGCCGCGCCGTGATTTCCTGCTCCTGCTCCGGCCGATAGATTCTCCTCAGCTCCTTAACCGAAATAGCCACCACCTTGGGAGTCAGAAGGTCGCCTTTGACTTCCAATCTTTTTTTCTGCCATAGGTGATGATAGAAAGCAAGAGATGCAAGTAAAGCCGGGTAAAGAAATAAAACATCCCTTTGGATAAATCGGCAACGGTAAATCCTAGCTGCCTGGTGCCCCGGTAAACCATTGTAATGCCGTAAACTCCTTTGATCTCCCCATAGTTGGGATTTTTTGAAGATCCATTCTTCGATTTTGGGCATCAGCACCTGTACCGCCCTTTTCATCTGGACCGCAAGCTGTACCATCGAACGGGCCTCTCTGGCCATTTTGAACAGCATTTCGTTATTCAGATGAAGCTCGACGACCCGGTCCCCTTTGCGCAGTTGTTCCCCATCCTCCAGCACAATGGTTTTTTCCGCGGTATGTACACAGCCTGCTCTGCAAAATCAAGTTTTCCGGATCGATTGGCTTTACTTTAAACAAGATATGAAATAAGTGCTCCCACTTCAGCCAAACCGCTACCAGCAGCCTTTTTTTGCCAGCTTAAAGCTTTCTGTCCGTTCCGCACTTCCACTCTGATTTTCTCGTCAATCGTAACAAATGAATATCCCTGCAGAGAGGTTTGCTCCAGGAACTCCTCTAATGCTTCAAGCATATGCCTGGGAGCATCCTGATCGGCGCCGAGGGTTTGCCCGCTGTCATGAAGAAGGATAACTGCCCCATCCCTCAGCTGAGAAAGTAATCTTTGCCCGATTTTATCCTTCCCGCCCCTGCTGTTCCAGTCTCCGACGATAATCGACCAGAGCACCATGCGAAACCTTTTTTAACAGAAGGAAATCGAACAAGTTGATCACTCCCCAAGGTGGACGGTAGTAGACCGGCCTTTTCCCGATAATCTGTTCGATAATATGCACCGAGTGGTCTAACTGTTTTCTCACCTTCCAGGGAGACATGATGGCGTTAGACCAATGCATATAATTATGGACTCCGATCAGATGACCTTCGTTATGCATACGTTGGATGATCTCCGGAAGCCGTTCGGCCTTCGACCCGAGGACAAAGAACGTAGCCCTGATTTTATAGCGTGCCAGGAGGTCAAGTAGACGAGGTGTAAATTCAAGGTCCGGGCCGTCGTCGAAAGTTAATGCGATCCCCGGGCTGTTTTTACCCTTTCTAAAGACGCCGAAGCCGAATATACGTATGAGGAGAGTGGGAATAATGGCATAAATAGTCAATAAAATAATGATGACTTTGACAATGTGATTCATGACATTCATGCTCCTTCCCAAGTTAAGTGCCTAGCTTTTTCCATGCACCGTTAGGCGGGAACAGAAGATAATAAAGAGCGATACATCCCAGGATAACGGCGCTTACCCAGATGGAAACACCTTCGTGATAACGGTCGGCCAGCCATCCGCCGATGATGGGGCCGATCACAACGCCAATCCCTTCCACGCTGGAGAAAACCCCCCATCCCGTTCCCTGCTGCTCCTGCGGGACATACTGTGCCAGAAGAGCGTTCCAGGCGGGAAGCACAGCCGAATAAGAAAAAAACCGAGCACGGCCGCACTCGCTAAAGCCTGCCACAGTGTAGAGACGAAGGTCAGGCTGAAAAGGGAGACGGAAAAAAACCGGTAAAGCCCAGAATCAGAAACCATTTTCGTCCCCACTTATCAGACAATTTACCCATCGGTATCAAAAAAAATAACAGTAAAAAACGCCGCCTATGAGTAAAAGGTATGAATATTGGGAATAATGCAGCCCGAGCTTTTTTTTGAAGCAAAACCGGGCAGGACGGGCACCAGAATCCCTGCGGCCGCCGTTTGCAGAATCATGCCAGGCAGCAATGACCCAAGACCGCTCAGCCGCTCCCAAAGCATGGACAGCTGCTTGCCGAGGGCAATCGTCTCCGGTATCGATTCCGTACGGTTGTTAATCCTTAACGACAAGAGCCACGCAGCCGCCCACAATCCAATCATGAGCCAGTAGGAGAGGTTGTAGCTTTTATCAATCACAAAGTTCATGATTACAGGGCCGGAGCCCAATCCGACCAGCCAGAAGGTATATAATATGCCCATCTGCGCGGCGCGGTGCTGCGAGGTCACTTTGCTTAGACAGATGAGCCAAATCGGAGATATGCCGATAGCGAACAAAGCGGCCGCCGCGATTAACAGCCATAATTGGAAAGCGTTCTTCATAGCGTACAATCCGATTAATGATATTAACAAACCTGTATTTATTATAAGCCTAATCGAAAGCCGATCCAACAGGTAACCTGCAACGGATTTCACGAAAGTGTCAAACAAATAATGGACCGATACGGCGATCCCGACGGCTGCCACGGTAAACCCCAATTGATCGACAGCGTATGTAGGCAAAAACGAGACCAGGAAGGCCCCCCTGACAAACTCCACAAGAAATAATACCGATATAAAAGGAAGCAATTCCAAGACAAAGGATTTTTTTTGGCATATGTATCATTGGTCCATCACCCATCCTGTCTTCTAATGTCATATGAATTTTATGCTCTTATTCCAATATACTGTCCCGCGCGAAAAAAACGCTACTCCACTGCAGCGTGCAGAAAGAAGAGGCTGAGCTGAGCTTCAGGAAAGCACATAAAATTCCGTAACCGTTCATTCCGCACCCTGGCGACCGGCGGAAAATTAGTCGTTGGCGGCTCAGTCCGAGCATGATAAAATTAAACGTAGAGGTGGTATAATTGGATGATGAGCAAACCGCTCAAATGCTGGATTTGCTTCAGGAAATTAACCTCAAGTTGGGTAAGCTTGATACACTGGAACCGCGGTTCGCATGGACGGCTCAATAATGAGTCGTCTTTTTTTTTAGAGGCAAAGTGGTACTTTTCGTGCCAGTGATAAACAGTCCCATTGTGCAGTCATCTTGGATTTGAGATCGATCATAGGACAGCGGTCAAGATGTTAAGAAATTTATGTGCAAAAGGCTGGCTTCTCCCTTCTTTATGCGGCAGTGGTGAAAGGGTCGTCCGGTATGTGCTGGCCCGCGGCATACTGGATTGCTTAGATTAACGGGAAAATATGCTGATATTTGCTTTGTTTGAATGCTTTCCTATACAAATACCTGGAAAACCACCCGTTAATTCAATCCTTCTCAGTCAATTATTAAAATAACAGTTGATATTGATAGAGGTTTTCCAGGTAAATGCAGCTCTATTGATATCGAATTCAAATTATATGGATGATTTCCATTAATTTTTTTCAACTTGCGGTTCTCCGGCGCGTGGCGGCTCTGCACCGCGGGCGGTCAAACCGCTAAAGAAGGGAAATATCGCTGAAACTGGATCGATTCTACACGATATAACGCCGGGGGGGTGCAAAGGCGATCTACTGCATAGGAAACGGGGGGGTTTGCGCAAAAAACATCTGTCAGTGGACGAATGTATTTAAACGCACACTTATCCATGCAACTGCCCAGGTAATCGAAGGTAACTCAGCAGTTACAAATTATCGACACTTTATCCACAGCAACCGAAAATGATAATTTCCTATAAAACAAAAAAAAGAGCTGCGTCCAAGTGGACATAACCACTTGCGGGACAGCCCCTGCGGCGCAGCACCTGCGGCTGCGGATAAAAGCGGTCAGCTGCCGCCTCCCGCTATGGCCGCTTTACGCGCCTGTAGAGCTAAAACAGCAGCTTCGCCGGTGGTATAGCTGCCGATGGAAAGGTCCGGATTCTCTCCGTAGAATCCGTGGAAATCGCTGCCCGCAGTCTCTATAAGATTATAGCGGGCAGCGATTTCGCGCGCGAACCGTTCATCGGCCGCACTGTGCAGCGGATGCCTTACTTCGATGCCCGCCAGTCCCGCATCGACCCAAGCCGGAACGCGTCAAAATTGCGGAATTGGCCGGGATGGGCGAGGACCGGCACCCCGCCGGCCTCGAGCACCGCGCGGATGGCGTCCACCGCGTCGACATATTCCATCGGCAGATAGGCTGCACCGGCTGTACGGCCGTTCTCCGGCCGGGCAAAAAATTCTCTTATAGACCGGCCCGTAGATGCGTCGGTATACCCTGCGTCGAGCAGAGCATGCATGATGTGCTGCTTATATACGCCAGTTCCTCCTTCAGCATACCGCTGCACCTGTGCCCAGGAAATGTCATAGCCTGCCGCCTGCAGTTTGGCCACCATCCGCTTCGACAGCTCATGGCGGCGCGACACGATCGGATCGCAGAGAGACGCAAGCGCCGGATGTCCCGGTTCGATGTACAGTCCGAGAATATGAGCTCGCGACCCCCGCTCCTTATCATAGGCGGATATCTCTATGCCCGGCACAATATGCACTTCGTACGAAGAACCGAGCCCTATCGCCTCCTGCAGCCCTTTTGTCGTGTCGTGTCGGTAATCGCCAGCCAAGCTATCCCGCTCGCCTGCGCCTGTTCGATCACCTCCCGGATTGTAAATGAATTGTCTGAAATGCGCGTATGACAATGGAGATCCGCTTTCATCTTCATTCCCTCCCTTTCAGGTCAGGCTGCAATTCAATGAGAAAACTGTGCCCATGCCGGGCAAAGCCCAGCTCTTCATAAAACCGGTGCGCCCTCTCGCGCTTCAAACTGCTTGACAGCATCAGCTTATAACAGCCCTGCTTCTTGGCGAGTTCCATCGCCTGCTCCATCATCCACCGCCCGATACCCTGACCGTGACGGTCCTGCGTCACTACAACGTTATCGACAACGGCAAAACCGGCGCCACCATGTCCCAGATTATCAATCACAATGAGGGTAAAGGTGCCGATAATTTCTCCGGATTCCGGAAGTGCGGCCAGGAAGATCTTGTAATAGGGGTACCGGGCAATACGCTCCAGTATGCTTGCGGCGTCTCCGGAGGATATCTCGCCGTCATGCAGAACGCGTAGAAGTTCGGCGTAGTCAGGCCAATCGCTCTCAGGCTCCAGTTCACGGATTGCCTTTCCCGCTGTGATCAGCTCCGTCATTGCAGGGCGACCCCCTCACGTCCCGGCGGCATAGGTGCCTGGTGGTCTTCAGACGCCATTGCAGCCTTTCCGGATTGAGCATCAGCGTGCCGATCAGCTATCGCATCCACCGCATCTTCCCGATACTCCGAGCGGTAGACGGTACGACCTCCCACTATCGTTTGCCGGATCAGCGGATAGCCGCCGAACATTTCGACCAGCAGTACGTCCGCCTGCTTGCCTGCCTCCAGCGAACCGGCTTCGCCCGCTATGCCCAGGGCTGCTGCAGGATTGATCGTAACCATCCGTACCGCGTCAGGCAGAGCGATTCCCTCTTCCGCAATACGGAAGACGGCGGGCAGCATGGAAGGCGGATGGTAATCCGAGCACAGCATATCCGCCGCTCCCGCCTTCACCGCGTCCATAGCGCGCATGTTGCTGCTGTGCGAGCTTCCGCGTACGATATTCGGCGCTCCGACGACGGTGTGCAAGCCATCTGCCTGGCGTATATCGCCGTTTCCAGGTTCACAGGAAATTCACTGATCGTCAGCGGGCACTGCATCATGAAATCGACCTTGGCCGGCGAATCATCGTCATGGGAAGCCAGCGCGATCCCTTTGTCCCGCGCCCTCTCAGCCAGCACGCGCAACGCGGCCCAGTCCACCTTCAGCTGCCATTCCTTCAGCTTGCCGATCAGCTCTGACGCTTCCTCCCCGTTCGTGCCGTACGTTTTCTCCACATAAGCCTCGTATGTTCCCGGCCGCGCGAATTGGCCCTGCCCAGGCGTATGGTCCATGTAAGACAACAGATTGATTAACCCGTCCTCGATCATCTGCTCCACCTTGGGCAGCCCGGTCAAATTCGTTACTTCGTAGCGCAGGTGAATCCTGTGGCGTATCATGGACCGGCGGCCTTTTCCCTGAAACCGGGAGACGATGTTCAGGCACTGCTTATCGTCGCGTACGCCGACCCCATCAGCCAGGGAAACAGAATGTACATGGTCGTTATGCCGGTTACCGCCAGCTTTTTTTTATCCAGTTCATAGAAAGCCTGGTCCAGTGGAAAGCTCGTATTCGGACGGGGCTGGACTTCCTTCTCCACCGCGTCGCAGTGCATGTCGATCATGCCCGGCAGCACGTACATGCCTTCGGCATCAATCGCGGCGTCCGCCCGCTCAAGCCATTCTTGCGGCACCCCGCCGGGGATAACTTCCAGGATCCGCCCTCCGTCCAGCACCAACCCCCCCTTCACCACCGCTTGGGGAAGAATCATCCGTCCCCCATGTATAACCGTTACACCACGCTGCTTCAGCATACGCCAGCCTCCCCGTGGATAAGCCGTCCCTGCTCCATCCGCAGCTGTCTGTCGACGACGCTCTCCATAAAATCCAGATCGTGAAAAAAAATGCCGACCATGCTCGTTCCAGCCTCTTTCAAAGTCAGGATGATCTCCTTTACGGCCTGCTTCGAGCCGGCGTCCAATGAGGCCGTAGGTTCGTCCAGCAACAGAAGCCGGGGACGTTTTACCATCGCGCGGGCCAGATTCAACCGAAGCTTCTCCCCTCCGCTGAACGTATTCGGATAGCGTCCCACAGCGTCTCCGACAGTGAAAAATGCTCCAGCATCTTGCGGGCCTGGCTGTCCGCATCGGCAGGGTCGCAGCCGGTCTCGACCAGCGCGTGCGCAACGACGTCAAGCGCCGTGATGCGGGGCAGCACGTTAAGAAATTGAGACACATAGCCCAACTCCCGCTTCCTGAGCGCGATGATCGTCTGCTCCGACGCCGAAGCAATGTCCACCGTTCCGAACTGCTCCGACTCGAACAAGATACGTCCCTCAGTAGGCAGGTAGGTGCGGTAGAGGCATTTCAGAATCGTGGATTTTCCCGCTCCGCTGCGGCCTGTGATGCCGAGGAAATCCCCTTTTTCCAGTTCAAAATCAATATCAGTGCAGCCGACAAGCTGCCTGGCGCCGAATTGGTGCATTGTAAACACCTTTTTTCACATGCTCCGCTTTCAAAAGTATACTCATCTCGCACCTCAAATCATCGAATTGATCAGCAGTTGGGAATAAGGGTGCTGCGGGTCTTCCATCACTTGGTCGGTCAGCCCCTGTTCGACGATCCGGCCGTTCTTCATGACAATGGTCCGGTCCGTCAGCATCCTGATCACGGAAAAATCATGGGAGACGACGATCATCGTAATGCCGAGCTCCCGTTGGATCTGGCGGATCAGGTCGAGAATTTGGGCCTGCACGGAAACATCCAATCCCGTCGTTACCTCGTCGAGCAGCAGAAGCGGGGGATCGTTCGCCAGCGCTTTGGCGATTTGCACGCGCTGCTGCATACCACCGCTGAAGTACTTCGGCTTGTCGTCCATCCGCTGCAGCGGAATTTCCGTCTTCTCCAGCAGGAATTTCGCCCTGTCCCTAATCTTCGACACGTTGTACCAATCCGCTGCTATCAGCTTCTCCGCAATGTTGCCCCCGCTCGAAAAATCCAGCTTGAGGCCCATATGAGGGTTTTGGTACACGATCCCGAGCAGATGGTTGCGGATCCACCTTTTTTTTCTGCGAGCTCAGAGAAAGGATATTCGTCTTCCCGTCCTCGTAGCACGAAAGCTGCACTTCGCCGCCCGATGCCTCCTCGTCAAAATAGAGCGCCTTGATCAGCGTGGATTTGCCCGATCCGCTTTCGCCGACAATGCCGATGATTTCCCCGGGGTATACATCGAAGCTGACGCCGGAGCAGGCCACGATGGTACCGCAGGCGGGGCAAATATTGCGTTCGTACGCGGGTCCGGTCATCTCGGTGCAGAGGGGACAGCCCCGGCCGTATATTTTGCTGAAATCACGTACCTTCACAAGCGGCTCAATACCCGGTTCAGCCATTCCATCTTCCTCCGATTTCCACCGGGACGCCGGCTTGTTGGTTGCGCCTTTTCATGCAGTAGCTTGTATCCGAGCAGGTATAACTGCGTTCGCCCGTGGTTTTATCAAAAAAATTTCATCCAGGTAAGAATCCGTGCTTCCGCAGTGGGAACAGCAGTTGCCTTTGAAGTCCTCCACGGAAAAAATAGTAATCCTCAAACTGCAGTGGAGTGACATTGGTAAAAGGCGGTATGGCGTAAATCCGCTTCTCGCGGCCGGCCCCGAACAGAAACAGCGTCTCCGCCTCGTTCAGCTTGGGCACATCCCAACGGGGAATCGGCGAAGGGTCCATGATGTAGCGTTCGTTCACTTGAACCGGATAGCGGTGTGAAAGTGTGATTTCCCCCCACTTGACGATATCCTCGTAGAGGAACACCCACATTTTGCTGTAATCCCGCTCCGCGTGCATCCGCCGGGTTTCCTGTTCGCTTGGTTCGACCCAGCGGAGCGTCTCCGGATAAGGCACCTGGAATACAAGGATCTGCTCCCCGGTCATTCTCTCCTCCGGAATGCGGTGTCTCGTCTGCACGATGCTTGCTTTCAGCGTGTCCGTAGTCGTGGCAACCCCTGTAACCCCGCTGATAAAATCCCTCAGGGAGCAGGCATTCACTGAATCGTCGCAGCCTTGGTCAATCACCTTGACGGTGTCACCCTGTCCCACAATCGATAGCGTGAGCTGCAGGCCCCCCGTTCCCCAGCCGCGGGCGATGGGCAGTTCGCGCGAACCGAACGGCACCTGGTATCCGGGTATGGCCACCGCCTTCAGCGTCTTGCGGCGGATCTCCTTTTTTTGCTGTTCTCGTCGATGAAGCCGTAGTTGTAGTCACCCATTCGCGTCACCTTCCCTTTCCTGGATCGACCGGACTCGGAGCAGCTCCGCCTGGAAATCGACATAATGCGGCAGCTTCCAATGGGAAACGAATCCGGATGCCTCAATGCCGTCGATGTGGTACAACACAAACTCTTCATCTTCGGCCGGCGCTGCGGGTTCTCAGGCACCATCGCCCGGTCGAGCGTACCCATCGCGATCGCTTTGATCTCGTTGTGGCCGAAGCACAAACCGTATCCGAGCGAAAATTTCGGTTTCGGGTCGTCAGTGCGTTCCTCCATGCGGGCGATAATCTCCGCTTCCGTCACCAGCACGCTTCCGATGGTGATGGCGCTGCCTTCCTTAAGTGGATGCGGAATACGCACCGGTACATAACCGACGCGCAGCTCTCCGAGTGTCGGATGGACATGACCGTACCCGCGGTTGCTCGAATAAGCGAGCGCCATCATGCTCCGGTCTCGCCTCTCGCGAGTGCCTGCAGCTTGGCCGCCCTGGAGGCGGGGAACTTCAGCGAAGCGCGGGTGATATCTTCCACAGCTTCGTGAGCAGGCGTGTTCAACGCACTGTTTACCACACTCCCCGCTTGCTGTGGTGTGCCAGCTTGAACCGCTCCCTCCGCTTGCTCTCTTCTACCGCCGTTGACCGCTCCCACCGCTTGCTCTCGTCTGCCACCGTGGACCGCACTCTCAAGAATATCTTGGACCACGCTCTCAGCCTGCAGCCTTTTGTCACTGCCGCGATCCTCCAGCAGCCCTTCCCTGCGCAGCAAATCCACCATTCTCGGAAAAGACCGGCCCTCCCCCCATGCTTCGGCCGCTCCCTGGGAAGCGTATTCCGGCAGGGTATCACGGCCTTTCAAGTAGGTCTCTATGAATCGCCGGACATGAGCCTCATCCTCTTCCATCAATTCAAAATTGAGCAGCCGTTTCGTATAGTCACGCGTAGGGCCCAAATACTGCCCGCCCGGCACATCCTTGAAAGCGGCGGAAATCCGGCGGATGACCTGCATTTCCGAAGTATCGATCGGCAGAGTATAAAGGTTGCGGGGCAGCGTGGAACGATAAGCCTGAGCAGGAACGAGGCCTCAAGCGTGTCCCCTTCCGCCTGCTTCAACGCCAGGGCCGCGAGATCGGGGGCGTACAGCGATCCTTCGCCCATGACCCGGTCGACCGCCGCACGCATTTGTTCCCGGATTTGCCTGACTTCGATTGGACTGCTGCCGCCTTTTAACCGGAAGTATTCCACCAGTCTGGCGGCTTCGTCAATGGCGGTTTTTTTCCGCCCCGTACAGCTGCGTATGCCATCTATTTGCCCTCCAGCCGAATTTGTGTCGTACGCGGAATGCAGCAGAGACGGCCGTCCCCGTCATAGAGAATCAGGTCGATCCCCAAGGGGAATTCCATGTTGCACACCTGCAGCTGAGTGATAAATTGTTCCTTGATTCCGTACAAATACAGCGTGCGGCTGTCTTTAATCCCTGGTCCGGCCAGATTCAGCTTGAGCAGGGATTGGTTTATCGAACCGCCCGCTCCCGGCTGATCGGCTTGGCCCTGTGCAAAGTCAGCCCCGCCTTGCGCTGTCAAAGAGCGAGCCCCTTCCAGGCGGTCCGAAACAGCTCCGGCCCTGCAGATAACGGTTGCGCTCTCGTCGGGAAACGTAAACGTTCCGCGTTTCAAAAGAGTGAGGTCTACCGGAGACGCGCCGTCTATCACAGCGAAATCACACGACTCCCATCCGGCTCTGCGCGCCAAAGTATACAATTGGACAAATTGGGATGTTTCCGTTCCAGCCGCATCCATGGCTAAAGTCACTTCCTGATCCAACAGCGTAAGCAGGATGCCGATCAAAAATCGGTCATTCGCGTAAGGAGAAGGAATTGTCGGCGCTTCCATGCTCTGCACCTTGCCAGGCCTGGCCATGCCATCGAGCAGTGCGCGGAACAAAGTTTGAGTATACATGGATTCATCGTAAGAGGCAGTGCGGCTCATTTTTTCTCCTCCTCCTTCTCGTCGTCCATCATTTCAAACTGCACCAGCGAACGGCGAATCAAAGCGAACTGCTCCGCCCGTTCCCGCTTGCGGTTTTCTTCCTCCCTCTCAAGCAGCTCATCCAGCTGGCGCAGCAGCGGCTTCCAGCTCTCGTCCGGGTCAGTGGACACCGCATCTACAATGGCGGACAGCAGAGCGCGGTCTTCCTCGCCGCCGAGCACCGCCCCATATCCCAGCACTCCATCCACGGACACCGTGCATTCCATTACCAGCAGCTCCCCTACATGGAACACTTCCTGTTCCGCCGATTCCACGGCCCGCATCATAGCCAGGCCCGCCTGCGGCGGCTTGAGCATCTCGACGCTCCCGGCGGCCTGGAACGATTCCAGCAAAGGCGCCAGCGCTTCAAGCGGCAACCCGCTTAACAATTCAGTACGTTTGTCTGCGTCCATGGCCCTCTCCCTCTCGATTGACTCTATAACTTTTTTACATATCCCAGTAATTCAGCTATTTGAAAATTCAAGCATAATTTTACCGAAACCGCTCGCCATGCGTCCGACAGCAAACTCCAGCGGTATGCCTTCGGCCGTCCTGCAGAGCCTTTCGGTCAGCAGAACCGGGGAATCATCGGACATGTTGAGAAGCAACGCGTCCTCCGGCCTCACGAGTGAAGCTTCGACCAGCTCCCAGACACGGATGGATTCGATATTGTAAACTTCACTCAAGATTTTGGTCAATGATGTAAAATCCTCCAAATGCGCTTCCAACCCCGGCATCAGCTTTTCCGGCAGATTGGAGGTATCGACCGTCAGCGGGATCCCGTCAATGCTCCGCAGAATTTCCAGCTCGTACACTTTTTTTCTTCCGGCCCCAAATCCAGCACGAGGCGGATTTCTGAGCTGGGCACGATTTTCTGCCAACGTATCAGCCGGCCTGTATGTTTTCTGCCGATCCCCTGCATATTTTGCGTAAAACTGGTGCGGGCCGACAGCTTATATAAGATCGTCTCCGGCCGCTGTACCACATAAGAGCCTTTTCCTTTATGGGTGGAAATCCAGCCCAAATTCGTTACCCGCGCCATCGCCTGCCGTACGGTGTACCTGTTAATGTTGAACTGGCGGCTGAGCTCCGTTTCCGAAGGCAGCTTCTCTCCAGCGGCAAACTCGCCGGACTTGATTTTCTCGATCAGATAATCGGCGAGCTGCAAGTAATAAGACCTTCCATTGGGCTTTTCGATCAAACCTGATTCCCTCCTTCCCGAACACCTTCACCGGCAATGGGCTGCCTTCTGCTTACGAACACAGTGTAACTTGTCGCCAAGTTGGAAAGGTTAACGCAGTGTAAGACGAATATTAATAAATTAATAAGACGAAAAAAAAGTGACGAAGGACGGATTCATCCTGCATCACTTTTAAAATCAAATCTTCATCCTTCGTTTTATCGCAGTAAATGTGAGCTCAAGCGAGTAAGCAAACACGAACACCATGAGGATCGCAAGGCCGGCGCGGCCGAAGTGGTACCCGGTCATACTGGCGGCGATGGAATAACCTATTCCCCCTCCGCCTACCATTCCAAGTATTGCGGATTCGGCAAAATTAATCTCAAACCTCATCGCTCCCCATGCGATCAAGGCTGTGATCGACGCAGGCAGGACCGCGCTGAAGAAAATCTGGATGCGACCCGCTCCTGTAGCCTGCAGCGCTTCGATAATATCCTGCGGGACCTCTTCAAAAGACTGCGCGAACGCTCGCGCAAAGAATGCTGCCGCATGGAAAGACAGTCCGATAATGCCGGGCGCAGGGCCAAATCCGATGCAGGCAAGCGCGAGCAGAACCCACACCGGAGTAGGCACGGCGCGTATAAATGAATTATAAGCTGAAAGTGCCGCGGCCAGCTTCCGGCTGGGAGTGATATTCCTGGCCATGAAAGCGCCCATTACAAGGCCGGTGACCAGGCTGTACAAAGTGGAAAGAATGGTGACCGCCACCGATTCGGCAAACGCGTGAGCACAAGCCCGATATTGCTGAAATCGAATTTCGACAAATCCGCAAACACTCCCGCAAGCTTGCCCATACGGGACAGAAGCTTCATCCATTCAATATTCAGACTTAAAATCGAGGCGACCGAAATGACTGCTATTATGGCCATGAACAAATTTAACGGACGGTCGTATTCGGGATTGTTTATGATGATCTTTCCAGAACTGCTTGCCTTTCCGGGCGAAAACTTATCATTATTATCCCGGACATCAGGTGCATATGAATCATTCATCAGACGAGCACCTTCTTTCTGAGCCAGTTAGTCGTCAAGTCCACAAGAATAACTACGACAGCGATAGAAAGTATAATGCGCCGGCCACATGATATTTAAAAGACTTGATATAGGTCATCAGCACAAGCCCGATTCCTCCTCCGCCGACCATTCCTACTATTGTGGACGCCTGATGTTAATCTCAACGGAGTAAAGAAACCAGGAAATATAGCCCGGGATTACAGCCGGAATTACTCCCTGGGCCAGCTTTTGAAAGAAATTGGCCCCTGTCGCGTCCATCGCCTCTAATGTTTCCGTTCCTGCTTCATCTATCGTTTCGATATACGTCCGGAGAAGAAAACCGAAGGTTTCAATCATAAGCGCGATCAAACCTACCGAAGTACCGATCCCGAAAGCCCCGACAAGAATAAAAGACCAGACGAGTACAGGAATGTTCCGCATAAACGAACCTATCGCGCGTACCGCTTTCGCAAGCCACGGGGAAGGCGATGTAAGACTCGAGCCAAGAAACGCAAAAACAAAAGCGAAGCAGGACGCTATAAAAGTGGCCGCCAGCGCCATTTCTATGGTCTGCAGCATCGCCTCCCAGAGCCCGTGCACTCTCATAATATCCGGAGGCCAAAAGTCCTGGGAGATAAAGTTCCAGAAAACCCTGCGTTCTTTTATAATTTCAAAAGGATTGTACTGCGTAAAAGCAGTAGCTGCCGTAAAAAAAGAACAACGATGAGAATCAACGCGAGGGTGTAGTACTTTTTTTTCACTGCGGCCAACTAAAGGCAGGCGTTTCGGCTTTTCAGACAATGGCCTGTACCTCCTCGTTGATCATCAGATTATCCATGGAAGTATTATAAATTTCTTCAATCATTTGATTGGTAAGCTTGGAAGGCGGTCCGTCAAAAACGAGCCTCCCCTGCGTATGCCGATAATCCTGGTTGCATATTCTTTGGCCACGTGAACCTGGTGAAGGTTGACAATGCAGGAGATATCCCATTCCTGTGTCAGATTGCGGATCAAATCCATAATCACCTTCGAGCTGTTAGGGTCCAGGGAAGCAATCGGCTCGTCGCACAGAAGCAGGGACGGCTCTTGCATAAGCGCGCGGACTATGCCGACCTTTGCTTTTGGCCTCCGGACAACTCGCTGGCCCTCCTGTACATATACTCCAGCAAGCCTACTTTTTCCAGCAGCTTCAGAGCTTTCTGCTTATCTTCTTCCTTATAGCGGCTCAGCACGCCTTCCATTGTCGACATGTAGCCGAGCCGTCCGTGCATAACATTCTGCATTACGGTCAGGCGATAAACCAGGTTGTAGTGCTGAAAAAATCATTCCGATGCGCCTTCTGGCTTCCCGGATCTTTCGGCCCGGATGTGCTGATGTCTTGTCCCTCGAACAGGATCCTGCCCTCCGTGGGCTCAACCATACGGTTAATGCATCTTAGAATCGTCGACTTTCCGGCACCCGAGGGCCCGATAATAGCCACAAATTCACCTTGTCCCAGTTGAAAGCTGACATCCTGCACGGCCGCCGCACCCGGACCGTAGGATTTGGTCAAATGCTCTATTATTAAAGGTTTGTTCAATTTCATCGCCTCCTGCACAAAGGGCAAAGGGGATGTCCCTTTGCCCTGTTGCCCTATATTCGTTTGTCACATGACATATTACAGACCGAACTTTTTTTTCCTCAATTCGTAGATATCTTTGTATGCAGCATCGTCGATCGAAGCATAACGGATCTTTTGTCCGGGCTTCTGGCCTACGAAATTCGTAAAATATTTTTTCGTTATCGTATTTCAGGAGAAAATCTTTGACTGATTTTTTTCACATCGTCAGGCAGGTCGCTGCGGATCGCTATCGGAGAACCTGGAATCATGGAGGACTTGGCAATGATTTTCACGGCTTCCGCGTCCACTCTTTTGGCTTGAATCTCGCGCTCATAGATATCGGAAGCGACCGGAGCGGCGTCAAGATCTCCTTTGGCTACGGCTTGCAGTCCGTTTTGGTGCGCTCCGGAGAAGGTGACGGATTCAAAGAACTTTCCATTGGTATGCAGGTCCTCGAAGGTCAGTTTGCTGTCGTTCAGAGCCTTGAGGATTTCAAAAGAAGGCACCAGGTTGCCTGAGGTGGAATTTGCGTCGACGAAAGCGAACTTCTTGCCTTTCAAATCGGTGATCGCATTGATTTTGTCGTTCTTTTTTTTATTGGCAACAATGTAGGAATAGTAGCCGCTGTTTTCTATTTTACCGTCAAGGGCCGGCGCCACCAGAGCCTCTGCCTTTGCGCGCTCGTGAGCCTGCGAGTAGGAAAGGGGTCCGAAGTTCGCAATATCCGCTTTGCCTGTTCTCATAGCCTCGATTGCTGCGTTGTAGTCGCTTGCGAGAAATTCTTTTACTTTTACATGGAGAGCAGCTTCCAGGTCCTTTGCTAAGCCTTGGCGGGATTCAGCCAGTTCCTCTTTTGCCTCATTCGGAAGATAAGCTATCACCAGTGTATCCACCTTGGATTGCTTGTTGTCGGAGGCAGCCGTACCGCTTCCTTGTGCTGGACTTGGGCTGGATGCCTGATTTTGAGTGGTGCCGCATGCTGCCAATGAAAAAAGCCGTGAAGATGGAAATAACCGACAACGCCGCTTTCTTGAACATTCTATCTCTCCCCTAAATAATAGTTTTTTTTCAATCTACAGTCATAGTAACTTTAATTTATTAAATCTATGTATGTGCACTGTAAAAAAGGAAATGAATTTTTTTGTTAACATAGAATTTCATCAGTATCAATTTGCGGAGGGTGAAAAAATAGCAGGTAGGCGCTCCCGATGTGCTGTTGACTTAAAGTTGACTTTAACCTATATACTCTATTCATCCAATCAGCTCGCAAGGATAAAGCGGCAGTGAGTTGCATAATTTTAATGAAATCCGCGCATACTTTCCCAAAAAAAGGAGAATGATGATGACGGAGAATAACTACGAAACGTTGGGCAACCAAGCAGAATTAACGGAGGAAGCGAGCTACCACCCGGCCTCGAGCCGGGAGTAGACTTTATTTACGGCGGCGACCAGGATCAATATACGGAGAAAGAGCAGGAGAACAACGAGTAGCATTGTAAAAGGCTGTCCCTATCGGTTAATTTGACGGAGGGATAGCCTGATCTCTGCCTGGGTTCTTACTCGTTCAAGCGCTTTGTTTATAGTTTGTATGAGACGTGAAAAAAAACCGTCAGGGCAAAAATCGCCTGGCGGTCCTTCTGATATGTTCCATAATACTGCGTATAGCAGGGGAATTGGGCAATGCCGAATGTTCTAGGAAAATTGATGCGCTGGCGTCTTTTAGGGAACTTGGTGCGGTACCGCCATGCTTAATTAACCATAGGCTGCGGCCAAGTCTGAGTGTGCGGCAGCTAAACAACTCCTGCGGCGTTCTTTTTTTCCTGCTGACGATGAACCGCAGCGAACCTGCCACAGCTTGGGCTAAGCCCAGCATCAGGAACGGCATCATACCGTACGAATAACGGTCAACGGCGACAAAACAGCTGTGGATGGCCAGTAATAACAGCCCGGTCACGAATAAATAAGCGGCGGAGCGGTTAAAAAAAGCTCATGACCGCAAGACTCACCCAACCTGCGCAAGCGAGCAAATAGTGCAGCTTTAGTTCCAGCATGTCAAGCCATTTGGGTATATATAACGGATAGGGCCCAACCCATCTGTGAAAAAAAAACACCTTGAACTTGCCGACCGTATACCAGCGTATCCACAGCCACGGATCCTCGCGCAGCCCCTGCTTCAGCCGTCTTACTCCTTCGGCGAACTGATCTTCGGGGTTGATATTCGACCAATCGATTGTACCCCTATCGTACGGGTCGGTCCCCCCCAGAAAGGGATTGCCGGACTCCCCCTTCGCGATCGGGATGAATTCATGGAAAGTGATGAAGTTGCGGATCCACCACGGCATCATCACAACGGCAAAAGCGGCCACCGCTCTGACAATCATCGGGAGAAAGAGCTTCCGGTGGCGGATCCAGAGAAACACATACGGAATGACCGCCAAAGGCAGAATGTTCGGACGGATCAGTACCGTGACCGCGAGCAGGACGCCCATCAGGATGTGGTCCCCCGGACGGTTCTCCTGGATCACTTTTACCTGCAGATAGAGAAAAGCTGTGAAACAGGTAAGAAAAAAGAACTTCTGTTAAAATGAGCGTCGCCGACATGACATACTGGGAATACACGGCGGCGAAAAAAAGCGGCCAGCACACCTGTTGCAGGGTGGAACAAGCGCGCGCCCAGCTTATACATAAACCAGACCGCCCCCACACCGATAAAGCATTGCGAAAGCCTTACAGCCATCAGGCCGTGTTCCAGCGGATGGTAGCCGAACAGACTGAACACAGCGGCAAGAAACACCGGCAAACCCGGCGTGACCAGCGTATTGGGCATCGTATCCCTGTAAGCGTAAATGCCTGATTCCAACCAACGTAAAGTCAAATTCACGTATTCCAGCTGGTCAAAAAACAAGAGGCTGATAGTCCATGCTGAGCACAATGTGGAACCGTAAAGCAAGAGCAATCAGCATGATTATCCAAACTGCATAATTATACAGAGGGCTGTATGACCGGCTTCTGTTCATTTCGACACTCCTTGCGATATACTCTTCTGACAGTCCGTTTTCCCCAAAGCGCGGTTTACCAAAAGCACGATGCTCCCTGCGAGCGCCGCGGCACAACGGGCGGCCAGACTTCTCCTCACGCAAAAAAACGCCTCTCGTCATTCGGCGCGAGAAGCATCCGGGCCATCGGAACCGGCAGATTCTTCGTCTCCGAGCTTGGCCTTAAGCAGCGCTACTTCCTGGACGAGGCGCGTCATTTTTGCGGTGAAGCTTGGAAATTACGATCGTCAAATGCATGATAAAAAATCAGAGAAAACAAGAGTCCCACAAAAAAAAAGGAACGAAGGCGCATAATAAATATGAAGAAGGCCCGATGCGAACTCCAGAATGGGCGGGAACAAGCTGAACAAAAGCATGATCAAGCCCAGGACGAGCCAGAGCAGAGCATAACGTTCAGCCAATTTTTTGCCTGCGGATCAATTCCACGGTAAACAGCACGAAGGCTGCGCAAAAAAAAGACGGACACCAAATAAATGTTCATTATGTTAAGTCACATTCCTTATACGAGTAATCAGGACCGCAAGAGATACCTTGAGCATGTAATAAAACGACTTCAGCGGGGTGATCGACGAACGCCCTGCCGCCCGGTTGTGCATTTGCACGGAGGTCTCTTTTACACGGAAGCCCATACGTTCAAGCAGCACAACAGCCTCCACCTCCGGGTAGTCATCCGGGTAATAACCCGCAAAGACGGCGATCACCGGTTTATTGACTGCGCGAAAACCCGAAGTCGGATCGGTGATCCGCTTGCCTACCGTCCACTTGATCATCCAGGAGAAGTAACGGATCCCTGTACGGCGGGACAGGCTCGAACGGTACTCCGTCTTTTCGACGAAACGCGACCCGACGCAGCAGTCTGCTTGACCTTCGGCCACAGTGCGCACCACCTTCTCCAGATCGGCCGGGTCATGCTGCCCGTCGGCATCGATTTGAGTGGCGATATCGTATCCATTTCTATATGCGAACAAATATCCTGTCTGCACCGCTCCGCCGATCCCCACGTTCACAGGAAGGTCCACCACAAAAGCAAGACCCGTCTCCCGGGCCGTCTGGCTTGTACGGTCTGAAGACCCGTCGTTGATGACGACGATATCCATGTCGGGATGGTGCTTTTTTGATTGAGCGGATCACGGAACCGATCGATTTTTTTTCCTCGTTGTATGCAGGTATGATGACCAGCTTTTTTTTCATTTCGTTCCCCCTTTGAGAGACACACTTCCGAACGCGCCATTTAATGGACGCACGACCGTCTACAATTGTTGCGCAAAACAAAAAAAAAAGTGAACAGGTAAAATATAGTGACCATTAACGCCAAAAAAAAGCGATTGAAACAGTCAAGTGAACCTGGGTTTACGCTTTCACCAATCAGGCCATAGAGGAATAACTCCTCCTTTTATGATACTATTAATCTATTACTACCATAGGGAGGAAAATATGTCCACTAAACCAAGAGCATTCGAGGAGTCTTATCAGGGGGAGAGCGCGGTATGGCTGCAGGCCGGACCTTACGAGGCTGCGGTTCTGCCCGACACCGGCGCTAATCTGATCGCCTTCCGGGATATCGAGAAGCAGTATACCTTTTTGAAGGAGCCTTTGGCGGACGAAATGGAAGCGTTTAAGAACAACCCGATCATCAACGGCATTCCGGTGCTGTTTCCGCCCAACCGTTATGAAGACGGCAAATTCCCCTGGAACGGCAAAACCTACGAATTCCCGGTGAACGAAAAGAGCACGGGAAACCATCTGCACGGATTTTTGCACAACATTCCCTGGGAGGTCGAATCCTTCGGGGCCGATGAGACGGAAAGCCGGGTCACGCTGGTGCTGCATATACGTGAAGGCCATCCGGTGTACAGCTATTTCCCGCACACTTTCACGGTAAGGCTTCGCTATACGTTGAGCGGGCAAGGACTGTTTCAGCATGTGACCGTGCGCAATAAAGGCAAAGACCGCATGCCCTGCCTGCTCGCGTTCCACACCTCCATTAACGCGCCTTTCGTTTCCGGCGGATCCGCTTCGGATTACCGTTTCCGTATGACGATCGGCGAACGCTGGGAGCTTGACGAACGGATGCTGCCCACGGGAAAATATCAACCGCTCAAACAGGAAGAAGAGCTCATGCGCGGACAGGGCGTCTCGCCTTTCTTCGAGCCGATGGACAACCATTATACTTCCCGGCCGCAGGACGGCCGCAACCGGATGGAATTGACCGACTCGCGCAACGGGGTTACTCTCGTTTACGATGTCGGCACGGCTTACAAGCAATGGATGATCTGGAACAATAACGCGACGGAAGGATTCTTTTGCCCGGAGCCGCAAGTGAACCTGGTGAATGCTCCTAATATGGACCTCCCAGCCGAACAGATCGGCCTGATTGGCCTGGAGCCCGGGGAAATTTGGGAAGAAACCAGCCGGCTCTACATCAAATAATTCATCCGGCTGGTCACTGGTGCCTGGCTGATTGGCATGATGGCCCGGCCAGCCAGCCTGAGAATGCTTGCATGGATTGGGCCGGTTCGCACTCATGGCCCTCGGGATTGCCGGCAGGCAGCGCCGGGGGCTTTATGCTGCGGAATGGCGGCAAAGTTCTCCAATTAGGGGCTTAAGAGATACCGCCCTTCTAATCCTTAAGGCTATACCAGCTTTCGTAGTCGTGGACTGCATATCCCTTGAAAGAGGCGCGGCCATGGATCGTACCGATGACTTTATCCATCTCCCGCAGCATCAAAGCCTGTCCATAGGGATAAAAGGTGATGGGCCCTTCGCTGCTCGGCCGTGTTTCGACGGCGATGATAATGCTTCCGCCTTGTTTCTCCGCTGCGTTCAGTTCATTCTCCACGATGCTGATAATATCGGCTGCATTGTCACGGTAAGCCATCAGGGTGACCTGGTCCAGCCTGCGGATCATCCAGTCGGACAAAGGGATTTGTGCGCCGTTCCCGTCGGATACTTTCAACATTTCCAGCCAGAACGGCAGCTGAGCACCAGCAGTCAAGCCGGGGGCGCCTGTTTTCACTTCTTTGACGAAAGTGTCTACCGTATCTCTCCATAAGCCCAGCATCCTGTCTGTGTCCTGCTGCCACACAGGCAAAATGTACGGCTCTACGTCCAGACAGATTCCTTTAAGCTGCCGGTTGACCGCAGCGCCTGCATTATAGGTTTTAACCCAGTCGACAAGCTTGTCCATTTTATTCCGGTTCTCCGCAAAATCCAGTCGGGCGCTCCGCCCAAAGCGTGGACTTCCATGCCAAGCGTGCCGGCTTCCTCGATAAAGCTGCCGTAATCCTGCGGGGCAACATCCGGATCCATCTGCAGGTAAACGAGATTGACGCCGTTTTTTTATGAAGAAACTGAAACACTTCGGCTTTATTATTCAGAAGCTGGCCGGTATTCCATAAATAAGTGGCTTTATACATCGGTTTCTCTTGAGTGAGGTATGTCTTCACATACCCTGGCATCTCCTTCATCGCCAAATCAAGCAGCGCAGCCATTTCTTGACGGCTCATCGGTTCCTTGGGACGGTAGGACCATACGCCGGAAGCCATCTTAACGTCCGCTCCGTACCATTTATGGGAAATCACGCTGCTGACCGCTTCCAGCGCCCAGGTGTCGGGCTTTTCCTTAAAGCTCGAGCTTGTGTCGGGATACAGCCCTTGTTTACGGGCATATCTCCAGACCATGGCGGCGGCCTCCTGCCTGGTGACGTTGATCCGGCAAAAAAAATGCCGTTTCCGTTGCACCGTCCACGATACCCGCTTCATAAGCGGCACGTATATACACAGAGCCCCAATGGCCCCCGATATCCGTAAACGGAACCCGGCCCCATTGTCGTTCAACCGAAAAGCACCCGCCGCAAATTTGGCAAACTGCGCCCGGCTCATGGCCTGTTCGGGACCGAATAACCCGTCAGCAATGCCGTCCGCGATCCCCAGCTTCTTTAACTCTTCAATATAGGGAAGATAAGGACTTGTTCCCGGTATGTCCGTAAAATCCGCAGCAGACGCAATTACATTTGACCAGATGAACGCATTAATGACGACACACAAAATGATGGAGATTTTTTTTCATTCCAGTTCCTTTCCCTGCCACATTTTTTAACCGATACCAATTATAATCCATAATTAACGAATAAACCCATGGTAATATCGACCAAAAAAAACGTCCTTAGGACAAGAGCGGGAGGCTGATGGAGGATGAGTACGTTTAAACCGGAAATGAATATCAGCACGGCGGAAGCTTTTTTTTGCAAAAGCTTTTGAACGGGCCGGTTTCCCGTCTCCATCCGATCGAAGGAGGGGAATTGAGCAAAGTTTTCAGCTACAGCCATCAAGACAAGGAATTCGTCATCCATTTTAACGGCAGCGGGGAAGGCTTTGAGAAAGAGCGGTATATACATGAAACGTTCTCATCACAGGGCATACCGGTTCCGAAGGTGCTGGAGGTCGGCAGGGCGGGCGAATTATACTTTTCCATTGCGGAAAAAGCTCCTGGACGGTCGATCGTCAGCTGCCCGCAAAATGAAGTGAAGGAGATTCTGCCGACCTGGTAAAACAATTCTCTGCAATCAACCGGGTCTCCCTGGGCAAGTCCAAAGGTTACGGGTGGATCCAGCCTCGGGAGACGGAGTTTATGGCAGCTGGCTGGAATTTCTCGAGTCTTTTTTTTCTGAAAGAGCAATCCGGTTTTTGGGAAGGTTGGTATTCGCTGTTTGAGCATAGTTTCCTGGAGCGGGATGTATTCGAGCACTTGTATGCCATCATGATGGACCTCGCCAAATGTTCGCCCGGAGAACGCTATCTCGTGCACGGAGATTTCCACTTGGGGAACATGCTGACGGACGGGCGCACCGTGACCGGCATCGTCGACTGGGAAATGGCCATGTACGGAGACTTTGTGTTCGATTTGGCCACACAGCATCTATGGACCCCTCAGCTGCAAATTCCTCAAATGGTGCGCGATGTTTGGACGAGCGAGGGGCGCGAGATTCCCAAATTCGAAGAAAGGCTGCGATGTGCCCTGCTCTTCAAAGGATTGGACGGCCTCAGGTTCTACGCCAAGAAAGGCGACCGCAATGCCTACGGCATGGTAAAAAAAAGCGAGCTGCTGCGCTGACGGACTGAATACCTGCGGCAATGCAAGCTGATGGCTGAAACAACCCCCTTATTACCCAATAAAACGCAGGCTTAAACATTTTACCAATAATTACATATTCATCAAAAAAAGAAAGGTATGGTACGATAAATCTCGAAAAAATGCCAAAACTTTGGAAGGATTTCCATGTTTCCAAAGTGCGGGGGAGAGCTTCATGACGCAGCCGCGTCTTTGGGGTGAATCGCTTTAGCGAAGGGATGTATCCTCATCCCAAACCCGACAACTAACCTCGCAGGCCCATTAAAAGGAGGAGCAACATGAAACGGTTCACCAGGAAAACTTTTTTTTACTCTGGCATTAGGTCTATCGATCGCAAGCATTGCGACACCCGCATTCGCAGCAACTTACCAGGTTCAGCCCGACGATACTATGTGGAAAATTGCAACAGCCAAAAAATATTCCGCTGGAGTCGATACAAAAGGCTAATCCGGGAGTAGATCCATTGAACCTGCAGACAGGGCAAACCCTGAACCTTCCCGATGTCCGCTACACGATTCAGGAGGGAGATACGTACTGGATTATTGCGAACAAGCTGAAGCTTCCTTTAAAAGAGCTGATGGCCGCCAATCCGAAACTCGATCCTCTGAATTTATACCCCGGCTTAGTGTTGACCCTGCCTTCCGCAGCCCCCGTTAAGGCGAACACTGTTCAGGCCAGTCAAGCATCAACGTCCGCAAATATCATTTCGGCATCTGCGAATACCGTGAATGTTTCCGGACAAGCCCTGCCTTATAAGAAGATTATGTCGATGACGGCCTCCGCTTATTCGGATTCCCCTGAAGAGAACGGATGGGGAGCTGTCGATTATTATGGCAACCCGCTGAAGCTGGGAACCATTGCTGTCGATCCTGCCGTCATCCCGATGGGATCCAAAGTTTTTATTACCGGCTATAACTTCAAAAACTTGCCTGACGGCGGGCTGGTTGCTACGCTACGGATCAGGGAAGCGCGATTAAAGGAAACCGCATTGATATTTTCATTCCCGGTCATAGAGATATGGTAGCCAATTTTGGTTTCCAGGACGTGCAGCTGTATGTGCTGCAGTAAATAACAAAAGAGTGTTCCGGCTTTGTGGCCGGCGCGCTCTTTTTTTCTTCGATGGAAAGGATTTAGACAAATACCGAGATTGGATAGCTATTAGGAAATCCGTATTTTCTCTTGCAATAAGGAAAATTATAGTTTATTTTTTCAAGTAGTTCCAATTATAAACGATTTAAAAGAGCGATTGCAATTGGAATGGGAGGCATGCAGATAAATTAGACAAATTTAGAATTTCAACTCACTTTGGAACAGGCTCAGCTGGAGTTGGATTATTCTTACACCGTTTAGCTAATGCCGAACAAAAGATAGGTAACTTTAATTTCACATTGGATAGTATCTTATTAAAGTCCCCATGGAATCCTAGACAAAACTGACTCATTTAAGGGCTTACAGCAGCCACTACATTTCTACTAGTGTACTTTTCGCATGAAATTCATCAGGGGAGATTATCACTATCCTTTGATCGATAATCCAGATTCCATATTATTAACCAGTATTTTCTTTTCCCACACACGGCTCTTCCAACGGATGGCCAGGAGAATCGCCCTGCACCATTCATCGATTGCCATTGTCCACCACAATCCAGTGAGTCCCATATGGAATCGTAGGCAAAGCAGGTATGCCAGAGGTATACCTAATAAGAACGGGAAGATGATTGCCATCAATGCTGAAAATCGGACATCGCCCGATGCTTTTAACGACTGTGTAATGATCAGATTAAAGGTACGTCCTGGTTCGAGAATGATACAAATGAACAAAAGGGTAGTACCCATATTAATTATCTCGGTATTATCTGTAAAAAAATTCCAAACAAAAAAAACTGTCCCGAAACTGCTGTTTTGTATTAAAACTATGTTCCTGTTCACCCCCAATTAAGAAAAAAAGGGTATCTCTCGGATACCGCTTCTGGTGTAGTGACTGTGCATACTCGCTGTGCGACAGCCTTCCGACGCATCTTCACCGTCGCTGCTCGCCAGCCCTCCAACAGATCATTACGCTAGTTGCACGCAAGCCCTTAGACGCATCAGTGTCGCTGGCTGGGCGCCAGCCTCCGACACATCATCATCACCGCTCGCTGCACGCCAGCCTTCTGACACGTCTAACCGCTCGCTGCGCCTGGACTGTAATAGCAGCTATGCCGGCATAGCTATCCACCTGTTTCTTCCAATGCGCTTAAGAATACGCCTCCAAGTCTTTCCTATCATTAGCCTTTCCCCCTTCCCTAACTAAGTTTGACACCTTCGATACGTACAATGATAGTCAGATTATGTAAAATAAACTGTAGGATCAAATAAAGTTATTGTAAAAAAATGGCAGTCGCCCAATGAGAAAACTCTAGTCTGGTACTAACAGCTGCAATTTGCAATATGATACTGATTATCCTCGCGATCCTCGGTGTGTTTCCATATTGCTCTTGACTGTGGCGTGGATCAAGGTCACATAGATCCTCATTGGTATTGTGTTTCTGCTGTATATGGGCGCAGTCACTTGGGGGATCCCTGCTCCCGCCACCTCTTCCGAACGGAAGCCTTGATTATGTGGACCAGCGGGGTCTATGAAACAATAATAAAAGTGGTAATAGCACTTGACTTACACATTGGATTTCTACATCAATCTTCCACTGGTTTGACCCATACTTTTCTTCGATATCGTGGACAATAGGAGTTGATTAGGGATACGGTTGTTGCAGTTCTTCTATAGTCTAGTCCCATAGTCTGATGGTATCGGTATGAATATATAATCGCAACACAAAAACTTGCAGAAATGTAGGATTAAATAAGCTGTCTAATGACAGCCCTTATCCTAAGCCGATTCATCCCATGCCTAAAGGCAAGAGCTTTCTCGGCTAGATTATGTAAATTTGCATTAATCACTTGCTGAGTAACACAATCGTTTACCATCTCATAACACGCAAAGAAGTTTATACCACTGTCTCCCGCTTCAACCGCACCAAAGCCTCCACGTTCCGTGTCGTAATAGAGTGCACGCCGGCGGCAAGAAAGCGCCTCATCTCCGTTTCCTCGTGTACCGTCCATACGTATACCGGAAGGCGATGCCCGGCAGCAGACTGCAGAAGCTCCGGTGCGACTGCGCTGTAATGAATGTTGATGCCAATGCATGCTGCGCTCAAGGCGTCTTCGCAGTTCAGCTTGACCGCTTCACTGTAAGGCAGGGTTTGAAAGTAGAGGTGTTCGGCATTCAGCAGCTTGCGCAGGCGCGGGTTGAGCTGTTGCACGATATGCGCCCGGCCGGCCTCGCAGCCGGACAGAAACACCTGATCAAGCAGTCCGTTCTTTTCCACCAATCTGGAAACAGGCTCGACGCAATCGTCGGATTTCAGGTCGAGATTCATTAGTTTGCCGGACGGCTGAATGAGGACAGAGCCGATTCCAGCTTGATGATGCGCATCGTTTCTCCCGGCGCGCCGTTGTGGGCCTCTATATCCAGTTCGCTTAATTCGGCGTAAGTCATCTGTGAGATGCTGTACCTGGTTCCATCAGGCAGGCTCACAGCATCATCGTGCGCAAGTACAAGCACACCGTCCCGGGTGATTCGGATATCGTCCTCCACCACATCGGCTCCGTGCTTCAACGCGCTTTCGACTGAACGCAAAGTATTGTCCGGCGTTCCCATACAGCCGGTGTGCGCGGTAATGAGCGGAAATGTTTTCATAGGTCATTCACCTCGTCGGAAGAATAGTGTCAAATAGATTCCCCGAAATAGATCGGTTCGTCATTGCGGCAAGCAGCAGCGCTCCTCCCGCTTCCTCAAAGCATCGCCAGACTTCGGCCCGGACATACTTCCGGCCTGTGGCCGTAAACTTCTCCTCAAGCGGGACCTCGCTGAGTCCTGCGCCGCCGTTACCCATTCCCGCTCCAGTCCCCGATCGCTGATCAGGCGCACCCGGTCGCCGGCGCGAACGCCTTTGGCCCGCATGCTCACCGCATGGCCGGCAGGAATCACAGGCACAACGTCGCCTGTCATGTACTCACCGCAGCCGAGCTCCACAAAGGCCCCTGCGGCCCATAAGCCATACACACCCGGCCTTTTGCTATGCCGGCAAGTATGCCTTGCACCGTCCGGGATTCCGCATAAACGAACGTCGTCGGCGAACCATGCCTCACAAACGGGTCGGGCCGGTGGGTATCGCTTCCTCCCACGGCCACCAACCGGCGGCCTTTCCGCAGCTGCCCGTCCCACCACTGCAGCGCGCGGTTGTTCGACTCCCGCCAAGGGCCGTTCCATACCTCTACCCAATCATGGTCCACAGTAAAGTCCCAAAGCCAAGGACAATAATCGCAGTGCGGATGGTTCAGCACGATACTCGCGCCTCGCTCTCGCGCCGTCCGCAGTCTGCGGTTAACGTCTTCTTGACCGGCCACACGGAAATCGTCCAACGGATCCGCTACTCCCAGCAGATTGGCATGGCCGAAATTCGTCGTGACCTCCATGCCCGGAATCATTACTAGCCCCGTACCACGGGGATAGGCAAAATTTTGACTGCACGTATTATGATCCGTCATCGCAAGAAAATCGCAGCCCAGCCGCTCCATCTCCGCCGCATTCTCCTCCAGCGTGAAGCTCCCGTCACTGTGCACGCTGTGCATATGCAGGTCACCCTTCAGCCAGCGGGGCGATTCCGTCACAAGCTCAACCGTGACCGTCACGGTGCAGCCTTCCTCGGGCACCTGGTACGCGTTGTGCAGCACCGCCCAGCCCCCCGGCTCGAGCCCGCCCGGCAGATACCCGGGAGTCGCCTGCTCCCGGCCGATCCGGAATCCGCTTCGCGCCCCGCCGCTCCAGCCTCTTACCCTGTGCACGTCCCTGACGCCGAGGTCGATCACCGCCTTTGCCTCCCCGTGGGATTGCACTTCATACGAAACATGAAGCTCCTCCACTCCGGCCGGCATTTCAAACGGAATCTCCACATACGATGACTGCTCCTGCCGCTCGATGCGGCGCGTGTACACTGCGGCGGCACCCTTTTTTCCCGGAATTATTCATACGCTCTCCTCCCTCTCTGTGCACAAAGCCTGGTGTCTACTCCTTATTCGCTCCCACCATAATGCCTTTGACGAAATATCTTTGCACAAAAGGATAAATGGCGATCAGCGGAAGCAGGGCAATGACAATCCCCGCCATCCGGACATTATTTGTAATTATAAAATTGCTCGACGTGGCGTCGGTATCGATAATCAGCGACTTCAAAGCGATCTGCAGCGTGTATTTGGCATGGTTGTTGATATACAGCAGCGCAGGAGTGAACTGGTTCCAACGGCTGACGAACTCGAACAGCGAGACCGTAGCGAGGCCGGATTTGGCAAGCGGCATATAGATCCGGAAAAAGATCCTGAAATCCCCCGCACCGTCCATTCTCGCAGACTCCGCCATTTCTCCGGGCACCGATTGAAAGAAGTTGCGCATCAGCAGCACGCTGAATCCCGAAATGAGCCCAGAAATAATCAGTGCGTTGAGCGTATTCAGCAGCCCCAATTCCTTGTTGATCACATAAAGAGGAATCATAATCGCCTCGCCCGGCACCATCATGGTCACCAGGATTAGGGAAAGCATCAGCTTTTTTTTGCCCGGCAGCCCCTTCTGCACCAACACGTACCCCGCCAGCGAGCAAAGCAGTACGTGTAGGACCGTGCCGACCGCCGTGACAATCACATTATTCATAAAAGGCACATACAGCTGCATCCGGCTCCACACCGTCGTAAACCCCTGTACCCCGAACTGCTTCGGCCAAAGGACGATCCCCGGCTGCATCGAAGCGAAATTGGTGGAAAAAAGCGAGCGCCAGCGTATTGAGAAAAGGAATGATCATCGTCATAATAAGCAGCAGCAGAAAAAAGCAGATTGACTGTGTCGAACACCCGGCTCCGCCAACCGGTATAAAGCCCGTATCGCATCATGGAAACCTCATCACTCCTCGTCGTAACGAATCAGCAACCGCACGGCAAACGTCAGAAGGAAAGTGGCCAGAATCACCAAAAAAATCCTGCAGCCGTCGCAGTCCCGACCTTAAACTCTAACATGCCTTTTTTTGATACGTATACATCATGACCACATCTACTTTCTTTGCAATAGCGCCATTGCGCATAACCATAATCTGGTCGAACATTCTGAGGATGCCAAGCACATTGAGAATGATCACTACTTTCATCGTCGAAACAAGCTGCGGGAGGGTCACAAAACGGACCAGCTGCCAGCGGTCGGCTCCGTCGATTCTGGCCGCTTCGTACAAAGAGGGATTGATCCCAATAATTGCCGCGAGATACAGGATACAAGTGAAACCCATCTCCTTCCAGACGGAGGTCAGCACCATCACCCATCTTCCGTACGTCTCCACGGACAGGAAGCTGATTGGCTTCGCCGCCCCGAATGCTTCATAATCTGATTGACGATGCCCGTATCCGGAGAAAGCATCAGAATCCACATGCCCCCGACTACGACCCAGGAAAAAAAGATGCGGCAAATAGACGACCATCTGCGTTATTTTTTTTGAACCACTTGGCAAACACTTCGTTTAAAGACAGCGCGAGCAAGATAGGCATGACAAAACCGATAACCAGCGTCCCTCCACCGATAACCAGCGTATTCTCAAGCGCGTCCCAGAACGCTTTGTCCTTGAGTACTGACATATAATTATCGAAGCCGACAAAAGGGCGGTTCCCGATCAGCCGGAAATTCTGGAACGAAATGATGAAGCCGCGCACCAAAGGATAATAGGAAAAAAACAAGGAAATACGCCATAACGGGCAACATCATCAGGTACAGCATTTTGTATTTCAATACCGCTTTCAGAAGGAGTCACCGCCTTTATTAGAAAATAAGTTTATTGTTTCGGATCCCCGCAAAGTAATAGCGAAAATCCCTCCTCAAGGCATTCCCACTGCAAAAACATGAGACGGGAGCATGTCCGCATTGTCCCCCTTCCCGGCGAGACTTCGCAAACATACTCCCTCCCTTGTGAAAGATCACTTCTTAATCGATCAGTTTATTTGCTTTCAGCTCTTCACGCATTTTTTTTCACCGCTTCGGCAGCCGGCATCTGGCTTGAATCGCTTGAATGAGTAGTCGTTGATAATCTTTTCGGCGTCTTTCCATTTCGGAGGAGTGAGCTCCAGTGAACCGTATTTGGTGACCAGATCCTGCGCTTCCTGCACACCAGGAAGCTTGCCGAACGGAGGTTGGACGTTTTTTGTTGTACCAGAAAGGAACCCCGTGGTCCATGCCGTGATCTTTGCCGGTTTTGGTCAGCTCGTACTTGCCGTCTTTTTTCCGTGTAGTCGTTATCCTTGATCCCCAAGCTTCCCAGCATAATGCCGTCCTTCGAGTGCCACCACTCGATAAACTCGAACGCAGTCTTCGGATGTTCCGCATTGTACGGTATCACCCAAACGTCAGGATCTCCGCGCCGCAGCATATTTTTTCCCGTCCGGACCGACAGCACCCGGCAGCCTTTGGCCTCAAAGGCCGTATTAGGATCCTGCTCCTTGCGGGTGTTGTTGAACATGCCGACCCAAGCGTCCCAGTAAGTGATCATGCCCACACGATCCGTGAGAAAGAGGTTGCGCATTTTGCCGGAGTCGTTAGTTGCGAAATTCGGATCGAGGATGCCTTCTTTATACAGCTTTGCAAGCCACTCGTAGACCGGAATGGCGGCGTCCGTGGAGTACGGCACATCCAGCTTTCCGTCCTTTTCCACATAACGCTGCTTCAAGCCTGCGGCGCTGAAAAAAAGCCCTGCAGCTCATACATTCCCGCGGTCGACAACCCATAAGTGTCCTTTTTTTTGCCGTTGCCGTCCGGATCCTGTTCCGTGAAAGCTTTCAGCACTTTATAATAGTCGTCCAGAGTTTTCGGTTCTTCAAGGTTCAGCTTCTTCAGCCAGTCCTTGCGCACGATCGGCATGGTGCCGCCCTGGAACTTGGTGAATACGCCGTAAATTTTGCCGTCCTTGGTGCGGACCTGGTCCCACTCCTGGGTAGGGATCACGTTCGGATCCTGCAGTGTCTTCGAGTTCTTCACCTGATCCGTCAAAGGCGTCAGAATGCCCTGCTCGATGAATGTGTTCATTCTTTCCTTGCTCGTCTGGATGAGGTCGAACTTCTCGCCGCTTGATATAGCCGTAAGCAGCTTCTGGTCGAAGTCGGAGGCAGGATGGTCCAGCTTTGTTTTAATGCCGGTGAGGCGCTCGATCTCTTTCTCGAAAAGCGTATTCTCGTCAGGCGTCTTGCCCCCGACAACTCCGGCAATGATGTGCAGGGAGCGGTCCTCTTTTTTTGGTTGTGTCGGACTGCTGCGCTCCATTAGTCGAATTGCCGCAGCCTGTGAGTACTCCGCCGAACATAACTGAAGCCATTAGGCGCCCAGCACTTTACGGTTTGTGTTCATGGATAATCCTCCTGTATGTAGTGAACTAAAATCAATTACGGCTTGAATCCCGCACGATAAGCCTCGCGTCAAGGATGCGGCGCTCTACGGCGCCGGTTCCCTTCATCAGCTGCACTAAAAGACCGGCCGCTTCCATACCCAATGCTTCCCCAAACAAATCCACCGTCGTCAGCTTGGGCGCCATTTCCTGCGCCAGACGGGCGTCATTGCTCAGCGCAATAACGGACAGCCGCTCCGGAATCGAAAGGCCAAGCTGCCGGGCCGCATGGTAGACACCAAGCGCCACACGGTCCGTATCCGCAATTACCGCTGTAAAATCCAGACCGCTGTAAGCCTCGTGCAGTGCCATACGGCCATAATCGGTGCTGTTGCTGTGGACGGCCCGTGAATAATGGAGCACAAGCTCCCGGTTAAACGGCACTCCCCGTTCGGCAAAAGCACGCATCAATCCGCTTTCCCGATCCGCCGCAACCGTCATGCCTTGAGAAGCGTTTAAGAACAGTACCTTCGTATGCCCTTGTTCCAGCAGATGCAGACCGACCTCGTAAGCCAACCTTTCGTTATCGTTGTCGACATATGAGATCGTGGAGTCCAAAGGATCGGGCCTGCCGACAAGGACAAGCGGGATCCCCATCTGAGTCAAACGGGCAATTCTCCGGTCTTCCTTGGTCGGATTCATCAGTATGACTCCGTCCACGGGATCGATGGAGAAAGAGACCGGATCGTCATCTTCGGGCAGCGTATCGAGCAGCACCCGATAGCCCTCCTTGGACAGTTCCTTAGTAACCCCGTTGATCATCTGGATCTCAAATCCGGACAGCGCGCCGTCCTTGGACAGCGGCATCTTCAAGCCGGCGATCATTGTTTTGCGAATGGCCAAGCTGCGCGCCAAATGGTTGGGGTAATATCCCAGCTCCCGCGCCACCTCAAGAACCCGTTCCGTCACCTCCCGGCTGATCGGTCTCTTCCTGCTGAACACACTGGAAACCGTCCCTTTGGACACGCCGGCCGCTTTCGCGACATCATCTATTCTGGCCATCGTGTCCCTCCTGCCGCTTGCTTTTTTCAATTCATTAAACCGGTTTAACGATCTTTCTGTTACCCATTATAAAACTCGCCCAATCGACCTATCGACCGCTTTTCGTTAACTGCACGTAAAGGTTTTATTAAGATGAAAACACAAAGTAACCCCGCTGACCTCCATCAAAGGCGGAAAAGGATGGGGATGGAAAGAAATCGTTCTCCACGAAGATAGCAAAGAAGAATGATTTAAGGGAGCTTGTTGCAGTTGTCCTTGAATTAACCATGCTTAAAGGAGTGAAAACCCAGGTCATTATGACGACACATAGCCCCTATTTCCTAGATGAATATATCCATAACCCAGAATCGGTATATGTGATGGAGAAGGGTGGGTAATGTGAAGGGAGCAAGTGTAATCCGATTAGAAGAGAGGAAAGATCTTGAACTAGCCAAGGAACTGTACTCCCAATCGCTAGGCGTGCTGAGGTATACTGGCTTAATTTCTAGGAAAAAAAAGATCAAGGAAGCGTACAACTTTAAACTTAATACTTCTCTTAAAAAAAACAAAAAAATACACCAGCGCGGACTTGGTAAAATTGGAAGTAGCCTGCAACCAAAAAATACCAAGACGCTAGGTGCATTTTCATGGTCTTGCATTTAGAAATCCTACTGTACCATTCGGTAACTAATTAACCTCTTTTACCCTACCGAGCCTTCGCCTCTTTCAACTCCCGCAAAGCCGACTGCACTTCAACCTTAACCTTCTCATCGTCATACGCGCCGTTCAGCGTGCGGTGCGCCCGCTCGCTGGCTTCGGCTCCGGCTTCCATCCGCCATACTCTCGCTTCCAGCCTCGAGCATTCTTTCAGCAGCCTGTCGGCTGAGAAAGATCGCAGCGACGCGTTGGTCTCTTGTATCGTACGGGCCGCGTTCAGTCTGGAAGTAAGGACGAGCTCCTTATACTGCAGTTCGGCGTGAGCCTCTTTGAGCTTTTTTTGAACTGCTCGGTCAATGTAGTGACCTGGCTTTGAAGCGCTTCACGTTGGCTTTGATAAGCAACCAGCCTTTTTTTCATGGCTGATCCGGTCCTGCAGTGCCATCTCGGCAATGTTGTCTTCCTCGCGGTCGACCGCAAGCTCTGCTTGACGGGTACGCTTCGCGATAGTTTTCTCGGTCTCGCCGATCAGCGCGTCCAGCTTTCTTTCCGCAAACAGCTGATTGGCCAGCGCTTCCTGCGCCTTTGCCATCTGCTCCTCGAGCTCCCGTGTGTAAAGCTTCAGCATGCTGACGGGATCTTCCGCCTTATCCAGCAGATTGTGTATATCCGCGGTGACAATATTTTGCATACGTTTAAAAAAATTCCCATTTTCTATTCCCCCTTATGGTTTGACTCATTCTTCTCAGATTCGTTGCCTGCCTTGTTGGCCTTCTGTTCCCACTCGTCAAGAAAATCCGGATATGTTTTCGCCTCGTAAAAAAATAAGGCGCATCCACCGCTGCGACTCACCGCTGTTACGGGTCAATTTATAAATGAAATAAGCCATCAAAGCGAGCACCGGAAGAGCGATCACGATCGGAAGCAGTGTAACCACGCCTGCGGCAGTAAGCAGTATGCCGGTCCATTTGCGGAATTCCGACCGGCCGGATATTCTCCAGAGGAACAGTCCCAGCAGCAGAAGGCCTATTTGCGCAGCGACCGCTATGATTCCGGCACCTTCTTCATGTTGTCCATAGTGTCCCATCTCCGCGTGAACATTTTCTCTGTATCCCTGGTGACCGTGTCTAAACATCTCTGCGGTGCTGTGGCCCTCGTCCAAGGCTCCGTATTGCCGGGCCATTTCCCCTGTATGCGAATGCACTTCAGCCATATTCATAACCACTAACAGCACTGCACCGCAGATTAAAAAAAAGCAGCCCGGCCAGCATCCATCTTTTATACCTTCCATTCATCTCTTTCACCTCCTTGCCGTGTAAATGGCTTGTCCTTACAAAACCAAATGTACGGCAGAATGGTGAAATGACGGTGAAAAGGCAACTGTGTTTTTTTCGACGCGCAATACTTCTTTTTTTTCCCCACAGCAATGCCGCGGCTACAATACTTATGACGGATCCCTGTTTGTCAATTTGTGTCCTTCTTGTCCTTCACTGCAATGCCGCAGATTCAGCTGCTTGCTGCAGAGGCACGGTGACGGTAAAAAAAAGGCTGCCCCGCGCCGGAGCTCCGGTGACTGAGATCCTGCCCCTGTGCGCCTCTACAATCCATTTCGCGATCGCCAGCCCCAGACCGTGCCCTCCCTGGTCGCGGGAACGGGATTTGTCCGCCCGATAAAACCGGTCGAAAATTCTCTCACGGTCCTCCGGAGCAATCCCCGGCCCCGAATCCTCCACCGACATGTGCAGGACGGGACGTTTTTCGGCGTTTACAACGGCAAGCCCAATCTTCACTTCCCCGTTTTCCGGCGTGTACTTGATCGCATTATCCAGCAAAATGTACAGCACTTGGTTCAGCTTCCCGAAATCGGCACGCACCATAACCTTCTTGGGAGCGCGCAGCTGCATAGAGATTTCTTTGGATGCGGCAAGAGCTGCCATGGACTGCAGGGTCTTTTCGGCGTGAGGCCGGAAGTCGCCCGTTTCCATTGCAAGCTCCAGCTTGCCGGAATCGGATCGGGCCAGCAGCAGAAGGTCTCCGACCAGCTTGGCCATACGCTTCACCTCATCCTTCATGTTGGAGAGCAGCCCTCGGGAGAACTCGTCCCGCCCCTCTTCTTCCATTTCAAGCGTATTGATCGAGGACAGCAGTACGCTGAGCGGCGTCCGAAGTTCATGCGACGCGTCTGCGACGAATTCACGCTGCCGTGTATAGGACCGGACAATCGGGATCATGGCCTTGCGCGACATAAAACGGCCGACCCACAACGCAGCCACCGAGAAAATCACAGCCAATCCCACCAGAATGATCAGCAGCCACTGAAACAATCTGGAAGTGGAAGAAATATTATTGCCGACATAGAGAGTGCCTGCCAACTGTTCGCCGATCATGATCGGACGGGCGGTCATAATGAATTGGATATCCTGCTTGTCCGGCGGCCCAATCTTCTGCCGTCCTCCTCATTCCCGCGGCCGCCTAACTTCAGAGTCCCGAATTGAAACTCACTGCGGTCAGGCTCCCACTGCTGAACAAGGTGCAGAAGCTCCGGACGCTGCCTGCCGAAGATTTCCGCGCCTCCGATCAATTGGCCGTCAGGGCCCAGCACATAATAAAACAGCTGATTGTTTCCCGTGATCACAAGATTCGGATCGTCCACTTCGAAGTGGTTCCTTCCCTTGGTATGTGTCCAATAATCACGGATAACGTTAGCTTCCTGATCGGCCAGCATGCGTATATCGTCCTTCTGCTGGTTCGAGACGACCGTGTGAAGCAGCAAATACACAATTATGATGAACAGGAACAAAAAAAACCGTCAGCAGCCCGGTGTACAGAAGCGTCAGCCGGTTTTGCGTACGTATGAATAAATCTTTGGCGAGCCTCGCCGAATACGGGAAACCATATTAAATTTCAAGTTTATATCCCACCCCGCGAATGCTTTTGATCAAATCTTGTTTGCCGTAGCCGATCAGCTTTTTTGCGCAGCAGTTTGACCGTGGCGTCGACGATTTTGGCCGATACTTCCGAATCCAGCCCCATACCCGGTCGAGAATAAGCTCACGCGGCAAAGCATGTCCTTTATTCTGCACTAGCAGGTCAAGAAGATGAAACTCCCGCGGGCTTAATTCCGTTTTGTGCCCTTGGCGGCTGATCGTATGGCTGCTTCGATGCAGCACTAGATCTTCGATATGTACCTCTTCTTCTATAATGGGGCATAATTCCGGCGGCTCAAAGCCTCAGTCTGGCCCACAGCTCCTCAAATTCAAAAGGCTTCACCAAATAATCGTCCGCCCCGGATTCGAGCCCCACCACCCGCTCGTCCAGAGCGTCTTTCGCCGTCAGCAGCAGAGTGGCCCCCGAGTAACCTTCTTTGCGCAAACGGCGGCACACGCCGACCCCTTCGCATCCGGCATCATCCAGTCCAGAATGACCACGTCATAATGGGCCGCGACCGTATAATCATAGGCGTCTTCGCCGTCGGTGACCCAATCCACCGTGTTTACGCCCTTTTTTTCTTCAGCATGTGCACCATCAATTCTCCCAACCGCTTATCATCTTCCGCGAGCAGTATATTCATGCAACATCAGTCTCCTTTTATATGGGGCTCCCCGCAAACTATCCCGGCATCAGCTTCGCAGTTATACGTAATTTTCTGGGCTTAGTTGGCAAGTTTGTTGCACCATTATACCGGCCCCGGATGAAAAGAACATAAAGACAACCTTTAAATAGAATTAATTTTCCCTTGGCAAAATTGTTCTGCATTCCCGTGCGCTTTTCACCGTATTTTCACCAAACCGGGCTATATTGATGGTGCAGCCGTGAAACAAACCAAATTATTAGAGGAGTGATGTAAAATGAACAAAAAAATTGCTGCCTATCGCATTAGGTCTGACACTCGCTATGTCCGGTTCCGTTTTTTTTGCCCAATCGAACACGAATACTGCCCCACCTGCTGCCGGAACACAGTCCGCTTCAAATGCAGCCCAGGACCAGGGCCCAAAAGGCCGCCATCACGGCGAAGGCTTCAAACACGACGAACAGCAAAATGCACAGCTGCTTTCACTGCTGAAAATTGACTCTGTGAAGCTGAAGGAACAGCTGAAGGCCGGAAAATCTCTCGCAGATCTCGCGGCTGACGCAGGAATTGACAAGCAGCAGGTGATTGATCTGCTCGTGAGCCAGGAAACGACTGAAACAGATGATGCGATGAAAGCCGGTAAAATCACTCAAGCGCAGGCCGATCAAAAGAAAGCCAACCTTGTGGACCATATCACCAAGGAAGTGGATCAAAAGGGATTCGCCGGACGGGGTGAATTTGGACGAGAAGGCCGCGAAGGGAAAGGTAATTTAAATGAAGCAGCCTCCATCCTAGGAATGACTCAGCAGGATCTGCTTATGCAGCTGAAGGCTGGTAAAACCTTGTCCCAAATCGGACAGGATAAAGGAGTCAGTGAAGATCAATTGGTAAACTCACTGCTGGATAAAGAAAAAAAAGCGCGGATCCAGAAGCAGGTAACCACCGTTTGGAAAGACAAGCAGGCGAACGATCCGAAAGCGGCGGATGGAGAAACCGTGGACGGCGCTCAATAACCTATACTTAAAAAAAGAAGGCTGTTGCTCAAGAAGATGAATTTTCTTGAGCAACAGCCTTCTTATATTTTTTTACTGGAACAATGGCCCGCTAAACATCACAATACCCCCACCGGGTCCTTTTCCAGCGCCTCTTTGATCTGATTGATCCGGCCCCGGGTATATTCATACCCTTTTTTTCGACACAGTTGCCCAGCTTGGAAAAATCGAACACTCCCACCGAGCCGACCTCCGGCTTCAGGACGATATTCGCCTGCATTGTATTGTGTTTGGCTTTAATCGCCAGGTTGATGGTCACCGTCCGGGCTATAATCGACCTTAAAGAGTCGAACGGCATATCAACCGGATCGGGGCACACAAGATCCACCGCAATCACCTGCTCCGCGCCCAAAGCGCGCACCGCGGCAACCGGGCAATTGTCCATAAGTCCTCCGTCAATAAGCACCCTGTCCCCGAACACAAACGGTTTGAACAGAACCGGTATCGACAAGCTGGCCCTTACGGCATCGGCCACTCCGATCTCTGGTATGATATCCACATCTTCGCAATCATATTTTAAAGGCCTTGAGACGAATAATACCTGCTTTGCGTGCCTTAAATCCGTAGCGGTGATACAGACCGGAAGTTTCAAATCGGTCATCTGAGCATGTCCGGTTTTGCCCGCGATGAAAGCCCGGATTCGTTCCCCTTTGATAAACCCTTTGATTTTACTGCCGAAATTAACAAATCTCGAGATAAAATTGATATAGTCGTAATCGAGGTATTTATTGCTGAAGGCCGGAATAAACTCCATTAACTCGGATGAGGTGTAGCCGTACGAATACAACGCGGCGACCATCGCACCGGAGCTTGCGCCCGCAATGTAATCGATCCGGATCCCGGCCTCCTCGAGTGCGGATAATACTCCAATGTGGGCGGTTCCCGCCACTCCGCCTCCCCCTAATGCTATACCTATTGTACCCATCCCAACAAACCTTTCTGTACCGTTATCTGATTAAGATGCTCAAAAAAAACGATCCCGGCCATTCCCGAATATACAAAAAAATTAACATTCCAATAACACCGTGTTAAACCTAGAAAGCTACAATGAATTTGCAATAACTTAATTTTAGTATACCTGTATATCTGTTATGGAAAGGTGAGTGACCCGATGAGCAAACCTGCCGAAATTTTGAAGCAGCAGCAGAACCCCCTTGTGGTGAGGCTTGCAGAGCGCACGGATGAAATAGAGCAGGCGTTTCGGCTGCGCTATGAGGTGTTTGTGGAAGAGGAAGGAAATACGAACTTGATCACGGACACCGGATTGGAGCGCGACGCTTACGATGAATACTGCGACCATCTTATCGTTGAAGATTTAAACGCGGGCAGGGTCGTTGGAACATATCGATTGCTTCCGGGGCGCAGAGCTCTGCAAAACGGAGGCTTTTATTCGGAGACCGAATTTGATCTGACGTCTTTTTCCGGCAGCAAATGGAACAGCCTGGAGCTCGGCCGAAGCTGTGTTGCAAGCGATTACCGGAACGGCAGGGCCATCCAGATGCTGTGGGAAGGGATTGCGGATTATATACGCAAAGAAGGATACCGCTATTTGATCGGCTGCGCGAGCCTCCATTCCAGCGGCACACAGGAGACGAACGAGGTTTACAGCATGCTGGCAAAGAGCGGAATGATCACGGACCGCTTCGGCATCCGGCCGCTTGACACTCACCGGGTGCAAGGCTTAAGCCTGCTCCCTATGGACTTGAACGAGAAAGAAATGTACCGCAGGCTTCCTCCCCTGTTAAAAGGATACTGCTGGCTGGGAGCGGAAATCGGCGGGGAGCCGGCATATGACCCTGCGTTCGATACGACCGACTTTTTTATCGTGTTGGAAGCCGACAAAATAGCCGGTAAATATAAGCGGCGTTTTCTTGGAAAAGAAGCATGACCGAGGACGGGGGATAAGGTTGTACGACTGGATCGGAAAAAAAATGACGGAAAGCGAACGTCTGTTAAAATGGGTGCGTCTGCTGATTCCACGGCCCGTTGTGCTCATGGCCTGTTTTATTATAAGCCGGGTGATGCTTCTATGCGCCGGTAAACTTAAGGCACGGGTGATGGATAACATGCAGGAGACGCTGAAGAGCCTGGACCATGACGACGTTCGCCGCGGCACCAGGAATTACTTTTTTCAACCTTTGTGCGACCATGTATGAACTTCTTATCGATTCTCCCGCCGCGCAGCCTAATAAATCGAAGCCAAGGTTCACATCGGAAGGGGAAGCCTTTCTGAAACAAGCGTTAAGCCAAGGAAAAGGCGCGATCATCTTCACGCCGCATACCGGCAACTTCTTCTATTACTACTGGCATTTATCGCAAAAAATTTCGCTGCATGACGTTGCAACCGCGCAAAGCCAGGAGCTCCGGCCCATCTACTTGAGGTTTGAGCAGATGGGCTGTAAAGGACTCGATTACGATATCACGCCTCCACTGCAGATGATGCGCAAACTGCGCGGGCACCTGCAGGAAAATGGAGTCGTCTTACTGCTTGGCGATTTCTATCGCCCCAATTTCCCGCCGTCCACGTTATTCGGCAAGCCCACACGGAGTCCCATGGGAGCCGCAGTGTTGGCTTTGGAGCAGCAGGCGCCTGTCATTCCATTTTACGGCTGCCGAAGCGACGGCTTTAATCACAAGCTGGTATTCGGCAAACCGCTGCATCTGCACGAAGAGTTCGAACGCCATCAAAGATCCGAGGCGACAAACAGGCTGAACAAAACCTTGGAAGATGCGATAGCTCTGGTGCCGGATCAATGGTTTTACTGGTTCAACGCGGAGGAACGGTGGCAGCCCGAGGGCGGCGGGAAAGAACTGGCAGAGGATCAGGACACTGTGTGGCTTAAAAAAAGATACGGTTCAGTTTTGATACTCGCTCATGAACAATAAGGAGGAGATCGTGATGGACACAGCGAGTCATTTGGTGCTCGGCGCGACGCTGGCTGGACTGGCGTATGTCGACCCTGCCTGGTACAAGATCCGAATTTGGCGAATGCCGTGCTTACGGGGACTTTAATCGGATCGCATGCCCCGGATTTTGACACTGTGTTGAGGGTAAAAGGTTTTGCGGCCTATATCCAATATCATCGGGGGATTACTCATTCCATCCCCGCCTTGTTTATATGGCCCGCCCTCATTGCCCTGCCGCTTGGTTTCGGATTTGGCGTGCTGCAGCATTGGTTTGTTTTATATTTATGGATCTTCCTCTCGGTTGTTCTGCATGTGCTGCTCGATACGCTCAACTCTTACGGAGTGCAAAGCACCCGTCCGTTTTCAGCGCAATGGGTCCATCTGGATATCCTCGCGATTTTTTTGAGCCCTTCTTGTTTGTGCTGCATTGTGCAGGATTAGTGCTCTGGTTCTTATACGGATATAATCCGGCTGTTATATTTCCTTGGATCTACGGGATCAGCTTTTGTTATATCCTGCTCAGGTCATGGCAGCATTATGTTCTGGTCAACCGGGTGGCAAAGGAGCTTCAGATATCGGGCATTTGTCATGTCCTCCCAAGCTTCCATTGGTTCCATTGGCAGTTCGTGATCGAATCGGAGGATTGCTTTTATACGGGCAAAATCATTCATAGGCAGATCCAGCTGGAAGCCTCGTACCCTAAGGAAGAGAAGAATACAATTATCCTCGCTACGATGGGAATTGACGGGGTCCGGGCTTTCCTCAGATTCGCGCAGCGCATCCATGTCACCTGCAAGGAAGTAGCGGACGGCTATGAAGTGAGCTGGAGCGACGTCCGTTTCAGCTATGGGCGCAAGCTTCCCTTCGGTGTCGACGTGCGGCTTGACCGGGAGATGAATGTCATTTCCGAGCGAATCGGATGGCGCAAGAAATCGTGGGAACCGCCGTTTGTGTGAGGGAGAAGAAGCGTCCCCATTCCCCTGTTCTCTTTCACTTGTGCTCTTCTCGCTATATCTCTGAAGGAGCTTATTCTTGGAAAATTGCACATCGATCTTTCATTGTGAGGCTATGGGCGTTATACTTGACGGAGAGCAGATACAACGAGAATTCACGAGTAAGCCCTGCGAGATAAGACAACACAATGGTCGGACTGTCATCTCGAGAGTTCACGAAAGAAGTCTTGCGGGATCAGCGAAAGCAATTAACGCCTTGTCGGGGCGTTATTCTTGTTTTTTCTTGCTGCTTTTCCAACTACCGGCCATTTTTTAAAGGAGTAACCTACCCTATGTCCAGCTTTAAAACCTACCTTACGTTTGTAAAGCCCTACTGGAGGCTTGTGCTGATAACCGTCATCATCGGAATGATCAAATTCGGGATCCCGCTTACATTGCCAGTGATTATGAAATATGTGGTCGATGATTTACTGCTCGGTCCAATGCCCGCCGCAGTCAAGACGCAAAAGCTGGCTTACGTGATGCTGGGTGCCTTTGCGCTGTTTGTAGTGGTGAGGGCCCCTATCGAGTACATGAGGCAATATTTTGCCCAGCTGACGACGAGCAGAATTCTTTATGATCTGCGCAACCGGCTGTACGAGCATATCCAAAAGCTGTCTCTGAGGTACTATCACAATCATAAAACGGGTGAAATCATCTCCCGGATGATCAACGATGCGGAGCAAACGAAAAGCATAGTCGAAACCGGCATGATGAATGTCTGGCTTGATTTATTTACCTTGTCGATTGCCGTCGGCTTTATGTTCCATATGGATTTTGGATTAACGCTGGCGGCCCTGGCTGTTTTCCCCTTTTATGCTTTCTCCGTCAAGAAGCTGTACAGGAATTTGAAGAAACTGTCCAAGTCAAGGTCTCAGGCACTAGCGGAAATGCAGGGATATCTTTATGAACGGGTGAACGGAATTCCGGTGATCAAGAGCTTTACGCTGGAAAAAAAGTGGAAAGAGAAAGGTTCGGCGAGAAAAAAACGGCAATTTCCTGAAAAAAAGCGCTGGCTTTGACCAAATGGAATGCCCGGACCAATGCGGTTATCAACACGCTGACAGATGTAGCTCCTTTATTGGTTTTGTCCTATGGCGGTTACCAGGTGATCCAGGGGCACCTCACTTTAGGTGCATTTGTCGCCTTTTTTTTCGCTTATTTGGACCGTCTGTACAGTCCGCTTCGCCGCATCGTCAACTCTTCCAACGAGCTGACGCAAGCCGGGGCCTCGCTGGAGCGTGTCATTGAGTTTTTTTTGAACGAGCCTTACGATATTTCGGATGCCCCGCACGCCAAGCGCGTGAACGAAGTAAAAGGCGAAATTGAGTTTGATCGTGTCTATTTTAAATATCAAGGTTCGGAAGACTGGGTATTAAGAGATATACGGCTAAACATCCAGGCGGGAGAGACGGTGGCTTTTGTGGGAATGAGCGGCGGGGGGAAATCCTCCCTGATCAGCCTGATCCCGCGCTTTTACGATATCCAGCAGGGAAGGATTCTATTGGATGGGACAGATATAAAGGACATAACAATCAAAAGCTTGAGAAACCAGATCGGCATGGTGCTCCAGGATAATATTTTATTTAGCGGCAGCGTGCGTGAGAATATCCTGTTTGGAAAGCCCGGCGCTTCGGAGGAAGAGATCATTCGCGCGGCGATAGCGGCTAATGCGCACGATTTTATCGAGAGCCTGCCGAATGGGTACGATACCGAGATCGGTGAACGGGGCGTCAAGCTGTCCGGCGGACAGAAACAGAGGATGGCTATAGCGAGAGTATTCCTTAAAGATCCCAGGATCCTTGTACTCGACGAGGCCACTTCTGCCCTGGATCTGGAGTCTGAGCACTTGATCCAGGAATCTCTGGAAAAGCTGGCTAAAGACAGAACCACTCTCATTGTCGCACACAGGCTTTCCACCGTTACCCATGCCGACCGGATCGTACTCATCGAGAACGGGGAGATCAAAGAAACAGGCACCCATGAACAATTGATGAGGCTGGATGGGGCTTACGCCCGGTTATTCAATGTGCAGAATTTGAAAGAAATTGCAGAGTATTAAATATCTTCTTTTGAATACTAATCGAATAACCTGTATAATAAAGATATTTTATACTGCAAAAAATGTTGTGGGGTGAGTCCATTGGGAAATTGACGGTGAAATGGTCCAAACTTAAACTGGGAGCGCCGTAATCCGGATTTTACATTTAAAGGAGGTGTACCTGTCCAGCCGCGTGGCTCGGATAGGGATATTATTGAGTAACGACCCGTTACCCATTTGGTTAAATCTTGTTATTGTTCTGGTTCTTGTACTGCTGAACGCTTTCTTCGTCGCCGCGGAATTCGCTTTGGTTAAGGTAAGGAGCAGCCGCATCGATTCGCTCGCAGAGGAAGGACACCGCAACGCGAAATACACCAAGAAAATATTAAACAATCTGGACGCCTATTTATCCGCCTGCCAGCTCGGCATCACGCTCGCTTCCCTTGGTTTGGGATGGATCGGCGAGCCCACTGTCTCCAAAATGCTGGAGCCTCTTTTTTTATCAAGATGGGATTGAGTGATGTATGGCTTCATTCGGTTTCCTTTTTTAGTCGGCTTCATTCTTATTACTATATTCCATATCACCTTAGGGGAACAATTTCCCAAAACGTACGCGATTCGAAAAGCGGAGAATGTATCGATGTTGTCGGCGGCTCCGATGGTGCTTCTGTATAGAATCATGTATCCGTTTATCTGGATGCTGAACGGTTTGTCCCACTGGATGCTGCGCTTATCCGGAATCGAGCCGGCGGCAGAGCATGATCAAGCCCATACGGAGGAAGAAATCCGGATTTTAATGAAGGAAAGCAACAGGAGCGGTTTCATTGACAATAATGAATTGAAGCTTGTTGATAATATATTTAACTTTGCGGATACTACGGCTAGAGAAGTTATGATTCCGCGGACAGAAATGGTTTGTTTATACGCGAACAGCAGCTATGAAGAACAGCGCCAGGCCGCTTTAGATGAAATGCATACGAGATTTCCGATTTGTGAAACGGATAAAGACAGCATCATCGGTTTTGTCCATATCAAAGACCTTTTGAAATACACCGATCTTGAGGATATTAGAACCATTATAAGACCGATACTGAATGTACCGGAATCTATGCAGATCAGCGAACTGCTGAAGGTTATGCAGAAGAAGAAGTCACAGATGGCTATTTTGATCGATGAGTACGGAGCACTTCAGGCCTGGTCACGGTCGAGGATATTATCGAGGAAATTGTGGGGGAAATACAGGACGAATTTGACGAAGAACGCGCAAGCATTGAAAAAATTGCCTGATGATACTTATTCCATTGACGGCTTGCTGCTGATTGATACTGTAAACGAACATTTTGGACTTGAGATAGATACGGAAGATTACGACACGATTGGCGGTTGGATGTATTCGAAAGTAGAGATTCCTCCAAGCAAAGGACAGCAAGTGAAGTGCAGCGAGGATTTTGAATTGGTTGTCGAGGAAACGGACAATTTGCGGATATCCAGGGTAAGGCTTCGTAAATTGCAGAAAAAAACAGACGTTGGAACCGGTTGAACAATAAACGAGAGGAGCTTGGGAAGGCAGCTTTCCGGGCTCTTTTTTTTTGTGCACACGAAAAAAGCCTGCTCTTGACACATCGGCAAGAACAGGCCAATTGGGTTGGTTTAAAGTTTCACAACGTTCTCCGCTTGCGGACCGCGTTGGCCTTGTACGACATCAAATTGTACACGTTGGCCTTCATCCAACGATTTGAAGCCTTCACCCTGGATGGCAGAGAAGTGGACAAACACATCCTCGCCGCCCTCTCTTTCGATAAAGCCAAACCCTTTTTTCCGCGTTAAACCATTTCACTGTTCCTGTTTCCATTAATAAACAACCTCCAGAATTTAAATATACCTATGCCAGATTGTAGTTTAGCACACCTATTATTTATACCCATATATAAGGAAAGTTAAACAGCCGCAAATCATATTGTGCAAAAAATGTTGATAGGACTCCCGTTTTTTTTGTCCGGTGTGCACATGCAAAAAAGATCTGCCCTGGAGCAGATCAAATTTATAATGGTTTGTTCATTTTTTACTCCTTTAAACCGGACCATCCGGCAAAATCATGAACCGCATATCCTGTATAGGGGGCCCGGCTTTTTTAAGGTATCGTTTACTATGCCCAGTTCCTTCATCATTGCAGCTCTTCCTTTATTGTAAAAGGTAATGGGACCTTCGCTGCTTGGCAAAGTTTCCACCGCAACAATAAGGGGCTTGCCGCTCTTCTCTGCTTCATTCATTTCAACGGATACACTGTTTATGATATCGGCTGCATTGTCGCGATAAGCCATCAGTGTCGTTTGGTCCAGAGTGCGGATCATCCAATTGGATAAGGTGGTGCGGACTCCCAGTTCGTCGTAGACATACAAGTTTTCCAGCCAAGACGGCATATCCGCTCCGGCGGTCAAACCAGGCGTATCCATTTTCATTTCTTCCACAAAGCCGCTAATCGTATCTCTCCATAATCCTATCATCTTGTCGGGATCATTTGCCCACTCTTTTGTGACGTAAGGCTCTACATCGAGATGGATTCCCTTAAACCTGGACTGGACCGGCGCGCTGTCGTTGTAAACCCGTACCCACTCGATAAATTTGTACAGGTTAATTTGCTGGTCCGGAAGTACCCAGTTGGCAGCTCCGCCTAAAGCATGAACCTCAATGCCCCGGCCTGCGGCCTCCCGGATAAAAGAGCGGTAACCGGCCTTGGAAACACTCGGATCAATTTGCAAAAAACAGAAGATTAACACCGTTTTGCTCAAGAAATTGAAATGTGCTCACCCGGTTGTCCAGCAGTTCTTTCGTCTTCCAAAGATAAGTGGATTTATATATTGGACGGTCAGCTGAGGCAGCATAAGAATGATTTGTGAGGGAATCATGTGTATGAAGGATGACAGGGATTTGGAGCAAAGTCAGACAGAGGATCATTACCTTTGCCAGGAAGCCTGGCCGGAACAATAAAGTTTTCCTTTTCACCGGATCACTCCTTCATTTAGTGAAAACGCATTCATATTATATGTTTGTTTTTTCATTTAGACCATCCCCATGGTATAACTTATGCAGAAAGATGCGTCTTAGGAACCTTAAAAGTCAAATATGAAAACCCCCTCCGGTAGACAAAAGTTAATCCATACTACTATGGACTTCTTTTTTTCACTGTCTAACGAAAGGGACAATCCCGCGTAAGAATTTTTTTGCAAGCTTCCTTTTGGGTGAACTTTCAAAGGATTATTAAATTTCTTCCCCCTGAACGAATGTAATAGCACCAGCCTTTTCTTCCATTTGTTCAAGGCTTCTTCTCCAGGCGCCATTGCGACTTGGAGTTTCTTATTATCCAGCTTAACGTGAAGGAACTGAGCACTACAGAATGGAAATTAACGCATTAGGCAGCAACGGTGAAATCCGAGCTGCTTTTTTATTTTCATATTGAAGCTTCCAAAAGGATTAAGAATGTCGAACAAAAAAACCCGATCTTCTCTAAAATAGAGGAGGTCGGGTTTTTTTTGTTTAGGGAATCCGCTAGACGTGGCAATCCGTCATATACAGACCTTATCAATTACACACTTGCTTCTATCTCGTAATTTTATACTTATCTTCCTTATAGGCTTTTTTCCACCTCGTCTGACCCTTTATCCGTTTCCTTCTGTAAAAGCACTGTGCGGCTATCATTATCCCAGGATACGTTGTAACCCAACGATTCGGCGGTTGCTCTCACAGGCAGATAAAGAGTGCCATTAATTTCAAGCTTGTTTACTTTCAGCTTGATTTCGTCGTTTCCGAGGCCAAGGATCAGTTTATCCGCGGCGATATAACTGCTGCCATCCTTGATCATCACCTGGGAGGCGGTGTAAGGGTAGGCGAGCCCGTTAATCTTCAGTGTGAACGTGGCTTGCTCCTGCGGCTGTGCCGGGCTCGGCCTGTTCGCCGTAAAGGTTACGCCATCAACGCCAAGCACTGTGCCTTCCCGCGTGTTGTCCGCTCCCCCGTACATCCTGCCGCTATCGGCATCGAAAATAACCGCCTGGACGTTCCCGATATTATCCGGTTTTTCCGCCATTCGATGCCCTTTGCCCAGCAGCGCGAGTACGACATCCTGATCGATCCCAGGTTCCCAATCGACATTCGGATAAGAGCTTGAATAAATACGCGGAGTGACAATCGCCTGTTGAATCGGAAGCTTGTGGTCGATCACATTCATGATCGTCTGCGCAACGGAAGCGATGATGGTCGGCCCGCCGGGTGATCCGACGGCCATGAACGGTTTCCCGTCCTTCAAAACCAGTGTAGGCGACATACTGCTCCGGGGCCGCTTGCCCGGTTCCACCTGATTCACTCCGCCGGGCACCGCATCGAAATCGGTCATCTCGTTGTTCAGCATGAATCCGTAGCCGGGCACCATAATACCGGAACCGAACTCCATTTCAATCGTGGTCGTATAAGACACCATATTGCCCCATTGATCCATAACGGAGAAATGCGTCGTTTGGCCAATCGGTTTCTCCTCTTGGACCTTTGGTTTTGGCGCCGCTGTTTTGTTTTCATATTTCCAAGGGTCGCCCGCTTTAATCGAAGCGGTTGCCCGGGTCGGATCAATCAGCTCTCTTCTCTTGCTGATGTATTGGTCGTCCAGCAGTCCTTGTTTTGGCACGGGATAAAAAAATCCTCATCCGCCATATATGCAGCACGGTCTGCGTAGGCCAAATGCATGGACTCGATCAAATGATGCAAATAATCGGCCGAATTGACCCCCATCTTTTGGACATCGTAGCCCTCCATCAGCTTTAGGATTTGCAGAACGGTGAGACCGCCAGAGCTTGGCGGAGACATGGAAGCCACTTCAAAACCGCGATAGGTGCCTCTTACGGGCTCCCGCTGCTTTGCCGTATATTTTCTGACATCATCCATCGTCATGGAACCGCCGCTCTTGTTGACTTCGGCAACCAGGGCTTCGCCCACTTCGCCGTTGTACAACACATTGGAGCCTTTCTCCTTAATCAGCTTTAACGTTTTGGCCAGATCCCGCTGTACAAGCAAATCTCCTTCCTTTAGAGGTGAACCGTTGGGTACGAAAACGCTGGCTGCCGTCCCGAATTTTTCCAGCTTCGCTTTATTGCTTTGTATGTATTTGGCGGTAGCCAATTGACCGGGACGCCTTGTTCGGCATAGCCGATAGCCGGGTCGATGACCTGGGAAAGCGTCTTAGTCCCGTATTTCGCCAGCGCCGTCTCGACTCCTTTTAACGTTCCTGGCACCCCTACCGCTTTGCCGTTCGTGTGGCGCTCTTCAAAAGGAACCGGCTCTCCTTTCGCATCCAGAAACAGCTGGGGGGTGACATGCTCGGGAGCAACTTCGCGGCTGTCGATGATCGAGATTTCATTGGTGTCCTTCTTATAGATCATCATAAAACCGCCACCGCCGATGCCTGACATCATCGGTTCCACGACATTCAGAGCCATTTGGATGGCAGCAGCGGCGTCGACCGCATTCCCTCCTCGTTCCAGAATCATTCGCCCTGCTTGGGCAGCCAAGGGATGGGACACAGCTACAATGCCTTTTGAAGCTCCTTCTGCCGACGGATCGATACCTGGCACAGCTGACAGAGCAGGTGTTGCGACAGAGAAAGAAATAACAACCGACACAAGCAATAAATTAAGCGCTTTCAATAATAGCCCTCCTATCAATTCCTAATAGAAACCTTTGGTTATTACCCGTTATCAAAGGCGTTGAAACATTTGTTCAAGCTGGTGTGTTTTTTTATGCTTTGCCGTGTATAAATTTGTACAAATTCTGATACTATGCACCGGTCAAGCTCTAACTAAACGTTCTCTCGCTTTTAAAAAAAGGAATCTCCCTCATGTCTGGGTTATATATGCGGACGGTATATTTTCAATAACCCGATGGCCAATGCTCACGCACGACGCAGTGCGATGATCCGGACATTCTCGTATCCTCTTGGTCAAGGGCTGTACATTTTCATGGATCTTGCGTGCTGATGAGGGGCTCGGCTACCCTTACGATTCGGGCAGAACATCTGACATTGGCAACCGAAGCTTCCTGTAACCGGACATCTCGACTTTGGCACCGGGTACGCTCCACGGAATGGAGAGCTCAGAAAAGAGCTTGCCTCTCTCGGAAGCCTCAGAGAACAGTTCTCGAATGCCTGGTATGGTGGTGGCAATCGTATCCTCCTCAGGTCGGATATCCAGAGCCTCTTTAGGTATCGGGTGGATACGGCCTGTCGAAGTAAATGCGCCGTTGGCCGTCAACAGAAAGCTGCGGCTTTCGGCAAGCGAACAAAATAATTCGTCCTCCTCCCCCCGTGTATTTTGAATCATATTGATGTACATGTTGCGGAGCAAACTTTCGTCTCCAAACGAGTAATTCTCAGTTTTCCCCTGCTCATCGGTGTAGGTCAGCTTATTCTCGTATGTCCAGTGCAGCTGTCCGGCGGTACCTTCCACTTTGATATAAGGAGTTTCGTTCGCGGCATTGCATAAAGTGGTGTATATATGGACCAGTACGTCGTTTTTGGTCATTACTCTTACACAGGCGGTGTCCTCCGACTCAATATCATGCCCTTTGTACAGCTCCGCCTGAACCCATTTCGGCTCGGCTTGTGCGGCATGGCCGGCGCCTGCAGCCAGCAATGCGTTATGCACCAAATGGGCAAAAGGGTTGCAAAGCGTGCCGTCCAGCACGTATTCCCCGTTATATACAATGGCGCCTGCCCAGTAAGTCCGGTCGTAGTACTGCTGCGTTCTTTTCCACATGCCGACAGCTGTGACCGTTTTCAATTCGCCGATCAGACCTTCCCGTAATTGCTGCAGCATGAGCCGGAACGCTTTTCCCGAGGTATTCTGGAACTGCACCGCCGCCAGTCGGCCTGTCCGCCGCTGCACCTCGATCATTGCATCCAGGTCCTCAATGGCCACAGCCGGGGGCTTCTCGAGCAGTACGGGAATTCCGGTTTCCAGGGCATCGATGCACATTTGTTTATGTAAGGGGATCGGCGTGGCAATGACGACAAAATCCAGGCCGGGATGCTTCAGCATTTCTCGATAATCGGCATAATGCCGAGCTCCGATCGCTTCCAATTGCTCCTTCTGCTCTGGCGATTTATCCGCATTGGGTTCGCAAAATGCTGGGCACGACAATACGCCCTCCCGAGTTAAACGGGAGATGATTTCAGTATGGGCCTTCCCAAATCCGCCTATCCCAATTAATGCCGCTTTAATCGGATTCATGTTCTCCTCCTTCAATGTCAGGCTGTTTTTTGTAAGCGCTTCTACCAGAAAAAACCAATTAATGTATAACTCTTCAAATCAGCTTGCAAAAAAAGGACCCGCCTCAGCAGAGCTTTTGTGCTTGTCAGAAATGAATTTCAATGCCTTTTTTCCCCGGATTCATAGATGCCGCATAAAATTTTCATCATTTCCACGCCGTCCTGCACCGGACTCAGCGTCTTTTTTGCGGCCGAGGATGCTGTCCACGTAGTGGTTGATTTCGTTCTGGAAGGCATACGCAAAATCGAACGACAGGTGATCCACCTGCGGCGTCAGATTCAGCACGGTGTCGTATTTCTCGCCGACAATGGCCAATTCCGGCTCCAATTCCGCCCCGCCTTTGTCCCCGTACAATTTTACCGCCAGTTCATCCTTCTTGGCATGGAGGGTAAAGCTGACGTCCACAGCCAAAGAAGCGCCGTTATCAAACCGGATTAAGGCATTCGCCATATCTTCAACCGTGTTCTTGCTCGCATCGTAATCCGCCGCTTTGTAGAAAGAAAGATTCTTGACATTGGAGCGGTTGCCTAATCTGTTGTACACGTTGGCGCTGATCGATTTGACCTTCGGCTTGCCCATCAGGTACCAGCATATATCGATGACGTGGACGCCTAGGTCGATGAGAGGGCCGCCGCCGGATCTTTCCTTATCCGAAAACCATCCTCCCGGATTGCCTAACCGACGCAAGCAGGACGCTTTGGCGTAGTAGATTTCGCCCAACTCCCCGGCATCGATAAACTGCTTTAGAATTTGCGTATTGGAGGCGTACCGGCGGACAAAACCGACCTGCAGCAGCTTCCCGCTCTCCTGTACCGCCTTCTCCACTTGCAAAGCTTCTTCCACTGTTTTGCACAGCGGCTTTTCAACAAGCACGTGCTTCCCAGCCTGCAGGGCGTCGATGCTGATCTTGGCGTGGGTGTTGTTCCAGGTGCAGATACTGACCGCATCGATGTCCTTGTCGGCGAGCAATTGGCTATAATCCGTGTATACCTTGGAAGCGCCATACTGTTCGGCCTTATCCTTCGCCCGCTGCTCATTCAAATCACAGACGGCATAGAGCTCGACATCCTGATTTTTTTTGATAAGCGTTAAAATGAACCTCCGAAATGGAACCTGCTCCGATCACGCCGATTTTTTTAATTTGGACATCGTTATCTCCCCTTATATTGTAGTGTACTGTAACGACTTGCTGACTCGACACTAAACGGCATTCGCTTTACAGTCCGCTCAAACCATTCCCAATCCTGTCCCACATGACTGGGACGATGGGCATCGGAGCCGAATACGCACGGGACGCCCTCTTCTATACATTTGCCGATGAACCAGGCCGGCACGTACGGCTTGCCGCAGGTGGATACCCGGAGCCCCGCCGTATTGACGTCGACGCCTACACCCGATTGAACAAGCTTCGGAAGCAGCCGCTTCAAATGATGCTCGATCGAGGACGGATCGACAGGAGGCAGTTCCTTCGCAAACTTCTCGATCAGATTGATGTGTCCGATACGTTTGCGTCCCGGCAGTCCGGCCGCAAATTCGATGGCCAGCTCCACGTGCCGGTAGTACTCTTCGACTACCCGCTCCATCGAACCATAGTGCTCAATCAAGCCTTTTCGGAAATCTGCCGTCGTATAATCGATGCATCGCATGCCCCCCGTACCAGGCAAATAGTGCACCGACACCACCAAATCGTCCAGCAGATGCGACCAAGGCTCAATCAGCTTGAGCGAAAACGATTCCTGGCCCGGCAGAAAATCCAGCTCCAGGCCGACCGTCACTTCAAGCTTCCCTTGATAATCCTCCTTGGCTTTGAGCACGTGATCAAAATAAGCCGGAAGTTCCCAAGGCTCCATCGCGATTTCCTTAAAAAAAAGCTTCTCGTCTTCAAGCCAGCCTTCAGGCAAAGGAGGGTGCTCGCTCACCGTGTACCGGTCGAATCCGAGCTCCACTGCCCTGTCCAGATAAAGCCTAAGTTCTTCCCCATTGCCATGAGGACAAAACTGCGTGTGGGTATGCCCGTCCCATTTGATCATCGGTTTACTCCCTCCCGCTTGCTGAATCGGCCGGGAATACAAGTCCCATTTGCCGCCTGGCTTCGTCCATTATTTCCATAACAGCCATGGAGTTAGCGAAAGAGTTGACACGTGACTCCAGCTTTCCATTTTTTTTCAGCAAACCTATAAATTCTTTAACCTCATAATACATCGCATCGCCGATCTGGGCTTGGGAGATATCTTCTATCGCGCCGTCCCTGTAACGGATTTCCACCTTATCGGGCTCGCTGATTTTGTTGATGACCATCGTGCCATTCTCCCCCTGGATTTCGGAAGGAAGCTGCGAATCGGTGATTTTGGAATACATGATGACCCCATCCATCTCCTTGTACTTCACAACGAGGCTCCCTTCCCCGTCCGCTCCGGAACCCAGCATCACGCCCTCCGCCTTGATCCGCTCAGGCTTCCCGAATAGCACGGCCATCGGATATATGCAGTAAATGCCGAGGTCCATCAAAGACCCGTTGGAAAACGCCGGATTAAAAGCGTTAAGCACCGTGCCTTGTTTATAGGCGTCATAGCGCGAGGAATATTGGCAGTAGCTAGCAAAATAGCGGCGTATCTGTCCAATTTTATGTAAGTTGTCTTGAATGGCCCCAAAATTAGGAAGAAGCGTCGACTTTAAAGCCTCCATCAGCAGCACGTTGTTCCTTTGGGCCGCGCTGATCATGCTATTCAGTTCATATGCATTGGAGGCTATCGGCTTCTCACACAAAACATGCTTCCCATAGTCCATGCAGAGGATCGCATGCTGAACATGGAAGGAATTGGGGCTGGCGATATACACGGCGTCAAACTCAGGACTACATGCAAATACTTCCAAATCTGTGAAAATGTGTGTGACATTATACTTCTCGGCAAATTCCTTTGCCCGCTCCTCCGTTCGTGAATAAACGGCGGTCAAAGCGAATTCCTCCGTCAGTCGGGCCGCTTTAATGAAACGCTCTGTGATCCAGTTGGTGCCGATAACGGCAAATCGTATCATAGGACTCCCTCTCTTCAACCTGGTATGGATATCTTCTTTTATTGTAAAGGAAGATGTCCCGGGAGACCAGTTTTCTGCTGCTTTCACCTCCAGGTGCTCGCGAGGACAACTAATCCTCGGCCGATGTAAACGTTTTTAAATTTCCGGTCCAAAAAAATGTCTGGCGTCCGCGGTTTCTTTTCTGAAATCGTTCCATAAGCATTCGATCGAAATACGTCCGTCATACCCGGCCCTCTGTATGCAATCGACCAAAGTATCGTAAGGGTAGTCGCCCATTCCGGGAGCATAGCGGCTGTCCGAGACATGGATATGCTTGATCCGGTCCTTATATATTACGATATTTTCAAGCGGTTCTCCTTCTTTATGCATGTGATAAAAAAATCAGCCAGCGCATGGATCGATTTCCGATTCACTTTATTGGCAAAATCGATCGCTTCCGGAACACTGTTAATGATGTTGGATTCGGTAGTGTTTAATGGTTCTATTACAATGGTAATGCCCAGCGGATCAGCGTAGTCCGCTATCAAGTGAAGAAATTTGACGATCTGCTCCTCCGCGTGTCCTCTCGAAAAAACCGTCCGGCAAACTGCGCGCGCCGCCGCTTCCGAACACTATGGTTTCTCCGTCGATTGTTTTTTACCCTTTCCAACGCTTTCTCCAGATAGCGCCTAATGCGGTCGGTGTCCACGGACGGGCCGACGATCTTCAGTTCCCTGGGCAGTAAAATGTTGAACGCTTCCACAGGCACCGGGCTGTCCAGGAACCTGTCCAACGTTTCCTGAAACTCGGCGTCGCTTTGTTCCGGCTTTAGAGAAACCACCGTACACTCGACAAAATCAAAGCCGGCTTCATGAACGATATGAGCCTGTTCGATACTGGTGCAAACTCCGAATTTCACTGGTCCATTTCTCCTCCCTTTTGCGGATCATACTTCCGACCAAAGCCGTTTGGCGTTTTCCATTCCAATTCTCGAGCCTGATCTGCAGTCCTCCATGCCTTCGAACTCAATGGAGATATAGCCGTCATAACCGGACTGCTTGATCACCCGCACAATTCCCCTGATGTCGATATCTCCCTGCCCGACGATGGCACCCCTTAAATAATTGCCGCTAGTTGTCTGGAACCAGCCTTCTCCGGGGTTGTTATAGGACGGGCGAAGGTAAAAAATCTTTCAAATGGATCATGGAAGCGTAAGGCAGATTCTTTTTTCACGGCAGCGACCGGATCTTCATCCACGCACATGAAATTTCCGATGTCCATAGTGGTTTTATAATTGGCCCGCCCTACCGCCTCAATCAATCTCTGCACTCTATCGCTGGCCTGGACAAAGAACCCGTGGTTTTCCACACTCGTCGTAATGCCGTACTGCGCCGCATAATCGGCAATCGTTCTGCAGGCGTGCACAAGCAGTTCCAGATCCGACTCAAAGCGTGCGATCGAGCACTCATTCTTGGGGCGGAATGCCACATCGTGGCGCATCCGCTTAACTCCCAGCCGGCTTGCGATATCCACATGCTGTTTGACACGCTCAATTTCTTTCTCGTACCCCGCCTGGTTGTCTTTAATAAAATTGGCGGAAATGTTGTAACTGGAAAGCTCCAGACCTGCTTCGCCCGCCTTGTCACGTACGGCATCGGCAAGATCAGGGTCATCCTCAAAAGAGAATCCGAAAGGAGAAATTTCGACATGCTGTCCCCCGTTATCCGCAATCCATTGAATCGCCGCAAAAAAATATCCATTTCACCCGCTTTAATCACCCTTGACAAACTGTACGTGCTTAATCCGATTTTCATCGTTTTAGTCCCTCCCTTTGTCAACAACAGCAGAGATGCCCTGCCGCAATAAAACGGGAGCATCTCCTTGTTTTATACTGCCATCTCCTGCGAAATAGTAACCGGCCGTCCCCACTTGGCGGAATCGTTTGCGGCCAGCGTGACTTCCAAAGTTTTCAGCGCTTCCTCATAAGGGGCAAGGATGAAACTGTGGTCTCCGGTGACGATGGCTTGGATAAATGCATCGTCCTGCTCTTTGTAAAAGTTAACCTGGCTCTTGTAAGTGGTCGTCTGCTGTTTTTTTTCCGCAATAGTAAGCGTAGTCCCATCCAGAGTCAAGCGGAACCCGCGTCCGATGACTTCAAGGCTGGAACGTCCGTCAGGCTGTTCGACAAAAGAAGTATCGAGGTGCCCGATCGCGCCCGACTCAAAGACTACATTGACCGAGCAGACATCCGGAATGTTGATTCCGGGAATATCATCCATCACTCTCAGAGCCATATCAGCCGACACCTTCTTGATGTCGCCTGCCAAGTATCTCATTAAATCCAGATTATGAGTGGTCTGTTCCACAAGCTGCCCGCCAGATTTAGCCATATCCCTCCACCACGGCGTTTCTACGAAGCTCCGAAGCGATGGGCGCGCACCATGGCCACCTCTTTACCCTGTAAGTATTCTTTGGCTTTGGCAACTGTGTCCAGATAGCGCAGGCAGTATCCTGTTGCGGCAATAATATTGGAGCTTGAAATCAACCGTGCCTTTTTTTCTCACCATTTCCATCTCCAGGCCTAGAGGCTTTTCCACAAGAAGATGTATTCCACGGCTAACCGCCTTTTCTTCGATTTCCTGGCGGGCAAAAGGAGGCACGCACACCACAAGGGCATCCAACTGTTCCATTTCCAGCATTATGTCAAAATCCGTATATGGGGTTACACCGTACTGATTGGCGATTCTATCCGCGTTAGCCTGCACTATATCGCAAACAGCCACAAGCTTTGACTGCTGGTTTTCATTGAAATATTTTAAATGCTCCGCTGCTATTCCGCCCACGCCGACTATTGCCATACGTATCATTTGTCCTGCTCCTCCGTTTTGGTTATTTCGGTTCCCCGCCGATGATGACGTCTATATGTCTTGCCGTATCGAATATTAACTGCTCTGGATAGCTTGCGTACGGATCAATCTCTGCGGTCAGCACATCGTTATAGCCGATTTCCTGTAAAGCGAGCCTCACTTCTGTCCAGTTGACATCTCCCGCGAGCAGCGGCACAAAGCCATTATAGTTGCCTACAGCCGGTTTAAAATCTTTTACATGGACCCTCTGGATGCGATGTCCCAGAATACGGATCCACTGTTCAGGATAGCCGAAGAGCAGAACATTGCCCACGTCATAGTAAGCGCATACACAAGGGGAATCGAATTCATCGATATAACGTGCCATTTCGAGCGGTGACAGCAGGAATTTATTCCAAACGTTCTCAATCCCCATTTTTTTACCTTATACTTTTCCGCGCAGGGCAGCAATTTGTTCAGCTCTTCCTGGCTGCGCTTATAGCAGGTATCATACGAAATTCGATCGTTCACTCTGCCAGGGACGACCAGGATCGTGTCTATGCCAAGCATACTTGCGAGTTCCAGCTGCTTTTGGATCGATTGTCTCGCCTGCTCGCGGACGGATTCATCTTCAGATGTCAGCGGATATTTGCCCAATAATTCAGTGGACAGGCTGCGAAGCTGCAGACCATACTGATCAGCCAAAGCGCCGATGTGTTCCGCTTCAGCCGATGTGGTATCCATTGTCAGGCCTACACCGCCTGGCGCGTACAAATTCAGTTCAACGGCGTCGTAACCGGCTCGTTTGCAGGTTTCAAAAAAATGGTTTCCAATGGAGTGCCTGCCGGAAAACACCATTGGTTGATTCCTTTGAGCATAGTTTTGATTCCTCCAAGTTTCACATGTGATAGGGGCGGGGACAGCCCCACCCCTGGCTTACTTATTTCTGGCTTGCGGACCATTTTTTCCGCACGGGACTGCAGATCGTCCAGGAATCCTTTGATGTCAGGCGCTGCTCCGGTTGCCGCTTTACTGGCGAATCCGTTGATCGCAGGCACGATATCGCTCAGGAAGAACGGATTGGCTTCATCCAGCAGCTCCGAGTGGCCGACATTTGCGATTTCCAGCGCGGTCTTCACATACTTATCCTCCGGCAAAAGAAAATCGGGATTCTTCAGTGTCGGCGTATAAGCGAAATACTGGTAATTATGCTTCTGTGTTTCATAGCTGGCAAGGAACTTCATTACTTCCCAGGAAGCCTTTACGTTCTTCGCATCCTTGGACATGATCATGGGGTCAACCGCAACCCAGCCCTCGCCTTTAGGCCCATGTTCATTCTCACTTCAAATCGGTCAAGCAGATTCTTATCCTTCTTCGTACGGAACTGGCTCATCGTGGAACCTCCGGTTTGATCCAGTCCGATAGCGATATTGTTTTTTTGTCCAAACCGAAGTTTTCCGCACCCTGCGCATTTACGAATCCCGGAGGAGCCAGCGGAGCCGCTTTCTTGATCCATTCCAGCACTTTGACCATTTCGGGGGAATTCAGCTTCCATTTGATATTCTTCATATCTGCCAGGCTTCCTTCTGCGCCTTTTGCATTATAGGCTAACGCTAAAGCGACGATAGTGGAACCATTGAGAGAGTTTCCGCTCCAGTATATGCCGTAATTCTGTTCTCCGGTTTTCGGGTTTTTTGCCGTTTATTTTCAACGCATTTTCCAAAACTTCCTCCGGAGTCGGTTTGCTGCCCAGCGGCGCTACTCCCCAATCGTCAAACAGCTTCTTGTCAAAAAAATGGTTTCCCGTCTGCCAAGCACGGCCGGAATACCGAATTGTTTAGTTCCGTCAAGCGATTTGGTGCTGTACGATTTGTTCCAAACCCCATCAAGATAAATGTCCGATTTAAATTCCGGGTCCGATTTGATGAGATCGTCGATCTCTTTGAGCAATCCCTGCTGATACCATTGGGCCGCATAGGCTCCCCCGGTGTACAGCACGTCCACTTCCTTGGACATCATCATAGCATACTGTTTGGCTTTTGCGTTTTCCCACGGGATCTGATAAATTTCCAATTTGATTTTCGGGTATTTCTTATAGAAGGTGTCTTTTAAAAAATTGGTTCAATCCAACGGTTTCCGCACCTGTCAGAGGGTCGATCCCGTTCTCCAGCGTCCAACCCGCGAGTGCCACCCTCACAGTCCCCGAAAGCCCATCGCCGCTGTCTTTGCTGTTCGAGCCTGAAGCCGGTTCCGAGGAGGAGCAGGCTCCAAGAGTTAAAAGAGATAATGCCAACGGTATTGCCATCAGCGCGTGCCCACTTTTTTTTCATAGAAGAACTTCCCCTCTCATTCTGATTGAATGTTCAATTTCCTGCTTTATTTATCCGGCAGCCTGTCTTAGTCACCTCCCGGGCGGATTCCGAAATCATCATTGTTTGATCCTGTAAGGGCAATGCTCTCGATTATGTATTTTTTTGGAGAGAGAGATAGACGGCGATCACCGGCACCAGACTCACTGTGGTGGCTGCCATAATGATAGACGGCAGATGGTTGACCCCGTTATTGTAGGTAAACATAGCCAGTCCGAGCTGGATCGTGTATTTCGCAGAGTTTTTTTTCAAGACCAGCAAAGGCCAGAGCAAATCGTTCCAGACCCCCAGGAAGAGCAGGATTACCATGGTGGCCACAATTGGTGTGCAGAGCGGAAAATAGATCCTTGAGAACACGGTGAATTCTCTCGCCCCGTCCATAATGGCGGCCTCCCTCAGACTGGAAGGGAGTTGGTCGATAAACGCTTTTGACAGGAAAGTCCCGAATGCATAGTTCACCGCCGGCAGGTAAAAGGCCCAATAAGAATCGATCAACCCCATTTTGGTGAACAGCAAATACTGCGGGATCATCGTCATTTCAAAAGGAATCATCATTGTGCTCAGAGCCAGCACCAGCACAAAATTCGAACCTTTGAATTTGATTTTCGAGAGCGCATATCCGGAAAGAAGGGCTGAACAGCAGCTGACCAGAATGACACCGGCACTGATTAACGCCGAATTCAGGATGTATTTCATCATCGGAACGTTCGTAAACGCGGCTTTATATGTCTTCACAGAAGGTTCTTCAGGCCAAAATTTGGGTGGGAACGTAATGTTCAGTCTGGCCCCCCAATCAAAACTGGTGGAGAGCATCCAAATGAGGGGAACGATCATGATCAGAGAGCCCAGGCTAAGCATAATGATAATAAACCACTGTACCGCCCTCTCTCTTCGTTTTCTTGAACTGTGCTGAAGTTCATTGCCAGGTACGATCACGTTTCCTTGAGCCATTGTTCTTCCCCCTCAATCGAAACTGTCTTTCTTCTTGTTCAATCCAAGCAAAAGCACGGTCAGAATTAAAATGACAATAAACAGCAGGTACGAAGCAGCTGTAGCCAAGCCCATCTGGGACGCAAGAAAAGCGTTTCGGTAAATATAGAGCACAGAGGTCATCAAGTTCCGCCGGGGTTCCCCGCTGTACCGCCAATTAACCACACATCCGTAAACCGCTTCATCGCGTGAATGGTTCCCATAATAATCATGAATACAAAGATGGGCCGCAGGTACGGGATGGTAATGTATCTCCACTTCTTCAGGCCGCTTGCCCCGTCCACCTCCGCGGCTTCATACAGATCCCTGGGAACACTCTGCAGCCCTGCGATAAAGATAATTGTGTTATAGCCGAGGGCCCCCCACATGCTCATTAAAACAATACTGAATCTTGCATATTTCGGGTCGGTGAACCAGCCTATGGGGCTGATATGGAACACTCCCAATACGAAGTTGAGCAGGCCTTCTTTGGTTGGGGCAAACAGGAAGGAAAACAGCAGAGTCGTGGCAACCGCCGATATGACATTCGGTAAAAAAAGTAAATTCCTTTGAAAATGTTTTTTCCCTTTGGTCCACTTTACGCTGTTAATCAAACTGGCGAGTATAAACGAAGCGGCGATACCCATAACTACCGACAAGAATCCCATATAAAAGGTGTTGTAGAGAGATTTCCAAAAAAACCGAGTCTTTTAAGGCATAGGCGTAATTGCCGAAACCGACCCATTTCCCGACCAGAGCCGTACCGGCTGTTTGCTGAAAACTTAGAATCAACGCTGCAGCATAGGGTAGATCGCGAAGGTGAGCACACCGATAATCAAAGGAGAACAAAACAGAAACCCTGTCAAATCATTGCGGTTGAATAGTCTTTTACTTCGCTGTGCGGCCGGTGCTTGCTTCAAATTCACTTTGAGCTCCGTTTCGATTGACATAATCACTCACCCCTTTTTGTAACTCCCGCTTGGTCACTCGTTTCTGAAGCTTTTTTTTCAATTTTAGTCGACAAGGTGAAATTTAAAAAATAAGAGAAATCTATAGAATTCATTGTAAATTTCCAATTTTCACCTAATGTAAGAATATCAAAGAACATGGAGCCAGTCTATAATTTATGTTATAAAATCTAACAAACAAAATGAAATATTAATAAAATCAGGATTAAAACCCCTTGTCAAATAGTAGATATGTAATATAACATAACATTAATAGAGAGATCATGCGTATAGGAGATGAGAAATCATGGCTTGGCAGAAAAGAAAGTAATCTCTATCGGAACTGTCAGCAAGCTGAGCGGGTTGTCCGTCCGTCAAATCCGCTATTACGAGGAAAGGAAGCTGCTTTTTTTCCTGAAAGAACCGAGGGAGGAAACCGATTGTACTCTTTTCGCGACGTGGAGAAATTGGTGAAAATCGCAGCGCAGATGGAAGAGGGTTATCATACATATGAGATTCAGCGGCTGGAGATAAAGAAAGCTTCACAAGCTTGAGGAAATTGGGGAGGGCTGCAGGGAAGCGCATTTCGCCGGAATCCAGTCTGCTGCTGCAGGTATCTGGACCTTTATGCTGCGCTTCCCTCCGGAAGTTGGTGAAATCACGCTTTTCCGGCGTCCCTTAAGCCCGACCGATTACAGCCATTTGCCCAAAAAAATGCCATTACTTCCGAGCGCATCCCGGGGGTCTCCTGATGCCCGGCTTCATATCTTTGAAGGCTCCAGGCTTCCGGCGCATTTTCCTCACGGTAGACGCTTTTCAATTCTGTATCGATTTTGTCTAAACCGTCCCGGGGGGTGAGCAAATCAAATAAACCGTTTAGGCTTAGATGCGGTCTGGGTGCAATTAATGCGTTGATCTGTGCCGTCGTAAAATGCTTCAACAGGCCGGGAACATAATAATAAATTCCATGGCCGTCAAGGCCTGATTTTCTATAAGGGCGTGGAAATCGGTCATACAACAAAGATCGACGCAAACCTTGATCCGCCGGTCCAACGCGGCCGCCCACCAGGCCATCGTGCTTCCCATAGACATTCCCAAAGTGGCAATCCGCTGCGAATCCACATCCGGCCGCGTCACCAGGTAATCGACCGCACGCAGTGTATCGTAAACCATCATGCCCCACATTACCCGGCCCGACCAAAGCATCTCTTTAAAGATCATACTTTCTGTACGTCCTTCTGCATGGCGCTCTCCAAAGCCCCAGGCGTCTATGCTTATAGCCGAGTACCCTTTCTGTGTCAGCTGTTCCGCGTAAGGGGGCACCTGCATGTAAGGGGCTCCCGTGAGCAGCTCGTTTTTTGCCTGCTGTATAAAATCCGCCGTGAGAGTGATTGAATACAACGGCGGGCGAGGGCCCTGCCATATTTTTCGGACGTACGAAATAAGCGGGTACTGGCTCTATTCCATTGAGGTGCAGCACCAGCTTTTCCAATATGTAGGTTTCCCGTTCTTCCTCGAATAGTTTATCGACGGTTATTTCCTTCCGGCTGGGCAAATCTCCAAGCAGCCTGTAAAGCTCCGCTCTCCTCTGTGCGTTTTGCAGGTTCATGGTACTCGTAATCCTCCTTTTTTGAAACGAAGGATTTTGACGGAAGCATTCCTCCATTACGGCGACCTGCCGCCTGACCTGCTCGACGGTTACCTTTAAAGGCGTCCCGCTGGTTAGCGTGTCATAAAGCATCGTATAAAAAAGACGCAGCCATCGAAAGAAAAAAGATCCTTGCCCGCTTCTTCAGTAATATCCCAGCTGTCTTCATGCCAAATTAACTGTTCTCCGCAATAGGCCGGTGTCCCATCCGATTTGCTTAAAGGCACTGAGACCAGCCTCTGCTCCGGAGTTTCCTCAGGTTGAATATTTCCATTCCAAATGGGAGGTCGATCCCCGCAATCCGCCTTGTGTTCCTTGCACATTGTATGTATAGCCCGGATACGCGCAGCAGGATGAGATTTCCACGTCAATCGTCGGACGACCTTCGCCCTGAAGCAGCAGCTTTACATAATCTTCCGCATCTCCGAACGTGTTGGCGCTATCCATGCTGCATGTAACCTGAGGCTGTGCATCCGGTCCGAACAGCTGTAATGCCTGGTCGAGCGGATGAGGGCCGGTGTTAAGCAAATTCCCTCCGTTGTTCTCTTGAAGCGTCTGCCAGTCCCATCTCCTGGAAAAAAAACCGTTGTAGGCAATGCTGATCTGTACAATACGGCCAAGGATTCCGGATTCTATAACCTTTCCCATTTTCTCAAAGGCAGGGGCAAAACGCGATTGCTGAAATACGGCTAACAGCTTTCCGGAACTTTCTGCAGCCTTGATCAATGCGTCGACCTCTTCCGTTCTTCTGGCGAGCGGCTTCTCACAAAGCACGTTAAACCCGCTTTGCAGGATATCCATCGATATCGGCACATGCAGATGACTGGGCGAAGCATTTACAATCAAATCCAGATCCGTTCTATCTAACAGTTCGCGGTAATCCGCATAAGTATCGCAACCGAGTTCCTCTTTAGCCCTGTTTCGCCGCTCCTTGAGCGGATCAACCACCGCGGCAATATTATAATATTCAGGCATTTTGCTTAAAGAATAGGCGTGAATATCTCGTCCGCTTCGGCCCTGCCCAATGATCCCGACGTTTAATGTCTTCATTCTGTTCACCTCTCCAAGGTTTTTTCGTATCCTTTTATTCTGCTTATTTGTTTAATACCGACGGTTCGGCTAAGGAGGCGGATTCATTATCGATAAAAAAGAGTCCAGTTCGAATGTGATTTTAAAATGGTAGCCGGAATTTGGTTTGTGATTTCGCTCTGCAGCGTCAATTGGACCGCCTTGGCTTTCACCTTATGGGGGACGCAGGAAACGATAACGTTACTTTTGAGGATTTGCTTGACTGACATGGTTATCGCTTTTTTTGGGGACCTCATCTATTGTTGAAAACCATCCCTCGCCCACCTGCTGTTTTTTTGCATGCTTCGTCAAGATCCACTACGATATAAGGTTGATCAGTATCAAAATTTGCAGGGGGATCGTTAAAGGCAATATGGCATTCTCGCCGATTCCGATCAAGCCAAATCCACCGGTTCCATGGCCACGGCTTCATTGAGTTCCTGTGTGTTCTGTTCGTAATTTCCTTCACCGTTTACAAAATGGGCTTCTTTAATGTTCACATGGCTGAGAAACCTTTCTTTCAAATACTTCCGGAAGCTGGCAGGATGGCTTTCAGGCAAATCTACATATTCATCCAAATGGAACATCTCCACTTTGTTCCATTCCACATCCATTTGTACAAAAGCTTTAAAAAAATTCAAATTGCGATGCCCCCGTCGATAAAATGATCCGTGCTTTTCCTTTTCTCCCGATGGCCTCTTTAAGCACTTCAGCGGAATAAACAGCCGCTTCATAACCCAACTTCTCGGGATTTTCCAATACTTTAACTTGCATCTGACTTCACTCCATTCGGTTTGTTTTGTTGCCGGTATTTATAAACAATGTTTCCGTTTACAACAGTTTCGACGATGGCTAGTTCTCCATCCGGATCCGGGAAATGGAACAGCGTTAAATTTCCTGCAGCACCTGGCTCAAGCCGGCCTAATCTGTCAAACCCCATCGCCTCGGCAGGTCTGGCCGTAACAGCTTGGATGGCTTCGCTTAAATCAATTCCCGCCTTTTGCAACGCAGACGCAATCCCAAGATCCAGGGATTGGGCGGAGCCCGCCAGAATAGCAGGGTTAGCCGCAGTATTCAAACGTCCATCGGCGTGAAGAATCACTTCCGACCCGATTTCGCTTGTATAACGCCCTGGCGGCAGCCCACCGAATTTCACACAATCGCTGACAAACAGCGCTTTGCTTTGTTTCGCCCGCACCATCGATTTGAGTACCTTTGGAGCCAAATGATGTCCGTCGGGAATGAAGGTAGCCCAGAGTCGGTCGTCTCCCAATTGCTCCCATATGTAGTTGGGGTGGCGCGGCAGTATCGGGTGGGCTCCATTGCCCAAGTGGGTTGAGAGCGCCGCTCCCGCTTCAATGGCTTGGTTTATCTGCTCGGCTGTAGCGTTCGTATGGCCGAGGCTGACAATAATACCCGCTTCGTGAAGTCTTTGGATGAAGGATATTGCTCCTTCCCGTTCCGGGGCAACCGTAACCAGACGAATTCTACCGCCGGACGCATTCTGCCATTCCATAAATTCCTGCCAGTCAGGATTTCTGATATGGGCCCGGTCATGCGCGCCGCGCGGTCCGTCCTCATCAGACAGATAAGGCCCTTCCAAATGGATACCCGGGATGGAGAAATTCACTTCATCCGCAGATTCGCATAGCTCTGCATATGCCGCCATTGCTCGGCAAATCCGTTCGAAGCTTCCCGTTATGACGGTAGGCAAATAAGACGTCACCCCCTTGGTCCACATGGCTCTCGTAACGCCTATAAAATCCTGGGCTGTGGTTGTCTCGTCATTAAAGTCATAGCCCGCAAAGCCGTTGACCTGCAGATCAATCCATCCGGGTGAAATCCATGGCAAATGCCCGTCATCTTCGGCGGCCTCAACCGATCGGATTACACCATTGTGCACGGCAACCTGGATAGGTTCCCCGGTGTCGACACGTTTTCCTTTCCATTCCACAACATCACCCCCCTTTCAGGAAAATGCATTTAGGATGCGTACATTTTCATCCGCATCAATGGTTGCTTTTGTCGCTTTTAACAGATCGTCAAAGGTCAGCAAAGCATCGTCCCCACGGATGCGGTTTAAAAAAAATCTTCTGAAACGGTTGCAGGAGGGCACTCCAAATCAACCAAACTCGGTGCCCCAGCATCGGTGACCTGCAGCAAAAGCGGGCTTTTGGAAATAAACGGGTCACCGGCGGTGCGAATTTCCGCACATCCTTTCGTTCCGGATACGAATATTCTTCCGTCTCCCCATGTCCAGCTTGTTTCAGGCGTGTACCAGTCCGCATAGAGCTGGGCTGCCGTGTTTCCTCCCATAACCACCTGCAGGAAAGCTGCGTCGTAAAAGCCGGCGTATGCAGGAAGAATGTTTTTTGGCCATAAATCCTTCTGCAGCAGCGACTTCTTTGCCTGTAAACCAGCGAAGAAGATCGAAATCATGGATAAGAAGATCAATGACAACCCCCCCATTCCGCTCTTTCGAAAAAAAACCACTCGGGACGGAGGCCAGGATTCAATCGGTGCGGTTTACGTATCCCTACGCTGACAAGCGAACCCAGTATGCCTTGTTCGATCAGCTTCTTTAGTGTGTACACCGGGGGGGTGAACCGCTCCGTCAGCAGCATACCGACTTGAATTTTACCTCTTTCCCTTACGGAAACGAGGCGCTCGTAATCGCTCCTGCCCGTCACCGCGGGTTTGTCTACCATAACGTGCTTTCCGTGCCGTTCACACAGTTCAATAATGTCAATTTTTTTTCGTTGTTGATCGAGGCGCAGCCTACGATTTCGATGCCCGCTTCCAGCAGGGTCTCTTTTTTTCAGAGACAATTGGAATCCCGAACTTTTCCGCAACTGATCTGCCAGCTTCTCATTTTCCTGTTCATAGATTCCTGCACATTCATATTCAAGCGCCCGCATCTCCTCAATAAAAAAAATCTCAATATGGGCATGCTGGCAGCCGATGATGGAAAATTTCTTTTGCCGCAAGATGGAATCCTCCTTTACGGGTTTGTGCCTCATTTATTTTTTTCTCAAAAAAAATCTTACCGGCTTCTCCCCGGAATTCAGCTGCCGCTTCGTCTATGCTTGCTTTACCGAACTGCTGTTTCTGTACCACTTGTTCGAACAGCTTGCTCACTTCCCCTGCCCCTTTGGGACCCGCGTCATACCAGGCAGGCTGACTGCCCGTAACGTGATCGAGCATCTCTATCGTTTTCTTGTCCCTGTCCGTAAATCTAGGGGTAAGCGACTCCCGGATTTTTTTTATTTTCCGGAATGCCTCTCTCCGTTTCAAAGATGTCCGCCGCTTCCTTCGAATTCACGAAGAAATCGATAAACATCGCGACCTCCTTGGGATACCTTGTCTTAGCCGAACCCGTTAAAAAAACATCGCGGTCTCCAAAACACTGCCGGTGTATTTGTCACGGGGGACGGAAACCATGCCGATTTTGTCCTTCATCACATTCTCATATGCCGCAAAACTGCTCGTCCAGCCGGGACCATATATAGGCACAATCCCTTTCATCAACGGATCTTTTGTGGGATCTCCCGAGCCCAAAAGGTATGCCGCACTTTCGGCCGCAGGCGGGACCAGACCTTCTTGCCTGGCGTTATCCCACATGGCGAGCCAATTTTTTTAAATTCAGATCTTCGTATCCAAGCCTGTTATCGTTATACAAGCGGTCCCCTACAGAATTGAGATAATACATAAACCCTTCATAGCTGGAGGAGAAATCCAGTGCTCCGTATACCTTGCTTCCTAATTTCCCTTTCATTTCACGGGCTTTATCAAAATATTCCTGCCAGGTCATATCTTTTTTTCGGCGCCTCGACACCGGCCTGCTTATACATCTCTTTGTTGTAAAAAAAAGGACAGAAGCGTTATCGGCAATCGGAATACCGGTCAGCCTGCCCTGCACGCTGCCTTGATGTTGCAGAATATCTTCATTCAACTCGTCTGTCTTAAGTTCTATTCCTTTATAAGGCTCAAGGTCTAACAGCACACCACGTTCCGAATATTCCTTTATGTACAGTATGCTCATCTGGATAATGTCCGGCTCTCTGCCGCCCGCCACCTGAGTGGAAAGCCTCTGCCAATATCCATCCCAGCTGGAGTATTCCGGCTTGATTGTGATATGGGGATGGAGCTCCTGAAACTTTTCTATAGTCTTCAAAGTCCGGTCGTGTCTGCCTTGCTGCCCCACCACGCGAAGCGCAGTTCTATATTTTCGGCCTCACTCCGGCTGGTATCCCCTTTATCTTTGGCGCGGATAGGACCGCTGCAGCCGGCCAGTACCATCAGGCTTAGGGATGCGCACAAAACGATGTATAAAGGCGTGCCCCTAACTCTTTTCCTGCTCATCTTGTGCCCCCTGATCGTACTACAGCATTATAAATGGCAGTGTATGGTAATGAAATAAGAGAAATCTATAATTATTATTAACAAAACCTCTATTGAGACTTCACTGATTGATTTCTGAAGGATTGCTGCCTGTGTATTTTTTTGAACAATTGGCTGAAGTAAGCAGTGTTTTTTTGTACCCTACCATTCGGGCGATCTCATACAGCTTGTAATTTCCTTTCAGAATAAGTTCCTTCGCCTTATCCATACGTACGCGTGTCAGATAATTATTATAATTTTCTCCGGTTTCCAGCTTGAAGATCTGGCTCAAATAATTGCGTGTCAAAAAAAACTTTCTCCGCGATGATATCCAGCGTAATATCCTCCGCATAATGTTCCCGGATATACCTGACGATGAAATCGATTGTTTTTTTTATGCTTCACTGTATTCCTTGATTCGATATAACTGCAGACCGGAAGAAGAGTGACCCGTAACCATACTTCCAAATCATCGACAGTATACAGGCCCTCCAGCTCTTTATACAGGTTAAAATCAGTGAGGATTTCTTCCATGGAAAGCGCGTGTTCATAAAGAGAGACCATCAAAATACCCATAAATTCAACGGCGAAGTCCCTGACTGCGTTTATGCTTAACCCTGGCATGGAGTTTACGGTAATGGTCAGTTTCAGTTCCTTCAATTTCATCTCCACCGATTCCCGATCTCCGGATAATACGGCGTCATTAAGCGCGAAATAGCATTCTGTAGGACGGCGGTGAGATTTACGCGTCAGATGGCTCAAATCCTGTTGGGAGATCAATCGTTTATCCACCAGTTCTCGCGCTCCGCCAATAAATTTATGGCTTCTGTATAGGAATTTTTTTGATCAGTTCTATCGAATCCACCACCGGTCCAAGCGCCGCCCAGACGTGGATTTTGAGGTAGCTGCTTATATTGAGAAGAAATTCGTTTGCTATTTCCCTGGAGCGCCGCTCAATGTATTCTCTGCCGGCCTCTTTTCCCACGCTGACGATGACCGTAATCATATTGCGCTGGATATCCGCCAGGTAAATCCCTTTATTTTTTTTCTGCACCATTTCATCAACGATGTTGCTCACCGCATAATTGAGCAACAACCATTCACTGGGTTTGCACCCGATTCGGTCTCTGTCCTTGCTAAATTCAATAATTATCACTGAACAATAATGGCACGATAAATCCATCTGCAGGTACTTTAAAGCCTTGGGCAGGATGGGATGGGCGCAGCCCGGCTCAAGCAGTTCCTTTAACACCTGTTTTTGGGTAAGCCTGCCGTTATACTGCAGCAGTTCTTTCAATTCCTTTTCTTCCCGTTCGCATTTGTTCTTTTTTTCTTACTTTTTTTCTATAACATTTTTTGATAGCATTCTCAATCTCATCAATCGTGGACGGCTTGGACAAATAGTCATTAACATTCAATTTCATCGCCGACCTGGCATACATGAAGTCTTGATATCCGCTGAGGATCACAATTTCAGCTTCATTGCCCTGCTCCCGTAGTTGTTTGAGCATTTCAATACCGTTCATGGCGGGCATAAAAATATCCGTCAGAATAATATCCGGCTGATGGGTATTAATTTGGTCAAGTCCCTCATTGCCGTTTTGCGCTGTCCCGATAACCTCTATATCCAATCCCTTCCAATCCACCGCTTTTTTGCAATCCGTTCAAGGTGATTAAATCATCGTCGACGATAACGGCTTTAAGCATTCAGGCACCCCTTCCTTTATACTGCAGATTGTGCGCAATCTTAGGTATACGAATGGTCATAACCGTCCCGGCACCAACTTCACTTTCCATACCGACGCCATATTCTTGTCCGTAATACATCTTTATTCTGTCATGCACATTGCGGATTCCGCCCAGCATTACAGCAGGTGAATTCAAATCATGGCGCTCCATGCCCTTCCCGTTATCCATAATGGTGAAAATAATATCGTTTCCGCTTTCCTCGCCTATGATTTTGATATCCCCCTCCTTTACATTGCCAATCCCATGCATAATGGAATTTTCCACAAACGGCTGGATAACTAATTTGGGTATGAAATAGGATTCTATCGATTCCGGTATATTGATGCTGAAAGAGATGTTGTGCTGGTATCGGATTTTCTGCAGCTCGATGTAACAGACCAGATGCTGTATTTCCAATTGGATCGGTATAAAAGAAGCTCCCTTGGACAGTCCGATACGAAGCATTTTGCCCAGTAAGGAGAGCATACGGCTGATTTCATGGGCTCCGTGATCGATGGAATGCCAATTAATGATGTCCAGCGTATTGTAAATGAAATGAGGATTGATTTGCGCCTGCAGTACCTGCAGCTCCGCTTCCCGTTTCTTCCGGTGCTCCTCATTCACTTGTTCCATCAGATGCTGAATCCGGGATATCATGTGGTTAAAATGGTTGTACAAGTTCCCGAATTCATTCTGGTACTGGTTGCTTATATGGAGATTCAGGTTTCCAACCTTCACCTGATTCATCACCTGGATGAGCTTGCGGATCGGTTTTACGAACTGTCTAGACAGAAGGAGAGCCATAATCGCCGCCAAAATGATACAGATCAGCCCTGAGCCGACAATTACTTTTTCTATTTTCTTGCTTCCGCTGACCATGCTGTTCCAGGGAATCATATCCATAGTGATCCAGCCGCTTTTGTTTTGCTTGCTCCAAATGATAAGTTCCTTTTTGTTTAATCTAAAAAATGGAAAATTGTTCATTCATGGATTGATCCAGTATTTTACCAATTTTGTCTTTATGGTTGATATATGAGTTTTGCCCTTCCCTTTGGTCGACGATTTCGGTAATCAGCCGGTTGCTGGAATCGATAATATAGCGGTTAAAATCCACTGAGCCTGCGGAAACAATATGTTGAATAGCAGAGAGCTTCACATTAATAACCAAAATTCCGATTTCTTTACCTGAAGCCGAAAGTATTTTCCTGGCATAAGTGACCACCGTCGTCTCATTGGTCGGGTAGCTCTCCACTTCAATTTGATGAGCGCCCACCCAGCAGTTGTCCGCATTACTGATCTGCCCGTACCAGGAGGTTTGCCTGATCGAGTCATAGCTGTAAACGCCGTTCGCTCCGATCTGGAGACTGCCTCTCCTATTTTTTGGCGTACAGCTGTATCGAATGAATTTCGTTCTTTATATAGCTTGGACGCTTAAGTCGCCCAGAATTTCTTGATCGGATTCAATGCGTTCATAAGAATCCTCCGGAAACTGCAAATAATTGATTACATGGGGACTGCTGCTTATCGCCAGAGAGTCGTATTCGATTGACTGCATTTGGGCCGTCAACTGTTTATTGATCTCATTTAAAAGGAGCTTGCGTGAATGAATGGTTTGATTGACAATCTCTTGATTTGTAATATAGTAGCTTGTAATTCCAAAAAAATAAGGAGAAGTATAGAGGTGAAAATGAGAAAAGAGAATAAAAAAACATGCTTTGAAATGAAAGCGCCTTAAAAAAATATTCTTCATCTCAATGGTCTCACCTTCGATATAATGGTATATATCTTGAGAATAAAGATGATCAGGCGTTTTGTAAAGGATATGTTAACCTTTTTTTTACAGAAAAAAACCGGCAAGGAGGACGGGAGGCCAAAGGGAGCCGCGCTTATTGCGAAAAAGGGGGCTAAGAGCTATTTGAAATATAGAGGATTTAAAGGGCGTTATTGATATTGTGATGACAGATTGCGATCGATAGCGGAAGGGGAATTCACTGAAATAGAGCCTCCAAAGGGCGTTATCAGGTGAACTCACATAATACAAGGAACAATAACGCCTCGAAAATCCGCTATATCACATACCAACACTTAAACGAAACTTTTGAAGCGAGGAAGAGACAAGCCAGGTTCTGCTGTCCAACCGTTTAAAGGAGTATAAGAATACAACAAGTGAGAGAGAACAGGGAATGAGTATGGGGTGGAAAAGCGGTAGCGGCCGCCTTTGAAGTCGTGTTCTTACCGCTTAATAAATTCAATGGAACACGACTTCAACAGCGGTTGGAATCCCATATTTATTCCCTCCCCACGCACAAACGTATGGGTAGCACCAAAAAAGGACCATCAGGATGAGCTGTTCCTGATGGTCCTTTTTTTTGGTGCTACTGCTGCAGGCGATAAATCCTTGCTTCATAAGGCTGCAGCTGAACAGAACTGCCGCTTTGTCCGGCTTGCTGCGGGTAATTCGCGATCACCGTTTCTTTAGCTGCAGCAGCCGCAGGCGCGGGAAGCTGGCAAACTGCCGGCTGATCAGAAATGTTCAGGAGGACCAACCACTTCTCTCCATCCAGGACGCGTAAATACGCATAGACCTGCTCGTGGTCCTCAAGGACCGGCTCGTAGCTGCCGTAGACCATGACTTCATTTTCTTTTCTGAGCTCTATTAGCTTTTTTGTAATAATAAAACACGGAATCCGGGTCGGCCAAAGCCTGCTCTACATTAATCTCTTTGTAATTGGGATTGACTTTGATCCACGGCGTGCCGCCGGAGAACCCGGCATTCTCCGATCCGTTCCACTGGACGGGAGTTCTTGAATTATCTCGGGACAGATGAAGCAGGCTTTCGAACACTTCCTGCGGATCTCTTCCCTTTGCGACTTCTTCTTTGTATTTATTTTTCATCGCGATATCGTTATAGTCTTCAATCGAGCCGAAGCGGACACCGGTCATGCCGATTTCTTCGCCTTGGTAAATGTACGGCATGCCCGGCAGCGTATGCAGCAGCGTTGCAAAGCATTTGGCCGATTCCACGCGATAGGTGGTGTCGTTCCCAAACCGGGTGACAAGCCGGGTGTGGTCATGGTTGTTGAGGAACTGGGAGTTCCAGCCTTTTCCCCACAGACCTTCATACCATCTTTTCTGGATATCCTTAAACCGATTCATATCCAATGCGCCATATAATCCGCCACTTCAAAATGGAACAAAGTATGAAGCTCCCCGCGGTCTTCCCCTACATACAGCACCCCGTCCTCCGGAGTGACGAACGGAATTTCGCCGACGGTGAAAATATCGTAATGCTTCGATACTTTGTCGTGCATTTCCTGCAGGTACTCATGGATGCCCGGATTGTTGCCCAGATAAGAAATATGGTCAGGGTTTTTTTCGCATCCGGGAAGCCCGCCTGCTTCGCAAGCAGGTTGATCACGTCCATGCGGAATCCGTCGATGCCTTTATCCAGCCAGAAGCGCATCATATCATAGATTTCTTCACGGACCTTCGGATTTTCCCAGTTCAGGTCCGGCTGCTCCACCGCAAAGGAATGGAAATAATATTCGCCGGTACTGTCATCGTATTCCCATGTGGACGGGGTAAAATACGATCTCCAGTTGTTCGTTTCCTTGCGCCATATATAATAATCTCTCTTCGGATTCTCCTTGGACGAACGGGACTCGATAAACCATGGATGCTGATCGGAAGTATGGTTGACGACCAAATCCATAATGAGCTTCATCCCGCGGGCATGAACCTCCCCGATCAGCCTTTCCAGCGTTTCCATCGTTCCGGCTTTGGGCATCACGGACCGGTAATTGGAAATGTCATAGCCGTTATCCACATCGGGAGAGCCGTAGCAAGGATTCAGCCAAATCACATCGGCGCCCAGCTCGCGGATATAATCCAGCTTTTGAATAACCCCATCCAAATCTCCATAACCGTCTCCATCGGTGTCCAAAAAAAGCTTCTCCAGTACACCTGATAGACGACTGCTTCTTTCCACCAAGTTTTATTCATGTATTCACAGCCTCACCTTGATTTTTTCTATGAACGGATCACTTCAAAGCCTGTAGTATTGTCCAGAACTTCCACGTTAAAAAAATATTCCCGCCTGGCCGGCTGCGTGTAACTTTTAAAGACAAATGGCCCGAACCGATATGAATATTTTCCGCCGTCAGCTTGTCCATAGCTTCCGGCAGGAACGGATCGATGACGATTTCCTTTGCCGGCGCATTCGGATTCAAGCCTAACATCACCTGCATAAAAAACGACAGATGTCGCCGCCGCCCACGCCTGCGGCGAGCATGTGGACGGATACGGCACCGGATAGCCCAGCTCCGAATCATAGCCACAGAATAGCTCAGGGAGACGCTGATACTCGAAAGACCTGGACGCCTCCAGCAAACCGGATAGAACAGCCGCCGCTTCTTCTTTATACCCCATTCGGCTTAATCCAAGCAGAATCATGCCGTTATCATGAGGCCATACGCTGCCGTTGTGGTAGCTCATCGGATAATAACCGGCCGCGTCTGTACTCATGGTGCGGATGCCGTAGCCGCCAAACATATCTTCGGCGGTTAATCTTGCGGCTATTTGTTTCGCCCGGGAAGCCTCAGGCAGCCCTGTCATCAGCAGATGTCCCGGATTGGAGGTCACCGAACGCACCTGCTCCCGGTCCTTGTCTAACGCGATGGCGTAAAACTGTTTGTCCTCCATCCAGAAAGACTGCTCGAATCTCAGCTGCAGCTGTTGCGCTTCTTCCTCCAGCTTGGCCGCAAACGCCGCCTCGCCCATCAATTCAAAAAAACTCGGAACCAGACTCATTTTCGCTTGGTACACATACCCCTGAACCTCCGAAAGCGCGATAGGAGACGACGCATACTCGCCGGACCGGTGCACGATCGAATTGCTCGAATCCTTCCAGCCCTGGTTGGGGAAGCCTTTCTCCGCCTCCTGATGATAGGTCAGGAATCCCGACTCCCGGGCGGCACGGTCGATCCACTCCAGCGCGCGTTCGATGTTAGGCTTTAACTCTTCGACTAAAGAAAGGTCTCCGGTCCAGCGGAAGTACTCCCCGATCAACACCAGGAACAGAGGCGTCGAATCGACCGTTCCGTAATACGGGGAAAAAAAGGCGACTGCTTCGTGTTCACCAATTCTCCGTAGCGTATCTCGTGCATGATTTTGCCCGGCTGTTCGTCGCGCCACGGATCCACGTCAGTGCCTTGGTAAGCGGCCAGCGTCCTTAATGTTCCTTTGACTTTATTCGGATTTAACGGAAGCATGAACAAGGACGTAATGAGGCTGTCTCTGCCAAAAGGGACCGCAAACCAGGGCAGCCCTGCGACAGGCATGTCACCATAGCGACATCTGTCATCAGCATGCGCAAATCCTGTGCGCCGCGGAGGAACAGACCGTCAAACACGTCGGAATCCGACCTAATACGCGACGTTTCTTCATACCAGCGTTCATAAGAAGCTTCCAGCTTTTCCAGCGCTTCGTCGTAAGCAAGAACGGACGGACACTGGGGCTCCTGCACGGGAGTAATGAAGAAGCAAATCCGTTCCGTCTCCTGCGGCTCCAACCGAATCGAAAACTGCACGTTTCCCTCCGCATCCGCACTCGTCTCATCACGGTCCCAGGCAATCCGGGTCTCCCGCACAATATCATCGGCTCCTCTGTAGCGGATCGACATGTTGCGGTACCCCGTGTCCTGACCCCTCTTTGCACCTACTTCTCCCGAGCGGTACTTACGGACAATGAACATATCCTGAAAATCGGCGTCCAAAGCCGCAGCGAAACGGAAATTCACGGCACCCGGAAAATAGTTGGTCAGAGTGAAACGCTCGTACAGCACTCCATCGTATATAAACCGCTCTCTATGGATTTCGACGGCTCCCTCATCTTTGGCCGCCTTCATTAACCGGATGGAAGCCAGATAGCTTTTATTGGCGGCGGAAGAAAGCAGCTCGGGCTTTTCCCCGTCGATAAAAAATTTCCATTCGGCTTAAAAAACCGCGTATCCTTCATATATAAGCCATGGCCTATCTCGTTGTTGCCGGTGATATCCCCATTTTTATCCGTTAGCAGAAACAATCCGCCTTCTTTAATGACCCGGTAGTCCATCGTCTATGCCTCATTCCATTGGGTTTATTGATCGATCCGTTGCGCAAAGAATGGCCTGGGCCAGACGCTCGTTATCCCTTAATGCCGGAGCTCGAAATGCCCTCGATATACTGCCGCTGGAATAAAAAAAGAAGAAGATCAGAATCGGCAGAGTGGATAATACAACTCCGGCCATAATTAGCGGCGTATTTTCGAACACCATATCTTTTACGCTGTTCAAGCCGACGACGAGGACATATTTGTCCGGGTTGTTGGTAAACGTGCTAGGGATGAGATAGCTGTTCCATGTACCCGCAAAAGCCAGGATCGACATCGTAATCAGCGGCGACTTCGCCAAAGGATACACAATGCGCCAGAAAGCTCCCATCTTCGTCAATCCGTCGATCCTCGCCGCTTCGATGAATTCATTCGGTACCTGGATGAAAAAACTGCCTCATCATAAAGATGTACAAACACTGGTACAAAAAAACGGAACCGTCAAAGCCGCATAAGAATTAAGCCATCCGATCTGGGCCATATTGACGTAAACCGGGATCAGAATCATATGGTAAGGCACCATCATCGTGGCTACGACAATCCAGTAAATGACCTTTTTTTCCGGCAAAATCTACCTTCGCCAGGGCAAAGCCGGCCATCGGGTTAATGATCAGGTTCCCGATAATGACAACGCCGGTCATAATGATTGTATTCAGCAGCCACTTGGGCACATTATAGGCGTCATTGGTAAAGTACAGCTTGTAGTTGTTCAAAGTCCAGCTGGAGATTCCGGCCAGTTTATTGACATTCTGCATGGTCGATACAGAAGTGTATAACGTATAGAGAAATGGCAGGATGAAAACAAATCCAAGGATAATAATTATCGCATAATTGCCTAACAGGGAAAGCCTTTTATTGGCCGTCATGATATCACTCCTTATCGTCCAGCCATTTTTTTTGCAGGAATGTAATGATCATAATAATGAAGAAAAAAAGAGGACAACTGCCGCGCTTCCGTAACCGATGTTCATGTAACGGATACCGTGCTGGTAGAAGTAGGTTACCACTGTGCTCGTAGCTCCCGCAGGCGACCCCAACGCTCCGTATCTGGAAATGGCGGCAATCTGGTCGTAAATCTGGAAACCGAGAATGGTCGCGACGGAAACGATGAAGAAGGTGATCGGCTTGAGGTAAGGGACCGTAATGTAGCGGAATTGCGCCCATTTGGACGCCCCGTCCATTTGCCCCGCTTCGTACAGATCTTTGGGAACTTCCTGCAGCCCGGACAAGTAAACGATCATGCTGAAGCCTGCTTGTTGGAAAATAAATAAAACGCAGACAAAGAACAGCGCATAGTGGGTGTCTGCAAACCACGTTACATCCTTGAACCCGAAGTAAGTGAAAAAAAAGTGCGTAACGAACGTGCCTTTTTTTAAACAGCATCATGAATACGGTAGTGACCGCAATTTGCGAGGTGATATACGGGATAAAAAAAGACCGTCCGAAAGATGCCTTTTCCGTTTAGCTTCTGGTTCACCAGGATCGCCATTACAAGTCCCAGAAACGTCTGTACAGGTATAGCGATCAAAACGATCTCAAGTGAGTGCAGAACCGCCCGGTAAAATTCCTGGTCATGTAAAATACGGACATAGTTTTGTAATCCCACAAATTTCGCGCTGCCCAGAGCAGTAAACTTCACATCCTGAAAGCTGCGCAGAAAAGACTGCACGAACGGATACAAAAAACCACCAGGCCCATAAAATCAGGAAGGGCAGGCTGAACAGCATCCGACGGCAAAATCCGAATCCGCGATAGAACGCAGCAGCGACTTTTTTCTTCCTGACTTCTACCTGTAAACTAACGCTTCCGCTCTCATAGGCAGCCATCGTAATCCTCCTAAATCCCTAAATTTGGTTATCTTATCGTTAAACAGATGTTCCCGTTTCTCAGCGGAAACGGGAACGGGCAGATTATTTTACTGGCGCGGTCCTTAAACCGGCACCCCATCAAGCAGATTACTTGAATTGGGATTGAATCCCGTCGAGAATGTCTTTAGGCGATTTGTTCGCTCCGCCCAAGATCGATGCTTCCAGCTGTTTCACGAGCTCGTCAATGAACTTTTTTCGTTTCCACAGGATAATCGAAGTCGGTGCTGTAATCCAAAGCGCCTTTTACATTCTTGAATTCCGGATTTTCATCAAAGAATTTGGAAGAAAGGCTTGTCACCGCCGGATTGAAACCAAGCTTCATAAATTCGGTTTCGACCTTGTCGCTGGTCATATAGTTCGCTGCCTGAAGCGCCGCTTGCTTGTTTTTTGGCATCCTTCAGCACGACGTAACCGTCAGAGATCATCGTACTTGCATTTACTGTGCCCTTAGGTACGGGAAGAACGACATATTTCAGGTTCGGAGCCGCATCCTTCAAGTAGCCTTTATACCAGTAACCGCCTGTGGTCATGGCCGATTTTCCGTTGGCAAACACTTCGCCGTCCCAACCGTATCCGAGTGCTTTAGGAGTTACGGCTACGCCCTCTTTATACATGTCGAAAATCTTTTGCAGTGCCTGGACGTTCTCCGGAGTGCTGATCGTTTTTCCGTTGCCCCATCCGCCGCCGTAGCTTTTCGCATAGTTGGTGATGTGGTACGCGTCAATGTTGATCGTGATTCCGGCCACATCTTTGGTCTTCAATTTCTTGGCGGCCGCTTCCACTTCGTCCCAAGTTTTCGGATAGTCGCCGAGGCCGGCTTTTTTTCCACATTTCTTCGTTAATAAAGAACATAGCAGGCATATTGATATTCGGAAGCGCGTATTGTTTACCGTCTTTTTTTTCCAAATGTTCACTGCCGACGGAGTAAAACGGCTCATATCGACGCCGGCCGGTCCAAGCAGTTCGTCCAACGGAGCAAACAATCCTTTGTTGATGTACTCGAAAGCACCTTCATTAGTCAGTTTGATAAAATCAGGCGCCACACCCGCCGCAATTTCACCCGGCAGTGTGTTCCAGAACTGCTCGCTGCTTGGATATTGCTTGATCTTGAGCGTGATATCCGGATATTTCTCCGAAATGGCCGCCGCCATCTCCTGGTATGTTTTCAAATCCTGTGCGGTCCCCCAGAACCCCATAGTTACTGTAGTTTTTTCCCTTGCCGCCGTCTCCCGCTTGTGCACCGCCGTTGCTGCTGTTCCCGCATGCGGCCAGGCCGACTACTAATATCAGGCAAAGGAGTACGATCGCCGTAAGCCTTTTCATATTGCTGTCATCTCCCCTGATTAATTTTGTCTACGATATAAGGTTACCGGTTTCAAGCGCAAAAAAAATTAACCAAATAATGATTAATTTAATAGAATATCCTTTGTTATTTTCCCCAGTCCGCGGGCTGACGATTTTCTTTAATGTTTTTTTTACTTTTTTTTAATAGAATTAAACCGTTTCCTTGCGGTATTCTTTGGGAGCCATTCCCACATACTTATGAAACACGATGGCAAAATGGACCTGGCTGTTGAACCCGACCCTCTCCGCGACCTCGTAAATTTTGTACCGGTAATCCTTGAGCAGCTCCTTCGCTTTCTCGATGCGGATCTGGTTGATATAGTCGAATAATCCTCTGTCCACTTCCTGCTTGAACAGCCTGCTTATATAATTGGAGCTCACCTGGAACTGCTCGGCTAGACTTTTCAAGGAAATGTTCTCTTTATAATTCGTTTCGATATACTGCACAATATTTCTGATCAGCGGGCTGTAATCTTTATTTTTTTGTTGTAAATCCGGGCCTCGAGCTTTTGTTGAACACCGAGTGGTAGAAGGCGGACAGCTCGCCGAAATCCTCGATTTCCTCCATCCGGCTTCTCGTCTCCAGATAATCCTCCCCGTTCTCCAGCATAAACAGCAGCCCTTCGTAGATCTTCTTGACGTCTTTCTCGTTCATGCACTCCGTGTCTCTCAGATACTGTTCCCACTCCGCCAAATTATAGCAAATTCCTCGTATTTCTCGTCCTTTAGGCCGTTTTTTCATGCCCACAATATACGCGTTCGCCTGTTCCAGCGTCTGTTCGTCGTTCCCGGTACGGTGCTGGTAATAAAACAGCGGATCGTTCGGGTGGTAAAATTTCTGCTCCAAAGCCTGCCTCGCTTGCCAGGCCGCTTGCTTCGCTTCCTGGAACGATTGAAAAGAGCTGCTCACACCTATCACCGCGTCAATATTGACAAACCGTTTGAGCGAAGAGCTGATCAAATACACAATATCGTTCACATGGGAAAAGGAAGCCTGAGCGCTCCTGGTCTCACTGTGGCTTATAACTACCGAGTATAAATTGTCGTCGATCTGCGCGAACTCCACTTCATTTTCTTTGGACAGCAGCTCGGACACAATGCTCATGACCGTATTCGGCAGGATAGAGGCGTTGTTCTTCGTGTACCTTTTCACCACCAGTGCGTACTGCCTGATGCTGAACATCATAACGTAAAGGCCCGCTTCCCTCAGCTTTGTTTGCCCGATTCCGTCCGGATTTCCGTGCAGCAGGTTTCGCACCATCGCTTCCCTGGAATGGACCTGGGCTGCGCGTCCGGGAGTTTCCTTCGCATCCTGACTGCCGATCTCCAATTCATCCTTGATCTTTGCCAGCGCTTCTTCGATTTCCTGCTCGTTCATGCCCGGCTTGTGAAAATAATCCGCCGCGCCAAGCTTCATCGCTTTTTTTTCACGAGATGAAAGTCGTCAAAGCTGCTTAGAATAATGACTTTCGCCGGAATTCCTTGCTCTTTGATTTCCGTCAGCACTTCTATGCCGTCTTTTTTTTCGGCATTTTTTTATATCCAGGATGACGACATCAGCTCGCGTTCCGCGATCAGCTTCAACGCTTCCTCGCCGTCAGCCGCTTCGCCCACGATCTCCATTCCGCCCGCTTCCCAGCGTACGGCGGATTTGATGCCGATCCTGACGAGCGGCTCGTCATCCGCAATTAATATTTTCATGCAGTATCACCTCAATTCTGTTTGAACGACGGGAATCACGATCTTCGCGACCGTGCCGCTGTTCGCTTCACTCGTAATCCATAAGCCGAACCCTTCTCCGAAATGGAGCTCTATCCTTCTGCGGATATTTCGGATGCCGATGGAGTTCATAGGGTCGATCTCCTTCCCCGGTTCGGGCCCCTCGAGCTCCGCCTCGGACAGACCTCTGCCGTTGTCGGCAACGGTCATGATGATTTTACCGGCTTCCTCATAGATTCGAATCATTAGCTTCCCTTTATACGGAATTTCGTCAAACCCATGGAATACCGCATTCTCCACCAAAGGCTGCAGCAGAAATTTCAAAGTTTTATATTCCAGCACGCCGGGCTCAACGTCATATTCAACCTCGAATTTGCCCAGGTACCGGAAATCCAGTATTTTCGTATAGCTGCGGATAAATTCAAGCTCTTCCCGGATCGTGACATAGTCGCTTTCGGTCTTCGCCGTAAATTTAATGACAGAGGAGAACGCGGTGAGCGCCTCTTCAATCCCGCTGCGCCCTGGATCTTGGCCATCCATCTAATGACGTTAAGAGTATTGTACATAAAATGCGGCCGGATTTGCGACTGCAGCGCAAGTATCTCCATCTGCCGCTTTTCCTGCTCATCGTCATAGATCCGCCGGATCAGCCTTCTGATTTCGTTCAGCATATGGTTGATGGTAAAGGCGATTTTGCCTACTTCCCCATGCTCTATGTCGATCGACACGTCAAGGTTGCCTTCGGAAACCAGCTTCATTTTGCGGTTCAGGACGGACAGCGGTTTTGTAATGCTGGTTGCGATGTAAATGGAAGCGAGAATGGACAAACCCAGCAACGCCAGCAGGGATATAAATATCGTCCTGACAATGGTGTCCACGAACTGGAACAGTTCGTTCTTCGGAATGATCGTAATCGCTTTCCAGTCCGACAGGCGCGAAGTGGAAGTAATGAAGTAGCTGTCCGGGGTCGCCCGCGTCGCCTGCTCTTCCCCGACTATGTTGACGCTGTCCTGTCCCAGCACCTCTGCCGCCGGCTTGCCTATTTCACTGCCGTTGTTGCTGTAGATTATATTTTTTGTTCTCATCTATCAGGTAAAACTTCGTATTCTCCGTAAAATGGATATCGCTCCACAAAAGCTTCAGCTTGTCGATGCCGATATTTAACATAATTAACCCGAGATTCTCTTTCGAATACGGGTCGACAATCGCTCTGGCAACGGAAACCACAGAGACGTGGCTGTAGGACACCAGCTTCTCGGGATGAACGCCTACGGCGACATACAGCCCCTGCTTCTGCAGTATTTTCTGGACATAAGGTTCGTTGTAGAATTCATTTTCCAGGTAGCGGTGATCCATATACTCATTGTTGCTTCTGCCGACGATAATATGGTTCCTGCTCTGGTAAATCACCGCCGAATCGATCAAATCGGTATAAAGCAGCATGCTGTTGCGGATTATTCCGCCCACCGTATCGTAATCCTTCTCTCTTTCGTACAGCGGGTAAAGCGCCGTTTCGTAGTCTTTCCGCATGATTTGAAAAAATGGCCGGATCGTGCTCCGGATACATCGACAGCCTAAGCAGAGGGTTGAACGAGTTGTCGATGTTTTTTTGACGATTTGCTTATTATTTTCCACCGCGGCGGCCAGAATCATACTCCGGTTGGAATTGACATACAGCCAGGACAAGGTCCCGCCGATGATGAAGAAAGGTATAATGATAAAGCAGGAAAAAAAACAAAGATGAGTTTGTTCCGCAGGTTTATGTTTTGAAGTCTCGTCTTGATGGCATTCATAGGCTCACTCTACTTTACAGGAGGATTCGGTATGCTGAATATTTTACGTTCATAATAACCCATCCTTGTCCCTTTTGCAGCAGAAGGTTAAGGCAATCCTTAAGCCATGTGGTTCAGCGCGCTTCTTCGAACGAGGACTTTGGCCAGCATGAGGTGTGCCAATAGGGCGGTCACGCAGCCGAGCACTCCGACGATGACGAACCCTTCCCGCAGAGTGAGCCAATCTCCCGCCGCACCCATAAACAAAGGACCCGCAAACATACCCAATCCATAAATCGCCTGGTAGAAGCCCATCGCCGTCGCCCGCTTCTCCGGGGCCATATGTTTAATGCTGAGTGACATCAGCACAGGCGATGTGAAGCCGCGGCCGAATCCGGCCAGAGACTGCGTCAGGACCAGAATCCAAAGCGAGCTTGTAAAGGGGATCAGCACCGTAAACACTCCGCTCAGAATAAATCCTAGAATGATCACATTCCGCTCACCCAGCCTTTGAGCGAGATGCCTTCCTCCCAACCAGGCCGCGAGCGCGGTCGGCAGAGTGGAACAGAACGTCAGCAGCCCCATGTCCAGCTTCGTGGCGCCCAAAGACTGGGCATACACCGGCGTAAAGCCGAACACCGTTGCAAAAGTGAGCACTTGAAACAAGATGGAAAGAAACGACACCGTCAGCAGGGTGCGGTCGCCGGCTACCTCCCCGATTCCCTGGAGAGTTATTTTTTTTGCTGGTTGTCTTCAAACTTTTCCACTATGAAAACGCCCCGGCCATCCCGATCAATCCCACGGCCGCTCCGGCCAGAAACGCCGATTCCCAGCCATAAAGATCGGCGAACCAGCCCCGCACAAGATTCCCAGCATCTGCCGAGTGAATTGTATACAGTGATATTGCCCATGGCGCGGGTCGTTTCGTCTTTGGGATAATAACTGGCGAAAAGGATAGTGAAATCCACCCAGGTCGCCGCGGCGGCACCGGCTATAATGCGCAGGAACAGTATCCAGTTCAGATGGTCGGTCAGCAGAATACCGGCGCCGGCCAGTATGGAAAAGACCATTCCGAGCACGATGAACATTTTTTTCTTTTATGGATACGGTCGGATATGACGCCCACCGGGATGCGCAGCAGCATTTGGCTGAGTCCGTACATTCCCACGATCAGCCCGGCCATTTTGTTGGAAGCGCCCAAGCTTTCCACGTAGGCCGTCAGGATCGGCACACAGGTGTACATCGAGAACCAGAAAAGAAGCGTTACCATACAAAAAAAGCGGAATGCGATAGTTTGCGGGTTGCGGCGGAGAGTGCATTCTGCACGTCCTTTCGGTGAATAGATCAGCACTGTTCAGCCGATGGACAGCCCTCGGTAACAACAGTGATTTTAGCCCATTGGTATAATGTTAATCCATCACCGGAGCGAGTACAAGCAAATAAATTGAACTATCGTTCTCCACGTAACCTATTAACTAAAAAAAACACTTGCATAAACTAATGCGATTAGTTATGTTCGAATTAATATTCTATGTTGAGAGGGGAAGCAACCGAACTTGGAGACAGAAAGGGTAACCAGTATGAAATTCGGGAAGAAAAAACCTCGTACCACAATCTGCTCATGTTATTCGTGTTCGCCTTGCAGCTATGACACTAGCTGTCTCCGGAGTCCTGTTTCTCGTGTATCCCGTGCTTCGCCCCTTCTCCGATGAAACGTCCTTGTTTGGAGCTGCGGCATTCGCTTCCACGGAATGGATTGGGGCGCACGTGCTGGCAATGCTGGGTTTCATCCTGCTGACGTTGGGACTGTTTGGTCTGTACATCTGTCTTCATGAGACAACTGTTCAGCGTTTTGCATTCCGCGGGCTTGTCTTGAGTTGGCTGGGGACAGGTCTGACATTGCCGTTCTACGGGGCTGAAGCTTTCGGACTGCACGTGATCGGCCAAGAAGCAGTCAAGCAGCATAGCGTCACCCTGGTCAGCCTGGCTAATGATGTCCGTTTCGGGCCCGGATTCGTCATGATCCTGGCGGGGCTTGTGTTGCTTGCGCTTGGCTCAATCATGGCTGCCATTGCGGTCTGGAAATCTCGTACCATGCCAAAATGGAGCGGTATTCCGTTCGCTCTCGGATTTCTGCTGTACCTTCCGCAATATGTTGGAACTCAGCAGATCCGGGTGGCTCATGGGTTGTTGGTTGCCGTCGGGTGTGTGTGGATGGCAATGGGCATGTGGATGCAAAGCATCAAGGGAAAGTAAATTGAATAATCGGGTTGCGGAGCTTTGGCTGTTCTTCTGCTCATGAATTATAAACTCAGCCGCCCAGATAGGACATTTCCGCTTTATCTTTTCTGAGACCGGGAGATTGGTTGAGCCGTATCTCCGAATAACGGTCAGTCCGCTTCATCCAAATGCCCCGAATAAGCTCTTCCAGTTCCTCGTCGGTGGCTCCCTCGCGCAGCGGCGTCCTCAGATCGGTGCCTTCCGACGCGAACAAACAGGTGAACAGACGTCCCTCGGCGGATAGTCTGGCTCTTGTGCACGTAGAGCAAAACGCTTGCGTCACAGATGAGATGAACCCAATTTCCACATCGGTTCCCGAGTATCTGTAACGGCTCGCCACTTCACCGTAATAATCGGCCCCGACCGGCTCCAGAGGCATTTCCGCGCTGATGGCTTCGACGATCTCGCGGCTGGCACCACTTGGTCCAGCTTCCATCCGTTCGTGTTGCCGACATCCATAAATTCAATGAAGCGCAGCGTATGGCCTTTTTTGCTTGAAGTAACGGGCCATCGGCAAAATATCGCTGTCGTTGATCCCCTTTTTCACCATCATGTTCACTTTCACCCCGAGACCCGCCCGCGCCGCCGCCTCTATCCCGTCCAGAACCGGCTTGACCGAATAACCGACGCCGTTCATCATGGCAAAACGCTCGTCATCCAGGCTGTCCAGGCTTACGGTCACCCGCCGCAGGCCCGACTGCTTCAGTTCGGCCGCCTTCTTCGCAAGCAAGCTGCCGTTGGTCGTCAGGGCAATCTCCCGCACGCCTTCGGCTTTGTCGATCATGCCGATCAGCTTGGGCAGTTCCTCGCGCAGCAAGGGTTCGCCCCCGGTGAGGCGAATTTTTTTTCCACTCCCAGCCTGGTGAATATATTCGTAAGACGGGTGAGCTCCTCAAAAGTGAGCAGTTTCTCTTTTTTTCAAAAAAAAGCGTACCCCGCCCCAAAAAATTTCGGCAGGCATGCAGTACGTACAGCGGAAATTGCACCGGTCTGTAACGGAAATCCGCAAATCGCGCAGCGGCCTGTTCAGAGTATCCCTAACCTTGCTGTGATTTTCCATCCTCCACACTCCTAATAAAAGCTTTACGCCCAATCAACTTAATAAAAGCACGGTAATGCGATCTCCCGCTTTTTTTTCCATGGCCTCCGGGGGGGATGACGAGCAGGCAGTTCGCATCCTTGATGGAAGTGAGGATACCCGATTGGTCCTTCCCCACCTGCCCCGCAACCAGCCTCCCGTCCTCTATGCGGCATTCGCCCCTGACGTAACGGGTATACGCGTTGACTTTATCAAAATCATTGGCAAGAAAGGCCGTGCATTCGCGTAAAAAATATATTTTCCTGCGCCTGCATCCCAAGCAGCACAGGCCGGACCAACAGTTCAAAACCGACAAAGCAGGCGCCCGGGTTGCCTGAAAGCGCAAAGAGGAACTTCCCGTCGCGAATTCCGGCCGTTGTCGGGCTGCCGGGCCTCATGGCGAGCTTGTCGAACAGCTTGGTCCCTTTCCATTGTGAGAAAATATCGGCCAAAATATCATAATCGCCCACGGACACGCCGCCGGTCGTAATCACAAGGTCCGCCTGCACAAACGCCTGATCCAGCAGCGCCGACACTTCCTCTTTATTATCGGCTGCTATGCCCAGAGAAAGCGGCACTCCCCCATGCTGCTTCACCTGCGCCGCCAGCATGCTTATATTGCTGTTCCTTATCTTACCGGGCTGGAGCGGTTGATCGATTTCAAGCAGCTCCGAGCCTGTGCCGATTATAGCGACCTTCGGTCTCCGGAACACCGGTACGCGAGACCAGCCGAAAGAGGCGAGCAGCGCGGTTTCTCCGGCGGAAATTTTCCGTCCGCGTTGAAGCAGCTCCGTTCCTTCGGTAAGCTCCGAACCAATCTCCGAGATATTGCTGCCGGCCGGTATCGATTTGGCTACCTCTATATAAAATTGACCCTCGTCCTCCGATTCCCTTGTCATTTCAAGCATGATCACCGCGTCGGCCCTTCAGGCACCATTGCGCCCGTCATGATCCTTGCAGCTTGCCCGGCGCCTACAGCGCATTTAGGCGTACTGCCGCAGGGAATGGAGTCGATCACTTTCAAGGTCACAGGCTGGTCCGGGGACGTAGTCCCGATATCTGCCGTACGCAACGCGAAACCGTCCATGCCCGAGCGCCGAAAATGAGGCAGCGTATTGCCTGCGTTGACCGTCACGGCCAGATGTCTGCCCCATGCTTCGTGAAGCTCCACTTCCTCAGCAGGGAGCCGGCGGATGTGAGCTTCAATTCTCTGCAGAGCTTCCTTCACTTGAATGGCATGCCGTGCAAAACGCCCGCTGCGGGCAGTCTCGGTATGGTCTTTCATCACTTCTCCTCCGGTCTTCGTAAGCGGTCGGTCGTTTGATATAGAATAACATAATTAAAGTGAGACTAAACAACCTTAGTCCGGCAGCATGCCGGACTAAGGTCTGTTTCTCAATTTTATTATAAAGACTATTATACCTTATCTTCAGGTTTATTCAATTCCTCTCCCAAACCCCGCAGAAAATGAAGCGTGGTTGAGATCGAAGCCGTTACGTTCGGGTCCTTCAATAATCCTAACAATCCCCATAAGTTGGCCGGCTCTTCCCCTTTGTGCATCGATTGCTCCAGACCGCTGCCAATGCCGCTGATCAGCTTTTGTGTCTTCGCGGGATCCAGCCGGCCTAAAAAAACTGCACGGCAAGGATGATATTTTTTCAGCATGATTGGTACGTTCGCCACCTTGATAAATTCGAAGCCGACCGATCCGAGATTGCTGCGGTTTTTCATAATGCCCTGGACGATATCAAGCAATCCGGCTTCCTGCAACTCCTTGAGGATGTCCAGGAAAGAGATGATGGCCTGGCGGTTATCGCTGACCGCCTTTAATATTTCGACGAGCGACTCTGCCTGAAGTTCTTCTTCGGTTGGGATTTTTTCTTTCAATAAACTTAATTGATTGTGCCATGCTGTCCGTTCTCCTTTCGGATCGTTTCAACAACGGGCTCAAAATCCGAACGCTCCCATTTATCCTCCACTCTTACGCCCGGCTGCGGATTCCGCTTCGCGAACCGGTGGTTGACGGACGGTAAAGGCGAGGCGCCTTCCGGCTCCAAGACTTCCATTCGTACATTTATTTCTTTATAGTTTGGTGTATCCGTCACTTTGTCGAAATAGCTGCTGGTCAACCGGTTAATCGCCTCATCCACATCCGGCGTGTTCATCGGGAGGTATAATTCTTTGCCTTGCACCCTATCTGTGATGAGCACCGGAATTTTCACCGCGCCGTAAGGAGACTCCAGCCGTACAAGGCGCCGTCCTTGATTCCCCGTTCCGCAGCCAACTGCGGCGACACCTCCAGCCATGCGTTAGGGACTTTATGCCGGATCCCTTCCGCTTTATAAGTCATATTGCCTTCGTGAAAATGCTCCAATATCCGGCCGTTGTTCAGATGCAGGTCGTAGATCTCCTCCGGCTTGTAAGGCGGTGTCCAAGCGACGGGAAAAAAAGTCTTGCTTTTGCGTCGGGAAAAGCGAATTTGTTGTTCTCATATAGAAGAGGCGTGCTTTGTCCGTCGGGAGCAACGGGCCAAACCTGGCTGTTCCAGCCCTCCAGATGCTCATAGCTGACTCCGGCGAACAGCGGCGCCAGGCTGGCCGCTTCCTTCATAATCTCTCCCGGGTGGTATAGTTCCAGTTAGCCCCCAGCCGGTTGGCCACTTCCTGAATGATCCACCAGTCGGGTTTGGAATCGCCCATCGGTTCGAACACTTTATGGAAACGCTGGATGCGCCGCTCCGTATTGGTGAAAGTCCCATCCTTCTCAAGGCTTGGGGCGGCCGGCAGAATAACGTCCGCAAATTCCGCCGTCCTGCTGAAGAATACGTCCTGCACGACGAAAAAAATTCAAGCTTTCCGAACATCTCTTCCACAAAGTTGGAATTGGAGTCGACAAGCGCCATATCCTCGCCGAACAAGTAAAGGCTTTAAGGTCGCCGTTGCGGATTCCTTCCACCATTTGATGGTTGTTGTAGCCGTGTTCGACCGGAAGCTCGGTATTCCAGGCCTTTTCGTACCGTGCCCGCACTTTGTCGTCCGTGACGGGTTCATAGCCCGGGAAATAAGCCGGAAGCGTACCGAAATCGCACGCCCCCTGGACGTTATTGTGTCCGCGCAAAGGGTAAGCACCGGTGCCTGTGCGTCCAAAGTTGCCGGTGACAAGCAGCAGGTTGCATATGGCTGTGCTTGTATCCGTGCCTCCCAGATGCTGGGTCACGCCCATCGCCCAGAGAATGCAGGCCGATTTGGCGTTATGGATCATCGTGGCCGTCTCGATCAGCTGAGCCTTGCTGAGACCGGTCACTTTCTCCGCATAATCAAGCGTATAAGTATCCAGCGATTTCACATAATCCTTAAACCCGTTGACATGCTTGGAGATAAACTCGCGGTTTTCCCATCCTTTATCTATGATGTATTTGGTCACCGCTGACAGCCACACCAGGTCGGTTCCCGGCTTCGCATGCAGATGGAGGTCGGCCCGCTCCGCCATTTCGTTCTTGCGCAGGTCCGAGACGATCAGCTTCTGCCCGTGCAGTTTATGTGCCCGTTTGATCCGAGTCGCCAGCACGGGGTGGGATTCGGCGGGATTGGCGCCGACTATGATGACCAGCTCTGTGTTTGCGATGTCATGCATCGTGCCGCTGTCTCCACCCAGTCCCACTGTCCTCATGAGGCCTGCGGTCGCCGGTGTCTGACAGTAGCGCGAGCAATTGTCCACGTTATTGGACTTCATCACCGCGCGGGCGAATTTTTTGGAAAATGTAATTCTCTTCATTACTGCATTTGGAAGAAGAAATATATCCTATGGAATGGGGGCCGTAGGTTTCCTTGATGCCGCCGAGCTTACTGGCGATCAGGTTCAGCGCTTCCTCCCAGGTCGATTCGACGAACCTGTCCCCTTTTCGGATGAGCGGCTTGGTCAGTCTTTCTTCGCTGTTGACAAAATCCCAGCCCCACTTGCCCTTTACACAAGTCGAAACCCCGTTGACCGGCGCTTCCACATTTGGTTCAATTTTCAAAATGTGCCTGTCTTTTGTCCAAACCTCGAAGCTGCAGCCGACCCCGCAATAGGTGCATACCGTCTTGGTGCGCTTGATTCTCGATTTGCGCATGGCGGCTTCCATTTCGGAAACCATGAAGATTTCCCTGTAGCCGGTTCAATCTCTTTGGTGAGATCGATCATCGGTTCCAGCAGGTTCGACGCAATCCCTGTGAGATAGCCGGCTTCTCCAAGCATCGACTTTTCCATAAGCGCGTTGCACGGGCAGACCGTTACGCAATGGCCGCAGGAAACGCACGAGGATTGATCCGCCGGAACGTCCTGGTCCCAGATCACCCTAGGATGCTCCCTGCTCCAATCGATCGACAGCGTCTCGTTCACCTGCAGATCCTGACACGCTTCCACACACCGTCCGCATAAAATGCACTGGTTGGGATCATAGCGGTACAGCGGATGCGACAAATCCACACTGTACGGCTTCGGTTTGAATTCATATTTTTTTGGTGGTTCATTTCCAGTGACTCCGTTGTATTATGTACAATGCAGTTGCCGTTGTTGTTGTCGCACACAGTGCAGTATAGCTCGTGATTTTTTCAGTATCCTCGACATCGACTCTGTCTGCGCTTCTTTTACCAACGGGGACTCGGTAGATACCTGCATGTCCGCCTGCACGACGGTGCTGCACGCCCGAACCAATTCTCCGCCGACCTCGACGAAACAAGTATCGCAGGTCTGGATCGGCCCCAATTGAGAGTTATAGCATATACTGGGAACGAACAAATGATTATCGGTTGCTGCCTGAAGCAAGGTTGTTCCCGGTTTGCACTGCACTTCGTTACCGTTTAAGCGTATAGTTATAGTCTCCATGTCCATTCAACACCTCTTAGACGGCGAAATTTTAGTAATCAATTATTACTTAACCCGCAGCGCGTCCGGTTAACCAGTGTCTGTTATTTATATGGAAACCTCTATCGAAGCAATACAAGGATGAGCGACCGCGATTTAAAGGCAGGTTTCCCCTTTAATATTGCCAACCGCGATTCTTCCGGCGCGTTGCGACACTGCACGGCGGGGGATCAAACCGTTAAAGCAGCCGAAAATCATAATTTCCTATACAATAAAAAAAAGACACCTGCTTTTCAAAAAAAAGCAGGTGCCCAATAAAATTTATGTAAGATTTCCATCAAAGAGTCTAAAAGAAGCTAATGCAGCAGGGCCAACGCCTGGTTGATGATCTCGGCCATGATCTCCTCCGCTTTTTTGTCCCGAGGTGAGGAGTCTTGTACCCTGGCCGGCCCACAAAGACATGTAGTCCGCGTTATTCTGCCGGGCCGCCGCATTGCGGACATCGCGCGTCACTGTATTATGCGTGGGAAAAGGAAGCGGCTCGACTCCGCCGGCATCCCATTGCCGGATAAATTCGTTGAGCACTCCTCTGGCCGGACGGCCTGAGAACGCCTTGGTTATCACGGTGCTCTCTTCCGTGCTTTGGAGCAGGGCCTGCTGATAGGCGGGATGGGCTCCCGACTCTGCCGCCGTGAGGAAACGCGTACCCATCTGCACTCCTTGCGCTCCGAGTACCAAAGCCGCCACAAGTCCACGGCCATCCATAACTCCCCCGGCTGCGATTACCGGAATCTTCACGCGGTCGACAATTTGCGGTACCAGCGCAAACGTGCCGATATTCGTGCCCATGGGATTGTTCGAGAGGTCGAACGTTCCCCGGTGCCCGCCCGCCTCGCTTCCTTGCGCCACAACGGCCTCGCACCCCGCCCGTTCGGCCAGGATGCTTCGTCTACAGTGGTGGCCATCGCCACAGTCCGCACTCCTGCCGACTTGGCCTGCCGCATCATCGGCTCCGGAAGAACGCCGATAGCGGTACTAATGACAGGCACCTTTTCTTCCAATAGCACGGCGAACTGTTCTTCGAAACGATCGGGAGTTGCCACCGCACTTTCCGGCGGATGAGGTATGCCTAGTACATCGCGTACGCTGTTCAGCTGCCGCTGGGCTTCCACGATTCTCGAATTGTCGTCGGCCGAGCGATCCGCAAATAAGTTCACCGCAAACGGCGCATCCGTCTGCCCGCGGATTGAGCGGACCGATTCCCGGATTGCGGCCGGTTCCATGTATGCGGCGCCCAGCGTGCCCAATCCGCCCGCTTTCGATACGGCAGCCACCAGGTCTGCCGTGGTGGGTCCGCCTGCCATACCTGCTAGGAAGATTGGGTAGCGGACATTAAACATCTCACATAGTGAAGTATGCAGCCGAATATTCATTTTTTTTCCCTCCAAAATGGATTCATGAAAAAAAGCCGTCAGTCCCTCACCATTGTAGCATACACCGTCGCGTATTGCGGCGCTGCACGACATGTGATATGCAAGATATCCTCATGCCGCGCTTCCGCCTAAGCAGCGGCCTTCTCGGCCGGCCTTAACACCGCGGAGCCGAAACCGAGAAAAAATGACGCAAACAGCGCCAAAATCCCCAAATTCAATCCGATTTGCATCAGGCTTTGCCCTGCAGCCAATTGTTCCACGGCATCGATAGCCCATGTTTGCGGGACAAAATTCGCTATCTTCTGCATAAATCCCGGCATGATCGAGAGCGGCCACCAGCATCCGCCGAGCATGCAGGTCGGGACAATGACCAGCGCGTTAAGCTGTCCGATGTTGCTGCTGTTCTTCACCAGCGCGCCGATTGCGCTGCCGATTCCTACGGCGGCCAGGAGGAAGAAGGCGAGGATCACAAACATCGGGACGAAGCCGATGCCGTAATCAAACCCGACGATATACTTAGTGATCACCATGGCTACCAGTATTTGCAGCAATCCCACGGCGAAGCTCCCCAGAAAATTGCCCAGCGCGATTTCATACGAACGTACGGGAGCCGTATAGATGCGCGTCATCGTCATTTGGCTGCGGTCCTCCAGCACCAGCGCGAGCGAGTTCACAATCGATCCCATCACAAAATAAAGCATAAATCCAATGACCAGATACAGGTTGTTGTTGACAGTTTTTTCCGGTATCGGTCACCGTCGTTTTCACCTGATGTTTATCCTGCTGCGCCAGAACCTTCTCCACCAGTGCCGGAATTTGCTCTGCCGCGGCACCTCCCGCACGGACGGCTTGCGTGGTCCTCTCCAGCTGCCCGACACTCTGCTTCAACGAAAATTCCAGTCCAAACGAAGCTTCGGATATATTCAAATAATAATTCCGGATGGGCACAGTCTGGCCGGCCAGCAGCTTTGACGTAAAATCCGGAGGGATGACTAAGCCAAGCGAGAGCTTCCCGGAACGGATTCCCTCGGTCAATTCCCGTTCATCCATCTTTACGAACCGGTACTCTTCTTTTTTGCGCAACCTGCCCTATGACATCCTCGCCAAACACGCCCTGATCCTGGTTGCATAGCCAACCTTTACGACATGGGTGCTGTCGCCGCCGATGAAACTCACTATAAGCGACATGACGAAGACGGGCATCACCAGATAGGAAAACCAGCCTTTGCGGTCCGAAAATATCCTTTTGAGCAAATTACCAGCGATATGCAGGCTATTCATGGTATCCTTCCTTTCGATAGAGCATAAAAGCGATCAGCATGAATGCACAGGCCATGGCTGCGAGCACAGCCAGATTGCCGATCACCGCATATCCTGACTGTCCGCTCATGAGCCGGATAAAGCTGTTCGAGGCCCAATGATTTACCGTAAACGGTTTGACATACTCAAGCGGGGTGCCGTCGGTCGGCATCATCCCGCCGCTGGCAAACGTCATTAAGCCGATAAAGGAAGCAAATACGCCGGACGCGGTTTTTTGTCGAACGAAAGAGGAACGCGACGATAAAGCCCATCCCCATCGATGCCATAATGGTCGAGAGGCAGATCAGAACGAGGTAGAAAGGCGAACCGCCCCAATCCGCCCCGTAGGCAAATGCCGTGACCGCAATGATCGCCGAGGCCTGGATTGCCGACAGCACGCTGGTTCCGGACAATTTCCCCGCGATGATCCGCGAAGACGACACCGGCATGGACTGCAGCCGCAGCAGGGTATGCGCTTCTTTTTCCTTCAGCAGGCCGATGGCCGCCGTCAATCCCGAGAACAAAAGAAACATCACGAGCATGGTGGCGGAATAATACTGCAGGGCCGAGTATTCCTTTCCGTCTTTGCTCAGTTTACCGGCTTCAACGTACACAGGCTCCGGCACGGCTTTCGAGCTGCCGGCGGACGGTTCCGCCGCTTTCGGTCCCAGCACGATGGCCGCAGACTGCATGCGGTTCGTTTCGTCGACGAACGACTGCATGATCAGTCGGCCGACTCTGTTTTTTTAATCCTGTCGCCGCCATTGATCAGTTCCCAGCCGCCCTCTTTTCCCTGCAGCACCGAGCTACTAAAGCCTTTTGGGATATATAAGCCGAACTGGGCTTCTCCGCTCTTGATTTTCCGCAGCACATCCTCACGGGAATTCTCTTCGGCGGCTGTGAGACGGCCTTCCCCTTTCATAGCCTGCAGATAGCTTTCAAATCCTTGCGACAGCCGTCCTTTGTCTTCATCGTAATAGACGAGCTTCACGGCTTCGAAATTTTGATCCTTGGGGTTAAACACATTCGCCAGGGCGGAGCCCAGTATAAAAATGAGAGTAAGCGGCGCGACGATCAGCAGGAACAGGACGGAACGCGCCCGCAGCAGTCTTCTGAGTTCATTGATCGCTATGGTCCACATTGACAAACCTTCCTTTCTTCCATATGGTGGCAGTTCTGCTACGCATCCCGCAGGTTTCTGCCGGTCAAAGACAGGAACAGCGTCTCCAGATTCGGCTCCTGGCGGGTCAGCGACCGGATGGAAACCTGGAATTTCTGCAAAATGAACAGAATGTCCTGCAGGAAAACTTGTGAGTTCTTCAGGAAAATCTCGATCGTATCATCCTCTACAAGGACCTTGCTCACGGCCGGATACTGCTTCAGTTCGTCGATGGCCTGCTGTTTAACTTCGGCAACCTCGATCCGCAGCTTCTCGTCATCCGCGACCAGCCTTCTGAGCTCTTCCTGCGTGCCGGAGGCGATCAAATGGCCGTTGTCGATAATACCCACACGGTTGCTGATTGCCGCAACCTCCTCCATATAGTGGCTGGTGTAAATGATCGTCGAGCCCATCCGATTAAGCTCTTTGACGCATTCCAGGATATGGTTGCGCGACTGGGGATCGATACCCACTGTCGGTTCATCCATAATGAGCAGCTTGGGATGATGGACAATGGCGCACGCAATATTCAGCCGCCGCTTCATCCTCCCGAGAACGAGGACGGCTTATCCTTCTGCCTTTCCAGCAGGCCGACAAAATCGAGCGCTTCCACCACCCGTTCCTTCAGAAGCAAACCGCTCAGACCATAGAGCTTGCCGAAAAAAAGTTACGTTCTCCCGTGCCGACAAATCCTCATAAACGGCAATCTCCTGCGGTACCAGGCCAATGCGCCTTTTCGCTTCCATGGGGCTTCTCCCCACATCGATTCCTTCGACAGTGATCAAGCCCTGGTCGATTTTGAGCAGGCCGCTCATCATTTTGATCGTTGTGCTTTTTTCCCGCGCCATTAGGCCCAGCAGACCAAAGATCTCCCCTTGCTCAACCGAAAGATTCAAATGGTCAACCGATAATTTGCTGCCGTAGCGTTTCATGACGTTGCGGATTTCAATGAAACTCATATGGATCTCCTCCCAGCACCTGGTTGAACTTTGAAAACCTCTTATAAACCGCGGTCGCCCATCCTTGAAGAGCTTCGTCAAAGGTTTTCTTATATCTTGATTTTACTACCCCGCATGCCTGCTGCCATGTAGAGAAAGTCATCAGTACAGGATGACTTAAGTCATGTTATAATTTTGCCATTACGGTCCCCGGGACGCACAAACGTAAAGGTTGGGTTGCCTTCGATGAATCAGAAGCTGTTTGCCATCCGCTTTTTTGCTAATATTGATTGCAGTCATAACCACGGTGTACACCTCATCTATAGAGTCCTACTACATGTATACCTTCTTTACGCTGCTCTATATTGCCCCGCATGCTTATCTTCAGCGATGGGAGCGTTCAGCGGCCGCACCGTGGATCATCCTAATGCAGATTTCACTCGGCACCGGTCTCAGCTATGTTTACGGCGGGTTCCTGTATTTACTGTCCTTCGCCGTCCTGCTCACTCTCCGTCCTAACAGCGGAAGACCGTCGGACCGGCTGCTTGCGGCGCTGCAATGGGCGGGCATGAATGCGGTCATCTACAGCGAACCGGCAGCGACGGTCCTCCTGGCGAATCTGATGTTTATCGTCATCCTTGCCGCCTTGATGTTCATGGACGGCATTATGCGGCAAAAGGAAGAGATCAGGCGTTATACGATACTCTGCGCCAAAGTCATTACGAACTGGACGAAGCCCGCAGGAGATTGATCGAGTATGCGCAAAAGGTAGAGAATGCCGCTCAAACCGAAGAACGGAACCGAATTTCCAAGGATATCCATGATGAACTGGGACACAAACTGATCCGTGTCAAATTGATGACGGAAGCGGTAATCCGCACTTTCCCGCAGGATCGCGAAAAGGGGATGGAAATGCTCTATCACGTGCGCGACCAGTTGTCCGCAAGCATGGAAACGCTGCGTGCGACCGTGAGAAAAAATAAAACCCAATGACCGCATGACCCGCAGCTTTTCGCTGCAAAGCTTGGCTGAGGATTTCGCGAGAGACAGCGGGGTACCGGTTAAGCTCACGGTCAGCGGCATGCCCCGCGTCATTTATCCGAGCGTGGAAGTTGCGTTTTACCGGAATGCGCAGGAGGCAATGACGAATGCGGTCCGGCACGGCCAGGCTACTGCGATCTCCGTCCGACTGGACTATTCGCCGGACGAAGTCGCCTTGTCGGTCAGCAGCAATGGCCGCCCGCCCGTCGGAAGCATCGTAAAAGGGCTCGGTTTGCGCGGAATGGAGGAAAGGATTGAACTGCTAGGCGGAACGGTCGAAACGGAGACAACGGACCGGTTTATCGTTCGGAGTGTTGTGCCGTACCGGAATCATGCGGGGTAGACGCGAGAACAACCAAGCACGTACAAGGAGGAGCGAGTGAAGTGATCAAGCTGATCGTTGCGGATGACGATCCTTTTATCAGGGCGAGCTTTAAATACATATTGGATCAAGACCCGGGCATTGAAGTCCTGGACACCTTCGGGAACGGAGAAGAAGCCTATTCCTATTGTTTGCGGACCAAGGATGTAGACCTTGTGTTGATGGATATCCGAATGCCGGTTTGCGATGGTGTAGAGAGCGCCAAAAAAAATCAAACGGGACCGGCCGGATGTGCACATCGTGATCCTTACCACCTTCGACGACGACGACTACATCGTAGAAGCGCTGAAGCATGGGGTGAACGGCTATCTCCTGAAAAAATATTTCTCCCGGCCAAATCATCGAAGGCATCAAAATGGTGATGCAGGGCCATATGCTCGTCCATCCGGACGTTGCCAAAAAAACTGCCGCTCTTCCTGCAGCAAACGACCCAAAAGACCAAAGATTTCGCAAAATTCGGAATTACCGCGACGGAACAGCAGGTCATCGAAAACATTGCCGAAGGCCTCTCCAACAAGGAAATCGCGGAAAGGCTGTATCTCAGCGAAGGAACCGTCAAAAAATTACGTCACCCAAATATTGCAAAAGCTTCACCTGCGCGACCGCACGCAAATCGCCATTTTTTTATTTGAGCCTTAGTCGGCTGCCGAACGACCTTCCTGCCTCACCCTGTCGCTGGACCTGGGAGAAACGTTCAATTAGCGAAAAAAAACTTCCCCACGGAAACAGGTTATATCTCCCAGTCATTTGGACATTCTATGTATGGGCGGCAGGAAAGCAGGTGCCAATTGATAAATAAAGACAATCTCTACGAATATTTCCATACGATGATCCATTCATCGGCAAAAGAACCGAAGTATATGTCGATTTCAACGGTTAGAGCGGCGGATATTTTGGGAGTGCAACCGTCAGATATTGAGCAAAAAAATTAAACGAGTTAGTAAGCGATGGAAGATTAGTTAAATCGCAGCTGCAGGACCATCCGCATAATGACATTTATATGCTGCCCTCCACAAATTCCCCGTCCTGACAGGCGGGGAATTTTGGCGTTAATAATACCTTTTATGAGAATTTATAAAAAAACATTTTGAGGTTTCGACAAAAAAATTAACAGCATCTCTGCCTTATGGTAAGCTATAATAGGTTCGGGAATTAGGTATAAAGACACTTTATTGCGGCAGTTAAAAAAAACCGATATGTTTATTAAGCCATAACAGCATTATTAACGGCAATTTACTTGATCACGCTATGCGCAGGGGGTGCCGGGATGGCAGTTTTAGATTCGTACAGGTTGTACGGGTTGACATTGATGGAAGCGCAGGATATTGAAAAGGCAGTTAGACGTCGGTGGAAAGCCGGATTTCGTCCTGATCATACTTATGAATTTATTAGTGAACGTCTCGATGATATTTATAACGATCCTCATTTAATGCGAGTAGACCGTAAGTATTTCCTTAGCAAACTGGAAAACTCCAGAAGATTCACGAATGATATGATAAATGAACTTTTTTTTCCAGTAGAGTCACATATAAAGGGGAATCGCTTATGAAGAGGGGCATCATTTATGGAGTTTTAAGCTATTTATCTTGGGGGTTACTTCCTATATATTGGCACCTTTTTTGAAACGATGTCCGCATGGGAGATTCTGGCCCATCGTATCGTATGGTCGTTCGTCTTTGTTGCCGTTCTTGTTTTTTGCAGCAAGGCGCTGGAGGCAGCTAAAAGATGTCATTTCCGGTGGAAAAAAGCAAAATTGCCGTCCTTCTTTGTTCCACTTTTATAAGCTTGAATTGGTTTCTGTTCATTTGGGCGGTTAATAACAATCATGTAATTGAAACGAGTCTGGGCTACTATATGAATCCGCTTATAAGTGTGTTATTCGCAGTTATTTTCTTGAAAGAAAGATTGCACATCGGTCAATGGATTGCAATTATTCTTGCGGGTTTTGGTGTTTTCATTATGGCGGTGCAATATGGGCATGTTCCGTGGGTAGCTATTTTTTTCTGACGATTTCCTTTGCGTTATACGGGCTTGCTAAAAAAAATAGCAAAACTAGATGTCTTGTTAGGGCTCACATGGGAAACTATCTTTGTCTTTCCGGTTTCACTTTTCTTTTTTTGTTGTATGTTCAAATCGCAGGAACCTCTACTCTTGTTACTCTGTCAAGATTGTCTCTGATTCTATTACTATTATCCGGGACAGCCACAGCTTTGCCTTTGTTCTGGTTTGCCGAAGCAACCAAACGGCTTCCGCTCTCCATGGTCGGATTCATCCAATATATTGCCCCGACGACCAGTTTGCTGCTTGCGATTTTTTTATGTTCCACGAGCCTTTTACGAGAGCGCAATTGATTAGTTTTTTTTCGTTTATTTGGTCCGGGTTAATAATATATTCGTTTGTGACATTCAGAGGTTCAAAATCGGCTCGGCATCTTAAAAGCAGCGTAGGCGAAGCGAGCGCTTAAGAACGAGAAATTGGGGTAGTTGCTCCACTGGACACATTGCTGTATTAGTTTACCGCGCATGCTCGTCCAGTCCCATCGCTTTCTGCTCAAGCTTGTCCGGTGCCCATCGTCTCTGCCTTTACCTGCCCAAAAACACAATCCTTCGGCGCGGTTTCCACAAAAGCCTGAATGCTCGGCTGACGCAGCGACCTTCCCTCGTCCAGCCGCCATTCCGTGTACTTCACTTTGACAGCCATCGTCGGCCGCACCCATATGGCATCTTTGTGACGTTCCGGATTGTTGGCAAAAGGGCGCTCTTTTATCACGTGAGGGGCCAGCTTCTCCGTCAGTGTGCGCCAATCCGACTGCGAGAGCCTGCCCGTTCCGGTGTGGCCTACATACCAAAATCGTCCTTCTTCGTCATATAAGCCGAGAAGAACGGCATTCACCGTGTCACCCCTGAGAGTAAACCCTCCGATTGCCGCAATGAGGTCCCCGTAATTTTTTTCACCTTGACCCAACTCTCGCTCTTCCCCCCGATCACATAGGTGCTGTCGAGATTTTTTTTGCATACGATCCCTTCCATGCCCTGCCGCTTCATCAGCTCGAACAGCGCTTGCCCGTCAGGATGGGATGCCACATGCTGTACTATCCGGTTCGGAACCAACAGGCTGCCAAGCAGCTCCATCCGCTCACGCAGCGGCAGCTGATGCACCCAGCTTCCGTTATAAAATAAAATATCGAACACCATATAATAAACGGGGACTTCCTTACGCGCTTGTTCGACGCGTTCCATCCGCCGCAGCCCGTCCCTGCGCATGACTTCATGAAAGGAGGGCTTGCCGTCGGACCCCAGCGCAACCACCTCACCGTCCAGAATGGCCGATTCGGCCCGGCAGTAAGAGGCAATGTCGTGAAGCTCCGGATAATGGCGGGTCCGCTCGTTCAGCTTTCGGTTATACAAGGAGACGCCGCTGCCGTCGGCATACGTTAGAATTCGAACCCCGTCCCACTTGATTTGATATGTCCATAGGTCGCTAGCAGGGATGGTTTCATGCCTTACGGGTTCGAACGGGATGATGGGTTTCAATGAGTAAGCCTCCAAAAATCCATTTTATTAAACGTCACGCTTGCACCTTATTCCTTCGAGCACCGGCTCCAGATCACTCTGATCATAAGGACCAGACAAAACGACAGGGACTGCAGAAGAATAAGACTGCTATCCTCCGGGGAGAGCAGCATTTTTTCGTGCCAAAACGGTCAGGAGAATATCGGTGAGCCGGATGGCGTTCCGCTCCCTTAACAGCTCCATAAATTCAAACACGAGAATCAACGAAAAAAATATCCTCCGCCACTTGGTGAAACTGGTTCAGCACATAAGGAGGATCATTCAAGATGATCAGCCATTTTTTTCAACGAACCCGACCATACCGACGCACAGCGCGATGAGAATAATAATAAAGATGCCCAAATGCAGCCATGAGGCAAACTTGTACAGCAGATCCAGCATTTTTTTTATATTGTCCACGGTTCATGACGCCAAATTTCAACTCCAGGAAGAGTATTCGCTAAACATTATCATGTCCAATTTGGATAACCGTGATAACCATAATTATCATTTCGGCCGATAATGCGCTAACACCCCATGCAGCAACTTCAATTTAAAAAAAGCCAGACTGCGCGCATTTACAATGTCGGGCCGTTCCATCGGCAAACCGTGACCCGCGTTTTCGATCAGCTCTGCCTCCAGCTTCGGAATGAGTTTAAGCGCCCTATGAATCGCGGCACGCGCATCGTACTGCACATCCTGATCGCCGACCAGCAGCAGCAGAGGGCACTGTATCTTTTTTCAACTCTTCGTCCGGCAAATAAGTTGCAAAAAACTTTAATACGGGGGATGCAGTTTTGCATTGCTACGATAAACTGGTTTCTCACTGAGGAGTTGACGATGTTTCCTTTTGCGGCCATCCAGTCCATTAATTTGTTTAACCTATTGGCGGAGGGAAAGATGCCGGCCATCAAGCAGCGCAGAAAAAAAGCTCTTTCTTTGGGGAAGCAGCGACGCTCCGGGACTCATCACGATCACCCTGCGCAGCCGTTCCGGCAGAAGCAGCGCGAAAATTAGCGCCAAAAAAGCCTCCATAAGACAGTCCCATCACATTTGTTTTTTTGTAAATGTAATCCGTCCAGCACATCCGCGAACCAATCGGCGCAATCTTGTTTACTTTCGATTTGCCGTGTCGCCACGCTTTTATTTATATCGCCGATAACATCCACCGCATACACGCGATGCTTGGAGCTAAGCGGCTTAATGTTATCCACCCACAAGGTGGAGCTGAAACCAAAACCATGCAGCAATACCAGCGGTTCACCGTCCTCAGGTCCGGCTGCTATGACATGGGTCATTCCAAAACGGGTAGCGACCTGCAGCGCTTCGTAAGGCACTTCCCACTGCTGCAGCGTCTGCTCATAAGCTTTGTTGAAAATGGCTTCCGCCCCTGGCCTTCTATAAATTGATTTCATAAAAAAAAGCTCCGTTCGTCAAAATTGATCATCAGACTAATGAGTGTTAGTTCCGGTAATTACTTTCCAAGCTTAACTAACGGGTGTTTGTTTGTCAATTAAAATTCATTCTGCCTGCCTGTTCTTTTCATCAACGGCCAGATTGGCCATCACGAGCATCCGGTTGAAACGGTCCGAAGGATTCGCTTTTAGCGACAGCCAGGTGCCGACGACTCCCCCGAGGAATCCGAGAGGAATGGAAACGATGCCGGGATTTTCAGAGGAAAAAAAATCGCGTCCGCACGGATCCAGCCGAGGGAAGGATCCATTACGTTCGGGCCGATGACGACGAGCAGTACAGAAGAAATCAGACCTGTGTACAGCCCTGTAATGGCACCGAATGTGTTGAATTTTCTCCAGAAAAAAGGTTAGCAGCAGCACCGGCAAATTGGCGGAAGCCGCAACGGCAAAAGCGAGGGACACGAGAAACGCGACATTCAGCTTTTGGGCGCCGAGCGCGAGTATGATTGCCGCTAATCCGACGAAAACCGACGACCACTGTGCTACCCGCATCTGCTGGGCTTCCGTCGCTTGCCCTCTCCGGAGGATATTTCTGTACACATCATGTGAGAAAGCGGACGAGGCCGCCAGCACCAAACCCGACACAACCGCGAGGATGGTGGCAAACGCAACCGCCGTAATAAAGGCCATGAGAAACTCCCCGCCAAGCGCCTTCGCCAAAAGCGGAGCCGCCAGATTGTCACCGCTGAGCAGCTTTTGCCAATCGACAAATGCCGCCGCGCCGAAGCCGAGAAAAAATCGTCATAACATAGAAGGCGCCAATGATCCAAATCGCCGTCATGACGGAAGATCGGACAGCCCGCGTATCCTTAACCGTATAGAACCGGGTGATGATATGCGGCAGACCTGCGGTTCCCAGCACCAGCGCCAGATTAAAGGACAGCGTGTCCAGCGGCCCCTCGAACATATTGCCCGGCTGTAAATATACAATACCCAGCGGCGTGGCGTGCGTCATGTGTGAATAAAGCGCTATCACATTCCAGTGAAAACGGGAAAGCACAATCAAACTGACGATAAACGTGCTGCATACGAGCAAAATAGCCTTGATGATCTGAACCCATGAGGTCGCCAGCATCCCGCCGAAAGCGACATAAATCGTCATCAGGCAGCCGACGATCATAATCGCGGACGAATAGTCAACGCCCATCAGCAGATGAATCAATCCCCCGGCTCCCACGAGCTGGGCGATCATATAGAAAATCGTGATTATAATATTGTTGATGGCGATACTGCCTCTCAGCAGGTTGTCCTGAAAACGTACGTCTATCGCGTCGGCCATCGTGTAACGTCCCAAGTTATACAACGGCTCGGCAATAATGTAGAGGACGATAACGTAAGAGGCCAGGAAACCGATCGAGTAATAAAACCCGTCAAAACCGTAAACCGCTATTGACCCGGCAATGCCGAGAAAAGATGCCGCGCTCATATAATCGCCTGAAATCGCCAGCCCATTCTGCACACCGCTCAGCCTGCTGCCGGCAGCATAATAATCGTTCGTGTTCATTGTCCGCTTGGCCGCATAGTATGTGATCACCAGCGTGCCGATGACGACTGCCAGAAAAAATACAAATCCCGAAATATTCACGCCGTCTTCCCCCTTTCCTGCCTGTCGCCTGGGGCTTGATGCATATATTTTCATCATCGCACATGAGCTGCCGAAAGAAAAGACGAAAAAACGGCCGATCCATAGAGCGGTAACACCCCTTGTGGATCGGCCTTTATGTTCAGCGTAAGCTATTTTAGTTGATCAATCCCTTGCGTACCTGTGGCTTAGTATCAAGCGCCTGTATTGGCTTTTACCATAATCTCCTGGTATTTGGCCTCGTCCTTTGTGCTGGAAAGCAGTGTTCCCACATAAGCCGCGACGAAGCCGAGAGGAATCGATATAATGCCCGGATTACTCATGCTGAAGAGCGGAGTCCCGACCAGAATCGCTTTTCCGGTTTGAGGATCCCAGACGTTCGGGCTGAGCGCGACCAAGATGATTGTGCTGAGCAAGCCGGTCAGCATACCGGTAATCGCCCCGGTGGTATTGAATCTTTTCCAGAACACGGTGAACAGGATGACCGGCAGATTCGCGCTGGCAGCCACGGCAAAAGCGAGCGATACCAGGAAAGCTACATTGAGCTTTTGGGCAAACAGCGACAGGATGATGGACAGCACCGATACCCCGATCGAGGCCCAGCGCGCAGCCTTCAGCTGTTCCTTCTCCGTGGCCTGGCCGCGGCGGAGGATATGGCCATAGAAATCGTGGGCGAAAGCCGATGCCGCCGACAGCACGAGCCCGGTAACAACCGCCAATATTGTGGCAAAAGCCACCGCAGAGATGAAGGCGAACAAGAAGTCTCCTCCCAACGCCTTGGCGAGAAGCGGAGCGGCCATATTGCCTGCTTTATCGACGGCTGTAATATTCTTTGCGCCAACGAACGCGGCTGCGCCGAAGCCGAGGAAGATGGTCATGATATAGAAAATTCCGATGATCCACGTGGCGTAAACGACGGAGCTGCGGGCGGTCGGCGCGTCTTTCACCGTGAAGAAGCGCGTCAGGATATGCGGCAGTCCGGCGGTGCCAAGCACCAAAGCGAGATTTAGCGAAATCGTCTCCAATGGAACTTTGTATTTATTGCCCGGATTCAGGAAAGCTTCCTGCAGGGGCGTAGCCGTTTTCATGTGCTCGAACATGTTGGTCAGGCTGAAGCCGAATTTGGCGAAAACAATCAGCGAGATGACAAATGTGCCGGCCATGAGCAGTACGGCTTTCGTGATCTGCACCCAGCTTGTGGCGTGCATACCGCCGAATACGACATACACGGTCATGAGCACGCCCACTATCAGGATGGATGTCGCGAAATCAAGTCCCAGGAGCAATTTGATCAAGCGCCCGCCCCGACCAGCTGCGCGATCATATAAAAGATGGAAATGGCGATCGTGTTTAAAGCGGCGACCCCGCGCACTTTTTTTGTCTTCAAACCTCGCGGCGATCATATCCGCAACCGTGTATTTCCCCAAATTTCTTAGCGGCTCTGCTACCAGATACAGCACAACAAGGTAAGCCACAAGAAATCCGATGCTGTAGAAAAAAATCCGTCGAAGCCTGAAAGAGCTATGGATCCGGCAATCCCTAGGAAGGAGGCGGCGGACATATAGTCTCCGGCTATCGCCGTCCCGTTCTGCCAGCCCTTCAATCCTCCGCCTGCGGTGTAAAAGTCGCTGGTGTTATTTGTATTTTTTGGCGGCAAAATACGTAATGACCAGCGTTAGCAGGACAATCGCGCAAAACAGGGTAAATGCCATATTGGTTATGCCCCATATCCCTTTTGATTTCGTCAACCATACGGTCAAATTGTGCCGATTTCCTGGAGTAAATGATGCACAATGCCCATGTCATAAGAAATTGGGCGAAGGCGAATATCCATGCCCATGAGATCGGCCCGATGGCCGGCTCGTTTAGCACTTTGGAGTACGAAGTCATGATCGGCAGTGCGAAATAAAAGACAAGGAAAAAATATGGTCATCGGGAAAATAAACCGCTTTTTTTGCGGGAAATCAGCGTCCTAAACTTCTCGGATTGCCAGACTTCAGCGTAATCTTTTTTTTGCTTACCCTTCATGCCGCTATCCCTCCAATGTTTAAATTTAATCTTCCAATGTGGAAAGGTCTCCTGTGGGCAGGCCTAATTCCTGGGCCTTCAGTACCCGGCGCATGATTTTGCCGGATCTGGTTTTGGGCAGTTTGGGCACAACCTCGAATTCCCGGGGCGCGCGTGCGCGGACAGCCCGTTGCGGACAAACTGGCGAATCTCCTCCAGCAATTCGGGACTTTCATGATAGCCTCCCGCAAGTTAATGAACGCTTTGATAATCTCGCCCCTGAGCGGGTCGGGCTTGCCGATGACGCCGGCTTCAGCCACGGCCGGATGCTCCACGAGCTTGCTTTCCACCTCGAACGGCCCGACTCGTTCGCCCGCCGTGTTGATCACATCGTCCACCCGTCCCTGGAACCAGAAGTAGCCGTCTTCGTCCATGTAAGCGGAATCCCCCGAAATGTACCAGCCTTCCAGGCGGAAGTATTCCTCGTACTTGGACGGATTGTTCCAAATCTGGCGCATCATCGACGGCCATCCGGAGCGTATCGCCAAATTCCCCAAACTGTAAGGCGGCAGTTCTTTGCCTCATTATCCACGATCGCGGCTTGAATGCCGGGGAACGGTTTCCCCATCGAGCCCGGCCGCTTATCCAGGCACGGGAAGTTGACGATCATATGGCCGCCCGTTTCCGTCATCCACCATGTATCGTGAATGTGCTTGCCGTACACCTTCAATCCCCAGCGGATCACCTCCGGGTTCAGCGGTTCGCCGACGGAAAGCAGATGGCGAAGGCTGGACAAGTCGAACTGCTTCACAGTATCCTCGCCTGCCGACATCAGCATGCGGAATGACGTCGGAGCGCTGTACCATACAGTAACTTTATGATCCTGCAGGGTTTGATACCACCGTTCGTGAGAAAAAACGTCCGCCGCGAACCAGGTTCGTCGCTCCGTTCAGCCAGGGTGCAAAAATGCCGTAGGATGTCCCTGTAACCCAGCCCGGATCCGCCGTGCACCAGTAAATATCGTTTTCCTGTAAATCCAGCACCCATTTCCCCGTAATGTAGTGTTGGATCATCGCCCTATGCACGTGAAGCACACCCTTCGGCTTACCTGTCGAGCCGGATGTGTAGTGCAGAATAAGCGGATGCTCCAGATCCACCCAAGCGATTTCCAATTCTTCGGAGGCTTCCGCCATCGCTTGATGAAAATCGATTTCACCGGGCAGCCATTCGGCCTGTTCATCGACGATAATGAGATATTTTAAATGCGGCAGCTTATCCCTTGGAATACGGTGTTTCAACGCAGAGGTCGTAATGACCGCCACCGCCTCGGAGTCAGCCAGCCGGTCCAGCACGGCGCCTTCCATAAAAGCTTCGAACAACGGGCCGACAATCGCCCCGATCTTTAACGTTCCAAATATGCCGACATATGTTTCAGGAGAGCGGGGCAGAAAGAAAAAAAGACGCGGTCCCCTTTCCCGATACCGAGGTTTAACAGCATATTTGCACACTTGTTGGACATTTTGCCGAGCTGTTCGAATGTATATTTTTTTCTTTACGGTCATCGGCTTCATAGATCAAAGCGACTTTATGCTTCAGCGGCCCTTCAGCGTGACGGTCGATCGCCTCGTAGGCCATATTGCATTTCCCTGTGCGGTGCCATGTAAAATGAGGCTCAATCTCTTCCCAGTCAAAATTATTGTAAGCGGATTCATAAGATTGAAGATTGTAGCTCCCCTGCCTGCTTGATATCGTTTCGATGAGATGTCTTTCTGCCATGAAATCAGCTCCTTGACGATTATTGAAAGCGCTTAAATGAATTATAAACGGTTTTGAACATTCTGTGACATAACCGTGCGCCAATCGTTCAAAAGAGAGTGTGAAGCGTTAAAAAAGCAGGTCCGAACGGATTGCTTGGGGGCTATTTATCCATATTTTATCCAAAAAAGGATTTGGCATTCCCCGGAAATAAGACCCGCGCATCCGACTCGTGATGGTGGGTCTTTTTTATTCAGCCGTTGTTTAACCTTGCGTCGCTATTCACCCTTAAACATCCGGAACAATTCCTTGGCCGCTTCCCTCGACACGGGGATCGCAGTGCGTTTGGCATCCTTCAGAATGAGGTTATATGCCCCGTTAAACCACGGTACCAGCTCGTCGATCATTTTCAGATTAACCAGATAGCTGCGGTAGGGACGGAAAAAGGAGTAGCCTTCCAGCCTATCCTCCAGCTCCTGAAGCGTTTGTTTGGACGTGATGCACTGCCCCTCCGCCGTGTGAATACGGATGACCTTCTCCTCCCTGACCGCGTAAAGTATCGTTTCCGGATCGAGCAGCACGTGCTTTTCCCCGTCTTCGACCAGCAGTTTATTCAATCTCCCGCCCGGAGCGGACAGGCCCTTTCTTGGCGACAGGGAGGAAGGCTCCGGCTGCGGTTCGGCCAGCTTGGCTCGGATGCGCTGCAGTGTCTCTTTCAGCCGCAGCTGGCTGTAAGGCTTAAGTAAATAATCGACGGCGTTTAAGCCGAATGCCTCTACCGCGTAATCTTCATGAGCGGTCGTGAATACGATGAACGGGGAATGCGGCGACGACTTCAGCATGCGTGCGCTTGTATGCCTTCCATCTCCGGCATCTGCACATCCAGAAACACGGCTTGGGGTTGCCAGGTCCGCACCATTTCCAGAAATTCCCTTCCGTTCACCGCGCTGGGAAGGAGCTCCAGATCGTCCTCATGCTGCAACAGATAGGACAGTTCTTCCCTGCTAACCGTTCGTCTTCCGCTATCATTACTTTAATGCGCTTCATTCGACTCCCTCGCCTCCGCAAGCGTAGATGGTATGAAAAATTTGAACCGGCATCCGCCTTCCTCTTTATTTTCGATGCGCAGCCGTGCGTCTTTGCCAAAAAAGAGCTATCAACCGCTGGTTTATGTTATAAATGCCGATGCCGTTGCCCTCGCTGCTCGACACCGGCTTCTCCCCCAGCTTGTCCAGCACTTCCGGCGGGATCCCGGTCCCGTTATCCTCGACGCAAATCTCCGCGCGCCCGCCAATTCTTTTTTAATTCTATCCGGATCACGCCGCCGGCCGTTCTGCTGCGCAGCCCGTGCTGGATGCTGTTTTCCACCAATGGCTGAATCGTTGCGGGCGGAATGGGCAGCGCCTCAAGCTCCGGATCGATTTGGCAAACTACAGCCAGCCGGTCTTCAAACCGGATTTTGATGATTTCTATGTATGCGTTCAAAAGGTCCATCTCCTGCCGGATGGAAATCCGCTGAGAGGATATAATCTTCAAGTTGAGCCTCATGAACGTGCCGAGCTGCATTGTAACATGCCGCGCCATGTCGGGGTTAACGCGGATCAGCGATATGATCGAATTGAGCGTATTGAACAAAAAAAATGAGGGTTGATCTGGGCCTGCAGCACTTTGAGCTCGGCTCCTTCATCAGGTGCGTCATTTTTTTCGTGCATCGCGGCGCTTAGCTGGTAGGAGATGAGCTGGCCTAAGCCCTGTGCGAGGACGATTTCCACCGTGCGGATTTCCTGCGGCCGCTTGAAGTACAGCTTGATCAGCCCCGCTTCCGCAACGCTTGGCTGATGGGAACAATAATCGCCGCTCCCAGCGCCCCATGATACGGCTGAATTTGCTCATGGCTGTCGGCGATCTGCAGTTCTCCGGTAGCCAGCGCCTTGCGGCACAGCGGGGAGTTGATCTCCTCTCCCGGCATGTGCACCGCTGCTCCGATACCGGCATGCGCCAGAATGCGCTCCGTGTCCGTGATCGCGACGGCCGCCGCTTTCAGCTCGCGCATCAATAAACCGGCGACGGCTTCGGCCGTTTGGTAGCCCAGCCCCTGCTTCAAGTGGGGAAGCGCAGCCTCGGCAATTTTCAGTGCCTCTGCGTTTCGTAGGCCGCCGCCCGTTCCTCTTCAAGCATCGCAACTCGCAACATGGTCGTAAAAATGGCAATCGACACACTATTGGTCAGCACCATCGGGATGCCGATAAAATCGACCAACTCGATTGCCTTGCCGGGGGCATAGGTGCAGATGAGGATCATCCCCATCAGCAGAATCGGCGCAAACATGCCGATAAAAAAAGCGCTTTCACAGGAGAAATAACCCGCTCCTGGGAGAAGAACCTGGCTACCCCGCCGGCCAGGATTCCGGTCAGCGGCGAAGCGATGCCGAAAGCGAGCCCGGTAAATCCGCCGATATACAGCAAATGCGTCCCGGCGATCAGCCCCGCCCCGGCTCCAACAGCGGGCCCGCCCATCAGGCCGCCGATAACGACGCCGACCAACGCGGAATGCGCCACAGCTTGCTCCGGAGCAAGCGGAAACATCCAGAACGAGGAGGAGATTATATTATCCTGCACGACCACCCCGGCGTACGTCCCCAGGATACCGAATAATCCGAACAGGCAGGAAAAAAATCAAGATGCTGCCGGCGGACTTTTTTTCCGGTCGAGCAGTTGGCGGAACAGAGGGATCCTCGTCAAGATAAACGTCAAAATGAGCAAAATCCCCATTCTTTCGAACAAAAGCAGCGTCAGCTCTTCCACAAGGACCCCTCCTCTCCCTGCATTCATTCTAGCACATTGGGAAGCGGATGGAGCAGGGGCTACGCTTATCCACAGCCGCACCTAAAATCATAATTTCCTATACAACAAATAAGTCACCAAGATTCACTTGGCGTTTTTTTTATTCCAATGCCATCTCAAATCAACAAGCCATCATAGGCAATTTCCACCTTCACAGGAGCATTTTGTGCAAAATAAGCTTGGAGTCCCTCATGATCCAGATTATGCACATGGTTAATGTGCGTCGCCAGGATCCGTGTACCCGCGTTGATCGTGCCCTGCTCCAGAAGCATCTCCAACACCTTGACAAAGCTGTACACATCAAGATGCTCCGCACCGGCTCCAAGCGCAATAGAACCAAAAGTGCACTCCATGACGAGCAGGTCCAGGGTATGCGGCTTTAATAGTTCAAAGGTGTCTTCAAAATAATACCCGGTGTCCACAGCATAGTACATTTTACGGCCGTCCTGAAGAGTGATCAGGTAATTGGCGGCCTGTTCGCCTTTTCCGTGCGCCCGATGGTTGCCTTTCAACGCCTGAACTCTCATCCCTTCGATCTCATATTCCTTCAGATATTCGATTTCCACGAACTCAATAATTCCACGGTTTATCAAGGAAAGGTCGTATTCGCCAAGCTGTTCAAAAGCCCATTTATACGCGGGAGAAGTTAAATATACTTTCAGCGGCTCTTCCCTGCTGTCCAGTGCCATTTGGCGTAAACTGAACTGGCTGATGCAAAAAAATGGTCTTCATGCGTATGGGTCATGATAATGTGCCTGAGCTCATGCAGATTTACCCCGCAGTTTAAAGATTGGCTAAAAAAATATCCGGACCGAAATCGATATGTACCCGTTCATTCAGCCTAAGCGAGCTCCTTGTACGCACTTCCTTGCCGCCTTTTTTTGACGCGCGTTTTCACATATGCCGCATTTGCAGAACGGGTCCGGAATCCCTTCCGCTGCACTGGTTCCCAGAAAAGTTATCCCATATTCCATGCTCTTCACTTCTCCCATTATCATAATTTGACTGCTTCCCGCATTTTTTTGAAAATATTGCCTGTGCCGATGACTGCCAACTTCAATTTTCCCGCCATGGTATGCCTTCATAATCATTTTAAAAGTTACCCTTTTACAGCTCCTGCCATTATACCTTGAATTATATACTTCTGCATAAAAAAAGGAAAAAAAGAGAATAACCGGTATGACTGCCATCGCCTGTTCGCACTCTCGCTATATCAGATAGCTTAGTTCTATAGCTGAACATTTAGCGTAGTTCTATATTTGTCGGCACAGTTCCTCCCACATCGCGTACAAACAAGAGTAGACGCTCACCTATTTTTTCCTTAGGTGAGTATCATAAGTTGTGTGCCACTTTAACTAAACGGAGGAATCGGCGTGGGATACTTTATCACTGTAGAACCAGGCGTAAATATATATGTGGAAGATATAAACCCCGGGGGCGGCAAGACCATTGTGTTTATACATGGTTGGCCGTTGAGCCATAAACAGTTTGAGTATCAGTTTGATGTTCTTCCAGCAATGGGATACCGCTGTATAGGAATTGACTGGAGAGGTTTCGGCAAGTCGGATAAACCGATGAGCGGCTACAATTATGACCGGTTGGCAGATGATCTCCGCACTGTAGTGGGTGCACTCCATTTAGACAACTTCACACTTGCGGGTCACTCCACTGGCGGAGCGATTGCGATTCATTATATGGCCCGGCACAATGGTTACGGAGTGTCCAAACTTGCTCTTATAGACGCGGCAGCGCCCACAGGCTTAACAAAAGAAACTGCCGACAGACTTCTGATCGAAACATTAAATGACCGGCCCAAGATGATGCGGGGAGTGACGGACACCTTTTTCTTTCAGTATATAACCGGCCCGTTCTCAGACTGGTTTTTTTCCAGTTGGGATTGCAAGCAGCAGGATGGTCAACCGCGGCAATCATAATTTTGTTAAGAGACGAGAAGCTTGATGCTGATCTGCAAAAAAATAATCATCCCAACTTTAATCATTCACGGCATTCATGACAAAGTGATTCCATTTGCACAAGCTCACGTACTAAATCAAAAAATAAGGAATTCACAGCTTGTCCCGTTTCAATACAGCGGTCATGGCCCTTTCTGGGAAGAACGCGACAAGTTTAACAAGCTATTGATGCAATTTGTAGGCTGATAGCTCTGTTCGGCCGACCTACGGAGAGAGATAGAGCAAAATTAACCAGCTAAGGAAGATAAACTATAACAAGCTTTTCCTCAAAAAAAGAGGGCGCAGGATTTGATCCTGTGCCCCGCCATTTTACAGAGTCATCAAAGACTCCCTCTCGTTTGCCAATGACCCTTTGTCCGACAAAATCTTGATAAACAGGCCGCCTACAACCGAGCGGTTGATCATATCGACAACTCTTCCGTCAATCGTATAGTACCAGTCCGTAAACGGAACTCGCGGGGTGGATTCGTGCAGGAAATCCCACAGCGGATTCACCAGTTCTTCGAAATCCTCCCGTTTGTCAGCCAGCGTGGCGGCCCAGAGGAGCCAATCGGCTTTCGCATAAGTTTTGCGGTTGTCCAGAGGCGTGCCGTAACGATTGCGTTTGGCCAAATAATAGGCGGTCTCTTTGCGGCGGATTTCCGGAGCAAACAGATTTAAACCGAAGATCGTGTCCCAGACCAAATTATATTTCAGACTCCAACTGTCCGGGACATCGAATGCGAGTCTGTAATGGTCGCCGTCGCAGGCCATTTCTTCCCACTGAACAGCCATCTCCCGTGCCAGCCGCAAATGTTCGTCCTTCTCCTGCTCCATTCCCTGCATGCCGCAGAGCAAGCCGTAGCTGCCGATGCCGATGATCGCCTTCACGGCTAAATTTGTATTATGCGCCAAATGGCCGCCAAAATCATCCGTGCACAGCTGTTTGCCGGGGTCCATGCCGTTTTCCTTCAAATACTCCGCCCACTGCGTGAGCAACTGCCAGTGTTCGGAGGCGAAATCCGACTTCCCCTCCGCCAGGCATACAGCCGCAGCCATAATCAGCATATTGCCGCATTCTTCAATCGGCATCTGCCGTTCGATGTTCAATCCGTACGCCTGGCCATTGGCGATCGGGTAACGCCCGACATCGTGGGGAGCGAACGGATAAGCCACTCGTCGGAACCGGCATATCGGAAAACAGGCCGCATCATCCCTTTGACAAGCTCGGTGTTGTACAGCAAAAAAACAGCGGGATCGAAGGATAGCTTACGTCCACCGTCCCCATGCAGCCGTTGCTGAAATTTTCTTTTGAGAAAAAAAACACAACGTTCCCCGCTTCATCCTGCACCAATTTGTGGGCAGCGATAGCCTGGCGGTAAGCCAGCGACAAAATATCGGCGTACTTCTGCCCGCCGGAATCCAGCGCATCCTGCCGCACCTGTTGGTTTACCGCTTGGCACCTGCTCATGATAGACGGGTATTCGCTTACTGCGGCCGCCAGCATTTGTCCGGTCGTCATCCCGTTTCTCCTCCAATACGCGGGAAGCCGGGTATGGAAATACTCGACCGACAGAATATCGTCGTAAGCCAGAACAAGGAAGCCGGACTGCTCCTCCGCTCCGATCCGGCCCAGATCGAGCATCGCCGCCATGACCGGCATATTCTCCTCCGCCGCACGCGGCATATCGGTGTCAAGCTCTGCATCGAATGCCCCGCTGTCCGCCACCATGCGGCGCAGCTGCTCTGAACGGATCGTCGTTTGGGCAGGTACGGAAGAAGGCACCACCAGGTAAGCATACCCCCAGTCGATTCGCACATCGTCGCCTTTTCGCTGCAGCACAGCCTGTTTCCTCGTGCCCATTTTCAACGCCTGGCTGCCGTCCGGCTGCTTGAACCCTGTCCATTCGACCTGCTGCTGCGGACTGTGGACACAAACCTCAGCCGTCACATCGTAATAAATCTGTACATTATGGTCATGCCCGTCCAATGAACGAACTTGGAAAGTAACATACGAAGCCGGCCTTGACAATACGTCCAGATCATCAAGCAGCAGCGGTGTAGTAAAGTCCACAGTCAAGGAAATCCCGCCCGCCTCGAACGTGTATACCGTGGATAAAGGCAGCACGACGAGGCTCGTCTGCAGCATCGCCGGAGCTGCCAGCGCCTCTACATCGTTGCGGATATCGGCGCCGCCCATAAACCGCCATGCCGCTCCATCGATTAAGGCCATTCCAAACATGCCGTGGTTATGCTTCGTCCAATGACGGGTCACCCCTTCATGCAGACGATCGTTGAACGACCAAATACTGAAGTAAGGGTCAACGGTAACTAGCGGTACTGCGGGCGGTCTCAGGGCTTCCATTTATTTTTTCCTCCTTGGATGTTTAGGAAAGATTAATGTCGCGAATTTTTTTGCGGGTCGATTTTCGGCTTTCTGTCTGCCGTGAGCAGGCCGTTGATTTCTTGCTGGACGTCGGTAGTCTGGGTATAGCAGAAGCCGCATACATAAGGCACTTGCTTAATGGCCTGTGTAATGTCTTTGTACCTTTGCAGGAAATCTTCTTCCGACTTGACCATACTGCCGTACCCCCAGCCTTTTCCCTCGTCGAACGCGATGCCGCCGTACTCGCTGATGATGATTGGCTGGCCCTTATATTCATAGCCTTGGGCAAACGCCAGCTTGTAATTGCTGAAGGAACGCTCGTTGCTGACCAGCGGCTCCTTATCCGTGTAACGGGCAGCGAACCTTGCGCCAAATTCCTCATAGTCATGCAGGGTGAGAATGTCCGAAACGGTATGCTCCCAGCCGTCGTTCACGACCACCGGCCTGGTGGAATCGAGCGACTTCGTCAGATGGTAGATCGTTTCGGTAAAAGCCTGCTGCTTCCGATCGGTCAACACTTGAGGAATCCCCCACGATTCGTTGAACGGCACCCAAGTTACGATACACGGATGATTGTAATTCTGCCGGACGATATCCGCCCATTCCTGCGAGAAATGACTCACCGCTTCATCCGAGAACTCGTAAGCGGCCGCCATTTCGGACCATACCAGCAGTCCTTTCCGGTCGCACCAGTACAAAAAATCTCGCGTCTTCGATCTTTTGGTGTTTTCTGACGCCGTTGAAGCCCATCTCCAGCGTCTTGTCGATGTCCTCGATGATCGCTTCCTCGGATGGAGCGTCAGCAGGCTGTCCGGCCAGTATCCCTGGTCAAGCAGCAGCCGTTGATACAGAGGCTGGTTATTCAAATATATGTATCCGTTCTCGATAGAGATTTTTCTCATTCCAAAATACGAGGTCACGCGGTCCACCGGTTGTTCGCCGTCATATAAAACAAACTCCACGTCGTACAGGTTCGGCCGGTTCGGATGCCAGAGCATAACTCTCCATTCATGGATGTCGCTTGTGATGTCCAGGCTCAGGCTCACCGACTCCCTGTCGACGAGGGACGATACTTTCTTCACCGGCTTTCCTTGGAACGTTATCGCCGTTTCGACACGCAAATCCCGTCCGGCCATACCGTCTATCTGATACTCAAAACGAACGGAGCGGGTATCGATGTCCGGTGTTATTTTCACATCGCGGATGCAGGCGGCGTCCAGAAACTCGAGCCATACCGTTTGCCAGATCCCGGTAGTCTGCGTGTACCAGCAGCCGTAGTTCTCGTCTTTCCATCTCTGTTTTCCTCTCGGCTGGAAGCAGCTCATGCTGTCTTCGGCTTTGACCACGACGTTCTGCTCGCTTTGGAAATCCTGGATCGCATAGGTAATATCGAACGAAAAAAAAGCCGCATACCCGCCAACGTGCTGGCCGATAAAAAAATACCGTTTACCCAGACCTTGGTCCGATAATCTGACGCTTGAAAATGGAGAATGACCCGCTTGCCTTCATATTCCGCCGGAAGCTGCAATTTTTTTTCTGATACCATACGTTGTTGTGGTGCGCTTCTTCCCCGATTCCGCTGGCCTTGCTTTCATAGCTGAAAGGGACGATAATTTTGCGGTCCATCACAGATCCGTTATACCACTGCTGAAATTCGCCAATGTTGCCGTCATCAAAGCGGAAGTCCCACTCCCCGTTCAAATTCATCCAATCCGGCCTTGCAAACTGCGGTCTCGGGTATTCCTGGCGCACCCCTTTATTTTCGTCTACCATTACAATTCTCCTCTCTTATCCTTTGATTCCGGTGAAGCTGATCCCTTGTACAATTTGTTTTTCAAACAGAATAAAAGCAATGATGACCGGTATGGAGGCTATGGCGTTGACCGTCATGGGAGTGACATAATCCACCGTGTAGTTCGACAGCAGAGTAGGAATGCCGACCGGCAGCGTATAAAGCTCCTCGCTCGTGATGGACAAATAGGGCCACAGAAAATTGTTCCACGAACCGATAAATGTGAAGATCGCGAGCGACGCAAGCGCCGGTTTGGCCAAAGGCAGGACGATGGTGCTGTAAATCCTGAACAAGCCGCACCCGTCCATCTCCGCGCTCTCTAGGACTTCTTTAGGCACACCGTCGAAAAAAGCTTTTCAGAATGACGACCCCAAGCGGAGCAGCAATTCCCGGAAAAATAATGCCCAGGTAGCTGTCCAGCAAGTCCATATCTTTGACAACGGCATACAGCGGAATGATTGTCGCCTCTCCCGGAATCATCAAGCCTGCGACAAAAAAAACAGAAAAAAAATCCAATTTTATAATGAAAATCAATTTTGGAAACGGCAAAAGCGGCCAGAGATGTGAACAGCACGGTCAGTACCGTTTTGACAAGCGCGATAAACAGGCTGTTTCCCATCCACCTGAGCATCGGCGTTTTGCCGAGCACGTTAGCGTAATTCATAAAAGTATAAGGCGGCAGAAACCAGTCGATGAGCGTTTTGATCGGAGTGCCTTCCGTCTTGACAGAGACGAACAGCATCCAGACGACCGGGATCAGGAAAAATAACGCAAGGATAAAAGCCAGGACCAGCCGGACTCTCGTCAGCAGAGCGGGTGACTTCACCTAGACCTCCTCCTTAGGCTTTAGTTTGAGCTGTACAAAGGCGAGCACCAGCAAAATGACGAACAGTGCGTAAGACATGGTGGCTGCGTAGCCCAGATCGTTATTTTTTTTAAATCCGGTTTCATAAATGTATTGGATGATCGGCCTTGTCTTGGTGCCCGGTCCCCCTCTAGTAATGAGCCAAATCTGGGAGAACACTTTGTACGAAGCGATAATTTGCAGCAGGAGGATCATCCTCGTGATAGGCGCAAGGAGCGGCAGAGTCACATGCCAGAACAGCTGGCTGTCGGTGGCTCCGTCGATTTTTTCCCGCCTCATACAAATAGTCGGGGATATCCTGCAGTGAAGCGAGATACAAAATCATATTGAAACCGACCGTCCACCATAGCGTCACGCTTATGATCGATACCCACGCCAGCCTGTTGTCGGCCAGCCAGAACGGCTCGGCCTTGCTGCCCAGCAGATGAAGGAAAGAATTCACAAATCCGGTGTAGGGCTGCAGCATGAAGATGGCCAAGAAGGAAATGACGGATACGGATAAAACTCCCGGAAGAAAGAAGCTCCCCCGGAAAAAAAAGGTCCGGAATTTCGTTTTCATGTTGGCAAACAGCGCTAGAACCAAAGCGAGCACAACCATCGCCGGAGTGGACAAAAGCACGAATAAGGTGGTATTCCATAGAGCCTGCCAAAATTGCGGATCTTTGAACATCGCTGTATAGTTGGCGAAACCCACGTAGTCCATCTGCTTGATAAGAGTCCATTGATAGAGGCTCATCTGCAAGCCTTTCAGCATGGGGTACACCGTGAACAGGACATAGACGATGAAAAAAAGGAAGCAGGAAAGGCACTGCCTTGATGTTCCCGGTCATTTTCTTGCTCTTCATTGCGCACCTCTCTCACGATATCCGGGTTGGCCCGGAGGAAAGCCTCCGGGCGGCCAGGACTATAGATTTCGCAAGGCGATCACTTGATGACGGTCTTCAGTTCCTCCTGCATTTTCTTGAACGCTTCTTCCGCAGGGACAGTATTGCTCCAGATCGTATCCAGGTTGCGGATGATGACCGTTTTCATCGGCCAGTTATACGGCGACTGCTTGTTGAACACAACGGTGTCGGCTACTGAAACATAATCGCTGCGGTAAGGAAGCTTTTTTTGAATTCGGGATCGTCGACGATCTTCGCTTTTGCCGGGATGTGTCCCGCCTTCGCCCAGATTTCGCCGTGGTCGGCAACGTATTTCATAAAGGCCAAAGCCGCTTTTTTGTTTATTCGCATCCTGTTTTTTTCTGCATCGGCTGGATCAGCGTGTGGGAATCTCCCCATGTGGCCTGCTTGTCAAAAAAAACTTCGGGATCGGCATTACGCCGAATTCCAGTCCACTCGTTTGTTCCATTGTTCCGGTGTTCCATACGCCTGACATGAAGAATCCCGAGTTGCCCGCCTGGAAGGTCTTCGTAAAGTTTTCCAGGTTCAGCGGGATGACTTGATGCTTATGGTATAAGTCCTTGATATAATTCGCCGCCTTGACGGCCTTATCCATATCGATTGATGGCGTTTTCAAATCATCGGCGATGACATCCTTCCCGCCCAATTGGTGATAAAGCGACCACCAGAGCCGGTACGGATCGTCCCCTTTACTTGGGAAAGCGAAAGCCATTTGATTGTTCTGCAGACTGGCCTTCAGCTTGACGGCAAAGCTTACAAAGCCTTCTGCGGATTGTTCCATCACCGGCTTGCCTTTGTCGTCGAGCAGGCCGGCCTGTTTCAAAAGCTTTTTGTTATAAAACATAATAAACGGGTGCGTGTCGATCGGAATCGCGTAATGTTTGCCGTTCACCACCGTGGAGTTTAAAATGTTCTGGTTGAACAGGTTCCAGTCCAGGTTTTCTGTTTTCGCGATCGGATCCAGTTCATTGACGACGCCCTGCTTGATCAGCTCGGGCAGCTTGGAGGTATGGGACACACCGATGTCCGGCCCGTTGCCGGAGGATACTCCCGTGATCAGCTTGGTGTAATATTCCGCCCACTCCAGCTTCACGTTCTTCACTTGGGTGTTCGGATTTTCTTTGTTGAAGCCGTCGATCATCTGCTGCATGAAATCCCCGTCGCCGCCGCTGAACAAGGACCAGAACACCAGTTCAACCTTCTGGTTGGACGAAGCCGGCTTTTTTGTCCCCTTCTGCGGATTTTGTGCCTGATGAACATGCTGCGAGCAGACTGAATGCAAGGACTAGTGACAGTAACAATGAAAGCCCTTTCTTCAAAGCTTGCACTCCCCTTTCAAGATTGTTTTTTTGTAAGTCAGCACAAACACTGTATCTGTTTTATTACAATGTTTATGTAACTTATTAGAGGAAAATTCGCTGTTTCTCAGGTGTTTAGATGGGTAAAATAGAATAATATGGTATGTAACCGCTTTTATTATACCATTTATTTACTTATTTACAATATAGTTGTAATAAATAAAAGTCTTTTTTTCGAGTCTGACTATCGACCGTGCAGCCCCGAAGCGCGTGCCGGAGAGGTGCGCGCGTTAGAAAAGTAACAAAATCCACCCTTCAGGTAAATAAGACAGCGTACCTGTTTATCATGACTGGGACTGGACTAGTTCATAGCAGACTGGATTACTTTGATGAACGTGAAAATATACCGGGCTTCCCTCTCGGATATTTCCCGGAATTAACGAACTGGGATTCCGTCATTTATGACCAAAACGCTGGTTGGAATGGGTAAAAAAAGCCTGTTTTCCCAAAATAGAGGAATTGTATTCCGTTAATGTGAGTCGGGGAGCGGGAAATCTGTGAATAAGGGAATAAAAAAATCCGTTAATGCGTGAGCGCTAACCCCGCTTGGCGGAACACGCCGGGCTATTTGGCGTTTTGAGGCTCACATGACTGCCGCAAATGCACCATTCACAGCAGCAGCTCCTGCCACTACAGGGATCCCGCTGCACTCGCATTTATTACTTTACTGTCAAAAGTGCTGTTCAATTTACTTTGGGTGCTGCGTGCGGCAATCCCAGCTATTCATTCACGTAATACACTTTCATTTTAATATCCTGGTCGAAATCCCCGAATTCTCTTCCAAACAGGTTGATACCGCCCTTATGAACCGCTTCCGTTTTTTACGCCGATCTTAAAACTGATCGAATCGCTCAAGGGCAGCTTTAAATCGGTGATATTTACGCTCGAGATCGGCACATCGTCCACAGAGGATTTGGTCCTGTCAATTTTCCAGGTTTTCAATAAGCCGAACTGCGTGCTGTTTTCAGACCACCAAGCCGGATTAAGCCGTCCCCTCCTTCCGCCAAAATCGCCTGGACACGTCCAGGTCCCGATCTCAATGTCGTTCACCCACACGGTGATGTCCGACGGCCAATCATTGTCGTAGCTTGGGGCTTCCGAGCAAAGTTCCAAGCTGAATTCCAGCGACTCGATCCCGGCCTTATTGGAAACTCCAAGCGGAAACTTGTACTCCACATAACCTTTTCTAAACCAAATGAGTTGGGCCGTCACGCGGTGGGGATGAAAAAAAAGCTGGAAGGTTGATCTTCCGGCACAATCATCTGCTGTGAATTCGCCATACCGCAGGTGGGACTGACGAAGCAGTCGACAAACTGTCCCAAGGGCATATCAATTTCGTATTTGTTTTTTTATAGTTTTGCAAATAAGTGCCGGGATTCAAATTCATATGCACATCGTGAAAGCTTCTGCTGCACACTTTCATGACTCCCGGATGCCTGGTTGCAATTCAGTCAAAATAAGCCCGGCCTTTTCCAGTATCCTGATGTGGGAGGCAGCCGTAGAAACAGGGATTTGGATTGATTCCGCAATTTCGATTATGTTCATATTCCTGTTGTTCAGCAGCTGCAGAATTTTTTATACGGACCTCAGAGGATAAGGCATGGGCCACTCGTACAAGCTCTTCAGGCTTATTTATGTCTAATTTAAGCATAGATTCCTCCGCATGCTAAACCGTACTTTGATTCACTGCCTAGCCAGATGTTTATTATTGGTAATTGTACTTTTATTCCAGGTTGTTGTCTATCCGCAGCTTCCGGATATATCAAATTCTTCCATTCCTCCAGGAAATCGGTAAAGAGGAGCATTAGCGACTTTTTTTGTCCAATAGCGACCGAGGGCCGGTTTGTAAAGTGATTTTTTTTCCAATTTAATTATGGGCCAATGTAACTAATGATTGACCCTGCCATGCCGCGCAGAAATCCAGGCAGCAGAGTCGAACCATAGATCGACCCCGCAGCTGACATTATTTTTTTCCAACAACCCGTACTTCCTTTTGTAGCGCTGCAAATCTTGATCCACCCCGGACCGAGCACCGCCAGGAAAAAAAAGACGTTGCTGAGGGCGTGGGCCAAATCGAAGTAAAAAACTGGCGGCATAAGCAGCGAGCACCGCAGCCAGGTCAGATCGCGCCCCATGTTGGCCAGCACCCAAATATTCATGATCCACCCGAAGAAAAAAAAGCCCCAAACGAACCCGAAGGCCAGCAGCATAAAACGGTTTTTCAGCCAGCCCCACTGATACAGGATGCCCGCCGTCCAACCGATCATTCCCCAGCCGAACATTTGCCAGGGAGTCCAGGGCCCTGCCCAAGAAACATATTGGACACCATCGCGGCCACTGCGCCAACCATGAAGCCCGTTTCCGGACCGAACACGAGAGCGGAAACGATGATGACAAACGAAGTGGGCTGCACGCTGGGCAAAGCGGCGAAAGGAACCCGGCTGGCGGCGGCTATCGCGGAAAGTACGGCCAGCAAAACGATCTCGCGGGCCTGAAGGGACCGTCTTTCAAAGCGCAGAAAAAAAACGGCACGATCGAACTGCACACCAGGAGCAGGGCGATGGGCAAATACTGCTCGTCTGTCGCCCAGGCCATGTAGGCAAGCGCGCCGACGAATAACAGGATTACGATGCAAAAAAAAGCGAAACGGACGCGCGTCATTTCACTCCCACCTCAGCAGCTGGCTCATCGCCGTCGTGTAGTATAAGTTATCGCGGAAGAACGACGAAGGTGCCCCTTCGGCGGCGACCGTGCCGTCAAACATCATCGCACACCGGGTGGCATAGTCTGCGGCGAATTCCACGTCATGCGTGACCATGACAACAGTTTTGCCCATCCGCTGCAGCTCCCGCAGCCGCTCTCCCCAGCGGCGCTTGGCCGCAGGATCCAGCCCTTTCGTCGGCTCGTCGAGCAGCAAGAGACCGGGCCCAGACAGCATCACTGCCGCTAATGCCGCAAGCTGGCGCTCCCCCTCGCTTAAATCGTAAGGGTGTCTGCCGAGGACATCGCCAAGGCCGAACCTTTCCACGACATCCGCGATTGCTTCTGACCACCCGCCGTGCAGCGCCGCATTACGCGCCGGGAGAGTCGCGCGTTGGGAATCTCGGCCGGCGCCCCCCTGCTCAGACCGGGCCCCAGCCTGCTGAAGCTCAAGCAGCACCGTTTCCTCGATAAAATAGGTCAGCGGATTTTGATCCAGAAACCCTATCCGAGCCGCGCGTTCATGGGGCTTCCATTTGCCCAAGTCCTTCCCCTGGAGAAGGATTTTGCCTTTTTTTTGCGGCTTCAGAATTCCTGCCATGGCTTTCAGCAAAGTAGTTTTACCGGATCCGTTCGCACCGAGTATAGCGAGCACCTCTCCGGTGTGCACACGGAGAGAAGCATTTTTTCAGCACCGGCGCCTGATCTTGTGGACTGTACTGAAGATACAGATCCCTGCACTCCAGCAAAATCGTCCGATCACCAGAGCTGCTGCCCTCCGGCTCCGCAGCCGCTGTCTGCCGGACGCGCTCCAATGAGGGGAACTCCCGCAGCATTTGCCTGCCTTCTTTGACCGTAAGCGGAGTAAGCGGTGCCCGCTCATTCCGGCTCCCCGTCTCCTGCAAAAAACAGCCTCGGAATCGGCGGAACAAAATCCTCCCACTTGCCATGCTCGTCCGACCAAAACGCTTGCACGGCTTCACGCGATGTTCCCGTGTACCTGATGGCACCATTGTCCATCGCTACCACCCGGTCAACGACAGGCAGCAGCTCTTCAAAACGGTGTTCTGCACGATGACCGTCAGTCCAAGATCCTGATTGATCCGCTGCAGCATCTGGATCAGCTCCCGGGCCGCCAGCGGATCGAGCTGCGCCGTCGGCTCGTCGAGCAGCAGCAGCTGCGGCTGTAAAGCCAGCATCGAGGCCAGCTGCACGAGCTGCTTTTGGCCGCCTGACAGCTCAAACACGTGCTTGCCCAGCAGCGCCTCCAGCCCGAAATAATGCGACAGCTCGGCTGCCCGCCTCCGCATAAGATCGGTTGTAAACCCCACATTTTCCATCGTAAACACAAGCTCCGACAGCACTCTGTCCGTGACCGTCTGATTTTCCGGACTCTGCTGCACCATCCCGATATTTCTCGAAACATACCTGTCGTCATATGCCGAAAGAGGCTTGCCCTGAAAAAAAGCACCTGCCCGCTTCCCGCACCGACAGGCGTGAGCTCCTTCTTGATATGGCGGAGCAGAGTGGTTTTGCCGCAGCCGGAAGTCCCGCACAACAGCACAAATTCACCGGGTTCCACCGAAAGGTTGATTCCGTCCAGCACAGCGCGTTCCCCCGCAGCATATCGAAAGCTTAATTCTTGGATCTCCAGGATCGCCACAGCCACACCTCCCTTGCTTCCACGATGACCGGCACTGCCGCGTAAAGCGCAAAGCAGGCGAACGACAGCGTCTCCCACCCCTGCAGCGTCACAGTTCCAAGCGTCGGGAAAATCCGATAAGAGCCGTAGCCCAGAGACCGGAATACGACACAGCTTGCAAACAATGCCGATAAAAGCCCGAACAAGCCCCAATCCCGGGGCCGCATAACGAATTCCTCATAACGGCCGCGCGGGCCCGAGCCATATCCCTTCGCTTTCATCGCATCCGCCGTCTGCAGCGCCTCCTCGAGACTAAGGGTGAGCAGAATCTGCAGCAGCTTCATTCCGGCCGTCATTCGTTTGCGCAGGCTTCCGTGCCCCACCTCGACGCCCTTCATTTTTTGCACCGACGAAATTTCCGCCAGCCTTCGCCTTAACAGCGGAACAAAGCGCATCGACATGACGATGAGTAGCGCGATTTTCGGAAACAGCGACCCGAACAAATACAGGAACCTGGCCGGCGTGATCACCGAATTAAAAGAGAGATAAACAGCACCAGAATCACCAGCAGATTGACCGTAGAATAAATGCCGTAAGCGAGCGACTCTAACGTGACCGGCTGATCCCAAAGGTAAAACAAAATATGACGCCCCCGATGGGAAAACAGCGGATTGATCATCGCATACAGCACACTAACCGGAAGATAAAGCTTCAACATGCTTGCCAAGGCTTTGTGTTCCTGGTTCAAGGCGGCAAGCAGCGTCAAAAGCAGCAGAAGAGTTAAAATGTAAATCGGGTGGGTTACGATCATGCCAAGAATCATAACGCCCATATAAAAGAAAAAAAACAGGGAAACGGATGGAACGACCGGAAACCGCTGTTCATTTCTTTATCGCCCCTACGTCTTCTCCAAGGTTTAGCGTGTACAGCCATTCAAGCTTGTCGCCTGCCGACAGCTTATAAGAGCCCGCTCCCTGGCTTGGCGCGACGCCGTTTACTTTGTACACCCATCCGCTTTTGGGTCCCCCATCAAATTCGTACACGTTATCAATGCCTTGTACATATGCGAATGTTCCCTTGCCCTGGAATTCCATCTGGATCTTATTTTCTTTGGTCACCTGCCTGAGCGCATCCATCACCGTCATTCCTTCCTGAAAAGGCACGGAGATTTCCTTTAAAATGACCCCGCGCTTGCTGTCCCCTGTTATGCTGATTTGTAACGCGGTTTTCTCAGGAGTCTGAGCGGAGACGGGGGGCTGCTGTGTGGGTTGATGCGCTGCAGCAGTTCCTCCCGCTGTCCGGGATCAGACGGCTGTGAGGCTGGCTGCCTGCCGGCTGCAGGCTGCTGCGAGG